>NZ_AFWT01000023.1 GCF_000224065.1 Thiorhodococcus drewsii AZ1
TCCTGAGCAACGCATGCAGCGGGTCGTGCCCCTCGATTTCTGGTTGTGAAAGAACTTCAAGCGTAGACTCGGTCATGGCGTATCCACCTCTGTCGTCTGTGATCTTGGTCGTGACCAGTCGACAGGATACGCCATCCCTCCTCGGGCTCCTGTACACCAGAAATCACAATAACTCCTCGATGCCATGGTCCGCATGGTGGCCACCCTCGGTGGCTTCCTCAACCGAAAAAGTGATGGCTTCCCGGGACCGCAATCCCTGTGGATCGGGCTGCAACGCGCGGCTGATTTCGTGCTCGCTCTTGAGGCTCAGCGTTCCGCAGGGGCGAGTTATGGGTAAAGCTATGCGTTGAGCCCTCAAGGGTGCACTGGGTACCCTTGAGGACCGCGACGCGGTCTAGTCGAGCAGGCTCATGGTCGAACTGCTTGCCGATAGCGGCAGGCCGTCGAGTTTGATGACGACCGGGGTCTCCTCACCGCTGAGGTGGCCTGCCCGAATTGCTGTCGGCATGCGCCTGACCGGGCGCTTGCGGTTCCTCCTCAGTCAGCCACATGCACCAGATTGTCCGCTGGCGCCCGTTCGTATCCCGGCCAGGCATCGAGGTATAGGAACGTAGCCGCGTCTGGTTCCGCAAGGTGCGGTGACGGATCGTCGCTCGGCTCCAGGTTCAATCGAGTTTGCTCCACCCGATAGCGCCATGCCTCGGCGGCCGAGCGGCTCGCCAGCCATCCACCCTCGAACCACTGCCAGCGCTTGCCGGTGGGCGGCTGGGTCGCGGTCTGCACGTCCGAGGTGTTCGGCGTGCCCAGGATGCGTGCGCTGGAGGTTTCGCCGACGACAGCGGCGAGTGCGGTGTCGAGATCGTCTCCCCGGCGAATCTCGGTCAGGAGCGTTGCAAACTGGTCTGGCGCCTGGCGGGCGGTCCAGTCGAGCGCGGCGAGCGGGCCATAGTCGCGCGCCCAGCCGTCCGAGGTGGCCATTCGCAGCGCGCCGACCGGGACTGTGCTGCCCGCGAGCGCCTGAGTGGTCGCGTCGGCTCCGCGTGCGATCAACGCCGCGAGGGCATCGATACCGTCGGTTTCAGCGACGCAGAGCAAGCCGATCGCGCCCGGCACGCCAGCGGCGAGCCAGAGCGATCCTGGTCCCTGGCGCAGATCGGCGGCATCGCGTATCTGCCGTTGAGCCAGCGCGGTTGCGATGGCGGCGCGGCGCTTCCAGCGTCCGACGCCTTGGTCGGCGACGTCCCAGTGCGGATCCTCGGCGAGGATCAGACTGTCGCCCGCGAGGCTCGAGTCCCCGAGCCCGCGTGGCCATTGCATCACCCGCCGCACCTCGGGCGCGGCGCCGAGGCGTCGTGCGACGCAGGTGCGCATCTCGGTCAGGTCCTCGGCGATGGTGACGGTCGTGTCGGCTCGGCTCGGATCCTGGGTATAGACGACGCCGTTCAGCTCGGTGCGCCCTGCCTCGGGTGCCCAGACGGCGGCGAAATCCAGCGGTCCGTCGAGCGTCCCTCCCTGTTCGGCGACATCCTTCCGGCCCGCGATCCGAAGGCTCCAGCGCCAGTCGCCGGCCGGCGCCGCGGCCCCGCTCGACAGGGTGGCGCGATACTCGGGCAGCTCGGCATCGGGCCAGAGCCCGAGCGCAGCCCGTTCGGCGGGGACACGCAGCACCCGGTCCGGATCCAGTCCGAGCCTGGGCAGCACCTCGGCGGCGTGCAGCCAGAAGCCATTGGGCAGCAGCCAGCCGGGACGATCCTCGTCGTTCCAGCCGCGCACCGCTTGCGACCAATGCAGTGCGACACGGCATCCGGACGGACCGCAGTGGGGGAGACGCACGGCGAGATGATCCTCCTCGACGATGGTCGCCGCCGGCTGTCCCTCGACCGTGGCGTTCTCCAACTGGAATCCGTCCGGCAGCTCGGCATGCAGGATGCCCTCGTCGGTCCGCACGCCATCGAGCGTCCACTGGCCCCGCAGCATGCGCGCGTCCGGATCGAGCGTCAGATTGACCGCGCCTCCCGCGACCGAGAAGGGCGCTGCCGAGGACAGCCAATGCGCCTCCCAGCGGGCGTCCTTGGCCTGGGTCTGGGCGAGCGTCTCGTAGCTGCCCTCGACCCGGTAGCGCTGATGGAGCAGCAGGGCGAGTCCGGTCAGGGCGATCAGCGCCACGCCCGCCACCTGGCCGGCCGGTCCGGCGAGACGGGTGCGGAAGGCGCGCCAGCGGTCGGCCCCGCCCGTGTCGGTTCCGCGCGGGGATAGGCTCGCGGCCAGAGCCAGCAGCAGGATGACGAGCGCCAGCTTGAAGCCGCCCGATACCAGAATCTGCTCCATCCAGGGGGCGAATCCGGTGAGCCCGGAGAGTGCGATGCCGACCGGGATGCCGATCTGCAGGGGCGGATAGGACACGAGCTCGGACTCGAAGTTGACCACCATCACGAAGGCCGCGAGCACCGAGGCGGCATAGGCCAGACCGGGACGTCGGATCGCCGCGTGCAGCAGGACGGTGACGGCGGCGAGCTCAAGCAGGGCGGGGAACAGGACCAGGACCTGGTGGCCCAGGGGCAGGGCGAGATCCAGATTGCCCGGATCCGTCAGCACAGCCGTAATCAGGGTGCCGGCACCCGGAACCAGCGCCAGGATCAGGGTCAGAGCCCCAACCGCGACGAGCCGTCCGACCAGACGCACGCCCTCCGGGGCCGGCGCGGCGTCCAGCATCTCGCCGAGACCGATCTGGTCGTCGCGCCGCATCGTGGTGCCGACCAGTCCGGCGACGACGAAGGCGATGATGAGAAAGAAGAGCTCCGTCAGCAGCGGTGCGACCAGCTCGGGACGCGGCACCAAGGGACCGTCGGCGTGCTGGACGACATGGAAGAAGGCGCCGACCACGGCGAGCAGGGTCAGGAAGGCCAGTGCGCCCCAGAGGGCGCGCCGCCTCAGTAGTTGCCCGAGCTGCCAGAGCGATTCGGCGATCAAGGCGCGCCACCAGGAGGGTCCGGTCACTGGACCGGGCAGGGACATGGGCGCCGATCCGGTCCGCGTCGCACGGTCCGTCCTCGCGGTGGCCTTTCGTGGTGCCTGCTCCAGGATCAGCGACTCCCGCGTCGCGCGTCGGATCCCGATCCAGAGCAGGGCGAGCGGCACCAGGCACCAGAGCAGGCGGCTGAGGATCAGCGCTGGGGTCGGCGCCAGCAGGGCCGTGGATTTCTCAAGGGGCGTCCAGTGCTCGACCTGATGCTCGGCCTCGGCGAAGCCGGAGGGATCGAGCAGCGTGGCGAGGAAGGGACTGGCGTCCGCGCCCTTGAGCACGATCATGGAGACCATCCAGAAGGTCATGAGCGCGGCGGCGACGGCGAAGGGGCCGGCCAGCCCGCGGGTGCGGATCGCCGCCAGGTAGTAGAGGGCACCGGCGCCGAGCGCCAGGGGCAGGGTGAAGACCAGCCAGGCCCAGGCGAACGCCGCCCAGGGCGCGGGCGCGACCGAGCCGGGCGGCACGGCGCCCATCCATTCCAGCAGGGGCGCGGCCAGAAAACCGACGATCTGCGAGCTGCCGACCAGCAACGCGACCCCGAGTGCCCCGATGAAACGGGCCGTCAGCCAGCCGGACAGCGGCATGGGCGCGGCCAGCACCAGCTCGTTCAGACGCGCCGAGCGGTCGCGCAGGATCGGCTGGGCGAAGACCCAGGCCCAAGCGAAGAAGAGGAAGAAGGCGTCGCCCGAGGTCATGAGATAGACCAGGCTCGGCGCGTTGCGCGGGATGTCGACCGCGCCCATGTCGCGCAGATAGCCCGAATTGGCGAGCACCATCAGCAGGTAGCCGACTAGCACCAGAAAGATGAGCGCGACGACCCCGCTGCGCAGCCCGGCGCGCAGCTCGTCGAGCGCCTCGTGCCAGAAGGTGCTCATGCCGCGGCCTCCAGGACGCCGGCTCCGGCGAGTGCCACATGGTAGGCGTCCTCCAGCCGCGGCCGATGGGCGTCGAAGCGGTCATCCGGCGCCCGGTCCGATTCGAGGATGGCCAGGGTGCCGCCCGGCACGGCCGAGAGATGAACGGCCGGGGGCGGCGTCTCGCCGCGCGGTACGACCCGCGACCAGAGCCGGTCCGCGAGCCGTCCGGTGAGCTCGGCGGGCGTGCCCTCGGCGACGATGCGCCCCTCGGCGAGGATGGCGACCCGCGAGCATAGGTTCTCGACGTCCTCGACGATATGGGTCGAGAGCAGCACCACCGCCTCGGCGGCCACGTCCGCCAGCACGCGATGGAAGCGGTTGCGCTCGGCCGGGTCGAGCCCGGCGGTCGGCTCGTCGACGATCAGCAGCCGGGGCGCTCCGATCAGGGCCAGGGCGATGCCGAAACGGCGCAGCATGCCACCCGAATAGGTCGCGACCGCCCGGTCGGCGGCCTCGGCGAGGTTGACCCGTTCGAGCAGGGTCGCGATCTCGGCGCGCCGCTCGCGGCGTTCGGTACGGCCCTTGAGCCAGGCGAAACGGGTCAGCAGCTCGCGTCCGGTGACGCCCGGATAGGCCCCGATCTGCTGCGGCAGATAGCCGAGACGGCCGCGCACCCGGTCGGGTTCGGCGAGCAGGTCGATCCCGTCGAGACGGATCTCGCCGCGATCGGGCGTCTGCAGCGTCGCCAGGGTGCGCATCAGGGTGCTCTTGCCGGCACCGTTCGGGCCGAGCAGCCCGTAGAGTCCGGGCGCCACCTCGAGATCGATGCCGCGCAGGGCCGCGATGCCGTTGGGATAGGTCTTGGCGAGACCGCGAATGGAGAGTCCTTCGGTCGGAGACATGTTGGGTTCCGTTCGGTCGTGAGTCGGTCGAGTGCTGGGGGAGGGGGCCGGCACCGCGAGCCTTGGTAGCGAGAATGTATATGAGACATATTCGCTTTGCGGGCGTAGGCCGGCCTACTCGAAACAGGAAGAATCTTGTTCCGAACGGGAAGATCTCTGGCGGGGGGCTTGGGGGTGACGCCGATACGCCGAGTTCCCTTCTACGGCGTCCTGCAGGATGGAGCGGGGCGGGGTGGTCTCATCTGTCCGGATCGTATGGCTTTGAAGTCCCTGAAGATTCTGTACGCGCTTTTTGAATAGTTAGGGGCGCTTCTCGGTCCAATACCGCACTGGCTCCACCTTGATGTTATGAGCCAAGCTCAGCGCGCGGTATTGGGTCGGCGCTGAGCAAATTGTTATGGATTGTTGGCGCTCAAAGCAGTTACTTCGATTTCTAACTTCATTTTTTCATCCAGCAGGCTAGCAATTATTAGGGTGGCCGCAGGCTTCGCCGCACCAAGGTATTTTCTAAATACCGGCCAGCAGGGCTCAAAATCTTCTCGCCTTGGGAAAATATAGCGGACCCTTACGACGCGTTCTAAACTGCTTCCGCATTCTTCAAGAGCGACACGGATGTTGTTGAAGCACTGTTCTGCTTGTTCGATAGCGCTTACAGCGATGTGCATGGATTTGTAATCGTAACCTGTCGTGCCAGAAACGAATACGTACCTACCATCATCTACTGCTCTGGAATATCCAATCTTCTCTTCGAAGTCAGATCCACTACAAACTCTTGTTGTCGGATTCACATTAACTCCGCATCTGATGCATAACAGCTGAAGCTGTGCGGCGCAAACGAAGCGTAGCGTAGTTTGCGTCCGAACAAGCGCCCGGTGGTACGCCCAGCATGGGCATGAACTGATGGTGTGAAGGTCCCCTGTAGGAGGATCACCGTCTGGTCTCTGATCAGGCGAAAACGACTAGCGAAGGGCAAGGGCCGAGCCGCGAGGCGAGGTCAGAAGGAAGCCTGGAGCAAATCTGCAAGCCTACGAACGGCCGTGCCGATCTTAATCTACAGAGTCTGTTACGCTCGCTCAAACATGTACGGCTGCCAAGCAGGGCAATTGCATCAAGCGTTTCTAATATTCGAGAAACCTAATATCTGGTTAATTCCTACCCATTGTGCGGCTTTCAGCCCCTTTTTAAACACGTTTGGTACCGGGGCAGCCTGAACGCTACGATATGAGTATGAGGAGCGTATCGGCACGGCGGTGAACTTCATGATCACCGAGCCGCTGGGGCAATGGCACAAAGTCAGCGTGCGTGAAACCAAAACCGCCATCGACCTGGCGGAGAAAATCAAGATATGGCTCGACGTGGACTATCGCTATGCCGAAAAGGTCGTCCTCGTCGGGGATAACCCCAATACGCCTGCCTCTCTGTACAAAGCCTTTCCACCCGAGCAAGCGCGGCGGTTGATTGATCGGCTGGAAATTCACTATAACCCGAAGCATGGGAGCTGGTGAGGCATGGCCGAAATCGAGCTCGGCGTGATGACCAAGCCGTGTCTCAACCGGCGCATCAGCGAGGTCGAAACCCTTCGCCGCGAAACCGCCGCCTGGGCACAACAACGAAATGAGGCGCAAATCGGGGTCGACTGGCAATTCACAAATGAAAAAGCGCGCGTGAAACCCAAGCACCTGTATCCGCAAGTGAAGCTGAAATGAGGTACTAAGATGCAACCTGTCGAAACTCAGCCGAATCTCCTGGCCGATAACATATTGATTGTTGATGATGATCCGGTCACCTGCGCCACCCTTTCGGGCTACTTCGCGCAGGATGGCTACGCAGTCGACGAGGCTGGCGATGCAGAGGAAGCACGCGCAACAATGGCCCGAAAGCGCATTGATTTAATGCTGTTGGATGTCGGTTTGCCTGGGGAGGATGGGTTCAGTCTAATCCGCGAGATTCGCCAGCATTCGCAGATGCCGATCATTTTCGTGAGCAGTCGCGATCATGACGTGGATAGGATACTGGGGTTAGAGTTTGGGGCGGACGACTATGTCGTGAAGCCCTTTAATGCCCGGGAGCTTCTTGTGCGGGCGCGCAACCTGCTGCGCCGCACCCGGGTCAGCGCAGATTCAGGGGCAGATTCAGGGCAGGATCAACCAAGGCACCGCAACTTTGGTGATTGGTCTTTGGATCTCCATCAGCGATGTCTGCTGGCAGCTGATGGGCAAGGCGTCGCGCTCACGTGTGGCGAGTTCAACCTGCTCGAAGTGCTCACAGCCAAGCCAGGGCGCGCCCTGAGCCGCGATGCCCTGCTCGACCACCTCAGCAACCGCGACTGGCAACCCAGCGATCGCACTGTGGACGTTCTAATCAGCAGGCTGCGGCGCAAGCTCGGGGAGAATCCGCGCGCACCGAAACTGATCATGACCATTCAGGGCTTAGGGTACCTCTTCAAAGCCAAGGTCAAGAATCGTTAGCGCTTGCTCTCGGTAATACCATCGCCCGCCAGGCAGACTCCAATACCCGCTGCGATCTCAGCGCGCTGCCCTTGAGGTCGCCCAGCAAACCAAGAAGATCCGCAGAAGCGAACTGAGTCGCGGCCAATTCAACCTTCGCGGCTTGTCGTGCCAGATGGCGCAATCCGAGTCCATTGGCAGCACCGCGCAAGCGATGGGCCACAGCGGCAATGGTCGCCGGCTGCGGCTCAGGTCCATCGTCCAATTCGGCCAGTGAGACCGAGCAAACCCGCTCGAAGGCGGAGACGATTCTCTCGGTACGCGCAACACCCAGCTGCTCCAGATGCTCGCAGATCACCGATCGATCCAGGAAACGAACCCGCGCACCTGGATTCGTCAGGTTCGCGAGCGTGCGTTGCAACTCCTGCGGGTCAAAGGGCTTGATGAGCAGCGCGTCGATCGTATCGCGGCGCTTGATCTCGCTGCGGGCAACATGAGCGGTAACGGCGACGATCGGCATTCGCCAATCTGTGAGCTCCCGGATCCGAGCGGCCACTTCAAAACCGTCCATGTCTGGCAGACGGATGTCGAGTACGACCACATCGAAACCCGGCTGCGATTGCGTCTTCAGCGCATCAATGGCGTCTGCGCCATTCCCGGCGATTGTGACGCTGTGACCGGCACACTCAAGCAAGCCACAGGCGACGAGTTGGTTGACCTCATCGTCTTCAACGAGCAGTAGCGAAAGTGGCCGCGAGGGCTGCGGTACATCCACTACAGGACAGGCCGGTGCAGCGGGCTCCCCCGCTGGCGGTAAGGCAATCTCGAGCCAAAAAATGCTCCCGCGCGATCGAGCAGGATCCACCCCGATGCGCCCGCCCATGATCCTCGTCAAATGCTGGCAAATGGCCAGGCCGAGGCCACTACCGCTGCCGCGCGCGCGATCGCGGGCCGGGGAAGCCCGGTGCAACTGCGTAAAGGGCAGAAAAAGTCGCTCGCGCTCTTCGGCTGCAATTCCAGGCCCGCAATCCTCAACTTCAAAACGCACGACAGTGCCTTCAAGACGGCGCAGCCCAAGCCTGACGTCGCCCTGATCGCCAAATTTGAGTGCATTACCGACCAAATTCAGCAGCACTTGTTGCAGCTTGCAGGAATCGCCGCGCACGATTGCGGTGGATACATCAGGGGCATCGAGGACCAGTCCAAGCCCGAGTTCTTTGGCGCGGGGGGACATGATGGCCATCACATTGTCCAGAATCTCGCGCAGATTGAATGGACCCGCATCAAGCGCAAGCTTGCCGGCCTCGATGCGCGAGTAGTCGAGCACATTGTCGATCAGGGTCTGGAGCCGCTCCCCAGAGCGTGCAATGGCGGTGACATAGGACTGCTGTTCCTGCGTGAGCTGATCCCGCCCCAACAGCCGAACCGCACCAAGAATCCCGTTCAGAGGCGTGCGGATTTCATGACTGACCGTGGCGAGGAATGCGGATTTGGCCCGATTCGCTTGCTCGGTTTCGGCCAAGGCGCGCAAGTGGGCGGTCACGTCGCTCAACACCAACAACGAGCCCGAGTACTTGCTGCCGGTTTCGAGAACAGCTCTGCGGTGAACCTCGAAGCTACGTCGCCCCTGTGCGGTCTCCAAGGTAATGGTCGTATCGTCTTCGAGCCCCTGACCACTGAAGAATGCGTCGATGCGTTTGCGTTCGGGAAGCTCGCCTTGCGGACAATAGTAGGCCTCGCCTGAATCGGTCTCGATTCCCAGCAGCCGCCAGGCTGCGGCATTCAGGTTCTCCACCTTGCCCGCCACGTCGAGCACGAATGCCGGATCGCGAATGCTTTCAAAGAGCGTCAGATACTTGTCTTTTTCATTCGCCAGAAGCCGGTTCTTAGCCGTTAGGTCCGCGATCACCTCGTCTTTGTCCGGGCGATCCCAGTCGGCGCAGACGGCAAGCTCGGCCCGATCGAAGAAGCGCTCGACAAAACGCTGCGCGCGGGTGTGCTCATGCTCCGGCAGTGGGCATTCGCGCACCAGATCCAGATAGCAGGCGCGAAAATGCTTGATGAGACCTAAAAAGAGACCCAGCGTGACGCCACGAGCGCGATGCCGCCGCCCGGTCTCGAGCGCGAATTGACAATACGGCTCCGTTTGATAATCGGCTTCAGCGATGATGGGCGGCAGATCCGCCCAGGCCGACAGTGCGGCACAGAGGTCGGTGTTGAGCCCCAGGACGGACTCCCGCCAGGCGCGCGTCAACGCGGGCGTATATTGGAAGTAACCTGTGTCGCTCGCCGCGTGAATGACCTGATCGACCAGGCTGTCTTCGTTCTCACGGATATGCGCAGTGAGCAACTGCAAGGCGTCAGTCATCGCAGGGGATCTCAGTCATCGCAGCCGATCAGTTTGAGGCTACGCCAGCTTAGGCTATTTCTGTCAATGTTCATACCATCTGGCTTGTCTTGACGCCCGCCTTCGGTGTCGCACCACCCGTCACATAGCCCGGCTATGCTCCGGGTGGTGCTCCTTGAAGGCGAGCCTCAATCCGGCGCCATCTGGTATCAACATTTCCGGCAATCGCCTTAGCGGGGCGCGGCAACCCCTATCAATCAACGCGCGAGCCGCTGTGCCAAATCTTTAAAGATGCATGCCTCCAGGCTGTCTGGGGCGCTAAAGACCACCGATTGTCCGGCGTCAGAGGCTGATGCGAGCCGCAGCGAGACAGGTACCTCTGCAAGCCGCTCCAAGCCCGCCGCGGTGAGCTGCTCGCTCATCTCCGAGCGCGGGAACAGCTCGATCTCACCGGCACAATGCGGACACACCAGACCGGCCATGTTTGCTACCCAGCCCAGCATGGGCAAACCTCGCTCGCGGCAGAATCGGGCGGCCTTGAGGCTGTCATGCAGGGCAACCGCCTGCGTCGTTGTGACCAGCAGTGCCGTTGCTTCGGTGTCCTCGATCAGATCGCACATGGTGATCAGTTCGTTACCGGTGCCGGGCGGCATATCCAGAATCCAATAGTCGAGCGGCCCCCAGTCGAAGGAACCCACCAGATGGTGGATAAAGTCGAATTTGTAGGCATCGCGCCAGACGACCGGGGAATCCGGCTCCGGCAGCAGCATGGCCAAGGATCCCAAGGTTAAGGTGGCGGCACCGTCCGGGGAGCGAAACTCGACAGGCCGAATGCCGGCGTGTCCGACCTTGACCCGCGCGGACTGACAACCGAAAAAGACCCCGGCATTCGGACCGTGAATGTCGGCGTCGCCCAACCCAACACGATGACCTTCCTGAGCAAGCGCTGCGGCAAGATTGGCCGCGACGGTGCTCTTGCCAACGCCGCCCTTGTTGCCAAGGACAAGCACGATCCGATCGATCACAGCCAGTCGTGAAGCAATGAGCTCACGATCATGGCCCGGCTTGTCGCGCTGACATTCGGGCTCGTCCGGGCAGAAGCTGCAGGCATGTCCCCTTGTGCAAGGTTCCAGATCCTGAGCGGGCGGGTGCAGAGTGACGTTTGGCGCTGGCATCGGTCTAACCCGCCTTGAGCGGGCTCAGATCAACCTTGATCCAGCCAGGGGTGGTGCGTTTGAGGCCATCGCGCTGATCCAAAGCACCTTGCCAAACCGCAAAGGCCATCGAACGCACCATGCCGGGCTCGAACTGTGCGTCATATTCGCCATCGGTCGCGAGCGGTCGCGACAAGATGACTGTCCATTGGTTATCTTCGGCCGCAGCGGCCTTGGCATAATGGCTGCGCGCGCTGACAGGCTGTTCCGGCAAATGCGTCGCCGAGCCAAAGCCACCTGCTGCCAGGTTCTCAGCGCTCTCGCTATCCGAACGCCAATACCAGATGTTGACGGGTCTCCCGGGGGCGCCCATGGTATGCGAGGTCTGTTGATCCGCGTTGACGGTAAACTGCACGGCAACGCCATCGCGCGACTGATCCATGCCCGTCTTGCGATCTGGTGTCGCATCATGCCACCGCAGCTTGACATAGAGGCGTTCACCGTCGCTGGCGACGCTGAAAAAGAGCGGCATCGGCTCGCCCGAGTTGGCCTTGCGCAGCTCGACCGAGCGGTGCACCACGGGCACCGGCACCACTTGCACCTCATACTCGGGCACCCGCTCCCAGAGGATCTCAAGCGGATCATTGGCGACCCGCAAAAAGACATGCGGAGGAAACACCGTTAATGGAATGGTATCCCCAGGCTTGACCGAGAGCGCATTCGGATCGGCGAGGCTCGCTGTGATCGGTGACAACAATCCCATCGCCAGAACCAAGATACTGGCCGTTCGCAATCGCTTGTCCATTGGCTATCTCCAGAGATTTCGCGTGGGTCCCGCAACCGCCACGCCCATGGGCGGTCGCGAGACGCTGACGTTACCGGTGGAACCGAAGCGTTCCAACTCCAGGGTCTGCAGACGCTCGAGTGCTTCTCCGAGCGCGGCGAAGACGGGATCAAAGCCCTGCTCAGCACAGGCATCCGACAGCCTTGGGACGAATTCACGACAATGCGGGCCCAGCAGCCGGGTGATGAAATCACGCTGGGCGCGTCTATACCCGGCCTCTGCATCGCTCTGTGCCCCGGCGCGGGCCTCTAGGTGTGTGAGCCAGGCAAGACAGTCGAGCTGACAGGTCAGGTGGTCGGCCAAGGCGTTATCTCCTTGGCCGGTACGCGCCTGTACGCCAAAGTGCTTGTAGAACTGCGCGTACTTCAGCATCAGGTGGGGCACGGGCTCGCCGGCCAGGAGGACATCGTAGGCACTCGCGCGCAGTGGAGCCAGCGGGCGTCCTTTGGAACCCGTGTCGAACAATGCGATGTACTGGGCTTCAAAGTCCTGAAAATCGACGCTAAGGCTGGGCAACCCAATGCGCACGCCGTGGGCTATTGCCAATGCTTCTTCAAGGGCCTGTTGAAAGCCCCGATCAGCGAGCAGTCCGTGCAGCTCGGGAACCGGATGGGCGAAGGCAATGGAGAGCAACTGCCAGGCTCGTGAGCGCTCTAAAATCTGTTCGTGGTTTTGCGTCATAGCATTACCCCAGCTTGAAGAGCGCCTTCTGGCGCTGGCCGATCAGCAGATCCATCAATTCGGAGTCCTCGCCTCGCGCCTTGCGCGCGCGCTCAGCGGCCAAGGTTTCCAGAACCTCGCTAACGCGCGGGCCGAACAACCCCTCCAGATACTCGATTGGAATGCGCCGCGTCGCGTCCGGACTTCCATCCGGCTTGAATCGCGGCGGTGAATCCGGCGGGACATAGAAGACGTTCGGACGGGTGCCGCGATCAGCGAGCAGCGGCAACGCCACCTTGTACTTATCCACCAGCTGATACACCGGACCCTCGATGTCGTCGGCATAGCCGACCGTGCGCAAGCGGCCGACGCACTGGCGGGCGCAGGCCTGCGGTAAGCCTTTCTCGATGCGCGGATAGCAAAACAGGCACTTCTCGGACGTGCCAGTCCGTTCGTTGAAGTAGACCTTTTTGTACGGGCAGGCAGTGACGCAGTAGCGGTAGCCGCGGCAGCGCTCCTGATCCACAAGAACGATGCCGTCTTCCTGACGTTTATAGATCGCTTTGCGCGGACAGGCAGCAAGGCACCCGGGGTTGCTGCAATGGTTGCACAGCCTTGGCAAATAAAAGTAATGGGCATTCGGGTACACCCCCTCGCCCTTGTCCTCATCCCAGTTGGCCCCCCAGGTCGGGGAGACATTCGGGCGCAGCGAGGTTTCGCTCCCGTTGATCAGGCTCTCCTCGTAGTTGTATTCCCAGGGGATGCCATAGTCCTCGAGCGGCGGCGTCTGGCCGATGTTGAGCTGGCCGTCTTTGTTAAAACCGCCGCCTTTTTCCTGGAAGTTGCGCGGGTAACCCGCGCCGGGGCGGGTCTCGACATTGTTCCAGTACATGTATTCGCGACCGTTGCGGTTCGTCCACATCATTTTGCAGGCCGAAGTACAGGTATGGCAGCCGATGCACTTGTTGAGGTCTATGACCATGCGCAGCTGGCGCTTGGATCCATTAGTCATCGAAAGGTGCTCCAGGGCTTCAGGCCCGCTCGATGTCGACGCTGCTCTCATGCGCCAACTGGTTTGCGTTCCACTTCCACAGGCTAAATTTCAAGTGGCCCCAATTGCCGACTAGCTCGAGCGGCTGGAGTATGGTTGCAGTGACATTATTCAGCGGCTTGCGCTGCTCGTACTGGTGAGGCTCCCAGCCGTGCTCCATCATCAGCGAATCCGCCGGCAAGCTTGGATAGAACTTCGCCTGCGCAAAAAACTCACCAATTCCATTGAACACCCGCACCCTGGAGCCATCCGCGATTCCTTTGCTTTCAGCCAGCAAGGGGCTGATGTAAAGGTTCGGCTCGCCCCGTTGCAGTCGCATCATGAACTTGTTCGAGCGCCAGTTGCTGTGGATCCCCCATCGGGTATGAGGCGTGTAGAAGTTCAGCGGATATCTGGAGGCATCCTTTCCGGCGTGGTGACGTGCTGTCGGGACCCGCGCCCCAAGCCGCATGAAGCGGTCGTGGTCGCAGTAAAAGGTGATGCGGCCGGACAGCGTCGGATAGGGCTCCTTGTCAACCACCTGGCGCTCGAACGGATGCATGGGTTTGTCCGCGTGTAATGGACTGTGCGCTGGCCCGCCCTTGGCGTTGAGGACGAAAAAGCCGCGCTTGGCACCCTCCTCGAGCGTGCCGTCAAGCTCGGGACTGTTATCGACCAGCCAGCGGGCCGCGTCCTCCTGGGTTTTGAGCGCTCCGTCCATCGTGAAATCGTCGTAAATGCGGTCGAGATCACGGGTCACGGTGCCGTCCTGAATGGACCCAATGCCGCGTGCAATCGCGCGATCCTGGATCTTGCGCGCCAACAGGGCCATGATGTCCCAATCTGGCTTGGCCTCACCGATGGGCTCGACCGGCGCGGTAAAGACGTTGACAAACCGGTGGAAGCCGACCGAGCGCAGGTCCCATGCCTCATAGTGACTGGCGGCCGGCAATATGTAGTCGGCCCACTCGGCGGTCGAATCCATGCGCACATTGACATCGACGAAGAGCTCCTCGACCTCCTCGAGAACGCGCTCGCGGTAGCGGTTCGCACCCTTGTTGCGCCGAAATTTGTTGTCGGCAATCAGGATCATGCCCTTGACCTTGCCGTAATAGGGCATCCCCTGCTCGTCGATGCTCTCCTTGATCATCTCGAGCAACTCATCGACGTTGAATCCGACGCGTTCTTTCAACTTGACCGGGTCATAATGCTCGATGGTTTCGCGATACATCTCCCCGCGCATGAACTCGCCAAGCCCGCCTGCCTCGAGTCGCGGGAGCTTCTTGAAGCCAAAGAGCGCAAGCTCGAGCAGCTTGGGCTGACTCCATTCAATCCAGGATGTATCCAGTCCGCCGCTCGGCCCACCGTGGCCGGTCAGGGCCAGCAGCAGGGTCTGCGCCCAACCGGTATACATCCCATTGCTGTAACGACCGATATTGAAGCCGTTGAGCAGAACGGCTTTCTTGGCGGCCGCCAGATAGCGTGCCTCCTGGCGGACGATATCCGGATGCACCCCAGTGACCTCCTGGGTGACCTCGGGGGTCCAGCGCATCGCCTCGTTGCGCATATGCTCAAAGCCAGGGCGCACCTGGATGCCGGCGACCTCAAACAGGCCTTCCAGGGCCGGGTCAAGGTCACCGAGCGCGATGGAGCGCTTTTCGCTTCCCATCGACCCCGGCGCTGCAACGGCTTGATTCGTCTTTGTATCCCAGAGGAAGAAAACATCTTCCTTGCCATCGCTTTCCAGATCGCTCTGGCGCAACAGGCGGCCGTTATCCTCGCGCACCAGAAGCGTCAGATCGGTCTGCTCTTTCACAAAGGCCGGCTTGTAGAGTTTTTCTTCAAGAATCACCTGCGCAAGCGACATATTGAAGAAGGGGTCGGCACCGGGACGCATGGGAATCCACAGATCCGCGTGCACAGAGCTCGGATTGAAGTCGGGCGCGATGCTAACGACGCGTGCGCCATTCCAGCGTGCCTCCCAGATAAAGTGGGCGTCCGGGATACGCGTCGCGTTCGGATTGATCAGCGACAACAGAATGTAGTCGGCGTCGAACCAGGCGTCCGACGTGAAGCTTTGCATTGGATCCCCGTATGCGAGGTGGGCTCCAGTATTGAGATCGCCGACGTCCGTAAAGATATCCGCCTGCACGCCACCCAATAGCGAGGCCATGCGATAAGGAGCGGCCAGGCGCACATGACTGAGGTTGCCGCTTCCTGTGTGCGTCATCAGCTGACCAGGGCCGTGCTGCTCGAAGATATCGAGCACCTTATCGGCGATTTCTGTGGTGGCCTGGTCCCAGGTGAGGCGTTGCCATTTACCCTCGCCACGCTCGCCGACGCGCTTCATCGGGTAGTGAATCCGATCGCCTTCATACATGGCGGCCGAATGGATCGCCCCCTTCTGACAACCGCGCGGGTCAGCATCCGGAACCCGCGGATTGATCTGCGGATACTGTGCAAGCTGCTCTTCGCGCATCACGATGCCGTCCTTGACGAACACCTGCCAGGCGCAGTTGCCAAGACAATTGATGCAATGGGCCGCATAACCGATGCGGTCCCAGGTCCATTCGTCGCGATACAGATCTTCCCAGTCGCGGTAGGGGTATTCGCTGCCGAGCGGATCGGCGACGGGCTGGAGTGCGTTCAACGCCCAGGCATTGTTTGCCGCAAAAACGCCGACGCAGGAGAGTGTGGTCGTGCGCAGGAACTCACGCCGGTTTAGCATTTTCATTGTTAGGAGTCCTCCCCCTTTTCGGTGCATCACTGGCTTGCCCGATACGTTATAAACGGCGGCTGTAAACAGCGTCTCAGCGCGCTGTAAATGAGCGGTAAAACGTTGTAAATGGATTGCAAACAGAACGGCCGGCTCAGATGTGAAGCAGTCATGTGCCAACAAGATGCGCGCGCCTCTGCTACCCTCATCCCCCACAACAAACACTTGGAAAACGGAACCTGGCCTGATGAAGCCAACTGACTTGCCGGGCAAGCGCACGGGAATCGGCTCCCACCAACCACCTGCGCTTGTGGATCGTTTCGGCCGCCGCATCACCTATCTGCGACTCTCCCTTAGCGACCGCTGCGACTTCCGCTGCATCTATTGCATGCCCGCAAAGCCAGGCTTCACAGATCGCGAGGAGTTGCTGTCGCTGGATGAGCTAGCCGCGGTTGCCGCCGCCTTCGCAGATCTCGGTGCGCACAAGATTCGTCTCACCGGCGGCGAGCCTCTGGTACGTCCTGGGGCGCTCGGGCTGATTCGCCAGATTGCCGAGCTGCCCAGCCTGAGCGAGCTCGTACTCACAACCAACGGCTCCCAGCTCGAACGCCTGGCCCATCCGCTGCGCAAAGCTGGGGTACGGCGCATCAACATCAGTCTCGACAGCCTGAGACCAGAGCGTTTTCGCGCATTGACCCGCACTGGGGATCTCGCCAAGGTGTTGCGCGGCATTGATGCCGCCATCGCCGCCGGCTTTGAACGGATTAAGCTGAATACTGTGATTCTCAAAGGCCGCAACCACGACGAGATTCTCGCTTTGACCCGTTTTGCAATGGCCAAAGGGATCAATCTCAGCTTTATTGAAGAAATGCCGTTTGGCACGATTGGGGAACATGACCGGGCCGAGACCTTCTATCCGGCCGACCGTATTCGTGAGGAGCTGGCGACCGAACTCGCACTGGTTCCAACAACAGAAACCACAGGTGGCCCGGCGCGCTATTACCGCATTCAAGGATCGGAAACCCGTGTCGGCTTCATCTCCCCGCGCAGTCACAATTTTTGTAAGGCGTGCAACCGTGTGCGCGTCACTGCCGATGGCCGGCTATTGCCCTGCCTGGGCGCCCCGCAATCGGTCGATCTGCGCACAGTGCTCCGCACCCATCCGGGTAACGCCGAGAAACTGAAAGCGGCAATCGGCGATGCCATGGGAATAAAGCCGGAGGCCTGCGACCTCAGCCCGGGCAGTAAGCCGATTGAATTCCGACACCTGATGGAGACGGGAGGCTGATGAGGCAGTGATCACCAACTGCGTCTATCAGGAAACAGCTATGAGGCTGAACAGTTTCGCCGCAAAACCGATCCGCCATCCTTAAAAACGCTTGTCAAACCAGCGCACGGCGTCTCCATGCGAACGATTGATGAGCCGATCTTTACTGGTTGTCAAGTTCCCGAAGATTGTATACGCGCTTTTGAATAGTTCGGGACGTTTCTAGGCCCAATGCGCTGGCTCTACCTCGATGTTTTGCGTCAAGCTCGGCGTGTGGCATTGGGTCGGCTCTGAGTCATGTGTTATGCGTTTTATCAGCTAATCATCTTCATCTGAAGCAGGATAAGCTGCCACACTAAGAGAAATTCCGAGCTCCGCCAGAGACATCAAGTCTGAGGGGGGCAAATCAACACAGGCAACATACTGCTCTTTTTCTCCAACTGTGACGCCTATTGCAAGTTCTGTGGAGAGATTCGAATTAGAAAAGACGATTTTCTTTTTTCTGCATTTCACTAAGAAGGCACGAATGGCGGCAACCATTTTCCTAGGGTTTTCGGCATCGACAATCGTAGTATTAAATCCAGATGTAGAATAGTAGCCACCACGCCTTCTTTCTTCGCCTTCTTTCCATGAATTATCGATTTCAAGATTGAGCGAATCGCATATAGCTTCTAGCGCTTCGCCTGTTCCTTCTACCCTGAGTGTTGCAAGATTCATGTGGCTATCCGATCAGAAATTTATTGGGTGCAAAACGTTGCGGGTCAAAGCCCATCTCGTTACACACATCTCCGCTGATCTGTTCCTAAATCGCTGATTTATATAGATAGACGTTTTTAGGGCGGTCACGCGACATCAAGCACTTACAGATTTGTGTGTAATGGGATGGTCAAAGCCCTGGCGACTGGCACCTGTCTCGGTCGCTGGGCACGCAAACCGGGATGACCAATGACTGGCTGAAAGGCCAGGGCTTGATCAGCATTCGCGATCAGTGGATGAAAGCGCATGGCTATGCCTGAAGTCCTCGTGTGCTCCCTTCTCGAGAACCCCCTAGTGCGGACCCGCATGCTGGGTGGTGTGGGGAGGGCGGGCTAAATATCCGCCCTTACCCGATTAGGCATCTTGGATTACTCATCTTCCCGATGGTTGTGATCGTTAATTATTCGTTCCGCCTCACGGTCGTAGCTGTCCGCCAAACCTCTCAAGGTAACGGCAAATCGCTGAAATCCGGCGTTCTCTACTTCCTCGGCTTTACTTCGGAACTGTTCAGCCAGTTCTCTCTCCGGTTTTCCGGTTGGGTCAACCCAATGAACGCCGCGTGAGTTGTATGTCCCAGTACTGTAACCGTTGCGCATGTCATCGGCTTCACGGTCATTCAGTGCGGCAGCGACGGCGCGGCGTATCCATAAGCCGTCTGGATCGGGTGGGGCATGAATCAATACTTCGCCAATATTGATGAGTGCAACTTCCAGATGGCCGGATGCCGTACAGATTTCCTTTACCCTTTGGAGCCAATAAATAAAGCGCTCTTCGCTGAATGTTCCATCTTGTTGTGTTCCAGGCGGTGTCTTCCACTCATGCAGTAGCCGCCAGGCATTTGTTGCGATCGCCTTTGATTCCTCGGTTGGTTCTCTCGATGGCTGATCTTCTTTCTTGGAACGGTAGGTCAGTCGGATGAGCTCGCAAAAGAACTCGGGATCATTGGCTAGCCTGCTTTCAATGAGTTGGGGCGCGGCGCCTCTATGACGATCAAGCAAGGGAACATATGCCCACTCGACCCTAAATAGATCGTCTTGGTTAGTTGAAGGTTCTGCCTGAAGAAACTTAATCAGTTCAACGATGTGGTACCCATCCATGGCGTAACTGGGCTCGCTGGAGGAAAGCGCTGCAAGCAACACTCGGACACATTGGTTGCTATCGATTGGCTGCTTGGCATGGCGCATCCTGTCCAGACAGTTGATTGCCGCATATGGCCTACCATTTTCAATCAGTTTTTCAATCGCAATGGAAAGATCACCATCGGCCTGATAAGCATTCGCACTGGTGCGCGTCCAATATTCAGTTTCGTGGGATTGAAGCCATTCAGAGGAGCGATCCCATGCTTCCTTGGTAAAAGGCAAACAAACCAGAAGTTGACCTATTTGCTCGGGTGTCCAATCAGATTTATCGAGGTTATCGCACCACTCCCAGCCTTTGCGATGGTGACGTCTCCAGATAAAACCGCTCACCAAAGCCTTGCGTTTGCTGTCCGCCGAGTCTAGGAAATGCGGTAAAAGAGTACGTTCAAACACGTCATCGGCAATAACACCAAGCGCGTGCCCTAACTGACCGGGTGAAGAAACGGATTCGGCAAATCGAATAACACCATCAACACCATCTTGCTGAAAAATTTCCGAAATGGCCGTTTCGCGTCGGGCGTCGAGCTTCTTTTGCTGCTCCTCCCAATCGCCATTCTCTTCGTAGAGATCAAAGTCACGGTCTGAAAAAAGGTGCTGATATAAGTTGAACGGGTTGGCAGGGGCGAGTTGCCCGGCAACGTGTTCAATACGGGTGATCAGTTCGTCGGGCAATGCCCATTTCGCATCGGCAAACCGCCGGTGTTCGTTTGTGAACTTCGTGAGATGGTCCCAAATCGAAAGTCGTTGCTCTTCGGGGAGCACTGAAATGGGTTGTGAGGAAAGAGCCTGGAGGAGTTGATTAAAAGCTGGTTCAGGCAGGTTATCAAAATTATCAATCAATGCGGAAAGCCGCGCGGTATCTTGACCAGCAGCAGCCACTGCAAGTTCCGCGTATAAAGATGCCTGCTGCCAGTATTCCTGATGCGTCACGCCTTTTTCCCAATCATCGGGGATGGTTTTGCGCCAGCTTGGTTTGTGCGATCCGGAAGAGGTCTGATGCTGGCCGGGAAGAAGCTGAATGATCAGATTCCAGGTAATATCCGGCCATTCATTAAGGATCGTTCGCACCGCGACCTTGCGCTTGTCAACAGATGCCAGCGTTTGCGGCAGCCAAGGCAGTAAAATGGTTGCAAGCGAATTGGATGGTCGATTGGCCCACTGGCCGCCGGGGTCATGGCTGGCAAGTTCAGCAAGTGCAACACAGACTCGAACCAGATACTGATCATCCCAGGCCAGCCCTTCCAACGCCCAGAGCAGGCCGGTTAGATAATTGCTGCCGGTGATGCCATTGCCTTCCTGGGAAAAAAGCTCATCAAAAGGACATAGCGTCAGACGCATCGCCTTCTCCACCGCATCAAGAAAATCACCCGGGGCGGCTTCGGCCAGGGTTGGCAGCAGACCATTCAGGCTGCCCCACAAAACCCAGTCGGCATCGGTCAGAAGTTCGCGTATCACCAATACGCAGGTCGCTTCAACTTTTCCTTGCGAGCAGTTAGTGCACGACTCAGGCAGGCTGCCCAGAATGGCCAAGCCCTCGGCAATGCCTTTTCGCAACACGTGTGAACATTTCAGCACCTTGCCTTGAATGCTTGCCGCGTATCGCTCTTCGGCGGGTAGTTCAAAAGCGGGGTCTGGCTCCTTCAGGACGAAAACAGCAAGCGTCCTAAACATATCGAGGTTCTGATCAAAGATGCGCGATCCCAGCAGGCTCCAAAGCTCGGCTCGATTAACAACTTTCCAAGTGCCGTTTTTGAGAGATAGCGGGCTATCAGGACGGTGTAATATTTCCCGTGCCTTCTTTAACCATTCATCATAACTGATGCCGAGCAGTTGGGTTATCGCCTCAAGGTCACATTGACTTTTATCTTGCCAAGAGCCGATCAAAATCGCCAAAGCCAAATAGGTAGCGTCCGGGTGCTGGTTCCAATCGGTTTTAGGTTTCTCCTGTGCCGCCTTGAATTCCTCGGGCATCTCTGCCACGGCCTTTTGTTTAAAGGCATCCAGAAGGTCCTCCGGCAGCTTACCGGGCGTGATCGTACCGGCATCCTGATTCCATGTTTGTACAATATCGACAACCCGTGACCACACCCACTGCGGATACTGCTGCTGGAATTGGGAAATGTGGGAATGCAGTAGAGACAGCACAACACCAAATTCGTTACCAAGATCGTAACCGAGCAAATGGAAGTGGTTCAGGAAGTCATAGAGTTCATCCCTTGATACATCGTTGCTGCCGTTCGCTGCCTTTAGATGGTGCTGAATGACCTCTAGTTTTTCGGTACTCTTGGGTGGGCTGAAATTCGTCTGTTGGACGTTTCTGAAGAACTCATCAACGTTTTTGGTGTGTCTCGCCTGGTTTAGCAGCCATTGTACATTGTGTGTATCGGTCGCGCTGAGCGGTCCTGTTATCAGTGCAATAATATCCTTATCCTTGGTGAACACCTTGGGATTTTTGAAATCATTCCAGGCGGCCTGCATCACCTCTCCAAACAGGGGGCTGCCCTGCGTGATGGCAATGGAATGCTTAACCTGCCCGAGAAACTTCCGCCGTTCCTTGCTGTTCACGTTTTCCACGACAACAATCAGGTCGTCTGTATCAAAGCCGTCGATCTTGCCCTGAAGTTTGATTTCCACAATAGGCCAGCAGGGAAGACAGGGTGCGTTCCCTCCAGTAAGCATCAGCGCGACAAATGACGCCTGGACATGCGCTTCGAAATGAACGCCGCCACCGCCGTTTGAGAATGGATTACTTAGTTTCTTTTGCTTCGCCATCGTTGGCCACTGCCCGAATTCTGATGCCTACTGTTGCGTCCCGTGTAAGTTATCATCCTTCGCTCGGCATCAACACAAAAACCCATCGCGCGCAAGGGCCTCTTCCGTATGCCCTGCTCACCACGGTGTGATAAACAGAAGAGCGCATATCTCCCATGCTGCCTCTTCCGCTCGAGCTGTCCGCGCGGTTCGACGAGACCTTCTCGCAGCACGGGATCCCCGACTACCAGCAACCGCACTATCGCAAGTGGCTACTACGTTTCTACCTGGATTTCTGCGCGAAGTATGGCCAACCGGCATTGGAGCGGACCAGTGTCCGCGCCTTCCTTCGTAAGCTCGCGGAGAAGGGGCAAGATGAGTGGATGCGCAAGCAGGCCGTCGATGCTGTGCGTCTGTACTTCGTGCAAAGCGGGGCGGTTTCAGTCGATCGGGACGGCGAGGGCGCTTCTGATGGCGTTCCGCTTCTCCAGATGTCTCGCGGACCCGCGATCAGAATGAGCGCAGTCTCACAGAGACGCCACCAGTCTATAGGCGGCATGTGGGCGGAGCAGTAGAGGAGACCTGTGAGACCCGAGCCCGTGAGTCTCAGCGGGCCACGACACTGGGGGTATCCACGTCGGGTGCGTCAAACGATGCCCCGGCTGCCTCGGCGTCGGGACGCTCGGCCTCGGCGGTTCCGGCCGAGCTGCCTGGATGCTGGCCAGCGCTTTATGAGCGCATCGCTGCGGAGATCAAGCTGCGCCACTATGCCGGTAAGACGCTGAAAAGCGATATGAGCTGGTGGAGTCGAGATCCTGCCGCCCGGCTCGGGCGCATCTCCCAAGCCGGGCGGTACCCTTCGGTCTAGTCCTGGCGAATCCCCTCGATGCTCAGGATCATTTCGACGTCGCGCGAGGCCGGGCCGAGGTTGCGCTCGATGCCGAAGTCCTTGAGCGCGAAGCGTGTGGTGCCTTGGAATCCGCGTCGGTAGCCGCCCCAAGAGTCTTGGCCCGCACCGATTTCGGTGACCGCGATGGTCACAGGCTTGGTGATCCCTCGCAGGGTCAGGTCGCCTTTCAGAACTGCCGTGCCGTCATCCTTTGGGGTGAAGGAGGTGCTCTTGAAGGTCGCCTCCGGATACTGGCTCACGTCGAGGAAATCCTTGTCCCGCAGATGCTTGTCGCGCTCGGCGTGGTTCGAGTCGACGCTGGCCGTCTTGATGGTGACCTCGATGTTGGCCTCGCTCGGCGTGTCCTCGTCGTAGCTGAAGCGGCCGGAGAAGTCGTTGAAGCGGCCGTAGAGCCAGCTGTAGCCCAGGTGTGGGATACGGAACTGGATGAAGGCGTGTCCGCCCTCGGTGTCGATCACATAGTCTTCGGCCATTGCTAGGCCGGGCAGGGTCAGGGCGGCCGCGAGGCTGAGGGCGGTGAGTCGCTTGCGCATCATCATGATTATCCTTGCATTGAATGAGTTGTCGACAAGACACGGACAAGATGTCCGGGGAACGGTCTTCCGCCGGACACGGACATCGGGCTGGCTTGACCGCCGACGGCGGTCTCGCTTGCGGAGGATACGGCTAGGACCGCGCGGAACGGCGTCCGAGCATCCGCAGCAGGGTCGCGTCGCGGTCGATGAAATGGTGTTTCAGCGCCGCGAGGGCATGGACACCAGCCAGGGATACCAGCGCGATGGCGAGGACGAGATGGATGTCGCCCGCCAGGTCGGCCTGGCTCGGCAATCCGGTCAGGGTCGCCGGAATGCTGAACAGGCCGAAGACGTCGAGCGGCCGACCGTCGGCGGTCGAGATCAGATAGCCGCTCGCGATCACCAGGAACGGTAGTAGGTAGAGCAGGGCATGCATCAGGACCGCGATGCGCTGCTCCAGGGGCGGCCCCGGCTCCGGGCGTGGCATGGGATTGATTAGCCGCCAGCCGACCCGTAGCAGCAGCGCCAGGAGCAGCATCACCCCGACACCCTTGTGCAGATCCGGTGCTCGTCTGTACCAGGTGTCGTAATAGGTCAGCTCGACCATCCAGAGCCCCAGCGCGAACAGCCCGATCACGACGGCCGCGACCAGCCAGTGCAGCAGCACGGCGATCAGGCCATAGGTTTCCTCGGTATTACGCCACATTCCAATAGGCCCCAAATGCGAATGCATCTCTATAAGCGCTTTCTATCATCCGTCACCGCTCGGCGCAAGTTGCATGGATGCCTGCCATGCCGGGATGAGGCGGCTAGCCGCCGAAGGGCACATTCAGGCTCAGACGGATGTCGCGGCCGGGACTCAGGGTATAGCCCTTATAGGTATCCAGGAAGTCTCGGTATTCGGTATCGAACAGGTTGCTGACCGTCAGATTGAGTCGTGCGAGACGGTTGCCGAATGCCCGCAGCGCGATGCCGGCCTCCAGATCCATCAGGGTGTAGGCATCGGTGGAGGCGGTACCGAACGGCATGTCGTCGAACTGGGCGAAGGGCTCGCCGGGTGCGGCATCCTTGGAGGCGTTGTGCCGGACCTTCAGGGTCAGATAGGGCTCCCGGATCGGACCACGGTCGTCGAAGCGGTAGGTGGCGGCGAGACGCAGCGAATCCGCCGGCAATAGGGGCAGATCCTCGTCGGTGCGGTCGTTGGTGCCGCGCACCAGTTCCAGTGCCCCGGACAGTTCCAGGCGATCGGTCAGATCCCAGTGCGCCTCGAGCTCGAGGCCCGTCAGCAGGGCGTCGTCCTGCTGGTAGACGAAGACGGGAAGGTTGCCGCGCGCTTCGCCCGTGTCCTGCAGATAGATGTAGTCCGAGATGCTGTTGCGATACAGGGTCGCGCTTGCCCGCAAGCGGGGCGACTGCCAGCGCAGCCCGAGATCCAGGTTCAAGGACTTCTCCGCGTCCAGGTCCGGGTTGCCCTGCTGAATGGCGGCGACGCCGCCGTGCACGCCGTCGGCATAGAGCTCGAACAGGCTCGGCGCGCGAAAGCCGCGGGCGAGATTGCCCGCCAGGGCCAGCCGGTCCGTCAGCCGGTAGACCGCCCCCAGGGATCCGCTGAGCACGCTGTAATCGTGCGTGACCCGGCCCGAGAAGCCCAGATCGCCGCTGGTCTTGCTCGCGTCGGCCGTCACGCTGTGCCAGTCATGACGCAGTCCTGTCTGCAGGGTCAGGGGACCCATGTCCTTGCTCTCGAAGAGGAAGAAGGCGAGATTGCTGACCTCTCCACCTGGAGCCAGCACCGTGGTGCCGCGCGAGTATTGCGTCTTGTGCGCGTACTCCATCCCGAGGGTGCCGCCATCGAATGGGCCTAGGGCGTCGTGCATGGCCTCGAGACGTGCCTGATAGAGATCGAATTCCAGATGGACGGTGCCGTCATAGCCCTGCTCTCGCGTGCGTCCCTCAGAGTTGGCGCGACGCAGATTGTTCTGCCATGAGAGGGTGGGGTTGAGCGTCCAGCCGGAGGCGAGCGGTAGATCCCCGGACACCTGCACCTCGTCGTTGCGCAACCAGAGCCCGATGCCCTTTCCGGTCGGCAGGAGATAATTGTTCTCGTCGTTCCACTGGCTGATGCGAACGTCGAATTCGCCGATGCCGGTCATGAGTCCCATGCCGAACTGGGCATTGGCCTGGTCGAAATCCGTGTGCGGCAGGCGGCCGGTGAATTTGGGATCGGTGGGGTCGCCCGAGCCTGGCGCGGTCGCCGCATTCGGGGTGTCGAGATCGCCGGCCGAGCGGCGGATGAGACCGGTATAGAGACTCAGGATGTCGTTGTTGGCGCGTGCCTTCAGCCCCGCATCCCATTGATCGTTATTGCTGTGATACACGAGCAGGGTGTCGGCGCTGGTTTGCAGGGTGCCGTCGCCGCTGAAGTCGAAGGCCGGCCCCTGAACGTCGATGGCACCGCCGAGCGCGCCCGATCCGTACAGCAGACTGGAGGCACCGCGCACCACCTCGATCCGCTCGGCGAGGAAGGGATCGATGTTCGGCGGGTGGCGCGCGCCGTATTGCTGGTAGTCGACACCCATACCATTCGACAGCACCTGGACCTGATAGCCGCTCAAGCCGCGTATCACCGGCTTGCCCACCTGATTGCCCGCGGTGATCGAGTCGACGCCGGGCAGTTCCTGCAGCGTTTCGCCCAGGGTCAAGCGCTCGCGGCGCTGCAGTTCCTCGCCCGTGAGGACCGAGATATTGGCTGCCTGCAGACGCGGGTCGCCCGGCGTGGGAACGCCCGCAGTGACCTCGATGACATCCAGTTCGGTGTACTCGGCGAACCCGGTTTCGGCGCTGGCGCGCGGTACCGCCATGATCGCCGGACCCAGTCCGCCGATGAGTGCAATGGTTGCGACCGATGGCCAATTTCTGTTGGGACTGCAGCACAGAGTCATAGGGGCCTCACTAATCTATCGGCTCGAATCGAGCCTATCTGATCGAATCAAAATGTAATGATATAACGTTGTATACAGAGGCCCAAGGCCCCTGTACAGGACGAGCCTCCGGCATCTGGATCCCGATGACCTTCTAGATGGAAATGATTGTTATTGCGACTGACACGCGGAGGACGACCAGGCTCCGGTCGAGAAGCGGCACCTCTGCCCAGGAGACCCGGACCCGATGATGACCTCTCCGCTGCGGGAGAACGTCGACGCCCATCCGCAACCGGCCACGGCGGACCAGGCTCAGCTGATGCGTCTGGTCGCCGAAAAGGAACGGCACGCCGAGGTGGTGAAGGTGGAGGTCCGCGTCGTCTGGGGGGACTATTTCAAGGCACCACCGTTCGAGCAGATCCCGGGCGTGCACGACTCAGGGGGACGCTCCGTCGGGGCACGATGGGTCTTGGGATAGAGAGGTTCAGAGGGTCTTGTCATTCACGATCGAGGGGGATCGGAGCCCTTGTCCGTTCACAGACGCGCGGCGACCATGAGGTTGCCGTCGCTGGTGCGCGCGAGCTCGATCTCGACGCCATAGGTCTCTGCCAATACGGGTGAGGACAGGATCTCCTCCTTCGGGCCTGCCGCCAGGACCCTGCCGTCGCGCATCAGCAGGAGATGATCGGCGAAGCGCGCGGCGAGATTCAGGTCGTGCATCGCGGCGACGGTCACGACCTTGCGCTCGAGGGTCAGATCCCGCAGCGTCCGCATGGTTTCGAGCTGGTGGCGCAGGTCGAGCGCGCTGGTGGGCTCGTCGAGCAGAAACACCTCGGCCGTCCGGACCATGGCCTGGCAGATGGAGACCATCTGCTGCTGCCCGCCGGACAGCTCGGCGACATGGCGCTCGGCCAGATGCGTCACGCCGCAGCGGTGCAGCATGCGCTCGACGATGGTCACGTCCTCGTCGCGCACCCGCCAATCCTGCAGGTGCTTGCGCGCCAGCAAGACGACCTCGAAGACGGTCAGGGCCGCGGCGCTCGCGAAGGTTTGCGGCATGTAGCAGACCCTTCGAGCCCGTTCCGCCCGCGGCATCTCCAGCAGATACCGGTCGCCGAGTCGGATCGCGCCCGTCTGGGGCCGCAGGATACCGGCGATGCAGCGAAACAGGGTCGATTTGCCCGCCGCGTTGGGGCCGAGCAATGCGGTCAGTGCGCCGGCGGGGAGCAGGCCGGTATCGATCCCCTGCAGCACCGGCTTGTCCGGGTAGGCGAAGCTCAGACCATGCACATCGAGACTCATTGCCAGTTCCTGCGCCGGACCGAGAGGACCAGGCTGACGAAGAAGGGGATGCCGATCAAGGCGGTGATGATGCCGACCGGATAGATGACGCCCGGGGTGATGGATTTGCTCAGGATCGAGGTCAGCGACATCATCAGGGCGCCGGCGAGCATCGACAGGGGCAGAAAGAAGCGCTGATCCTCGCCCACCACCAGGCGGGCGATATGCGGACCGACGAGCCCGACGAAGCCGATCGTCCCGACGAAGGAGACCGCCGTCGCGGCCAGCAGCGAGACCCCGAGCAGGACCGTCAGCCGCAGCCGCTGCGCGTCGATGCCCAGGCTCGCCGCGCGCTCGTCGCCCAGACGCAGCGCGGTCAGCGCCCAGCCCCGAGAGAGGAAGTAGGGGACCACCAGGACCAGTACCAGGGCGCAGATGGCGAGCTTGTCCCAGCTGGCGCGCGACAGCGAGCCCATCATCCAGAACACGATCTGCATCAGCTGCACATCGCTCGCGGCATACTGCAGCAGACTCAGCAGGGCATTGAAGGTGAACATCAGGGCGATTCCCAGGAGCACCATGGTCTCGCTGGTGGCGCCGCGCAGGCGGGTGAGCAGATAGAGCAGATAGGCGGTCAGCAGCGCGAAGAGGAAGGCGTTCACCGTGACCAGCGCCTCGCTGCCGATCGGCACCAGCTCCGCCCCCATCACGATCGCCAGGGCGGCGCCGAATGCCGCCGCCGAGGAGATGCCGAGGGTGAAGGGATCGGCCAAGGGGTTGTTGAGGATGGTCTGCATCTCGGCGCCCGCGGCGCCGAGCATGGCGCCGACCAGGACCGCCATCAGCGCGATCGGCAGACGCAGATCCCAGACGATGATCCGCAGCTGCGGCCCCTCGGCGCCGGGATCGGCCAATACCGACAGCACCTGGTGCAGGCCGAAACCTCCGGGGCCGGTCGCGACGTCGAGGCACAGCGAGCCCAGCAGGGCGAGGCCGATCGCTGACAGCACCAGGACGCGCCTGTGGGTGCGTCGGCGGTAGGCCGAGGCCGCGCCGACTGGATCGCGGGCGAGGGACTCCATCATCTATGGGTCCAGGTGAGGCGGGCATTGCGCCATTCGGCGAAACGCAGCGCGTGTGCGGCGACGATGGACTTGAGCGTCTCCAGTGCCTGCCCATCGTCCGCGATGCACTGGACGTGCATCTGCTGCCCCTCCAGCGACATGAGACAGTCCCCCATGGGGAAACGCACCCTGGCATGGTCGCCATCGCGCTCGACCGCGACCTTGCGGGCGAAGTGACGGCAGAGCGAGTCGAAGTAGCCGGCGGCCTTGGCCGCCTGCAGACTGGTGCTAGAGGATGGCATCTCGGCTACCGGTTCGAGATCGCATAGGTGCCGGCGAGATCCACCGGGGCGAACCCCGCCAGCAGCCGCTCCAGCGTCCGCTCCGGCTCGAGATCGGCGAAGCGCTCCGGATGCAGCCACGTGGCGATCCGCTGCAGGGCGTAGACATTCAAGGGCGAGTTGTAGAAATGGTGCCAGAGGGCGTGCGCCCGGCCCTCGACCACCGCCGGCATGTCCGCGAAGCCCGGGCGTTCGAGCACCGCCTTGAGGGAGGTCCGCGCGGTCTCCGGATCGACGCCGGGCCCCAGGACGATGCGGGTCGGTGCCGCCGCGGACGCCGCGCTCGCATCCCCGACCGCGGACCCGATGTAGACCTCGGGCGCCGAGGCGATAACGTGCTCCAGGCTCAGCTCCCCGACCGCGCCGGGCAGCAGATCCTTGGCGACATTGCAGCCGCCGGCGGCCTCGACCAGATCGGCGAACATGCCCTTGCCGACCGTGATGCAGCATCTGCGGTCCGTGTCGACGCGCAGCTCCAGCAGCACCGAGGGGCAATGCTCCGGCGGGTTCCTGCGCAGGCGCCCGGTGACCTCTTCGACGGCCGTCTCGTAGAAGGTCTTGAAGCGCTCCGCCGCGTCCTCGAGTCCGAGCACCCGCCCGACGATCTCGACGCTGCGGGCGGTATTGGCCAATGGCTGCTGACGGAAGTCGATGAAGACCACCGGAATCCCCGCGGCCTCCAGGCGATCGATGATGTGATGCGCCTTGGCCCCAGGCCCGTGTCCCTGGACACCGAAGATGGCCACGTCCGGGGACGCCAGGATCGCCTGCTCGACGCTGACCGAATCCTCCGTGATCTGGCCGAAGGTCGGGATCCGGTCGATCTCCAGAAAGGCCCGTCGATAGCGGTCGAAGCCGACCGGGTCGAAGCGGCGAAACTCGTTCATCATGCCCGCGACCCGCTCCAGCGGCCTCTCGACGCCGAGCACCCCGAGCACCGCCAGGAATCGCCCCTCGCCGAGGATGATCTTGTCGGCCGGCCCCGCGAGCTCGACCTGGCGTCCGAGCACATCGGTCACCGTCAGGGCCAAGGCTTGACCGCTCAGCAGGACGCAGGTCATGAATGCGGCGAGCATGCCAGGCCATTTGGGCGCAGGCCGCTCGAGGGTGTCGGCATGTACTGGATGGAAGCGATTGGAGATCAATATCCGGCCCTCGGGGTCTTCGTGAAGCCCCTGTCCGTCGGACAGGGGCACGTCGGTCGCGAGCCGCATGTCCCCGCGGCTCGACAGGACTCAGAAACGCCAGCGCGCGGTCAGCCCGAAGGTCCGTCCCGGCTCGTTCAGGGCGATCACATTGGCCAGACCGAGCCCGTCCGAGCTACGGCTCTGATAGGCCTCGTCGAAGACGTTGCCGATATCCAGCCGGAGTTCGAGCCCCGCGATCTGCCGCGGCCGGTAAGCGGCATAGAGGTTCAGAACCTCGTAGCTCGGCAGCTCGATCTCGGTGTCGTTGTTTTCCAGCGCGATCTCGGCCGTGCCGCCGATCCGCCAGGCCGGGCTGATGTCCCAGCCGCCCTCAAGGGCGAAGATGTGCCCGACCGGGCGGCCGAAGTAATAGGCGGTCGAGCTGATCGCCTCGCCGTCGAGCTCCACATCAGCATAGGTGTAGCTCATGGCGGCGAAGGCGAGGGCGCCCGTCCACGAAATGGAGCCGTCGAAGCCCTCGGAGGTCAGATCGGTCTTCGCTCCCCGGTCGCCGCCGCTGGGCAGGACGGCATTGATGTCGTCGATCTCGGTGCGGAAAAGCGCCCCGCTCACCGCCCAGGGTCCGCTGTCGTAGCGCAGACCCAGCCGTGCGGCGTCCGAGCGCGAGGTGGTGAAGCCGTCGTAGGTCCAGTCGCCGCCGAAGTTCACCAGCGCGGCCTCGCCCAGCTCGTATCCGCCCCAGGTCGAGGCGAGGCCGGCATTCAGCGTGAGGGTGTCGGTCAGAATGATGTCGACCGCGCCGTTGCCGGAGAGACCCTCGGCGCTGAAATCGCTGCCGTCGGCGGCCTCGAATTCCTGCATGTCGACGCGCAGACCGTACGACAGGGACACCCGTGCGCCGAGGTCCTGGCGCGCCTGGGCGAAGAGTCCGACATCCCACATCTCCTCCTCGCCGCGGCTCGCGGTGCGGCCGCTGCCGCGCGACTTGCCCTCTGCGGTCTCCTTGAAGAAATCGAGCCCGGCGCTCAGCGTTCCGTCGCTCAGCTGCCATTCGTTCTTGAAGGTGCCGCTGAGACTGGTGTTCAGACCCCAGACGCCCACGGCGTCGATCTCCTGTTCGTTGTAGCTGAGCTGGACGGTGGGGGCGAACCAGCCCTCGGGCGTCTCGTCCGTGTAGGTCAGGGTGTAGGACTCGCGACCCGAGTAGCCGTCGACCATCACGCTCGGGCGGCCCACCACCTCGGCGAAGTCCGGGCGGATGAACAGCAGGCCGCCGGAGCCGGCCTGTGCCGCCCGCGTCCCTTTGTCCTCGGTCTTGGAGGCGGCGAAGGTGATGCGCTGACCGTCCGCCGTGGTATAGCCGAACTTGCCCACATAGGCCCTGAGGTCCGGCTCGGTGCCGGGCACGGTCTCGCCGTCGCCGTCATCGTACTCGTCGCCGACCTCGCGCGCGCCGCTCAGCAGGTATTCGAAGCCGTCCTCCTGGCCGAACAGGGTCAGGGTGCCGCGCAGGTCGGTGCCATTGGTGTCCGTGCCCAGGGTGACCAGGCCGCCGAAGCCCTCGTCCGGGTCCAGGAGATCGCGGGCATCCTTGGTCTCGTAGGCGATGGAGCCGCCTAGTCCACCGGGTCCGGCATCGGCCGGCGCGAGGCCGCGGGTGATCTCGACCCGCTTGAGAAGCGTCGGGTCGATCAGGATGTTGCCGGTATGATGGAAGGCGGATTTGTTCTGCCGCGCGCCGTCGATCGTCACCGACAGCAGGCTCTCCTCGATGCCGTTGACGAAGACCTTCTGGGCGATGGCGGCACCGCCGCTGACGGTGACCGAGGATTCGCCGGCGAAGAGATCCTTGACGGTCGAGGGATTGCGATCGTCGATCTGCGCTTGGGTCACCTCCGTGTTGCCGAGCAGCTCCTGCGCCGCCGCAGCCTCGATCCGCAAGGTCGGTAGAAGAACGCTTTCGGTCGTTTGATCGAACGTCTCCGCGAGCACCGGTGCGCTCGCGCCGCACGAGGCCATGAGTCCGGCCGCTAGGGCGATCTTGGATGCGTGGGGCGTGTCGCGGTGACGCGCGAGTGTCTGTCTATCGTTTTGAATCATGGTTGCTTGCCTCGCCGCTCGAAAGGCGTGCTCCTGATCGGAATTTCCATCGGATGATAAAGATTCTCAACCGCATCCGCTTTTGACCGATCGTTGAAGTGCTTTGCGCAAGCGCAAGCATCCGCTCGAAGCAGAGATGCCGAGGACCCTTTGCGTGAGCATCTGCGGTAGGGCGAGGGACCGCCCTGGAAGGCCGTGCTTGCTTAAGGATCGACTTAAATGTTATTGATAAGCAATATCATAAAATGTCGAAATCTTGTCCAAGCACCTTGCACACCCAAGCACATCCGCCCGAGGAGGTCTCGGATTCCACGCCCACCCTTGGCGCTCGACGAGACTCAGCCGCTGCGCTGGCGGCGAGCGCCTTCGTCGACGGTCAGGGTAATCGGATCAACAGGCTGCTCGAGGGACGCTGCACCCAGAGTCAAGTCGATCTGAAGCTCGAGATCCACGCCAACGACACCCTGGAGACGGCATCGGCGCACGGAAGTCTGCGCTTGCCGCCAAGAGTGACGGTCTGCGTCATGCTGGAAGGAGATCTCGACGCGGCGCTGGATGGCCGGCCATTGGCGATGACCGCCCAGCATGGGCCGAGCGGCCATCTCTGGATCAACCGTCGCGAGGCGCTGTTGGAGCGATGGGTTCGAGCCGGTCAACGGGTGCGCAAAGTGGTCATCACTTTGCCGGTGTCTCAACCGGGCGATGGCGCCGGCGAGTCGTCCACGGAGAGGTCGTTGATCGAAGGCTTCCCCGAGGATCTGACGTTCCTGCGCTGGCAACCTAGCGCTCAGGCGATTCGCTATGCGGAGGAGATCCTGGCCGAGGAACGCGGCGACAGGCCCATCGCCAGCCTGGAGAGTACCATTGCGGCCTTGGCCATCTTTCGCGGTGCGCTGTCGCATGGCGTCGACGAGAAACCCGCTCGCGCGCGGTCCTCGCCTGGGACGCGCGATCTGGTCCGCGCGCGCAAGGCTCGCGACTATATCCTGCGCTCGATCAATGAACCCATGAGCATCGCCGACATCGCCTCCCGAAATGGGATGAGCGTCAGCACCCTGCAGCGGGTGTTTAAGGGCTGTTTTGGGACGACCGTGAACGAATTCATGCGGATGCGTCGCCTCGAACTCGCTCGTCTCGCGCTACTGGAGAGGGGGGTGACGGTTGGAGAGGCGGCATTCGAGGCTGGGTATTCGAGTGCCGCCAACTTCTCCACGGCGTTCCAGCGTGCCTTCCGCTATCCGCCTTCCGCTTGCCTGCGTGGCTGAATGGTCTCGCCAGGATCCACCCGATTCGAGTCCGATCTGGCCCTAAACCCGGGCGATGGTTGTGGGAATTGACATCAGAAGGGGCGGGGCAGCTCACCCATGTGGGTGAGACTCTGCCCGACGCCTGACGAGGGTTCTATGCGGCCTCGGTCTGGGCCTCGCCCTCGGCGGAAGGGAAGTGTGCGCGGATGACCTCGATCCAGGTGTCGAGACGTCCCTGGGTCTTGCCGCTTTCGTTGACTTCGTCGAAGGCCAAACCCACCAAGGTGCCGTCACGCTCGGCGAAGGAGTTCTTGTAGGTGTAGCCGTCGGTGGGAATCGCGCCCACCAGGGTGGCTCCGTATTTGGTGAAGTCGTCGTACAGGGTCCCCAGCGCGCTGACGAAATGCTCGCCGTGATCCACGCAGTCCCCGGCACCGAAGAGGGCGATGGTCTTGCCGGAGAAGTCGGGCTTGTCGACGGACATCTCGAACAGCGGATCGCGCCAGTCGGATTGCACCTCTCCGGCCCCCCAGGTCGAGCAGCCGAAAAGCAAAAAGTCGTACTTCAGCATGTCGTCGACGTCATCGAAGTCTTCCTCCATGTTGTAGAGGTCGCAGATGTCTTGGCCAAGACGTTTGCGGATTTTCATCGCCACCGATTGGGTGACGCCGGAGGCGCTGCCGTAAAAAATGCCGATCTTGCTCATTGGAAATCCCTCAAAGAGCATTGTTGGAGGTGCTCTCGCACCGGTAAAGGAAACTTTCGAGCCACCCGTCGCAGAAGCAGGTCGAGACTCGGGTCGGCCCAGAGCGCACCGAGCCGAGCGTAAGCCAGCACGTGCTGCGGGGACCGCGAGACCCACTGGTGAAACGCGCTTGAATCGCCGGGACCGATCTCGTCGGTGGCCAGCCGCGCGAACCAGTTCAGCGCCGTCTGATGGACGACGCGGCGGCGGCCCTTCATCGCATGGGCGAATAGCCGCGGCAGGCCATGGGAGTCGCCGTGCCCGTCGGCCGCCAAGCGCAGATCGTCGCTGGCGCAAAACAGGAGGTGCTTGACGCGATTGGCGACGGCGGTCTCGTCGAGATGAAGCCTCTTGCCGATCTCCGCGTAGCCCAAGCCGTCCAGCCGCATCCACGCCCAAACCTGTTGACTGAACGGAGGCAAGTACTCCAGGGTTTGGCGCAACACCCGAAAATGCTGCAGCGACATCGCGTCGCCCTGGTCCCGACCCAGGTCGGCCCCGGCCAGGTCCATCAGTCGATAGAAGGCGAAGTTGTGGAGCGGATGCACCATCGCCGTCGGCACACTGGCCCGGCACTCATCGACCCAGACCTCAGCCTGATCCATCGGGGCGAAGTGACGCGCGGCGTCGAGGAGCACGGAGCGATGTGCGGCAAAGAACGAGGCGATTGGCTGCGGCATGAGGGCCTCATTTGGATGCGAAGGTACGGCTATGTTAAGGATCCTATGCCGCTAACGCAAATGAGACAGCTTCGCATTAGTGTTTGAGCTGCCGAATGACAGGAGGTGCCGCTGCAGGCCGAACAGAGCGGCAAGTCGCGGTTCAGGATCCGCGTCGACAACGACGGCCAGGGCTGGGAGTGGTGACCCTTCGACTAGGCGTTCTACGTCATCCTGAATCTCGCCGTCGGGGGTCGCTGGGGCGGGTGGTAGGGGATCGACGTCGATGTCTTTCCGCAGCGGATGTTGGTCGATTACGTTCGCATCATGAGAAGACGTGAAGCCGGTGATCTCGGAACCGCTGGGGCGCCAAAACCGCGTAACCTGGCGCCCAGAACTTGCCCAGGCTCGGTCAGAATCGATACTGGATACCGACACTCCAGACGTCGATGTCCGTATCCACCTTGCCGCCGAACTGGTAGCGATCCCAATCCCCGCGCACGGCGATCTGCTCGGTCAGGTCGACGCTGACCCCGAGCCCGAAGCTCAGGTCCGTTCCACTGTCGTCATCCTTGGAGATGGCGCTGCCGGAGGCGAGATAGGCGCGACTCTCGACATCGGCGCTCCAGACGACGGCCCCGAGCTTGGCGAAGCCATGGACGCGATCGGTGAAGGGATAGCCGGCGACCAGGCCGAGATTGAATGTGCTGCCCGCATCGAGCGTCGAGCGGAGGTGTCCCGGGTTGCTGCCGCCGATGTCCGTCTTGATCTCGTATTCGCCGAGATCGAGCCAAGTGGCCTCCAGGGCCAGATAGGGATTGAGGCGAAGACCGAAGAACAGCCGCCAGGAGGTCGCATCATCCTCCTTCGAGGATCCGGCGATCGCGAACCCCGCGTTCGCGAGCGGTTGCGTGACGTCCCCTTCGTCGAGATCGGCATAGGCCTTCCCGAGGCCTGCTCCGACATAGAAACCCGTTGCCGGGGAATCGGCCGCCACGACACCGGATGCGCCGAATAAGGCCATAGCGAGCGGAAAATAGAGTCGATTCTTCATCATCAGCAGCCCTTGAGAGTGTTCCGCCAGAGATCCAGTCGATTCGGACAAGGTGTATCGGCTCGATACCATTTCGTGCTCAAGGGTACTTCGCCGAGGTTACGTTTTTCTTGCACGATCGTTCTCGGGCAGGCCAATTCACAGACCGGTAACCATCGATCCCTATCCTTGACCCGCAGATGAGTCAACGCAGGAGCAAGGGGTCATGTTCGGCAAATCGTGTTCTCTGATCGCCGCCTTGATTGCGGCCATCTCTATCGGTTCTTCGGCGGCGGCATCCGGCCTCATGGGCGATACCACGCTGGATGCGGCGCTCGCGGCAGGAGGTCCCAGCGGCGAGGGTGGTCCGAATACGGGCGGATCGGGGTTCAACTTGACGCTGATCCACATCAACGATCATCACTCCCATATCGAGGCGAACTCCGGAGAACTGGTGCTGGGCGGGGATGACTCGGTGACGGTGGATGTGGAGACCGGCGGCTTTCCGCGCGTCGTGGCCGAGATCGAGGCGCTGAGATCGCGGAACGCCAACGTACTGACGCTGCATGCGGGCGATGCCGTCACCGGCACCATCTATTACTCCCTGTTCAAGGGCGAGGCCGACGCGGCGGTCATGAACCAGGTCTGCTTCGATGCCTTCGAGCTGGGCAATCACGAATTCGACGATAGCGATTCCGGTCTGGCCCAGTTCCTTGGGTATCTCAATGCCGATCCGAGCCTATGCAGGACCCCGGTGCTGGGTGCCAACGTGGTGCCCGCAGTCGGCACACCGCTCCATCCGGATGCGGCGACCGAGCTGGTTCGGCCCTACGTCGTCAAGGAGATCGGGGGCGAATCGGTCGGCATCATCGGCCTCGATATCGCACACAAGACCAAGGTGTCCTCGAGTCCACTGGACAGCACCCAATTCCTCGACGAGACCGAGACCGCTCAGCGCTATATCGATCGGCTTACGGCCATGGGCGTCGACAAGATCGTCCTGCTGACCCACTATCAGTACGAGAACGATCTCGCGATGGCCGCCAAGCTGCGCGGGGTCGATGCCATCGTCGGCGGCGATTCCCATACCCTGCTCGGCGAGCGATTCGCCGATTTCGGTCTGAACCCGGCCGGCCCCTATCCGACTCGGGTCAGGGATCTGGACGGCAATCTGGTCTGCGTGGTCCAGGCCTGGCAATACTCGGACGTGGTCGGCGAGCTGCATCTGAACTTCGATGAGGCCGGGCATGTGAGCGACTGTTCGGGGACGCCGCATCTGCTGCTGGGCGATACCTTCGAACGGGATGACGCGGCCCTGGAGGGGGCGGATCTGCAGGCGGTCCTGGATCTGATCGCGGCCACCCCGGAGCTCGATATCGTCGAGCCCGACGCGACCACCCAATCGATCGTCGACTACTACGCCCAGGACGTGGAGGTGCTCAAGACCTCCCTGGTGGGCAGGGCCACCGAGAACCTCTGTCTGGAGCGCATTCCGGGCCAGGGACGCAGCTCCATCTGTGACGTTCGCATGACCCAGGCCAACGGTGGTGACATCCAGCAGCTCGTCGCCTACGCCTATCTGGAGCGCAGCTTCGAGGCGGACGTCGCCATCCAGAACGGCGGCGGGGTGCGCATCGACATCCCGGCCGGCGACATCAGCATCAACGACGTCTTCACCCTGCTGCCCTTCGCAAACACATTGGTGAACCTCCGGATGACCGGCGCCGAAATCAGGCAGGTGCTGGAGGAGTCGGTCTCGGCCTTCCAAGACGTCGAGGACGGCTCCACCGGGGCCTATCCCTACGCCGCGAATCTGCGCTGGGATCTGGACTTGAGCCAGCCCTTCGGCAGCCGCTTCTCCAACATCGAGATCCGCCGCAAGGGCGCGACCGAATGGAGCGCGCTCGCCGACACCGATCAGGTGACGGTGGTGACCAACGACTATCTCGCCGCCGGCGGCGACGGCTATGCCACCTTCGAGACCGTGAGCGAGGACGGACGCATGGTCGACACCTACATCGACTATGCCCAGGGATTCATCGACTACCTGCAGCAGGATCTGGGCGGAGCGGCCGCTGGCGATCCCATCCTGGCCGCGCCTCCGCAGGTGACGCCCGTTGCTTGTAGCGACTACAGCAGCCAGACCTTCATCGACGCGGAAGGCCAGCTGCAGCTGCCGGATCCGAATTATCCGAGGGTGTGCGAATGATCTGAGGCTTCACGCAACGGATGATGCTCTCGCGCACTCCTCTCGGCCCCGAGCGGCTTGAGCAGCATGATCAGGGCGGGGGCGAAGAAGAGGTCCGCCAGCAGGGCCCAGGTGAAGGCGAAGCCGAACAGGAGCCCGAGCTTGAAGAAGCCGAGCAACGCGGAGGTCAGGAAGACCCCGTTGCCGATGATCAGAATCAGGGTGGTGAAGGTCAGGGGGCGACCGACGCTGCTCAGGGTGTCTCGCAGTGCCTGGTCGTAATTCCCGCTGCGGTTGAACTCCGCCTTGAAGCGGGTGAAGAAATGGATGGTGTCGTCGACGGCCACGCCGATGATGACGGCGGCGAAGCTGATGGTGATGAGGTCCAGATACCAGCCCATCAGGCCCATGAATCCCATGGTGACGAACACGGGCAGCAGGTTCGGGATCATGCTGATGAGTCCGAGCCGGACGGAGCGCAGCACCAGGATCATCACCAGGGTGATCGCGGAGAGCGCGGCGATGAAGCTGTTGCGCTGTCCCTCGAAGAGGATGTCGTTCAGGGCCAGATAATTTCGCATGCCGCCCGCCTCGACGATCTCCACATCGCCATCGGGAAACAGTTCCGCGACCTTCGCACGCATGAAATCGGACAGCGCCCGTGCGTCGGCGGTGTCGAGCGACTTGATCTTGAGGGTCAGTCTGGCCTGGTCGTAGGTGAAGCCGACCAGACGATCCAGGGTGTTGCCGCCGGAGGTTTCGTAGAGGAAGAGGTACTGAGCCAGTGCCTCGCGCGTCTCCGGCAGACGGTAGGCGTCTGGATCGTTGCCGTGCAGTGCCCGATGCATCTTCTTGAGGACCCGGGTGACGGAGACGCTCTTGGTCACCAGCGGATGCGCCTCCGCGGCCAGCATCAGCCGGTCGAGCCGGGCCATGAATTCCGGGTCCTTTACCCCGGATGCCGTTCCGGTATCGAGCAGATATTCCAGCGAAGAGGCCGCTCCGAGCCGCTCGTCGACCAGGTCCAGGGTCTGCCGCAGGGGCTCGCTCTTGAAGATCAGCTTGGAGGTGTTGGATTCGACCTTGATCAGCGTGAAGCCCCAGACGGTCACGGCCAGGAGGACGGAGAAGACGAGGACGATCTTGCGCGGGTGTCCGACGACGCCGCGGTGAACCAGCCGCAGCCAGCGATCGAAGACGTCTCCGGCACCGCCCCTGTCACGCCTTCTGGCGCTCGGCTTCGGGTGTTTGCTGCCGAACGAGTAGAGGATTGGGACCAGGATGATGGTCAGCACGAAGGCATAGAAGACGCCGCTGGCGACATAGATTCCCATTTCCCGAAACGGCTTCACATGGGTGGTCAGATAGGCGAGAAAGCCGATGCCGGTGGTCAGCGACGTCAGCAGGATGGGGCCGCCCACCTCGCCGAACGCCTCCTTCAGGGCCTGGATCCGCGAGACACCGCGGTCGATCCGGTCGTGGAAGGCGGCGATGCCGTGCATCGAATCCCCGATGCCCACGCAGATCAGCATGACCGGCAGGGCGATGCTCAGCAGGTTCATCGTCAGACCGAGCGCGCCGATGGTCCCGATGGTCCAGAACACCGCGATCACGGTCACCGTCAGTGGGACCAGCACGCCCCTGGGTCCCCGGGCCAGCCAGAGCAGCAGGACGGCCATGACGAGGATGAGGGTCATGAACAGCTTGGAGGTCTGCTGTTTGGCGAGGGCGTCGTATTGGTAGCTGAAATGCGGGGCTCCGGCGACATAGGGTTGGAGCGCGGCGTAGGCCGGCTCGGCCAATACCTTGTCGACGGCCTCCGCGACGCTGTATCTCGGGTTGGAATCCTCTTCCTCGTCGGGATAGGCGCCGAGCTCGATCAGCATGGCGAGCACGCTGCCGTCCCGTGCGATGAGGTTGTCGACGAATTCCTCTTCCGCCAGGGCCTCGCGCAGTCTGGTCTCGATGTCCGCCGACGTTCGTGGGATCTCGGGCATGAAGTCTTGGATCACCACCTCCTGCTCCGCACCTCCGGTCCCCAGGATGCGCTCCACGTTGCCGAGCCAGGTCACCTTGTCGGCATAGGGCACGGTCTCCATGAAGCGCTCGGGCAATGAGGACATGGTCCTCAGGTTCTCCGGCGTGAAGGGCGTTCGCTCCTGGGTGAAGAGCAGATAGACGAACTCGTAGTTGCCGAAGACCGCGTCGAAGCGCGCCTTCGCCTCGAGGACGCTGTGTCCCTCGACGAACCAGATATCGCTGGAATTGTCGAACCGGACCTTGGACATCTGCATGCCGAACAGAACCGATATGGCCAGGACGATGCCCAGCCAGAGCCAGCGAAAACGGATCATGTGACCCGCCACCGCCGTCCAGAAACGGCTGTAGCCGCCGATGCCTTCGTTCTCCAGTGTATTTGCCATGAGTCGTCGTCTTCCTGAGGTCAAAAGCTGTATCGCAGCCGAATGTTCAGCATGTCGTTGTCCGCGAACTGCCCGTAGCGACTGTCCTCGGGCCCTTCGAATAGGAGCAGCGAGGCCCCGAGCAGCCAGTCGTCGCCGAGGCGGTATTCGGCATAGGGTTCGAAGGTCCAGCCCTCGTTCGCGAACGAGGCCACGCCCCGGATGCCGGCCTCCAGATCGTCATGAAGAAAGAGATCGTGGATCTCGTAGGTCATGCCGTGGTCGTAGGACTCGCCGGCCAGGTCCGCGGCATCCGGGATCGAGGTGAAGTAGTACTGCAGGTTGGTATAGAGGTTGATTCCGAAGGTCCGGTCGATCCCGACGACCCCCTCGACCACCGAGCGTCTGTCGTACCCAGGCGTTGCCTTGTCGTCGCGCAGCATCATCGGCAGATCCGGCTTGAGGGAAAGCTCGCCGCGGATGGTCGAACGCTCCAGTCCCTTGGCGACATTGATGCCGAATGCGGAGAAGGTCGGATGAATGGGGGTGAGGCGCGGGACGGCCCTGCCGTTTGAATCCAGTACCAGATCGCGGGCGAGCACGGCTGAATCGAGGCGTCCATGGAAGCCGATGAGCGCAAGGTCCCAGCCGGAGGTGGTCACGGCGAGACGGACCCCGAACTCGGCATCGTTCCAGAGGTCGTCGGGCTTCTGCTGATCCGCGAAGATCAGCTGCCCCTGGGCGTCCGCCTTGCGCAGCTCCTTGAGCGCATAACCCTCCCAGGCCGAGCCCGGGGCGTTCAGCTCGTCGACTTGGGCCAATGGGACCACCACTGCCTCCAGCGTGGCCTCCTGCAGGGGGCCGACGGCGGGAAGCCGGACGATCGCCTGTCCGAGCACCACGGGCACCCGGCTGTCCGCCCGGCCGGAGGCGATGGGATCGCGGTAGTCGAGCGGATTGATGAGGTCGAGCGGATTGATGCCGTCGCCCATGCCCCAGCGCAGCATCTTGCGCCCGACCACCAGATCCAGATTGTCGCTATCCAGGGTGACGAAGACCTCCTCGGCGTGCAGGCGCAGGGTATCGTGGTCGTCGGACAGATCGGCTGCCGCCGGGTCGATGTCGAGGGCGCCGGAGGCGAAGAAGCGGACCTCGCCGAGGTTCCCGGCCGTGCCCTCCGGCAGCAGGGTGCCGTCGGCCTCGAGCCAGAGCCGCTGGCGGGTCGAGATGGCCGCCTGGTCCGCTCCGGTGCGGATCTGATCGCGGCTCTCGAGATAGCCGTGCAGGGTGAGTCCCGCTTCGGCCTGCGCATCCTGGCCGGGTTCGGCCGGTTGTGAGACCGACTCGAGCGCGGCAAAGGGATCCGTCTCCGATCCCGAGCCGAAGGGGTCTCCGCCGAGGCCGCCGGCGGGCGCCGGTTCCCGTGCATGGGCCGGGGTCGCCAGCGGGATCAGCAGAGCGAAACAGGCTGCGAGCCGAGCTTTCGTCACGTTCCGACCGCTCAGCGCTTCAGATTGCTCTGCAGGAACAGGGTCTCGTCCAGACCCTGGTCGTAGACGATCTCCGAACGTTGAAACAGGGTGCGGGTCTTGCGGCTCGGGGTCTCGAAGAGGCTCTTGGTGATGGTCCAGATACCGCAGATCTGCTCGAATCCGCCGTGGGTGGCAGTCTTGAGGAGCTTGCCCCGCTTGTCGTAATACTCGACGCGCACCGGCAGATAGACATCCTTGTGGATGTACTGCACCCGCTTGGAATAGTTGGTGTCCTTCTTGAGCTCCGGGCGCGGGACGGACTTGATGACGAAACACTCGGCACCGTTCAGCGTCTCGCTGCCGAGGAGGCGATGGGTATCGTCGTCGACGCCGCGATCCTCGATGTCCTCGTTGGCGAGGTCCGAGCGCATGAAGGACCCTTTCTTCCCGCCGCCGCTGATGCGCCGGACCAGACTCTCGGCCGGGAGGAAGACCCACATGTCGTCCTCGCGCGCCGGGTCGTCGTAGGACCAGGTCAGGTAGGCGGTTCCGTACACGTCGGCCGGCTCGACGAAGCGCACCAGTGTGCGCTCGTCCTTGAGATCCTCTCCGTACTGCTTGGTCCAGTTCTCCATGCGCCGGACCAGCTTCTGGTTCCCCCGTTCGATGATCATGGTGGAGACCAGCCTGGTATCGCGGCTGGTGTCGACCGCATCGACCTTCAGCATGATGTCGCGGCCGCTCGGCTCGGCATGGGCCGGTCCACAGAGCAGCAGCAATGTCGTCGATAGGATGAAAAGCCTGTTCATGGCGGAATGCTCCGGTGATGGGTGATGGATCTGGCGATGCATGAGTTCAGAATCGGTATCGCACCCCAATCCCGACCGTTCGCGGCTCCCCGAAGGTCGCCAATGAAACGCGTTCTTCGAAACCCGCCACGACATCGCCCGCTCGGATTCTCCGAGTCGAGACCAAGCGCAGGCATCCGCGAGTTCGAGAATGTCGGTTCAGAGAGGCGGGGACGGGAAACGCCATGAATCGGCGTTTCCCTGGGGGCGATTACTTGACGTTGAAGGTCAAGCTGGCTCCGGTGTAGACGTGCTCGGCCTTGCCCTGCAGATCTGCGAGGGGGCCATCCGGGGTGACGTCGTCTTTGTGGTTCACCGAGATCATCCATTGCCCGGCGCTCTGGACGCGGAATTGCGCCTTGCCCTCCATGATGTAGGACATCAGGTAGAAGCCGTCGCTTTGGCCGAAGCTGCTGGAGTGCGCCGTGATGTATTCGATGCTCTTGGCCGTCGCATTCAGGGGTTTGCCGTAGAAGAGCACGTCCACCTCGACCAGATCGCCGACATGGAGGTCGCTCAGGTCGGTGCGCGGAATGATCTCCAGGGCCTGACCCAATGGCTCTGGCGCGGTCCATTCGCCCACCGTCAGATAGGACTTGGCGAAGGCCTGGTATTTCACCGACATCAGGACCTTCTCGATGTCGTCGAGCTGATCCTTGGACTTGAGCTTCATCCGCTGCCTGCCGTCCTTGTCGATGTACTGGGTGTAGAAGGTGGGCTTGGACACGGCGCTCAATTGATAGACGCCCTTGGCGCTGCCCTCTTTGAGGGCGATCTTCTGGGTGCCCAGGTCTCCGGCGAAGAGATCGAAATTGTCGGTCTCGAGCTCCGGGGTGCTCAGCTTGAATTCCGGAACCAGGAGGGCGGTCTTCTCGAGGGCCGGGTCGAACAGCTCGAAGCGCTCGATGGCGATGCGCCCGTTGGGGGAGGTGAGGAGGTCGTCCATGGGCAGGGCATGGCCCCATCCCAGAGACACCATGGTGTGTCTGGGCTCGTGGGCATGGGACTCGAAGGAATTGATCCAGACGGAATGGGCCTGGACCTGCGCGGTCGCCGATAGGGTGGCGGCGGCCAGCAGGGCGGAGATTCGGTTCATGTGGTGACCTCGTTGTTGCGTGATGGATGGGCGTGCGTCAGCGCGGCTCGCCAGCAGCGCTGTTTGGAATGGTTTGGGGGTCGGTCGGGGGCAGGGTGTCGCGGTCCGGCTCCGTCTCGATCAGATGCCAGGCCTTGGCCCGCTGCTGGGCGTCCCACATGGCGCGGTAGCGTCCGTCGGCGGCGAGCAACGCGGCGTGTCGGCCCCGCTCGACCAAGCGTCCGTCCTCGAGCACCAGGATGGCGTCGGCGCCGGCGATGGTGGACAGCCGGTGGGCGATGACGATGACCGTCTTGTCGCGCACCAGTGCGTCGATCGCCTCCTGCACGGAGCGTTCGCTCTCGGTGTCGAGCGCGGCGGTCGGCTCGTCGAGGACCACGATGGGTGCCTGCTTGAGCAGGGCGCGGGCGATGGAAATGCGCTGACGCTCGCCGCCGGAGAGGCGTCCGCCGATGTCGCCGAGAGGTGTGTCCCAGCCCTGGGGCAGTCGCTCGATGAAGTCCAGGCAGCGGGCAGCGCGGGCCGCGGCCTCGACCTCGGCGTCGCTGGCGTCGGGCCGGGCCATGCGGATGTTGGCCAGCACCGTGTCGTCGAACAGATAGACGTCCTGGAAGACCACCGAGATCAGGCCGTTCAGCGTCTCGGGCGGGATGGCGCGTACGTCGACCCCGCCGATGGTGATCGTGCCCCGCTGCGGATCGGCATGGCGCATCAGCAATCGGGTCAGAGTCGACTTGCCCGAGCCCGAGGGGCCGACCAGCGCCGTCATCTGCCGTGCCGGCAGTTCGGCGTCCAGGTCGCGGATCACGGGACGATCGCTCTGTGCATAGCCGAAGGTCACGCCCGAGAAGGCGATGTCGAACTCCGTCGGTACCGCCGTCGGTGTGCGCTGCGGCAGGGGCTCGATGGCGAGCAGGGCCTCGATGCGCTCGAGCGCCGTCTCGATCAGTTCGAGGATGGCGGTGTAGTTGACGAAATTGGCCAGCGGTTCGGCGAAGCGCGAGACCATCACCAGCAGTGCCGCCAGGACGGCGACATCGAGCGTGCCGGCGATCACCCAGGTGACGCCGACGGCGACGACCAGCAGCAGTCCGAGTTCCACCAGGCTCGCGATCAGCACCTTGGGCCGGTTGCCGGCGCGCTGGGCCCGGCTCTGCACCAGACGCAGTTCCTCGAATCCCTCCTGCAGGCTGGCCGCCCGCTCCCCGGCGCAGCGCGCGGCGCGCAGCACCGGCAGTCCCTGGGTGTATTCGAGGATGTCCCCGTTGATGCGCTGATGCGTCTCGGCGAGACGGCGCATGTTGCGGGCGAAGACCGGTCGGCGCCAGCGGTAGAGCGGGAGGATGGTCGGGAAGATCAGCAGCAGGATCAGTCCCATGCGCCAGTCGACGAAGAGGGTGGCGAGCGCTGCGACCAAAGGGGTGACGATGGCGCTCAGGATCAGATTCACCACCGTGAGCAGATAGTTGAGGTTCTCGTCGACGTTGCCGAGCAGGGTCGAGCTGACCTCTCCGGTGCGCTTGTCCTGCAGCCGCTCCAGGGGCATGCGGCGCAGCTGCTCGCCGAGCCGGGTGCGCAGCTCGTGGGTCGCGGCGGCCATGTGGCCGTCGAAATCGAAGCCCTGGGCGCGCCAGCGCGCGAACGTCGCCAGTCCCATCAGTGCGGTCATGACCGCGAGCCAGGTCCAGACGGCCGGCCAGTGAGGATCCGGCAGGACGGCCGAGAAGAGCGGCAGCAGACAGGCCAGTGCCAGACCCTGGAGGGCGGCGGCGATGGTCAGTCCGAGCAGTGCCGCCCGGAGCTCGGCGGCGCGCGTGCCGGAGCTGCGCAGGAGCTGGCGGTAGGTCTCGAGCCAGGGTGTGATGGGGCGCGGACCCGCGCTCGGGGCCGACATGGTCGGGCTGGAGTCGGTCGTCATGATGGCATCTCCGCGAGGCGGGCGGGGGAGGGGGCGTGCGCGCTCGGCGGTGCGTCTGGGTGCAGCATCCACGCCTGGGCCTGTTCGTAGCCATGCCAAAGCCGGGCGTAAAGCCCGTCTTGCGCGAGCAGATCGTCGTGACGGCCGCGCTCGGCCAGGCGTCCGCGATCCAGGACCAGGATCTGGTCGGCGTCGCGGATGGTCGAGAGACGGTGGGCCACCAGGATCACGGTCTTGCCCCGCATCAGCTGCGACAGGGCCGCGACCAGGGCCAGCTCGTTTTCCGGATCGGCGAAGGCCGTGGCCTCGTCCAGGACCAGGATCGGGCGGTCCTGGAGGATGGCGCGGGCGATGGTGATGCGCTGGCGCTGGCCGCCGGAGAGGAAGATGCCGCGCTCGCCGGCGCGGGTCTCGTAGCCCTGGGGCAGGGACTCGATGAAGGCGTGGGCTTGGGCCGCGCGGGCGGCCGCCTCGACCGCCTCCTGGCTGGCGTCCGGTACACCGAGACGGATGTTCTCGGCGATCGAGCCGGCGAAGAGGAAGGTGTCCTGGAACACGAAGGAGACCTGGCCCATGAGATCGTCGGCGCGCATCTCGCGCACGTCGACGCCGCCGACCAGCACGCGCCCGGCCGTGACGTCCCAGAAGCGCGGGATGAGCCGCGCGACCGTAGTCTTGCCGGCCCCCGACGGACCCACGAGCGCGGTCACCGTGCCCGGCGCGGCAGTGAAACTCAGGTCGGCGATGGCCTCTTCCCCGTCCGTGTCGTAGCGGAATCCGACCCCCTCGAACACGAGGCTCGCGTCCTGCGGGCGGTGTGCCTTTTCGGGCGCGACCTGCGGCAGCTCGGGCCTGTCCATCACCTCGTCGATGCGCGCGATGCTGAGCTTGGCCTTGTCCACCAGGTGATAGAGGCTCATCAGCGGCATCATGGCCTCGGCCATGCCGGTGCCGATCAGCAGCACGGCGAGCCAGGTCGAAAAGTCCAGCGACTCGCTCCAGCCGAGCCAGGCCCCGAGCCACAAGAGGACGGCGAGCGTCGGCATGGGGTTGAGCACCGCCATGCCGAGCCGGCCCGAGAGACTGGCCTCGCGGTACCAGTGGGTTAGGAATCCGAGATAGGCCTCGAGCGCGCGCTGGAAGCGGCCGAAGGTGTCGGTGCCTGTATCGAAGGTGCGCACCACCGGCATCGCCTGGACGAACTCGACGACGGCAGCGCTGACGCGTTCGCGTGCGGCATGGTAGCGGCGTACCAGTTCGGCGCGGTCGCGCATCGCCAGACTCATGGCGGCGAAGCCGAGCGCCAGCACCGCGACGGCCGCGAGTGCGAGACGCCAGTCGAGCCAGATCAGGGCGATCAGGGTGATCGCCGGACCCGCATAGGCCCGTGCATAGAGCGGTGTGCTGTCGGCGACGAAGATGTGAAGCTCCTTGACGTCGTCCTGGATGACCTTGGCGAGCGCCCCGGCGCCGATGCGCTGGATCTCGCCGAGCGAGACCCGTGCCAGGTGCTCGGCGAGCCGGGTGCGCAGGATCTGCTCCAGTCGGAAGGCGGCGTAGTGCGACTGGTCGAAGGAATTGATGCGCAGCAGATAGGCGAGCACCGTACAGACGAGGACGCCGAACATCGGCGTCCAGGGCCAGTCTCCTGGGGCCTCGATCAATCGATGGATCACCCAGGCGAGCATGGCGAGCGCCACCAGTCCCAGAAACGTTCCTAATCCCGCCAGCGCCATGGCGAAGCGGATCTGGCCCCGAACGGGCTGCATCACGTCCCAGGGGTTCTTGTCGTCGGGCTCGGATTTCTCTCGATCGGTATGCATCGGGGCTCCCAAACAAATAGCGATTGAGAATTATTCCCGTATATGCGCCGCAAGGATGAGCCGAAACGGGAATCCTTCTATCTGGATCGGGAACTTTCCGGCTTGGTCGTTTGCTGCGGCGGACAGGACTGGGGCATGCTCTCGATCGGCCACGGATATGAGAATGATTCTTCTTATCTGGGCTTCTTCGTTGAGGCTTGCGCCGCTGGTGCGCCGTTGCCTCATTCTGAAACCCTCGTCGGAGTCGGTGCGTGGCGCGGAGCAGTAATCGCGCGGGCCATGCCCTCGTTCAGGAGTGATGCATGTCCAATTCTCGTATCCATCTCGCGCAAACCGTCCTGTTCGGATGGAGTCTGGTCCTGATGGGAGGTCTGCCGAGACCGGCGACGGCACAGGAGACCGGCCTCGAAGACGGTGTCTCGCTGCCGACCCTGATCGTGACGGCCGAGAAGCGCGAGCAGTCCCTGCAGGACGTCCCCCTAAGCGTGTCGGCGATCGATGAAGTGGAGCTGGAGGACGCCGGCATTGAGACCGCCGACGACTTGGATGCGCGCGTGCCGAGCCTCTACATCCAGAACGGCGCGACCGCCACCAGCTTCATGTCGCTGCGCGGCATCGTCAGTCAGCAGACGCCGGGGGCACCGGCGGGGATCGGCGTCTATGTGGACGGCGTGATCCGCATGGACCCCCTGAGTGCGCTCATGAGCAACGTGGACCTGCTCGACGTCGAGCGCGTCGAGGTGCTGCGTGGCCCACAGGGAACGCTCTGGGGACGCAACACCGAGGCCGGCGCCATCAACATCGTGACCCGCCGACCCGACAACGAGGCGCGCGCCAAGGCGCGGGTGACGGTCGGCAACGAGGGATACCGTGTCGGCGAGCTCAGCGGCAACATCCCCTTGATCGATCAGGAGATGTTCCTGAGTCTCGCGGGCGTGCGCACCCTGCGCGACGGCTATTCGACCAACACTGTGTCCGGCCAGGACGTGGACGACGTCGACGAGGGCATGTTTCGCGGCAAACTGCGCTGGCTGCCGCTCTCCGGGCTGGACGTCCAGCTCACGGTGGACAAGGCCGAGGCACGTGACGGGACCTACGACTATTCCTACGTGAGCGGCAGCGATATCTCGAACGCGACTCCACGCAAGATCACCTCCGACCGGGACGATCAGCGCGAACATCACGATTCCTACGGTTTCTCCCTGGATGTGAACTACGACATGGATGTCGCCACCCTCACATCGATCACCGCCTACCGCAAGAACGAGACCGAAAATCTCGGTGATACAGATTTCTCCGCCTACGACATTATGGAAGCCCTCGCTAAGCTGAACCAAGAGCAATGGACCCAGGAGTTGCGGTTGACGTCCAAGGAAGACGGCGGACGCCTGGAGTGGCTGGTCGGCGTCTTCCTCTTCGACACCAAGCACGACAACTGGCTGGACAGCACGACCGGCAGCGACGCGATGGCGGTGTACGGATATCCGGAAGGGTTCCCGCTTTCCGTGGGCAGCGACGAGTTGGAGGAACAGGGACAGGCGGTCTTCGGCTCGGTCAGCTATGACTTGACCGAGCGCTGGAGCCTGACCGGGGGACTGCGCTACGAACACGAGGAGAAGGACTTCTCCAGCAGTGGGCTGCTGTACGGCGAACCCGTGCGCTTCGACAAAGACGCCAGCTATTCCGAATTCCTGCCGAAGCTCTCCGTGTCCTACAACTGGTCGCCGGACCTGATGGCCTACGCCAGCGTGTCGCAGGGCGCGCGCAGCGGCGGCTTCAACAGCCCCCTGGTGAGCGCCACGGGTAACACCTACGACAACGAACTCAGCACCAGCTACGAACTCGGCCTCAAGTCCATCTGGTGGAACCGTCGCCTGCGTCTGAACGGTGCCATCTTCCGCATGGACATCGACGATCAGCAGATCGGCCAGACGGTTCCGGGCACGGCATTCGTCATCACCACCAACGCCGGCGAGTCGCGCAACTACGGCGTCGAGCTGGAAATGCAGGCGGCCGTGACCGAGGAGCTGGAGCTGATCGCCAACGGCGCCTATCTGGACACGGAATTCATGGACTATGTCGACCCCTCCGCCGGGGCCGACTACACCGGCAACAGCGCACCCTTCGCGCCTGATTACACCTATCTCTTGGCGGCCCAGTACAACAAGCCACTCGGCAATCTGCTCCTGGGTGCGCGCCTGGAGCTGAAGGGCACCGGGCGCGTCTACTTCGACACCGCCAACACCCTCTCTCAGGATCCCTACGCCCTGCTCAATCTGCGGCTGGGACTGAGCAGCGACGACTGGTCGGTCGTGCTTTGGGGCAAGAATCTGACCGACGAGGACTACATCCGCTACGCCTCCGCCTACGGCACGGACGCCCTCGCCATCTTTGGGGCGCCCCGCACCTTCGGCGTGACCGCCAGCTACGCCTTCTAGCCTCGGCGCCGGGCGCCGCCAGCACGAAGGCGGCGCCTCGATATCGAACACGAATCGCAGTCGGCGACCGCCTTTTCGGTTGCCGAGGGGCTTTCGACGTCCTTCACCTTGACGAGAACAGGATATGACTGAAGCGAAGGCGGGATTGGCCGCTCTATTGGTCCGTTATCGCTGGTGGGCGCTGGTGCTGCTGGTGTTGCTGACGGTCTTTCTCGCCAGCCAGTGGAGCCACCTCTACACCGAGCACGAGGACCGAGCGCTGATGCCCGGAGATCGCGCCCAGCAGACCCTGGACGACTTCTGGAAGACCTTCGGCAACGACGATTTCATCTACATCCTGGTCGATACCGAGGGCGTGCTGGATCCTGCGGTGCTCGAGCGTCTCGAGACCCTGGCGGTCCGGCTGCGCTTGGACGTTCCCTATCTGCGCCGACTCACCTGGCTGGGCAACGCCGAGCAGGTGATCGGGGTTCCCGACGGCATCGAGGTCCGTCCCCTCATGGAGCGGATTCCCGAGCAAGGACCTCGGATGGACGCCCTGCGCGAACGCATCGCCGGGGATCCCCAGCTGCTCGACAACCTGATCTCGCGCGACGGGCGTACCGCCGCCCTGCTGCTGGAGCTGGACGACTATCCCGAGGACACGTCCGATCATGCCGCCGATCCGCGCGGGGCGGTCGCCGAGGCCGTGCCGCGCATCCTGGCGGATTTCCCGGATCTGACGACCTATGCCGTGGGCGGGCCCATCATCAACGCCACCTACAGCAAGATCGCCGCACAGGAGAGCGCCTCGCTCGGCCTCTTCACACTGGGGCTCATGGTCGTGCTGCTGGCGCTCACCACGCGCAGCCTCTCCGGGGTGCTGATCCCATTTACCGTGATCCTGGTCAGCCTGGTCTGGACCTTCGGCATCATCGGGATGCTGGGCGGCGGTCTGTCCGAGCTGGCGATCATGCTGCCGATCCTGCTGATCTGCGTCGGCATCGGCGACAGCATGCATTTCGTCGCCGAGCAGCAGCGCCGCTTCCGGCTCCAGGGCGCCGGCGGGCACGAGGCGCTGAACGCGAGCATCCTGGAGACATGGCGGCGCGTTCTGATGCCCATCTCGCTGACCAGTCTCACCACGGCCGTCGGCTTCCTAGCCTTTCTGACCATCGCCATCGTCCCGATCCGCGAAATCGGTCTGCAGGCGGCCCTCGGGGTGGTGGTCGCCCTGATCGTGTCGGTGACGCTCACCCCCATCCTGGCGTCCTTCTCGCGGTCCCGGCGCACGGGACGCGCGGTGTCGCGGACGGACGGGGGCCGCGATCGCATCGACGGCTTCCATCGCCTGCTGGCGGCGGCCGGCGACCTCGCCGTCGCCCATCCGCGCCGCGTCTTGGCCGCCTTCCTGGCCGTGAGCGCCCTGAGTCTGGCGGGCTACGCCCAGGTCGAGACCGAGACCAACTCGGTCAAGGACTTCGCGCCCGATCACCCCTTGCGCCAGGCCTACGAATACGTCGACCGCCAGATGGGCGGATCCATGGCGCTGGAGGTGGTGCTGGACTCGGGCCGCTCCGACGGCATCAAGGATCCGGCATTCCTGCGCCAGATGGAGGCCTTGCAGACCTATATCGACGACCATCGCCTGACCCGGCGCACCGATTCCATCCTCGATGCCGTCAAGCGCACCCGCCAGGCCCTGAACGGCAGCGATCCGGCCTTCTACCGCCTCCCGGAGACCCGCCGCCAGGCCGCCGAGCTCTTGTTTCTCTACGAGACCGGGGGCGGGGCGCTGCTCGACCGCTTCGTCGGCTTCGACTACGACCGCGCCCGTCTGCGCGTGCGCACCCAAGGGCTGTCGACCGCGGACGTGCATCGCTTCATCGCCGATGTCGACCGCTTCGTCCAGTCGGAACTCTCGTCCGACATCCAAGTGACCTACACGGGCACCATGGCCATGATCGCGTCGCTGGCCGGGCATATCGTGCGCGGTCAGCAATCCAGCTTCCTCGCCGCCTTCAGCGGCATCGCATTGCTCCTGATCCTGGTGCTGCGGTCGCTGCGCCTGGGGCTGATCGCCATGGTGCCCAATCTCTTTCCGGTCCTGCTGGCGCTGGGCGTCATGGGCCTGGTCGGGATCCATATGCACATGATGCTGATGATCCTGGCGCCGATCGTCATCGCCGTCTCGGTGGACGACACCATCCACTTCTTCTACCGCTTCCGCCTCGAGTTCCTGCGCACCCCGTACTACGCCCAGGCCATCCACCGGACCCTGGTCAGCGTCGGCCGTCCGCTGCTGTTCACCACCCTGGTGCTGAGTATCGGCTTCAGCGTCCTGAGCGCCTCCTCCATCGACACCCTGAACGACTTCGGTCTGCTCTCCAGCTGCGCCTTCGTCGGTGCCCTGATCGCGGATCTGCTGCTCGGCCCGGCGCTGCTGGTGCTGCTGAAGCCGCTGGGCGAGGAGGGGGGCCGCCGGGAGGCGAGCACGGCGCTTGGCGACGAGGCCCGCGTCTAGATGCTGCGATCGCCGAGATCGGCCGTGCGTTCGTGCCGTTTGCGGGCCCTCTGCTGCGGGCTGATCGCCGTCGTCTCGGCGGCGTCCGCCGAGACCGGGAGCTGGAGGTACGACGGTCATGTCGAGAGCCGCTATCAGGGGCTGACCCGCCAGGGCATGGAGACGCTCTCGCTGCGCCAGCGTCTGTGGGTCAACCTGAATCGGCAGCAGGCCTCCTGGGAGCTGTTCGCCAAGGCCGGCGTGGATCTCGACCCCGAGCGTCACGACTTCGACGCGACGCTCGAGCCGCGCCTGCACGAGCTGTACCTGAACCTACGCCCGGTGTCCGACCTGCGCCTGAGCGTCGGGCGCAAGCGCATCCTCTGGGGCGTGGCCGACGGGCGCAACACCATGGATCTGATCAATCCCTCGGACAACCGCGACCCGCTCGCCACCGGACGCAGCAGTACCCGTTTGGCCAGCGATCTGGTGGCCCTGGAATGGCTCGGTGCCCAGCAGTCGCTGGAGCTGGTCTGGCTGCCCTGGGCGGCGGTCGACCAGCAGGCCGCCTTCGGCAGCCCCTGGGAGCCCGATGCCGTTCACGCCTTGCGCGAGGCGGACCGGCTCGGCGAGCTGCGCCTGGAAGAGGCCGACGACCCGGACGACTCCGAGTTGGCCCTGCGCTACAGCCACTACGGCCAGGGGCTCGACTGGTATCTGGTCTATTTCGACGGCTATCGCGACGATCCGCTGGTCGAGCGGTTGGGCGAGGGGATGTTGCGCACCGGCTATCGGCGCTATCACGCCTATGGCGCCCAGGTGGCCCTGGGGGTGGGCGATTCGACCCTGCGTCTCGAGCTGGCGCACAAGCCCGATTATCCGATCACGGGCGGCGACGGACGCATGACTCGCACCGCCCGGACGCAGCTGGTCGTCGGCTGGGACTACCAGCTCGATGCCACCGCCTACCTGAATCTGCAGCTCTACGTCGACCGTTTCCACGACGTAGAGGCGGACGACGAGTACGGCGAGGGACAGTACGCGGGCCTGACCCTGGGCCTCAGCGACCGCTATCTCGACGACCAGCTGACCCTGGGAGTGCGCGGCATGGCCGACGTCGTCAGCGGCGAGAGCATGACCGAGATCTACGCCGAGTACAGCCCGGTCGACGACTGGAGCTTCCAACTCGGGCATTACTTCATCGACGGGCCGGCCGACAGCGGGCTGGGCCAATTCGCCGACAACTGGCTGCTGTACGCGCAGCTGACCCACTTTTTCCGCTAGCGGCAGACGCGCGCCCCGGATTCCGGGTCGGTCTGTCCATGCATTACACGGGAGGAACGGATGAACGAGCGACTGAATCACGTCTTGCGGACCGGATGTGCGGTCCTCGGACTCTTGAGCGCCTCGGCGCAGGCGGCACCCGAGTACGAGACGCCGCCGGCGGACGGACGCGAGGTCTCGCGCCGCGTCGAGGCCGTGGATACCAGCCGCGATCGTCGGCAGGTCATCACCATCCTGGTCGAGCGCGACGGCAAGACGCTGAAACGGGTGCTGGAGAGCGACTCGAAACGTTACGACGGGGTCCGCAAGGACCTGATGCGCTTCCAGGCGCCGACCGACGTGCGCGGCGTCAAGTATCTGACCTTCAACTACGAGGATCCGGCCCGGCACGACGACATGTGGGTCTTCATGCCGGCCAACAATCTGCTGCGCCGGATCAGCGGCAACGGGATGCGCGGCGTCTTCATGCGCAGCGATCTCTACAACGAGGACCTGCGCAAGCGCGAGCTCGACGACGACACCCATCGTCTGCTGCGCACCGAGCCCTGTCTCGAGACCCGCTGCTACGTCGTCGAACGGCGTCTCAAGGACGACAGCGAGAGCAACTACGGGCGGCGTCTGGTCTGGGTGCGGGGCGACATCTGGCTCCCGGTCCGGATCGAGTATTACGACAAGCAGGACCGTCTGCTCAAGGTCGACGAATACAGCGGCTTCGAAGAGATCCAGGGGATCTGGATGCGCACCCGAATGGACGTGACCTCCATGCGCCGCGATTCGCACACGACCCTGCTGTTCTCCGACATACGCTTCGATCAGGGGCTGTCCGACGACCTCTTCCTGCAGGCCCGTCTGCGCCGCTAATGCCGCGGGCGCCGTCCGAGATGCGAGGGCCGATAGCCGAAGTGCGACTGGAAGCAGGACGAGAACCAGCCGAGGCTGGAATAGCCGACCGCCTGGGCGGCCTCCTGCACGCCATGGCCCTCCCGCTCGATGAGCCTGCGCGCATGCTCCAGGCGTTGCGCGCGGGCATAGACGCCGATCGTGGAGCCGAAGCGCTGGCGGAATCCGGTCTTGAGATAGCACTCGTTGAGCCCGACGCGGCGCGCCAGCTCCGCGATCGTCGGCGTGGCGGTCAGGTCGGTGTCGAGGATGTCTCGGGCCTCCTCGAGCGCGACCCGCAGGCGGCGCTCGCGCCGTTCCGCCGCCGTGAGCCCCGGCTCGCTGCCGTCGTCGGCGCGCAGCAGGCGGACGAGCAGATCGAGCGCGAGGGACTCGAATTCGAGCCGTTCGCAGAGATCGGCGGTGTCGAGGTGCAGCATGCGTCGAGCGATGAGGCGTGCGGATCGGCCAGTTCCGGGCAGCGCCTCGAAGGTGGGGCCGGATCGTCTCAGAGCCCTGCGCACGCTGGCGTTGATCGACTTGGGGGATTCCTCGCGCAAGCTCTCCAGCAGGCTGTCCGAGACTTCGACCGTGATCGACTGGAGCCTCTCGCCCGGCGGCTGACAGTAGCGCATCGAGGGGAAGTGCCCGGAGTGTATCCAGATGCGGTCGGTGGAGATGCGCTCGCGCAGGCGCAGGTCCCGGATCTCGAGGTCGAAGTGGCCCGCGAGCAGAAGGCCCGCCCCGAAGACGGTTTCCGTGTCCTGATAGCTTCCGGTGTGTGCCTGCTCCAGCCGATAGTCGCCGCGACCGATCAGGAGCCCGTTGGCGAAGCAGAGATGTTCGAGCTGTCCTCCACCGTTCGCCAGTCTCAGCCGTTCGTGTCGATGCACCCCGGTGTGGGGGCGTGGCGGCTCCTCCTCCTGGGACACCAGAGCGTCCAGGGAGGTGGATCGATACTGATCCAGGATCGAGTGCGCCGCTTCCGTCATCGTTCGAATCCCTATTATTGGTCGCTCAGAAGAGATAGCTGACGCCGAGGCCGAGCGTGCGGTCGCGGCTGGGCATGCCGATATTGATCCCCGGGGCCAGGTAGTAGCCGTAGAGGTCGTAGCGCTCGTCGAGCAGATTGTCGGCCCAGAAATAGACCTCGGCGTCGCCGACCAGCAGGCCCAGGTGCAGGTCGATCTTGTGATAGGCGTCGAGGTCGAAGTGGTTCTGCGGATCGGCGGGACGCGAGCCGTTGTAGCGGTAGTCGATATGGGCGTTGAGCACCGGTGCCGAGAGCCCCCAGAAATCGTCCAGCGCCCGCTGATAACTGGCGTTGAGCAGGCCGCTCCAGCGCGGCACGTCCGGCACCTGATTGCCGGATTCGACGTCGCCGCCCTGCACCCCGGTGGCGTCGCTGGTGATGGTGGCGTCGATGTAGCTCAGTCCGCCCGAGAGCGAGAGTCCGCCGCCGACGCGCCAGGTACCTTGCAGCTCGGCGCCCAGGCTCTCGGTGTCGGCGTTGACCGCCTGGGTGGCCATGGTCGCGATCTCGTAGCCGAGCAGATGGTCGTCGGCGACGCTGTTGAAGAAGAGCGCGCCGCTCAGGTCGAAGCGGCCGTCCTCGGACTCGCTCTTGAAGCCGAGCTCGGCGGTGTTCACGACCGCGGCCCGGTAGGGCTCGCTGTCGGCGGCCTTGGTCGCATAGTCGTTGAATCCGCCCGATTTGTAGCCGCGCGACAGGACGCCATAGACATTGGTCGCCGGATTCAGCGCGTAGGAGAGGGCGACGCGGCCGGTGTCGTAGTTGTCGCTGAGCCGGCGGCTGTCAGAGGTCCGATGGCCGCTCGAGTCCCTGTAGGTCGCCCCGTAGCGCTTGCGGTCCCAGGTGTGGCGCCAGCCGCCGGTAACCTTGAAGGCATCGCCGAGCGGATAGGTGACCTCGCCGTAGACGGCGTCGCTGTGGGTGTCGAAGCGGCGGTCCTGGGCGTTGTCGTTGAGGTGATCGATCGAATCCAGGGTGCGTTTCGATCGGGTGACATTGACCCCCATGACCCAGAAGACGGGAGACTCGGGCAGGGACGACCAGCGCAGGTCCTGGTTGAAGGTGTTCTTCTCGGAGATGTCGGTGGCCGGGTACTCGATTCCATAGCCGTAGAGCGCCTGCATGGCCTTGCGCCCGTAAACCTTGTCGATCGAGAGGTCCGAACTGTTGTAGGAGGTGACCGAGGTGATGCGGCTATTCGCGAGGTCGTGCTGGATCTCGAGCGACTGGATGTCGAGCGTCTTCTCGTTGTCGTCGATCGAGCTGCGGGAGACGTCGACGCTCGGGTGATCGTCGTAGGGCATCAGCACGATCTGGGGGATCTGTCCGTCCATCTCCTGATGCTGGACGCTCAGGAAGGCCGAGGTGGAGGGGGCGATCTCCCACAGCAGCGAGCCGCGGAAGGCGAGGTCGCGCTGATAGGTCACGGGATCGCCGGTCTGGTCGTTGTCGACCGGGTTGTCCGAGCCCGAGTTGCGCACCGCGAGCCGGGCCATGAGATTCTCGGAGAGCGCCCCGCCGACGGCGGCCTCTTCGAGATGCTGACCCTCCTGGCCGCCCTCGATGCGGAGGTATCCCTCGCGCTCGCGCGTCGGACGGCGGCTGCGGATATTGATGGCGCCGGCCTCGCTGTTGCGTCCGAACAGGGTCCCTTGCGGCCCTTTCAGGATCTCGACCCGCTCGACGTCGAGCGTCGAGAGCGAGGCGTCGCGACCCGAGAGCGGAACGCCGTCCATATTGATGACCACCGAGCCGTCCTCGGCGTTGACCTGGTAGAGCGAGCCGACGCCGCGGATGCGGATGTTGGCGTCGCTCGCGCCGCCCGATGAATTGACGTCGACGCCCGGCGTCTGTCTCAGGGCGTCCTCGAGCGTGACGAGACGCCGGGTCTCCAACGCCTCGCCGCTCAGGACGCTGACGCTGAAGGGGACCTCCTTGGCCTCTTCCTCGCTGAGCCGTGCCGTCACCGTCACCGACTGCAGTTCCACGGCGGCCTCTTCGTCGGCCCAGGCGAGGCCCGGCATGGTGCTCGCCACAGCCGATGCGATCAGGCTGATAGAGAGCCATCTATGATTCGATTCTTGCATGAGCGAAATTCCCCGCGAATGCTGAAACAGGGCACGCACCGCCCGCCGGACACTGGGTGGGTGTCCGGTGCGAACGTGCGACTGGAAGCTGAAGAGCGTTTCAGCCGCGCTCGGTATCCAAGGCGGCGACATGGACGATCCAGGGCATGGCCTCGCGCAGGCCCGGGATGCTGGCTATCAGTGGGGGCAGTGACCAGGGGAAGATGCGGAATCGGCGATAGGGCATCATCCGGAGGCATCCGATACGAGGGCTCCATGACCGCAGCAGTGGCTCCAGCTCGCTGTGGCCGACGCCCCAGGGCATCTCGGGGGCCCGGTAGTGCCGGGTTTTCTGGAGCCCGGACATGGTCTTGCGCGAAAACCAGGGCGGGATGACGTCGAACATCAGCTCGACGTCGGGGAAACGGTCCAGGATCGCGGTCAGGAGGCGTTTGACCTCGGCCTCCTCGAAATACATCAAGAGTCCCTGGGCCGTGACGAAGACCGGTCCGCTGGTCTCGACCGCGTCCATCCAGGAGAGATCGAGCGCGCTCTTTGGGACGAAGCGGCAGCGCTCGCTGGGCGCGAGGAAGCGTTCGCGCACCGCGATGGCCTCGGGCACGTCGACGCACAGCCAGCGCACCTGGCCGTCGTCGATGCGCTGGAATTGGGTCTCCAGACCGCAGCCGAGCTCGACGACCGTGCCTCCGGGATGGCGTTTCATCCAGTCGCCGACGACCTCGTCGAACATGACCGAGCGGGTCGCGTGCGATCCGTCCGGGCGCCCGAAGTTGCGCGCGTAGTCGTAGTCGATGCTCGCGTAGATGCGCGCCGCCTCCTGATCGCGGATGAATCCGTCGGGGCGTACGGCCTCGCTCCCGCGATTGTGCAGGGTCCAGAGCATGGTTTCGGGAACGCCGGTCAGTTCGGTCATCGCAGGGCTCGTCATCCAAGGGTTCAGGCGGTCGACTGGAGTGCTCGGTCCATGAAGGAGCCGATCACTCGATGCAGATGCTCATTATTCTTATCTGCGGTAGCCGGCCCTGCTCGGAACGGGAAAATGATCGCTCGGATCGGGAAAAGTCGGCGTCGGCCGGACGCGGATCGGAGCTGCTGAACCGCAAAGGACGCAAAGCGCGCGAAGGTTTTCGATCGATCGCCAGGGAACGCATGCCTTCCCGGAAAGCGAGCCGGGAACACAAGGCAAGCATTCGTGTTCTTTGCGGTTCCGATTCCGAACCTGGAATCAGGCGCTTCGGACGAGGTGGGACGGCAGGCAGCCGAACTGGGAGCGGAAGTTGGACGCGAACCAGCCGAGGTTGGTGAAGCCGACCGCGAAGGCGGCCTCCTGCACGCCGTGCCCCTCGCGCTCGATGAGCCGGCGCGCCTGCTCCAGGCGCCGCTGGCGCGAATAGGCGCCGATCGTGGTCCCGAAGCGATCGCGGAAGCCGGCCTTGAGGTAGCACTCGTTGAGTCCGACGCGGCGTCCGAGCTCGGTGATCGTCGGCGGCGAGGCCCATTCGGCGTCGAGGATGTCGCGGGCCTCGTCGAGCGCGACGCGCAGCCGGCGCTCGCGCCGCTCGGCCGGGGTGAGATCGGCCGAGGCGCCGTCCTCGACCCGAAGCAATGCGGCCAGCATATCCAGTGCCAAGGATTCGAATTGAAGGCGTCCGCAGAGGCTGGAGGTGTTGACCTGCAGCATTCGCCTGCCGATTGCACGCAACGCCCGGTGCGTCCCGGGCAAGGGACGGAGCAGGGGAGCCGAGTGCGTCAGCGCCGCGCGAATACCCGGATTGAGCGCCTTCGGCGCCTCCTCGCGCCAGCCCTCCAGCAGTGCGGCGGGGACATCGATCGAGACCCCGCAGCAGTGCTGATCGGCCGGCTGCGCATAGCGCAAGGAACCGATGTGTCCGGATCGAATCCAGGTCTGACTCCCGGAGATCCGTTCATGGAAGTCGAGATCCGGGACCTCGAGATCGAAGGATCCTCCGAGCATCAGGCTGGCCCCGAAGAAGGTTTCCATCCCCCGATAGGTCGCCGAATGCCCGCGGCCGAGCCGATAGTCGCCGCGCCCGGCGAGAAGTCCGTTCGAGAACAGCAGGTGCTCCATGTAGCCCTTGCCGTCGACGACCTTCAGCAGCATGTGGCGCTGCAGTCCCGCCTGGCCGTCCGGCGGACCCTCGGATCGGAAGAGCGCGTCTTCCAGGAGGGATGCGCGATATTGATCCAGTATCGAGGTCGCCGTATTTTCCATCGATTTGGTGTGTAATATTTCAGCAAATAAGAATCATTATCTGTAATGGGTTCGTCGTTTGTCATCCTTCCTTCGGTTTTTTTTGCAACCTCTTGTTTCAAATAATCCTGTTTATCGATCATCGCGTCGGCACCGCCTCTCAGCCGAACCGGCCCGGCAGGGCCATGATCGGGTCTCAATCTTCCGGTATTCCAGTCCGCACTTCCGATGGATCGGTGCTGAACTGTGCCGCCGGCCTATCTGCGCAAGCACAAGCGACAATGGCGGTGAATCCGGCTCACGAGGGCGTCGGTCTGGTCCGAGTCCTGGGCGCGGATTCCGAGCGACCGGGCCCATCCGGATCCTGGCATAATTCATAGGGTCATTAGGCGGAGCCATGCTGCATGGCGGCGCTTCCTGTCAGAGTGCATCCCGAGGGTCCCCATGGGTCGGGTCCGTGTCCATCGCGGGCCGAGGCACCTCTGTCTTCGGCCGATGTGCGCCAACAAGACCGGTACGATCGAATGAATCCAGCTGTCGAACAGAACGCTGTCATCAAGGACACCCTGCCTGCGAGCCAGGCGATCGAAGCGCTCTACAACCGTATCACCGGAGATGAGGATGCGCGGGTCTGCAAGGATATTCCCGAGAATGCCTGCAACGACCAGCCGCACAATTTCTTCGCCTACCTGGGGGCCAACCTGTTCTCCAAGGTCGCGGACGAGATCGCCAGCGCCAAGCTCGTGATCCCCTGGCTCTTCGGTGCCTTGGGCGTGCCGGCGACCTTCACCGCATTGCTGGTGCCGATTCGGGAGGCCGGGGTGCTGGTGCCGCAGCTGGCCGTGGCCGCCTCGGTGCGGCGCCTGGCGGTTCGCAAGGGTGTCTGGCTGCTGGGCGCCCTGCTGTCGGCCCTGAGTCTTTTCGGCATGGCCTTCGTCGCCATGACGCTCGACGGCATCGCGGCGGGGGCTGGGATCCTGCTGATGCTGGTGGTCTTCAGCCTGTCGCGCGGTCTCTGCTCGGTCTCCGCCAAGGACGTGCTCGGCAAGACGGTGTCCAAGAGCCGCCGAGGCGCGCTCATGGGCTGGAGCGCGAGTCTGGCCGGTCTCGCCGTGCTCGGGATCGGTCTCGGGCTCGGCACCATGGATCTCCAAGGGGGCGGTCTGCGCGTCTTCGCCGGTCTGCTGGCCGCCGCAGGTCTGATGTGGATCCTCGCCGCGCTGCTGTTCGCAACGATCCGCGAGCAGCCGGGGGCGACGGAAGGGGGCGGGAATGCGCTCGCCCTGGCCCTCGTGCAGCTGAGGCTCGTCCGTGACGATCTCCCGTTCCGGCGCTTCATGATCGCCAGGAGTCTGCTGCTGTCGGTGGCGCTCGCTTCGCCCTTCTACGTGCTCTTCGCGCAGCAGGAGGCCGACGCCGGGCTGCTGGGGCTCGGGGGCCTGATCGTCGCCAACGGGCTGGCCGCGAGTCTGTCCTCTCCCTTCTGGGGCTATCTCGGGGATCGCTCGAGCCGTGTGGTCATGGCCAGTGCCGCGGCGGGCGCCGGCCTGCTCGGTCTCTTCACCTTCGCCGCGGCGGCATTCGGCTGGACCCTGGCGACCAGCGAGCTCGGACTCGCGGCGATTTTCCTCGTCCTCAACGTCATGCACGGCGGCGTGCGGCTTGGGCGCAAGCTGTATCTCGTCGACATGTCGACGGGCGAGAACCGCGCAGCATACGTGGCCGTCTCCAATACACTGATCGGGGTCCTGATGCTGGCGGGAGGTCTGATCGGGCTGATCGGGGAATGGCTCGGGAGCGCGGCGACCATCCTGGTGCTCGGGCTGCTGTCGCTGATGGCGGCCTTCTATGCGCTGAGCTTGCCCGACGTCAGCGAATAACGTTAAGGGATTGGTGAGCGGAGGCGGCCCTCTCCGAGGATCGGGCCGATCCGACATGAGGGCCATGGCTAGCGCAGACTGAAGCTGATCGGCACGGTGATGGTCACGCGGTTCTTGCCGAGGGCGGCCGGAATGGGTGGCATGGGCGAGGCGCGCTTCAGCATGGCCTCGACCTCCCGATCGAGCGACGTGTGACCGGAGCCCGAGACGATCCGGTGTGAGAGCAGTCGGCCCTGGCGGTCGATGGTGAAGGTCACGCGCACGGTGCCTTGCTGCTGGCGTCGGCGTGCCTGAGCCGGGTAGCGCTTGTGACGCGCGAGCCAGCTCGCGAGGGTGCCGTAATAGCTGCGCCGCGCACTGGCCGCACCGGAGCCCTTTGCGCCGCCGCCCCGTCCGGATCCCTGGTTGCCTGGGGCGGCCGAGCGGCGTTCCGACCGCGCGTTCGTCTCTGTTCCTCGGCTGCGCGAGGCCGAGTCCGCCGTATTGGAACGCTTGCGACTGGACTTGGCCGCTACGGCGGGTTTCGGCGGAATATTGGCCCGGGGTGCCTTGGTGCTCCGCTTGGGCGGGGGCCGACGGGCCTTGACCGGCGGCTTTTTCGTCTCGAGCGGCGTCTGGGCCTTGGGCACGGGTACGGGTTTCGAGACGGGCGGCTCGAGTGGGCGTGCCTTGATGGTCTCCGTCGGTGCCTTCAGGGGGGCGAGTGCCGGGCCGACGGGTACGAGCGGGGCGAGGGCTGGCGTTCGAGCCGGGGGCGAATCCGGCGCCTGGCCTCCGGCGGCCGAGCCCGAGCCCCCTCCATTCGGTTTCAACACTACCATTTGAATCCGTTGGAGCGGCTCGGATGCCGGCTTCGGCCGGGATTGCGGCGGAAGCATCAGCAGCAAGGATCCGTGAGCCGTTCCGGCGAGGGCAAGCGCGATCAGCCAGTGACGCGCGCGGATCTCCATCAGTTCCGACCGATCGTCATGGGGTGCGGGATGACGACTATGTCGATCAGCGGGGTCAGGCTGATCGGGATGCGGCGGCGCGGTGCGCGCCACTCAAGCCGCATGGCCGACCTGCAGCCGATCGGCCGAGTCGGTCTCGCGCACGGGCTCGGGCTCCGCCATGACCAGATCGCGCGTGAAGACCTGAGTCACGGCGTCTTCCATCTGATGTCCGCAGCGCTCGACGCGACGTTCCAGCCAGGTGTGTGCCAGCACCACCGGAATGGCGACGGTCAGGCCGACGGCGGTGGTGAGCAGCGCCTGCCAGATGCCGCCTGAGAGAATGGCGGGATCCACCTGGGAGCCGGCCGACTCGAGCCGTCGGAATGCCTCGATCATCCCCAGCACCGTGCCGAGCAGACCCAGGAGCGGACTTAGGGTGCCGATGACCTCGAGCGCGCGCAGATAGCCGCGCAGCCGTTCCAGCTCCTGGGTCGCGAGCCGCACCAGCTCCTCCCGCAGCAGGGACTGATCGGCCCCGGGCCGGCGGCATCCCTCGAGCGCGGCATGGGTCACGCGCGAGACGGGATCCCTCTGTCCGGTCACGGCGGCCAGCGCCGTGCGCGCGTCGTGCCGGCGCCAGTGCTCGATGGCCGCTCGGGCGGGGCCAAGCGAGCCCAGCCGCAGCCGCTGGAACTGCCAGAGCTTGAGGATGACGATGGCCAAGGCCACGACGGACAGGAGTCCCAGGACCATGACCACGGGGCCGCCGGCGTCGAGGACGGCGTCCAGGCGCTGCGGAAGCTCGGCGAGGGGCCCGAGCCAGTCCGTCTCCACCGCGGGTGCGGTGGACGGATCGGCGGATCCTGCACTGGAGGGTGCCGCTCCATCCGCAGCCGGGACCCCGAGCGGAGTATCGGGGCCGTCCTCTCGGCTGGATTCCGGTGGAGCGGCATAGGTGCTGACCTCGGTCATGGACATGGGCTCCTCTTGCATCCGTCTGAGCGCGAGACTGGAATCAGGGGTTCAGGGCGGTCGCTCGGCCCTCGGTTTCCGGCGGGCCGAGCGCCGCGCGCTACCAGTCGAGGCTCATGCTGAGCCAGTAGGTCCGAGGCCAGGAGACGGCATAGTTGTTCGTCCCGTATCCGCTCCACACCGATTGCGAATACCACTCGTCGAAGAGATTCTTGACCTCCGCGCCGAGCCGCAGCTTGCGCGCGTCGCCGCCGCCGAGCGGGCGCTCGTACGGGCGCTCGTAGAAGAGTCCCAGATCGACCACGTCATACCCGTCGTAGCGCTCGGTGTTCTCGTCGTCGATGTAATACTTGCCGACGTGCCGCCATTTGATCTTGCCGCCGATACCCTGCGGCGAGCGGTATTCGGCCGAGAGGTTGGAGACGCGATCCGGGACGCCGGAGATCTCCTTGCCCTCGAGCCCTGGGGCGTTGCTGGAGCGGATCTCGGAGTCGATCAGGGCGATGTCGCCCGAGAGGGTCAGACCCTCGAGCGGACGCCACAGCAGGGCGGCCTCGACACCGGTGCGTCGGGTCTCGCCCAGGTTCTTGTAGAGCCCCGAGCCGACCGGGTATTCCTGGATCTCGTCGCTGGTGTCGAGGATGAAGAGGGCCACGTCAGCCGACAGGGCTTCGATCGGGTCGTAGCTCAGACCGATCTCGTATTGCCGGATCACCTCGGGCGAGACGTCGAGGTCGGTCTGATATTTGGCCTCGCCGTCCGGGAGCGAGAAACCCTCACTGAAGCTGGCGCGCAGATCCAGCCCATCCATCAGGAGGCTGCGGAAGCCGAGCTTGGGGCTCCAGTGGTCGTAGTCGTTCATGTCGCTGTCGAACGGCTCGCCGCCCGGGTCTCGGTTGTCGTAGCTGCCGCCGAAGCTGTCGTAGCGAAGACCCAGCGTGGGTCGGAAATAGCGCGACAGCTCCCATTCGCCCTGGGCGAAGACGGAGAAGGTCGTGATGTTGAAGGTGCGGTCCTCGGTCTTGTCGAGCCGCACCCGGTTGGAGGTGTCCCAGCGCAGCCAGTCGGTGTCCTCGTCGTAGTATTCGAGACCCAGGATGGCCGTGAGCGGCTTGTCCGCGAGTTGGGAGTCCAGGTTTAGGCTGGCGCCTGTGCCCCAGACGCTGCGGTCGTAGTTGCGCTCGGTCTGTCCGCCTGGGTCGTAACCGAACTTGGCGAAGCGGGTGAAGTCCTGCTGGGTCCCGTAGACCCAGTAGAGGAGCCGCAGCTCCTCGCTCAGCGAGAGCCCCAGATCGAGACGTTCGCTGTAGAAGCTCTTCTCGCCGCCGTCGTCCTCGGCGTTGGGCGCCTGATCGGTGGATTCGGCGTCGAAGAGGCTTTTGGGGATGTAGCCTGGGGCGTCCCAGTCGGACTGGTGCGCCCGCAGGCTCAGCGCCAGATCCAGGCGCTCGTTCAGATCCCAGGTGAAGCGGGTCGAGGCGTTGATGCGCGACCACTGGGAGTTGTCCTGGAAGCCTTGGGTGCTGGCGCCCTGGATCGCCGTGTTGTTGTAGAGTCCCTCGGCCAGGGAGAGCCCGAAGGCGCCCTGGGCGTCCCAGGTGTCGAATGAGCCGTAGGTCAGTTTGGCCTTGGCGTACTCGCCGCGCTGGCGGGTATGGAAGGCCAGCGAGCCGGCGCGCGCGAAATTGCCGTAGAGGACGGAGGAGGGGCCCTTGAACACCTCCAGCTCCTCGATCTCGAGCGGGATGAGAACATTGACGTCCGCATAGCCGTCGGCATGCGACTCGCCCTCGTTGAGGGGGATGCCGTCGACATAGACGGCGACGTCGCCGCCGTGGGCGCCGCCCGTGAAGCCGCGCATCTTGATGACGTTGGCCACGCCGCCCATGTTGTAGTTGCCGATCTCGACCCCCGGCACCTCCTCCAGCACCTCCTCGATGCGCACGGCCGTCATCTCTTCGAACCGCTCCGCCTCCACCCGGTTTACCGTCGCCGGGATATCGTTGCGGTGCAGGGCCTCGCCCTTGACCATGATGGTGCCCAGCTCGATCGCCTCGTCACCGTCGGCGAGCACCTCGGCAACCAGGGTGCCCGGCAAGGCCAATGCGCACAGCAGTGCGGATCCTCTCAGATGCCCGTTCATGGCCGTGCCCCCGCTTTAGGACGGGCGACCCGCGTCAGCAGATAGGCGCGGAGGTTCTCGCGATCGACCCCGGAGGCCGGTGGTGCGTCGCGCTCGACGCGGGCGTAGACCAGCCAGGGTCCGGGCCGGTCCAGGACGATCTCGGTCTCGCCCTCGGCGTTCGTGGCGGTGCTCGCCGCCGACTCCCGTTCCTCGCTCTCGAAGCCCTGGTGGATGGCATGGACCTCCGCGTCGGCGACCGGCCGGCCGTGCAGGAGTACCCGAACCGCAAGCCGGTCGCCCGCGCTCAGGGTCGTCGGATTGGCCAGGGGAACCAGCTCGATCTCGTGCCCCAGGACCGCGTCCCAGCCGTCGCTCGGCTGTCCGACGGTCACGAAGGTCTTGATCGACTTGAGATAGCGGGTGGTGACGACGGCGTCCGGGACCTCCGTCTTCTGCCCGGGTGCATAGCCGGTCTTGGTACGGCTCCAGAACTGGGGCCGAGTCGAGACGGCGCCCAGCATGTAGGTGCCTTCGCCGAGCATGGCGGCGGACAGGGTGGCGCGGCTCGCATTCAGCTGCTGGTAGGCGAGGGCGATCTCGCGTCCGTCCGGAAGCCGCTCGAAGGCCCGAAAGCCCGTGACGTCAGGGACCGATTCGTCCACGAAATAGCTATGCCCGGAGGTAAAGCGCGCCTCCAGCAACGTGCCGGGCGCCGGATCGAAGGTGCCGGGCATGATCCAGTAGTCGTGGGCCTGTGAGGCGATCGGCAGCAATGCCAGCGAGGCGGTCAAGGCGGCCGCTGCCATCTTGGGTCTCAACATCCATCCACTCCTTCGTCGGTTCTCGTTATTGTCGATTGATGCCGCGAGGGAATTCCAAGCCTATGGCAAGGAAGCGAAATATCGGCTAGCGAGCGATGCCTCGATCGCATCCCGATCCAGGGTGGTCCGGTCTTCCCGCACGTGCTGGTGTTATTTATTTATTTTTCTTCTTACTGGCGGGTGGGTAAGGTACAACAGCTCCGACTGCCGTTTCAATCGCGTCTGGCGGATTCGGTTTCATCTGTTCGCGCGCGTCTGACCCCCGGATTGGATCGCAGGGCCATGGTGCGTCCGATCCAGGCGCATCAACGCTGAGTGCTCGGGGGTTCCGGCGGGATCCGGAGCCAACTTTGGATGCGTGGAAAGTACACTCCAATACCGGAACTTCTCCCGCGACGGGTATCGATTGATAATCATCAATTGATAATGATTATCGAAATCAATACTATTTTGCGCCTAATCTATCCGTCTCTGGCCAGCACGCATGCTGGCGTGATCGGGAACGAACATCGATTGAGGAGTTGATCCACTGTTATGAACAAGCGATTGCTGAATGGGCTGCTCGGCGCTCTGGTGCTGTTGCCGCTGCTGCTGAGCGGGTGCGGCGACTCGGCCTCGGAGGAGGACGGCCAGACGTCCAAAATCGGCGTGCTGCTGGTCAATCACGGTTCGCACTCCAAGGGCTGGCGCGACATGCTGGTCGATGTCGAGCACTCGGTGCGCGATCGCATCATGTCCGACGGACAGATCGCCGATGTGCGTACCGCCTTCATGGAGTACACCGAACCCTCGATCAGCACCCAGATGCGCGCCTTCGACGAGGCCGGGTTCGACGAAGTCATCGTGGTGCCGCTGTTCCTCACCGTCAGCTCGCATTCGCTCGACGACATCCCGACCATCCTCGGCATGAAGGCCGACCCCAGGGTGATGGCCAAACTCGCCGAAGAAAAGGTCGAGCTCTATCGCCCCAAGGCGCGGGTAACCCTGACCCCGATGCTCGACTTCTCTTCGCTGCTCAAGAAGAACCTGCTGCGTCGATCGCAGGAGCTGGCCGGGGAGACCGCCGATACCGGCGTGGTGCTGGTCGCCTATGGCGATGCCCGCTACAACCAGCAGTGGGAGGCCCTGGTCGGAGACATCGGTCGCTATCTCAAGCTCAAGGCCGGAATCGACACCGTCGCCTATGCCTGGTGCGGACATCTGGTCGACTACTCTCCCGAGCCGACCCTGCGCGCCATTCAGCAGGTGCTGGACCTTGAGGACCGGGCGGCGGTGCTGCCGGTACTGGTGGCGGTCGATCCGGCCTTTCAGGGCGACATCATTGGCGCTGCGGTCGAGCAGAGCCCCGACTCCAGCCGGGTGCTCTATGCCGGCGACGCCATCCTGCCCGATCCGGGACTCAACGACTGGGTGGTCGAGATCGTGAGGAAGACCCTCAATGGTGGAGCTTGATCGATTCGGTCGACGCCGGGTCGTTGCGACCCTGCTGCTTGCCGCTATCGTGGCCGTGCTGTGGGCACGTAGCGAGCCGGCCGGGACCGGCCCAGGCCCCGCCTTCCGCATCGATCCCATCGATCCAGCGCATTCGGTGCCTCGGCTGATCGGTCAGGCGACTGAGGTGTCCGGGGTAACGACGGGGTTCGGCGTGATGGCCGACAGCGTCTCCACCGAGGGACACGGCTATGCGTTGCTCGGCGCCGCCGAACCGCAGGAACTGAGTTCGTTCGGTCTGGTCGGCGGAGATGACGCGGTGCAACGCCGGCCGGACGAGGTGCTCGCCGAACTGGCCGCTCGGGCCGAGGCCGGCGATCCGGACGGCTGTAGCGCGATGGCGCAGGCCACCGAGACCCTGCCGATAGCCGAGCGGCGCGACCGGGCCGGTCGCTTCTGCGGGCTGTATCTCGACAATTTCGGGCTCGACAGTCGGGTGCGCGGGTTCGCCGGTCCGCTGCGTATTGGTGTCTATTTCGATGCCGATGGCCAGGTGCGCCAACTGGTGCACCTGGAGTCGCGCGAGACACCGAGCTATCTGCGGCGGGTCGCTTCAGCAGGCTTCTACGAGCGGGCGCGGGCCGTCGAGCTAGCGCCCGAGCTGCAGCGCATCGATGCGGTGAGCGGTGCGACCATGACCTCGCAAGCGCTGGCGCGGGCACTCGACGAACTGGTCGTCAGCGCCGGGCCGGCGCTCGACGTTTACCTTGACCAGGCAGCGCAGGGTTTCGCGCTTGAGGCGCCGCTCTCCGAGCGCTGGAAGTGGCAGCTCGCACTGATCGTGGCGATGTTCGCGCTGGTTTGGCAGCGGCGCTGGCGTCTGAATCGCTTCGGGCTGACCCTGCTCGGGGTCGCCAGTCTGCTGACGCTCGGTTTTCTGTTCAATCTCAGCTTCACCTATCTCAACCTGCTGCACCCGTTGCTCGGGGTCTCGGTCTCGGCCCTGGTGGCCTGCTATGGCGTGCTGGTGCTGCTTGGTGCGATCTGGGACGACAACACCTATTGCCGTCACATCTGTCCATTCGGTCAGGCACAGCGGTTGGTCGCCCGTCTCGACCGGCGCTCGCGCTGGCGGCGCTGGCCGCTCGACAACCGTCTCATGTCTCGGCTGCGATTGGTGCTGGCACTGGTATTGATCGGCGGCGTGACCTATGGCGTCGAGCGCTGGAGCGGCTTCGAGCTGTTCCCCGAGCTGTTCGGACTGGATATCAGCTCGATCTGGTTCCTGGTCGCGCTCTTCCTGGTGCTGCGGCTCTCGGCCTGGGTGCCGATGGTGTGGTGCCGGCTGCTCTGTCCGACCGGGGCCGTGCTCGATCTGGTCGCCCGCGCAGTCCGACCGGGGTCGTGTCGGACCTCGGTGTGCGTTGCGGGGCCTCAGCCTCCGCTCGGCACGCTCAAAACTTCCTGAACCAACTCCGACGCTCGCCAGCCCTCCGCCAGTCGCGTCCTCATTAGAATTGAGGTGATCCATCATGTCCCAACCCGCATTGCTTCCGGGGCTGTCCGGTTGCTGCGCGCTGGTCGCGTTGTCTCAGCCGCTGGGAGCCGATACCGTTTTACCCGCCATCTCGGTGGTCGCCACCGGCACCGAACGTGCGGTCGACACCTTGCCCGATGCGGTCAGCGTGGTCGATCGCGCGCAGCTCGATCGTGACCAGCCGAGCACGATCGGTGAGGTGCTCGAAACCCTCCCCAACGTCGGACTCGGTGGCGGTCCGCGTCCCAGCGGGCAGCAGATCACCATTCGCGGTATCGATGACACGCGGATCCTCTACCTGATCGACGGGGTGCGTCAGAATTTCTCGCGCTCCCACAGTGCTCGGGTGTTCATCGAACCCGAGCTGCTTGAACGCTTGGATGTGTTGCGTGGACCTGCCTCGGCGCTGTGGGGCAGCGGTGCGCTCGGTGGCGTCATCGCTTTGCAGACGCGCGATGCGACCGATTTGCTGCGTCCGGGGCAAGCCGTCGGCGGATTGGTCAAGACCGGCTATCAGGACGTCAACGAGGAATGGCTCGGCTCGGCTGCGCTCTATGGAGCCACCGAAGGCGGGTTCGACTATCTGTTCAACCTCGCCTATCGCGATGCCGGAGACGTCGCGCTCGGTGACGGCAGCGACCTCGATCACTCCGCTTACGAGCGCTTCTCGGGGCTCGGCAAACTGAACTGGACCCCCGATGGCGTCAACCACTTCGGCGTCTCGCTGATGGGCGGCAAACTCTCTGGCGAGGTGCCGTCCAACGCCCAGATCGCCGCCACCGACGAAGATCTGGTCGATCGTGATATCGAGCAGCAAAACCTCGCGCTGCGCTATCGTTACGCGGCGCCCGACCAACCCTGGTTCAACCCTGCGCTGATGCTCTATCGCAACCTTACGGACATCGACGAGCAGCGCCTGCACGACGGGCGTAGCGACGAGACCCAGATCGAGACCTTCGGGATCGACCTGCGCAACCACATGCGTCTGGATGGTGGAGATCGGTTCGCCCAGGTGCTGAGCTATGGGGTCGAATGGCACCGCGACAGCGTCGAGGCCAGACGCAATGGTGCGGCGCGTCCGAGCTATCCGGACGGGGAGGGCGAGGTGCTCGGGTTCTATCTCCAGGACGAGATCATGATCGGCAGCCGCTGGACCCTGATCCCCGGAGTACGCTGGGACCGCTACACCCGCGAGAGCGACGATCCGACGATGGACGAACACGACGACAGCGCCTTCTCGGCCAAGATCGGAGCCGACGTGGCGGTGACCGACTGGCTGTCGCTGCAGGCGAGCTACAACGAGGCCTTCCGCGCGCCCGACGTCACCGAACTCTATGTCTCCGGCACCCACTTCAGCTGTGGGCCGGGTTGTCGCAACCTGTTCGTTCCCAATCCGGATCTCGAACCTGAAAAGGCGCACAACAAGGAGATCGGTTTCCGGTTGCACCAAGAGGATCTGTTCGCCTCCGGTGACCGTGCCCGCTTCCAGGCACGCCTTTTCCGTAACGATGTCGACGACTTCATCGATCAGATCGTGAACTTCACCTTCCGGCCGGTTCCGGGGAATCCGGGGCTGGGCGGTGTGAGTTCATTCCGCAACGTCGCCTCGGCCAAGCTCGAAGGCTTCGAGCTGGAGGCCGGCTACGATGCCGGACGCTGGTTCGCCAATGCCTTCTATGCCCAGACCCGGGGCGAGGACAAGTCGACCGGCGAGCCGCTTGCGAGCGTGCAGCCAGATACCTGGCAGCTCGAAGCCGGGCTGCGACTGCCCGAGCAGCAGGTCGAGCTGGGTTGGCGCGCGCGCTTCGTCGCCGAGCAGGATCGCGTGCCCGCCGATGGTACGCCTGCTGACGCTTACGATCTCCACGACCTGTGGCTGAGCTGGCAGCCGTACCGCGATCTCACCCTCGACTTCGGCATCGATAACCTGTTCGACGAGGACTATCTGCCGTATCTTTCCGCGCTCAAGGGGCCGGGGCGCAACCTCAAGGTGACGGTGAGCTACAGGTTCTGATGCGGCGTCTCCCGCCCCACCGCGACCGGGGTCGCGGCGGGGCGGGCATCGGGCTGGCGCGCTGGGGCAGTGCGCTCACCTCGGCCCTGTTCGTAGGGATGTTTTGGTCGATGCGACCCATGCTGGTTGTAGTGAACCAGCTAGCTGCGGATCATCCGGCCGTGGCGTTCGCGCGGATGAAGACTTCTCGGACGGTACGAAGTTTGCTTTGTTGGCTTTCAAAGCAGGTCGCACGGGGCGATACAGGCCGGATGGCTCGGCACTATAACCCCGTTTGCGATCCCCGAACCGTCGCGCCGGGACCTTGCACAACCGATCGGTCAGTGGCTTGGTGGCGTCAATTCCAAACGAGAGGTCACGCAAGAGATGTCGAGCAGGAATCCCGATTCCTCCGAAGTCAGCCCAGCACTCGATGCGTTTGCGGTCCGACGGATGTTCTGGCTTCCGCTCTGGATATCGGTCGGCGTGGTGCTGGCGGCCCTGATCGGGATGCTTTTCGTCTCTTGGCACAGTTTGGAGCGTTTGGCGCCGATCCAGTCGCACCTTGAGCATATCGAGCGGATCCAGAGCGTTGGGCTGAGCATGGAGCAGACCCTGCTCAAGGGGTTGCGTGGGGCGCCGGTCGCGCGCTCGGAGCTGGTCGAACTCCGCGATCAGGTCCAAGAAATTGCACGCCTTGAGGGGGCGCTACACCCAGAGACCCTGATGCGGTTGAAGCGCGTCGGGACGCAGCTCGGCGATGCGCAGGCACGAACGGTCGACGTCCTGTTCGAGGCGCTCGCCGAGATCCGTCAGGTACTCGATGGTGAGCGTCAGCGCCATGACTGGCTGCTGAGCCAGATCGGACGGGACGCGTCGACAGAGATCAAATTGACGCTCCTGCTATTGCTGACCGGTCCCTTCGTGTTCGGCGTCACCTTTCTGTTCATTCGCTCGCGCGCCAGGCTGCCGCTGCGTGCCATGGAGGATCTGCTGGCCCGCCTCGCGCGAAAGGACTACCGCCCCGTCCCCGAGTCGCTGATCGGCAACATCGATAAGGCCGCGCACCCCGCCTTTAACAGCTATAACGAGCTGGTCGCACGCCTGCAGGCGCTGGAGGCCGACCATCGCGACCGCGAGCAGACGCTGGAGCAGGAGGTGCGCCAAGCCACCGGAGCGCTGCTTGCCCAGAGCCGCGAGCTACGCCGAGCCGAGCGGCTGGCCGCTGTCGGTGCCGTCTCCGCCGGGTTCGCGCACGAGTTGCGCAATCCGCTCGCCGGCATTCAGATGGCCTGCGGCAAGCTGCATCGGGTGTTGGCCGATACCGAGCACGCGGCCCGTATTGCTGCCGTCATCGACGAACTCAAGCGTATCAATCATCTGCTCACCAGCCAGGTGGATGCGGCGCGCCATCTGCCGGAGCCGCTCGAAGAGGTCGCTGTCGGTCAACTCGTCAACGAGCTGCTGACGCTGCTGCGCTACCAGATCCCGGAGCGGATCGTGACCGATGCCCAGATCCCGAGCGATTTGCGCTGTCTCCTGCCCGCCGCCGGTCTGCGCCAGGCCTTGCTCAATCTGGTCCTCAACGCCGTGCAGGCGATGCCGGGCGAGGGCTGCATCCAGGTCGTCGCGCGCCTGGAAAACGGCGGTCTGGTTGTCAGCGTCATCGATTCGGGCCCCGGATTTCCCGAGGATCTGCTGCGCGCCGGCATTCGTCCCTTTGCCACCGGACGCCAGGGCGGCACCGGATTGGGGCTCGCCATGGTTCGCCGCTTCGTGCGTGACCAGGATGGCGATCTCCATCTCGCCAACCAGACGCCCCACGGTGCCGCCGTCACACTGCGTCTGCCTTGCCGACCCCACGAGTCCACTGGAGCGACGTCCCATGTCTGAAACCCTGCTGGTCATCGAGGACGAGCGCCTGCTGGGCGCCGAGCTGTGCGCCGAGCTGGCATCGAGCGGCTGGGATGCCGTGCAGGCCTTCGATCTGGCCGAGGCGGAGCGTTTTCTGTTCGAGCGCAATCTGGAGCCGCTGGTCGTGCTCTCGGACATGAATCTGCCCGATGGCAATGCTCTCGACCTGCTGGAAAAGGTCCGCAAACGCGGGATCGGAGGGGAGTGGATCTTCTTGACCGCCTACGGCGGTATCCCCGAGTCCGTGCGTGCGCTCAAGCTCGGCGCCTTCGATTTCCTCGAGAAGCCCTGCGAGCTGGAGCGGCTGCAAATCGTCGTCGCGGGCGCCGCGCGCAGCGCGCAGGCGCAACGCCGTCTGAGCGATGAAGAGCGCCAACGCGGTAACCGCTATGGGCCGGAGGCCTTCATCGGCCGCAGCCAGGCCGCAGCCGATGCCCGCGACATGCTCGACCGTTTGTCCAAGGTGCCTTTCTCGGGTCTGCTCATCACCGGCGAGACCGGCACCGGCAAGGGATTGATGGCACGCATTATCCATAACGTCGGGCCACGCGCCTCCGGTCCGCTGATCGAGGTCAACTGCGCCGCCCTGCCCAGAGAGCTGATGGAGGCCGAGCTGTTCGGACACGAGGCGGGCGCCTTCACCGGGGCCAAGGGCCGGCGGCGCGGACTCATCGAACAGGCCAATGGCGGCACCTTGTTCCTTGACGAGCTCGGCGAACTTGAGCTGGACCTCCAGGCCAAGCTGCTCAAGGCGATTGAGGACCATCGCATCCGCCGTGTCGGTGGCGAGCGCGAGCTGGAGATCGATCTCCAGATCATCGCCGCAACCAATCAAGAGCTGCAGAAGCGAGTCGCCGACGGCGCCTTCCGCGCCGATCTCTACCATCGTCTCGCCGTCTTCCGGCTCGAAGTCCCCGCGCTGCGCGATCGTAAAGAGGACCTCGAAGACCTGCTGCCCGTCTTCATCAAGGAGTTCAACGCCCGCTCCGGGCAGCGGGTCGAGACCGTTCCGCCATCGGTCTGGAGCCGACTCGCCGCTTACGACTGGCCCGGCAACGTGCGCGAGCTGAGAAACCTGGTCGAGCGCTGTGTGCTCCTCGCGGACGGCCCCGTGTTCCCCGAGCGCTGGCTGTACCTGGGCGAGTCCGAATCCGAAGGTCGGTCAGGGGCGGTGGTCCAGGACGAGGACCGTCTCTGTCTACCCTTGGACGGCACGCTCAGTCTGGACGATATGGAGTGCGCCATCCTCGCCGAGGTGCTGCGGCGCAACGCCGAGAACGTCAGCCAGACCTCGCGCGTGCTTGGCACGACGCGGGAGAAGCTGCGGTATCGGGTGCAGAAATATGGGTTGAAGACGAGTGACTGACGGCCTCGGCTCGACGCGCCAGTGCCGCGTTGCCGCTGCTCGTCGTGGGGCCGCCACGACGCGTCTCGGCGCCTTGCCCTGACGCGCAACGGGTATCTTTCCTTGATCTCAATAGGAGGTAAGCAAGATGGCAACGATGGAACGATTGGAACTGGCCGCTCAAAGCAGCCAGCTCGTGAAAGACGTGAGACATCTGGTCGAGAAGTACCGATCGATCTTCGCGTGGGACGTGCCCGAACTGGATCAGGAGCTCTCGGACACCATGATTCTGACCGCGATCCGCCAGGCATTGGACGCCGTCGAGGAGGACTTGCGCCGCCGTGCGGCTGAATCTTGAGCCACCTGCGGTAGCGCGAAAGTCTCCATCGAGTGCGGGATAAGACGACCATGACCTGCGCCAAGCGATTTGGCGTTGCGCACGGCTGCGAGGTCGATCCGAGCCGGGTCGGTGGCTGCTTTCAGGGGGTGCCATGAATTCCACGCAGGCGTTGCCGGAGCTGCTCCGGCGCATTCCTGTGCACGCAACGCTCGCCTCGACAACTCGCAAACACGTAAGCTTGGACCAGCACCTCATGCCGATCAGGAGCGCGTCATGTCCGCCACGGTCCACATCCAGGATGACTCCATTGCGCTGTTGGCCGACTGCATCCCGATCGGATCGCGCCGGCCACTGAGCAAGGACGCGTGTGTTCAGCTCGCGGGCTTCGCGCGTCGCTATACCCTGCTCGAGCACCATCGCGACCCTCGGGCCGCACTGGCTCTCGGTCAGGAGCTCTACCGTTGGCTCGATGGCGAGCAGCAGGGGCTCAGCCGCCTGCTCGAAGGCAACGTGGGCACCCTGCTGCTGACCCTGCACTGTCCAAGCCGCCACCCCACTGCAGCCGAATGGGCGGCACTCCAGGCCCCCTGGGAGCTGCTCGCCAACGCCGAGGGTCACCTAGCGGCGGATCCGCTCCTGCAGTTCGCCCTGGTCCGTCGCCTCGGCCCGATCCAGACCGCGCCGGCACCTGACGACTACCGCCTCGCCCTGGCCTTCATGGCCGCTGCCCCCGATGGCGTCTCCGAGCTCGATTACGAGGCCGAGGAGGCGGCCATTCTCTCTGCGGTGGGAAACACCCAACTCGATCTGCTGGTCGAGGAAAGCGGCGAGGCGCAGACGCTCGGTCGGCGCCTCGCCGAAGCGGGCGGACTGCCGGTCCTGCACCTGTCTTGCCATGGCCATGCGGCCTGGCGGGTGCAGCAGGACGCCACGCCGCAGCCCATCCTGTTGCTCGAGGATGATGCGGGCGCTGCCCACCCGACCTTGGCGCCCGAGCTGCTGCGCGCGCTGCGGCCCGCCTTGCCGCGACTGCTTTTCCTGTCGGCCTGCTCGAGCGCGGCGGCACCGTCCCAGGCAGCGGCGACGGGAGGACTGCCTCCGGCAGCGGACCACAAGGCCGCCGACGGGGGATCCGGCAGCTCGGCACCACCGAGCCCCGCGCACTCACTCACCAGCGCCCTCATCGAGGCGGGATTGCCGGCCATCATCGGTTGGGACGGTCCGGTGGCCGACAGCGCCGCGACCCAGTTCGCCGCCGAGCTCTATGCCCGGCTCGCCTGCGGCGAAGGTCTGGCCCTTGCCGTCGCCGAGGCCCGTCGCCGTCTGCTGGAGTCGGAGTCCGACAGCCTTCGCCGCGACTGGCACCTCGCGCGGCTCTGGCTCGGTCCCGAGGGCGATGAGGCCGCCCCCCTGGTCGCCGGCACCCGTGCGCGTTCGCTGCTCCCGGCCGACTATGTACCCGGAGAACTGCTGGGCAAAAAGGATCTGCTCGGCAATGCCGTCCCGGTCGCCTCGCATGCACTCTTCGTCGGGCGTCGCCGCGAGCTGCAGCGCGCGCTGCGCGACCTGAAAGGCCAGCATCATGCGGGTGTGCTCATCACTGGCATGGGCCGCCTTGGCAAGTCGAGCCTGGCGGCGCGCCTGGCCAACCGCTGCCGCGACGACCTGGCCCTCGCTGTGCTCCACGGGCGCTTCGGTCTAGAGGACCTGCTCGAACGCCTGGACGACACCCTGGCACCCTATCCGGCGGCGCGCGAGCTGATCCGCCAGGGCCAGACTCAGGTGCGGGCGGCCAGAGCGCGCGGTGAGGACGCCGCCCTGCAGGCGCTCGGCGATCTCCTGACCGACCTCCTGTCCGGCCCCTGCCGCCAGCGCGACGCGTCCGGACCGGCGCTTCTGCTCGTGCTCGACGACTTCGAGCAGCTGCTCGATGAGCATGCCGGGGTGCGGACGGTGCAGTCCCGCTCGGTCGGACTCATCACCACCCTGATGCGCGCCTTCGATCCGCTGCGCACCACCAGCCGGTTGCTCGTCACCAGCCGCTTCCCCTTCCGCCTCGGCCCGCCCGGGGCCGATCCTGCCGAACGGCTTGCCCGTCTGGAGCTAGCGAGCTTCAACGATACCGCCGAGCGCAAGCTCACCCTGCGGCAGCAGACCCTCGCCCGTTTGCAGACGCTTCCCGATCTGGAGGCCCGCGAGGCGCTGATCCCCCGCGCCCGAGCGGCCGCGCGCGGCAATCCTGGGCTGCTCGATCTGCTGAGCGCCCGGCTCCTGCTCAATCCCAAGGTACCCCTAGCCAAGGCCACCGCCGCGCTCGAGCAGATGGAGTCCTATCTCGCGGGCGGCGACCTGCCCACGAGCGAGGTGCTGCGCGCGCAGCTCGAGGCGATCGCGGTGCAGAGCCTGCTCGACCTGGCCGGCTCGGACGGGCGCGCCCTGCTGCGTGCCTTGACGCTCTTCGCACTGCCGGTCCCGAGCGCGATCGCCACGGGCCTCGCCACCGAGCTCGGGGGCGACCTTGAGGTGCTGCGCGATCTGGCGCTCCTCGAGCCGGGGGCCGACCCGGTCCTGCCCGGCGAGACCGGCGTGCGCCTCAGTCCGCTCGCCGCTGCGCGGCTTGAGCCGCTCACGGACACCGAGGC
>NZ_AFWT01000022.1 GCF_000224065.1 Thiorhodococcus drewsii AZ1
AGAGCGTGTGTGATCGGACTACATCGAAATGTTCTACAACAGCCAGCGCCGCCACTCCTATCTGGGCTATGTCAGCCCAGCAGAGTTCGAGGCAAAGGCGAACGCAGCTTAACAAAGTGTCCGCTGGGACTTGACCACTACAGTCCATCATTGCGAGACCGAAACGTCTCGCCCCATGTCGTGCGCCATTCCACCGCGATGGCGCTCCTGCAATCCGGCGTCGACTTGGCAGTCATCGCCTTGTGGCTCGGCCATAAGGATGTCTCGACCACCCATCAGTATTTGGAGGCCGATCTAGCCAGCGCCGGGATGTCGATCTGCAGCACAACGGTGCCGTGCATTTGCATGGCAAGGGACGCAAGGAGCGTGTCCTGCCGCTCTGGAAACATACCTCGGCAGCGGTACGCGCCTGGATGCGCACCCTGCCAACTGAGCCAACGCAAGCGCTACTCCCAAATCGCTTCGGTCAAGCGATGAGTCGCTCGGGCGTGGAGGAGCGCTTGCAACGCGCTGTCAGTGCGGCTACCTCCGGCTGTCCATCATTGCGAGACCGAAACGTCTCGCCCCATGTCGTGCGCCATTCCACCGCGATGGCGCTCCTGCAATCCGGCGTCGACTTGGCAGTCATCGCCTTGTGGCTCGGCCATAAGGATGTCTCGACCACCCATCAGTATTTGGAGGCCGATCTAGCCATGAAGGAACGGGCATTGGCCACATTGCAGCCGCCCGAGACGAAGGCACCGCGTTACTCGCCAAAAGCCGATGTTCTCGCCTTCCTCGACAGCTTGTGATTAGGCGCAGTCCCGGCTATGCCGCGTGGACGAGCGCTTCCTGATAGGCAACGCTAATTCGGCGTTGATGCCGGACTGCGAGACGTTTGACTGAACAACTGCGCATAATCCGGAGGTGCGCATAATTGCGTTTATGCCCTGCTGGGCATAAACGCAAGAACTGGCTGTTCGCTGGTAGTCCCAAGGGCGCCGAGACTAGCGCCTTGCTCTACAGCCTGATCGAGACGGCCAAGGCCAACGCCCTCGAGCCCTGGGCCTACCTCAACCATCTCTTCGAATACCTACCTTCGGCCAAGACCCCAGAGGCCATCGCGGCACTGTTGCCGCACAATCTGACAATGGACGATATCAAGCCGGTTGGGTCAATCCTGTAGTTCTCCGGACGCTTACTATCCGTGTCCCCAGAGACCTCAGCTGGCGAATGCGATTGCGCACCCGCGCCACTGCTTCCAGTACACATGCGGATGCTTCGCCGCAGCCAGTGGTCCAGCTCGGGGATCGGCCGGTAATAGTCCGAGATGCCGAAGTAGCCCATCCAACCACGGACGAGCGAGTTCCGGGGACAGTTTACTTAACCCCAAAAACCCCATCAGAAAACTCGAAGAACAGAACTGAGCGGGGATCGGACAGTGCGACCTGGCAACGCCGCACTTGTCGTATTCCCCCTATTGCTCTCAACCGACAATGACCTCGCTGATCTGGATCACTGGGCTCAGGTCGGTGTAGTTGGGGATGTCGGCCATAATCTCCTCGGCATGCGGGCCGAATCCGGCTTGGAAGGACTCGACGGAGTCGCAGAAGATGTGGCACATGCCGACGTAGGTCGCGGGTGTGTCCGGGGCGCCGCCGCCCAATCCTCGATCGATCGTATAGGATCTGCAGTGTTCGCCCATGCGCGCTTTCACCAAGGGTAGGTGCGTGTCGCGGTAGTAGTCGTGGTCGAAGCGTGCCCCTGGTGTGTTGGGATACATGACACTGACCTTGATCATTGGCGATCTCCTCGTCGTGTTCTTGTTGGATGTCGTGCTTGGTCCGGAGAGAGGACGCCATGTGCATGAGCAGGTAACGGGCCAATGCGGTTTCTGTCGGTCGAGAGCCGTTTCGGCAAGGCTTGAACGTGACCGCTGTTGCAGCCTTGACCCGCCGCTGTTCCATGTGTGCCGTTACGCGGGTCACTCCACGAGGCGTCGTTTTCTCCGTGTTCGGTTTTCGGCGGGAACGGCTGCTGTTGCGAGACGGATCGTCCGCGCTGGATGTGGTTAGATCTTGAAGTTTCCGACCAAGTCTCTGAGATCGCCGCCCAGTTGGCTCACCTCGTGTGCCGTATCGGCCGAGCTCTTCGCCGCGCGCTCGGAGTGATCGGCGGTGTCTGAGATGTGCGTGACGTTGCGGTTGATCTCCTCCGCGACCGCTCCCTGTTCCTCGGCGGCGGTTGCGATCTGAGTATTCATGGCCGTGATGGTGCCGACCGCCTCTGAGATGGCGCGCAGACTGTCGCCGGCCCGTTCGGCGACCTCGACCGCCTGCTTGGTCTGGTCGGCGCTGCGGGTCATCATCTCGACCGTGTCCGAGGTGCCGGACTGCAGCCGCTGAGTCATGTCCTGGATCTCCAGGGTGGATTGCTGCGTGCGGCTCGCAAGCGTACGCACCTCGTCGGCGACGACGGCGAATCCGCGACCCTGTTCGCCGGCGCGGGCGGCCTCGATCGCCGCGTTCAGTGCGAGCAGATTGGTCTGCTCGGCGATGCCGCGAATCACGTCCAGCACCGAGCCGATGTGCGCGCTCTCTGTCGAGAGCGTCCGAGCCATGTCGGCCGCATCGTCCGAGAGCCGGGCCAGCTCGCCGATGCAGGAGATGGTGCCGTCTACGGTCGAGATGCCCTCTTGGACCTTGGTTTCTGCGGATTCCGCCGCCTGAGCCGCCTCCGACGCATTGCGCGCCACATCTTGAACCGTTGCGGTCATCTGATTGATGGCGACCGCGATCTGATCGGTTCCCTGCCGCTGTTTCTGTGCCGCCGTATTCGCCTGATCGGCGTTGTCCCGCATCTGTTCCGCCGCGACTGTCAGACGTTTCGTGACCGTATCGACGCTTTGGATGATGCGATGGATCTTGACGACGAAATGGTTGAATCCGGATGACAGTTTGCCGACCTCGTCCGCGCTCTTTTCATCAAGGCGCCGGGTCAGGTCACCATCGCCGTCGGCGATTTCGAGCAGCGCGGACGATGTGTTGGCCAGGGGGCGGGTGATGCGACTGGAGAGCCAGATGCTCCCCGCTAGGGCGAGCACGATCAGCAGTGCGGCCAACGACGTCGTTTTGATGAGGCGTGCGGTGATCGACTGATCAACTTGTTTCTTGATTTGCGCGAGCGTTGCGTCGATGTCGTCGATATAGAAACCCGTGCCGACGATCCACTGCCATTTATCCAAGGGGGCGACGTAACTCAGCTTATCCACCAGGTTGTGCGTCGAGGGCTTGTCCCATTTGTACATATAGGTTCCACCGCCCGCTTGGCCCTGTTCGATCATCGATCGAATCAACGGTTTTCCGTCCTTGTCGCGCAGATCGATGAGGTTTTTCCCCTCAAGCTCCGGTTTGGGGCCGAGCACCTGGTTGGTGCCGTCATAGCTGTAGGCGAAGATATAACCGTCGGCGCCGAAGCTGAGTTGGCGCAGGATCGTCTTGGCGCGCTCCTGCGCCGCCCTGTCCTCCGGTCCGGCCGCATCGTAGATCTTCTTGATAGCACTGATGGCCAGTTCGACGTAGCTCTTCAGTTGCGCCGCCTTTTCGGCCATCAGCAGGGCTCGGGTGTTCTCGATCCGTTCCACCCCCGCTTGACGCTCGCTGCTGATCGTCTGGGTCAGCAAGAGGCCGACGACGAGGAGGATGGGTGTGATTGCAACCAGCAGGATTTTGGATCTGATCGAGAGCGTTTTTGTTTTCATCATCCTTTCTTCGTCCTCTTCACGTCGATCGTGAACCTAGATGCGGAACGGTCATCTGGATCGAGACCAGTCCGAAAGCAGTGTTTTTTAAGCGTGCCGGGAGGAAGTGGGGCCGGATTGATCGTTATTGTTCTGCAGCCCTGTGCCCGCTCGACAGGTCTGTGTACACAAGCAAAAGATAGACCAGATTACGGTGGCTGACATGCGTACATTCGTCGTTCGATATATGGCCTCCATGGCCATGCTGACATGGGCGTCTCTGCCGATGGCGGCTGATTGGCGGGGGCAATTGTCAGATGGGACTCAGATCGAGGTGGATTCGCAAACCCACCGTGCCTGGCAGTTGGATCATGGTCAGCGGCGTCCGCTATGGGATGGAGTGCATCGGCTCGCCGACGGCTCGGTGGTGATCGTCCGGGAGGGAAGGGCGGTTCCCCAGGCTGGGATGTTGGATGCCTGGAGTCGAGCTGAGACGCCCAAGACGGGGTCGCGCTTGGCCGATTGCGAGCGTCTGCTAGATCATGCGTGCGGTAAGGACGGGCGTTGCGTTCGGGCCGAGCCTTGCCGTGCGGCGCGTCAGTTGGGGGCGATGGCCGACGAGGCAGAGACGGCCGAAGCGGCGGACGAGCTTGCTGCTCAATGCCGGGAGGCGCTAGGGAGCGATTTCTTCACGCCTTGCGACTGATGGCGAGGTTGGCGCGTGTCCGGGGTGGTGCCGTCAGGGGATGACCAGTGTCATTCCGGGGGCTAAGTGGTCTGGGTCTTCGAGGAGATGGCGGTTGGCTTCGAAGAGGGTGTGCCACTGGTTGCCGCTGCCATAGAGGCGGCTGCTGATCTGGGCGAGGGTGTCGTTCGACCGCACCCGGTAGACGCCTTGGGCCGAAAGGGTGTTGGCTAGTATGAATTGTCTTCGCTGAAGCGCGTCCTCGGCCGCGCGGATGCGATCGCTGGCGGCCGGGTCCGGTGGTGAACTGGGAGTCTGTTGCGCTTCTTGCAGCAGGGCGAATGCCTCGGCGGCCGATTCGCGCGCGGCCTCGGGCGTGAGGGTGCCGCCCTGTGAGGTGGGGAGCTGGCTCTGGATCTCGGCCAAGCGGGATTCGAGTTCGGCGTGCGCCTCGGTCGTTGTGTGTAGCTCCTCGTCGAATCTGGCGATCCGGTCCTCGTGCTCGGCGAGCTTGTCCTTGAGTTTGTCGCGCTCCGATTGCAGGTCGAGCGTGTCCATGTGCAGCCGGGCGATTTCGGCGTCCTTTTCCTCGACCTGGCGTTCCAATGCGATCATTTCGGCTTGGAGCCGCTGCGTCTCTTCCCTCTGGCGCTCGACTTGCTGCGATTTTTCGGCCAGTCGGCGCTCGGCCTCCATACGGGCCTGGTCGGCACCCTTGCGCGCGGTGGCGGATTCGCGCAGCTTGCCTTCCATGCCTTGGACGCGCTGCTTGAGCTCTTCGAGTTGATGCTGGAAATGATCGAGCTGTTCCAGGTTCCCAGGCGGCGTCTCGTTCGCCGCCTGGGACGTGGGCTCGGCCGTGAAGACCAGGGCCGGAGCCGTCAGAACGAGGATCCCGGCGATCATGAGCGCCAGAGTCGGAGTGGCAAGGCGTGGGGTCGGTTGCATCCGGCGTTCTCCTGATCGTGGCGCGTTCGAGGATCCTCTGTTACCTGGGCAATGCCTCAACCGATCGACGGCAGACCGGAGAGCGCCATGGCCACCTCGTTCTCGGCGTAGTCGAGATCCTTCAGCTTGCCGCCCAGATAGTCCGTATAGGCCTGCATGTCGAAGTTTCCGTGACCGCTCAGATTGAAGAGGATGGTCTTGGATTCGCCCGACTCGCGGCACTTCTCGGCCTCGTGGATCGCCGCGCGTACCGCGTGGGTGGCCTCGGGCGCGGGGACGATACCCTCTGATTGGGCGAACTGGATGCCGGCCGCGAAGCATTCGAGCTGGTTGTAGGAGCGCGGGGCGATATAGCCGAGCTTGGCCAGATGGCTGATCTGCGGCGCCATGCCGTGATAGCGCAGACCGCCGGCGTGGAAGCCCGGTGGGACGAAGGTCGAGCCCAGTGTATGCATCTTGCACAGCGGGGTGAGGTGGGCGGTGTCGCCGAAGTCGTAGGCGAAGAGCCCCTTGGTGAGCGTCGGGCAGGCGGTGGGTTCGACAGCGATGCATTCCACCGCGCGGCCGCCACGCAGCTGAGTGCCGAGGAAGGGGAAGGCGATGCCGGCGAAGTTGCTGCCGCCGCCAGTGCAGCCGATGATCATATCTGGATAGGCGTCGGCCATCTCCAGTTGTTTCTGGGCCTCCAGTCCGATGACGGTCTGGTGCAGCAGGACGTGGTTGAGCACGCTGCCGAGGGCATATTTGGTGTCGTCGCGCTGGACGGCCAGTTCGACCGCCTCGCTGATGGCGATGCCTAGGCTGCCGGTGCTGTCCGGATGCTCGGCGAGCACGGCGCGGCCCGATTCGGTGGTGTTGCTGGGGCTGGCGATGCACTGGGCGCCGAAGGTCTCCATGAAGGCGCGGCGGTACGGCTTATGGTTGTAGCTGACCTTGACCATGTAGACCAGGATTTCGAGGCCGAACATGGATCCGGCCATGGCCAGGGACGAGCCCCACTGACCGGCGCCGGTCTCGGTGGTGATGCGCTTGACGCCTTCCGCCTTGTTGTAGAAGGCCTGGGCGATGGCGGTGTTGGCCTTGTGGCTTCCCGGTGGGCTGACGCCCTCGTACTTGTAGAAGATCTTGGCCGGGGTATTGAGCGCCTGTTCGAGACGTCGGGCGCGGTAGAGCGGGGAGGGGCGCCACTGGCAGAGAATTTCGCGGACCGGCTCTGGGATCTCGATCTCGCGTTCGGTGCTGACTTCCTGCTCGATGACGGCACGGGGGAAGATGACACCGAGTTCTTCCGGGGTGATCGGCTGCTTGGTGCCCGGATGCAGAACCGGGTCCATGGGCACGGGCAGATCGGCGTTGATGTTGTACCAGAAGCGGGGAATCTGTTGCTCGTCGAGCTGATATTTGACTGGGTCGCTCATTCTGACGTATTCGCCTCAGTGATGGATGGGCTGCCGGCGGTAGATGAAACACGTTCTTGGGCGCGTTTCCAGGGGGCACTTGTCTGTACCATCGCGTACGACCTTCAGTCGCCGCCTTCTTTCTCGGATCACCGCTGGTCTTGCGTTATCGCGCGGCAAGTGTGCCAGTTTTGTTGCTGGCCTTGAATCCCATCCAGGCCGAAACTTGCGCCAGGCCAGTTTTATTCATTCATTCGTCCGATTTGCCCTGCTCGACCCGGTGCAGTGCTTCGCTGCGATCCGCTTCCAGGTTGGCGTCGAGGAAGGACGGATCCATCGGCAGGCCGACCGACCAGTCGTTGGTGAGGTCGATGGCGACCTGGCCTCGGGTCAGCTCGAAGTCGAGCAGGTGTCCTGCATGCTGCCGGTCGTCCGAGAGGAAATGGAGATGGAAACCGGGTACGTTGACGCCCTTGGTGAAGGCCGGACACCAGAAGCCGATGAGTGTGCCTCGGATCTCTTTCTGCTCGAAAAAGGTCTGCGACTTGGACGCCTCCAAGAGCGGAGGGTAGGGTTTATATTGGCGCGGGACGCTGCGATAGCGGACCTGGGCGAATTGGCCATCGACCCGGATCGCATAGGCGATGTTGCGACTCGGCAGTGCGGCCTCCAGCCAGGACTTGAAGTCGGCATAGTTCTGGTCGCTCGGCGGTGTGAGCGCGAGGTCCTGATCGAAATGGGTGACGGCCATGAAGGGCGTGCCCGTTTCGGGCGGCATCTGACGTACCACGCCGTCCGAGCGGGCCTGGTAGATCCTGCCCTCGAAGAGGATGGCCTCGCCGTCGAGCGCCTCGAAGGTCCCCAGTCCGAAGTCGCCGTGACGCATGAGGTCGCCGACCTGTGCGACCGGTTCGTAGACGCCGGCGAGCAGTGCGTCGATGGTTGAGACCTGATAGAGGGTGTCGTCACCCGCCTGCGCCTGGATACAGATGCCGAAGCCGAGCACCATGGCCGAAAGCCTGGTCGAGATCTTCATCGGTCGGTCCTCTCGGAGGGTGCGCTCGAGCGATCACCCTCGTGGTGCGTGTGTCAGGATGTGGAATCTATGCCGGCATTCGTTGTCAGACGCCGGGCTTGTTCGGCATGAGATCGGATCTTTATGATTCTGCCGCTCGGTCTCTATTCGGCTGGTGGTTGACGGCGTGTGCATCCCGATCGTTTCCGATGGCCGAACTCAATGCATTCTAACCACCAACGAGGCTCATGGATCCTGTTATCCCACAATCCGCTAAAACGCTCGACGAGACGCTCGATTTCGAGTCGACCTGCCGCGCGGTCGTGCGCGCTGGTACCCTCATGGCCTCGGCCGGAACCGGTGCCTACCGTGTGAAAGAAGAAATGAACCGGGTGGGAGTCGCGCTCGGTTTGGAGGCCGTCCATGCCGAGGTGACGCTCAACACGGTGATGGCGACCTGCGTGCTTGGATCCAGGACGCATACGCTGGTGGGGACCATCCCGGCGGTCAGCGTCAACGCGGGGCGTATCGTCGAGATGGAGGCGCTGGCGCTCGGTACCGCGCAGGGGACCCGTCTCGACGACTTCGAGCGTCGGCTCGATGCCATCGCCAACCATGCGACCCGCTACGGACCTGTGCTGACGGCCATGGCCGCGATGCTCGCCTGTGGGGCCTTCTGCTTTCTCAATCACGGCGGTTGGCTGGAGTGTCTGGGCGTTGCGATTGGCGCCGGGGCGGGGCAGTGGTTGCGCGCGACGCTCGCCCGCCGTCGTCTCAATCAGCTTGGGGTCACCCTGATGGCGGGCATCGTCGCCTGTCTGCTCTATCTCGTGGTCACAGGGGTCTTGATGACGCTCGGGGTGCCCAGCTCGCGTCACGCTGCGGGTTATACATCCGCCGTGCTCTTTCTGATTCCGGGCTTTCCGCTCATCACTGCCGCGCTCGACCTGGCCCGACTCGATTTCAGCGCCGGGATCGCGCGGTTGACCTATGCCATCCTGATCGTCAGCGTGGCCTCCATCAGCGCCTGGCTGGTCGCCGAACTGGTGCATCTGGTCCCCTTGCAGGCGCCGGAGCTGGATCTGTCGGATCCGACGCTGGTGACATTACGGATGGCGGCGAGCTTCTGCGGCGTCTTGGGATTTGCCATCATGTTCAACACCCCGCTGCACATCGCCTTGGCGGCCGCCGCGATCGGGATGCTGGCCAATACGCTGCGACTCTATTGGGTCGACCTCCATTGGCCGCTGCAACTGGCCGCTCCGGCGGCGAGTCTGCTGGTCGGGCTGTTGGCCGCCTGGATCTCGCCGCGCATGCACTGTCCGAGGATCGTGCTGTCGGTACCGCCGGTGCTCATCATGATTCCGGGCGCGATCGCCTATCAGGCGCTGGTCTATGCCAATCAGGGGATGTCGCAGGAGGCGATCGACAACGCCTACCAGGCCATGTTCATCGTCGCCGGAATCGTCATCGGACTGGCGCTCGCCCGCATGCTGACGGACCGCGCCTGGAGCTTCGAGGGCCGGATTCCCGGCAAGCCGGATCGGTAAGCGCCTCTCCTCTTGTTGGAAGCAAGGCGTGTGTTTTCTTCATGTTGGGTGCGACTGAACGGGAGACACTGAATTGATCGAAGGCGAATGTTTTTGCGGCGCGGTGCAATACCGTATCGATGGCGAACTCATGCATGCGCGATCCTGTCACTGCTCGCGCTGCCGGAAGGCCTTTAGCGGGGCGGGTTCGGCCTATGCCGAATTGGCCGATCCAGGGTCCTTCTCTTGGGTGCGTGGTGCCGAGAATCTGCAAGCGTATGCGTCTCAGCCCGACTGGGGGCTGATGTTCTGCAAGACCTGCGGCACGACGCTGTGCGGAACGCACAAGGGTCAGGTGCATGGGGTCACGCTGGGAACCCTGAATGGTGATCCCGGCATTCAGATCGAGGCGCATATCTTCGTGGGATCAAAGGCGCCGTGGGATCACATCGGCGGTTCAGCGCCGCAATTCGATACGTGGCAGACGTGATGCTCGGAAAATGCCTGCTCTGCCGCTCGAAACCCGCTGCGCGGGAACTGGCGGCATGAGCGAGGATTTTCGGCACTCCCTCCGGCTTTGTGATTAAATCCCGCGCCTATGTATCATCCCCTCCCACTCTATATCGGCCTGCGCTACACGCGAGCGAAGCGTCGTAACCATTTCATCTCTTTCATCTCCGGGACCTCGATGGTCGGGATCACGCTGGGCATCGTCGCCCTGATCGTGGTGCTGTCCGTCATGAACGGATTTCACAAGGAGATCCAGCAACGCATCCTCAGCATGGCCTCGCATGCCACCCTGACCGATCCCTATGGGGGCATGGCCAACTGGCGCGAGATCCTGGAGAAGGTGCGCGCCCATCGCGACGTGGTCGGTGCCGCGCCCTTCGTCGAGGTGCAGGGCATGCTGGTCAACGGCTCCCAGGTCAGCGGCGCCCTGATCCGGGGCATCCTGCCGACCGACGAGGATCAGGTCTCCGATCTGCGCCGCGAGATGACCCGGGGTTCGGTCGACGATCTGGTGGACGGCGAGTTCCGCATCATTCTGGGTCGCGATCTGGCGGCCTTTCTCGGGGTGGGTCCGGGGGACAAGGTCACCGTGGTAACGCCGCAGGTCAGCGCGACCCCGGTCGGTATCATGCCGCGTCTCAAGCGTTTCACCGTCAGCGGTATCTTCGCAGTCGGTATGGCCGACTACGACCGCAACGCGGCCTTCATTCAGCTCTCGGACGGAGCCAAGCTGCTGAACCTCGGCGATGCCGTGTCCGGGGTGCGGCTCAAGTTGACCGATATGTGGGAGGCGCCGCGTATGGCACGCGAGATCGCCTACGATCTCGGCGGCGTCTATCGCCTGGTCGACTGGACCCAGATGCACAGCAACTTCTTCAGCGCACTGGCGATGGAGAAACGCATGATGGGGATCATCCTCTTCCTCATCGTCGCGGTGGCAGCCTTCAACATCGTCTCGACCCTGGTGATGGTGGTGACCGACAAGCAGTCCGACATCGCGGTGATGCGCACGCTCGGCATCTCGCCTGGACGCATCATGGCCATCTTCATGGTCCAGGGCACGGCGATCGGCTTGATCGGAACCCTGATCGGCATGGTCGCCGGCGTGATACTGGCCCTGAACGTGGAGCCGGTGGTGGGAGCCATCGAGAGCCTGTTCGGTGTCCATTTCCTCGATCCAAGCATCTATTACATCAGCGAGCTTCCCTCCGACGTGCACCTCTCCGATGTCCTGTCGATCGGTGCCGGCGCCTTCTTGATGTCGGTTCTGGCGACCCTCTATCCGGCCTGGCGCGCCGCCAGGACCCAGCCGGCGGAGGCGTTGCGTTATGAGTGAGTCGACATTGGTTCTGGAAGCCAAGGGTCTGGTCAAGACCTTCCACCAGGGACCTCAGGTGGTCGAGGTGCTGCAGGGCGTCGATTTCACCGTAAGCGCCGGTGAGCGTATCGCCATCCTCGGGGCCTCGGGGTCGGGCAAGAGCACCCTGCTGCATTGCATCGGCGGATTGGATCGCCCGAGTGCAGGCAGTCTGCGATGGCTCGGCCAGGACGTGAGCAAGCTGTCCGAATCGCAGATCGGTCGGTTGCGCAACCGCCATCTGGGGTTCGTCTATCAGTTTCACCATCTGCTGCCCGAATTCACCGCGCTGGAGAACGTGGCCATGCCGTTCCTGATCGGCGGGGCCAAGCCGACGGAGGCGAGGGAGACGGCCGAGGATCTGCTGCGGCGGGTCGGTCTCGGTCATCGCGGCGCCCATAAGCCGGGCGAACTCTCGGGCGGCGAGCGCCAGCGCGCGGCGGTTGCCCGCGCACTGGTGACGCATCCGGCCTGTCTGTTGGCGGACGAGCCCACAGGCAACCTGGACCGCAATACCTCGGCCGGCGTCTACGAGCTGATGCTGGAACTCAATCGCGAGATCGGCACCAGTCTGGTGCTCGTCACCCACGACCTGGAGTTGGCCGGGCGGATGGATCAGGTCTGGTTCTTGGAGGACGGACGGCTGGTGCGCGATTCGACCATCGAGCGATAGCGCGCCTTCCGAGCCTGGATCTGGCGCATCAGCTTCCAGCGCCAGAGGATCTGGATGCTCAGGTATCCCAGCAGACCGCAGACGGCGCCGCAGATGATGCTGCCGAGCAGCACGGGGGCGGTGACCGCCAACCAGTTGTGCCAGTCCAGCCAGAAGTGGACGTTGAATCCCTCCGCCTGCATACCGAGTATCCAGCAGCCGACCACGTAGGCGACATAGAACATGGGCGGGATGGTCACTGGATTGGAGATCCAGACCAGCGCCATGGAGATGGGTAGGTTCACGCGCAGATAGATGGCGAGCGCGGCCACGATGAAGGTGTGGCCGAACGGTGGCAGGTACATGACGAACATGCCGATCCCGAAGGCGCCGGCGACCGAATGACGGTTCAGATGCCAGAGGTTGGGATCGTGCAGTAGCTTACCGAAGATGCCAAGATATCGATTCTCATGGATCGATTTTGGGGTCGGCATGACCCGTTTCAGCCATTTCTTCACTCAGCAAGTCCGCTTGGTCTTCATCTCGGCAGGATGGCGCGAGTATAGGGTAGCCGCGCCCGGATCCGTCGATCGATCTCTGTGTCCGAAGACCGTCCGTCGGGCAAGAAACGCGCTGATGCGACCTATGTCCGCTCAGATGGCGGCTAGGCGCCGATGAGCGGCCTTTGGCCGCTGGCCTTCGCCGTTGGGATCCTGATCGTCTATTTCGCGCCTGGATTACCGCCGACGTGGGCCGTTGCGGCGCCGATCCTACTCGGGCTTTCCCTTGCGTGCAAAATTCCTCGATGGCGTCCTGTCGCGGCCCTCGCGCTCGGACTCTTCTGGGCGCAGATTCATGTCGTTCAGTCGCTGCATCACCCCTTCCCGGAAGCGCTGGCGCTGAGTCGTGCGCCGGTGCTCGTCGAGGGCCGTATCGCCTCGATTCCGGTCGTGAGAAACGGCACGGTGCGCTTCCTGTTCGAGGTGGAGCAATGCTCGAGGGACGGCACGTCCCTGGCGTTCGCGGGCCGGGTTCGTCTTACCTGGTACCGTGACGCCCCTGCGCTTTGGGCCGGCGAACGCTGGCGTCTTCCCGTTCGGCTCAAGCCGCCCCACGGCTACGCCAATCCTGGCGGCTTCGATTTCGAGCGTTGGCTGTTCGGGCAGGGGGTCAAGGCGACCGGCTATGTGCGTGCTGGCGCGGAGCGTCTGGACGATGGAGCGGGGCATTTCAGGCTCGCGCGCTGGCGCCAGGGACTGTCCGAGCATCTGGCTCGGGTGCTGGACGGGGCACGCGCGACTGGGCTGGTTCAGGCCCTTGTCGTCGGCGATCGCTCCGGCTTGGAGCGGAGCGACTGGGAGGCGTTGACCAGGACCGGAACCAATCATCTGGTCGCCATCTCCGGACTTCACGTCGGTTTGGTCGCCGGTGGCCTGCTGTTGGTCGGACGCTGGCTCTGGTCTCGCAGTGCCCGGCTGACGCTGCTCATGGCCGCGCCGCGCGCCGCTGTGGTTGGCGCCATGCTGGCGGCCGTCGGTTATGCGGCGTTGGCCGGATTCGCCGTCTCGACCCAGCGTGCACTCATCATGCTTGCGGTGCTGCTCGGGGCGCTCTATTGGGGACGCACCACGCGGCCATTCCACGCCCTGAGCCTGGCCTTGCTGGGTGTGCTTCTTTGGGATCCGGCGGCGGTGCTCTCCCACGGGTTCTGGCTCTCCTTCGGTGCCGTCGGTCTGCTGCTCCACGCCCTCGGGCAGCGACTCCCACGGCAATCGCGCGCCGGCGTCTGGTGGCGGGCGCAATGGGCGGTTGGCATCGGATTGGCGCCTCTGCTCTTTCTGTTCTTCGACCGCGCCTCGCTGATCGCACCACTGGTCAATCTGGTTGCGGTGCCGCTCTTCGGGCTCCTGTTGCCGTTGGTGCTGATCGCCAGCCTTGCGAGCCTGATTCCGGGCGCGACCCTACCGCTCACACTGATCGCCGAGCTGTTGGGTCGCTGTCTCGACGCCCTGATCTGGCTCGGGGGGCGCGACTGGGCCGCGCTCGATCTGTCCGCACGTCCGTTCTGGGTCTGGGTGGTCGCGGGGGTGGCCGTGCTGCTCCTATTGGCACCGCGTGGTCTGCCTGGACGCTGGCTGGGCGTTCTGCTGCTGTTGCCCGCCGCCCTGGTGCATCCGCCCGTTCCACCTCCGGGTGCGCTCTGGTTCTATCTGCTGGATGTGGGGCAGGGGTTGGCGATCGTGGTCGTGACGCACGACGGGACACTGATCTACGACACGGGGCCGAGCTATCCGGGCGGGTTCGACAGCGGTCGGCAGATCATTCTGCCCTTCCTGCACAGCCAAGGGATCGTGCGTATCGATCGGCTGGTGGTCAGTCATGCCGACCGCGACCATTCGGGCGGTGCATCCGCTCTGGCGGACGCCATGCCGATCGGTCGGATTCAGAGTGGCGAGCCGGATCAGCTCGACCTGGCTGGGGCGAGGCGCTGTCGTGTCGGCGATGGCTGGGAATGGTCGGGTGTGTCGTTCCGCTTCCTGTACCCGGACGATCGCGCGACCCGCGACAACGACGCCTCCTGCGTGCTCAAGATCACCGCTGGCGATCGTTCGATCCTCCTGACCGGTGATGCCAGCAAGGCGGTCGAGCAGGAGTTGATCGAGCGTTTTGGGAATGGATTGCGCGCCGATATCCTGGTTGCGGGCCACCACGGCAGCGCGACCTCCAGCTCGGAGGCGTTTCTGCGGACGGTTGCGCCGGAGTGGATTTTGTTCTCCTCGGGATATCTCAACCGGTTCGGTTTTCCATCGAGCGAGGTCTGTGCTCGGGTGGATGCGCTGGGGATCGCGAGCTTGAATACGGCGACGTCGGGTGCGATCGAGCTGCGGCTGGATGCGGGCGGACGGATCGAGGGCCCCTGGGGATGGCGGTCGCGGGCCGGCAGAATCTGGACCCATCGACCCGGAGTGGATGGTCTTGAGGAAGAGTCTCAGTGCGGCAGGTCGGCCGCTCCTTGAATCAGGTGGTAGCCGTGCTGTCTGCGGCGTCTGTCGATCGCCTTGAGCTGTTCGAGCCCGGCCTCGTAGGAGGGCACGCCTGTCTTGCGCATCTGGCTCTGGCGCGAATGCAATACTCCCCAACAGGCGACAAGGGTCCAGTCACCGAAGAGGTCTTCTATCAGATGAGCTTGATAGTAGCGGTCTTTTTCGGGCTGTATCCAGCGATACATGGGTCCCATTCTCCTGACGTCGCGAAGGGGCGGGCGCCCTCTAGCTGATTGCCGGTTCTGTTCGCGGCTCTCGGATGAATCGATCGGATGCTTGGCCGGCACTCTCAAGGTCGACCCATGGGTCGGCTTTCAGGCCGAGATTATCAGCAAAGTCAAACGCTTGCCATGAATCAAGGTCGATCGGGGCCGGGTATTGTACGGGAACTCGTCCCTCGGATGGAAATGCGGGTGGACATGCAGTCGCAATGAAGCCGCGTTGGAGGTGCGATGCATCTGGCCATGAGACGCGTCTCTGTCCGAGCGAGCACGAGGGAATCCGTGCGCGAGGTTGGTTCAACCTGTCGGTCCCTTATTTCCCCTTGGGCGTCTGATGGCCACCCCCTCGGCCTTGGCCATGCTGGAGAATCACGGGGTCGATCCCTTGTCGCTCCTTCAGCGTCACGTCAGGGTGACTGGCGATCTCACGGCTGAGGGCATTGCGAGATCGCCCTACCGCTCACCGATCGATGCCGAGATCGCGGCCTTCGTGGCCCGATTGGATGCCGACTTGCGGGGGAGTATTTCGAGGAACGAGCAGCCATCACCGAATTCGATGGCGGTCTGACTCGCTCCGAAGCCGAGCGTCAGGCATATGAGCTGCCCCGGGAGCTGCTACAGCGTCGACATCCCCGAGATGACGCCGTCGATCCTTGGGCCTGATGGTCCGTCGACCGTGCGAGCCCGACCGGAAATCGATCGGAACGGGTCCGTACGGTCGTCTTCGGCCAGACGGCCCTGACGTCGATGCGCTTGAAGGGCGCGACAGGGAGGTGGTCATTTTTTTATCAGAAGACTGGAGGTTGACGGACTGGAGGTACGTTAGCTTGCCTGATGTAATGATTGCCACGCGCTGAGTAACAGTCTACTTAGCAGACTGGTTAACGCAATTTTTCTCTTTAACTCATTGCCTTACATGTTATTTAACACTCTTCTGCGAGCTTGTTCTCCCTACCCTCACTACTCTAAGTAGAAGTACAGAATGCATAACCCTTTAGAGGCGATCAGAAAAGGGTTATCCTGTCGTTCTACGTGCCCCATCTAGAGAAAGGGAGCCTCTGTGCACGATCAATCTTTTGGTTACTCCAGCCTCCTTCGTTGCCTTCGACGATCGGATTTCTATACCCATCGAGATCTTCACATCGATGACCGCAAACGCCTATATATAGAAAATGGCGTGAACATCCTTCGCGATGAATGGCCTCGCAACCCTTTAATTAAAAGACATACCTGTAAAAAGGATTTTTATTTCGTAGACAACCTTCCGTCCATTCTAATACTCCGAAAGATCCAAAAAAATCTACAGCATGCTTACAAGCCCACCACTCTTAATCGAAATTCTGTCGTCAATGTATTATCAAGACTACTTCAAGAAGGAACGCCCTATCGAGTATACAGAACGGACATCCGCTCCTTTTTCGAAAGCGTAGACACCGTCCCACTGCTAGAGTCAATTAACAAAAAAAGCGGGCTAAGCCCCCTTACAAAAGAGGCATTACAGCATTTTTTCAGGCATTACAAAGCAGCTGGAGGAGTCGGGCTTCCAAGAGGATTAAGTCTAAGCTCTGTGCTCTCTGAAATCGCACTGCATGATTTCGATAACACAATAAAGAGAAATATTCATTCGCAATATTATGCCCGATATGTCGATGACATTCTTGTTATTACAGATGCTCGCGAAGCGGAAAAAGAATTTTACGAATTTATCGCAAACGCTCTTCCTGAATCTTTAGAATTAAATTACAAAAAAACCTCCGTCATCACATTAAAAAAATCCATAAAAGAATCTGGCACACATGAATTAGAATATCTTGGCTATCGCTTAATTGTCCCCCCTCTAAAAGGAAGTAGCAATACAAAAGATAAAAGTTTTCGCCAAGTCGAAATAGAAATCGCTGATAAAAAAATAAACAAAATAAAAACAAAAATAGTCAGATCTTTTCTAAGCTTCGCTCAAAACAGAGACTTCATACTACTACATGACAGATTAAAATATCTCACTAAAAATTTTTCAGTTTACGATTACAAAACCGGAACTAAAAATCTTTCTGGCATCTTCCACAACTACCCCAACCTCAGCCATAACAACCAGAGCATTGAACTTTTAGACAAATTCCTAAAAATTGCCATTATTTCACAAAAGGGAAGGTCTTTTTCTCGAACCAACGGCCTATTAACAAAACGTCAGCAGCGATTGCTTCTTACTTTAAGTTTTAGAAAGGGTTTCTCCGAAAAAGATTTCATCCACTTTAGTGGAAAACGGATTATTCAGATACAAGAGTGTTGGAAAAATGCGTAAATCTAAAGGCACTCGATGTCGCGTTAGAAAAAAGGACTATGATCGCGTGGTTCTTACAGAAACACTGCCATTCGACACTCCGATCATATTTTCCAATGACGGCTTCTATGAGAACCTCAAAAGATCAACAACTCGAATATCAAATGATATTCTCGATATGATCCAAAGCTCAAAAAAACCAACTATACCTTTTCACTACAAAATCCGAAGGAACTCCACTGAATACAGAAGACTTTCCATAATACATCCTTCAGCACAATACAGGATTAGAAATATTTACCAAGAATACGACGAAGTGATTTTACATTATTCAAGAATCAGCCCGGCATCGATACGCGCCCCGCATCGCAAGACTAGTGTCTTCTATCTAAAGAATCACCTCAATGATATTTACAAGTTTAAGTCTGGCATTGTCAGCACCACAGAGATGGAGAAATTCGCAAGGCATGCCCCTTCTTTCTTTTCATATAGAGGTTTCAACCGGCTATATGAGTTTTTTGAATCTCCTGATTATTTTCGGCTCGAAAAAAAATACTCGATATTTTGGAGTCTAGACGTAAGCAAGTGCTTTGATAGCATCTACACACATTCATTATCCTGGGCGATAAAAGGAAAAAATTTCACAAAAGAACATAAGGCTGTAAGTACGACATTCGCTCAAGCGTTCGACTCAGCCATGCAAAATGCAAATCATCAAGAGACAAATGGGATAATCATTGGCCCTGAGGCAAGCCGAATATTCGCAGAGTTAATATTTCAAGCAATAGACCGTAAGGTAATACAGACTCTCGAAGATCGCTGCAAGTATCAGTTCGATGAACAATATTGTTTTCGACGCTACGTCGACGATGTATATATTTTTGCAATTACAGAAATAATTGCAGCCGAAGTTTATAATTGCTATGCAAATGAGCTTCTTGCGTTCAACCTGCACACCAATTCTAATAAACTCGTAAAGATTACCCGACCTTTTTTCACAAAAAAGTCGATGATCATACAAGAAACACGTCGAGATCTCGCTAATTTTTTAGATAAATTTCTAGGTCATAGAAAAAATGATAATGCCATTTTTCCAAAAAAAATATATTCCACTTGGAAGCTTACAAGAAGTTTTATTGATGCAATTAAGAGCAACTGTAAAAAGCGTGATGTAGATTACCATGAAGTCAGCTCTTATATTGTATCTACCGCATCAAAAAGAATTGAAGTCTTAGTTAAGATAGCCCCAGAACCGGGACTTGAAAACGAAGAAAAATACGCCGATGCCATTGTTGTTTTATTAGACATATTGTTTTTCTTTTATAGCGTTGCTCCTACAGTCACAGGTTCTTACAAAATATCCCGATCAATCGTTTTAGTCTCTCGATTTTCAAAAAAATGCCTACCTATCTACCAAGATAGAATCCTGCAGCTAATTTATGATTTAGCTGAAAATTATTTCGAATCTAAAAATGACACTAGAGTAATTATTTCCGATGAATTATCTCTGGAATACATAAATGTCTCGTTAGCATTAGCAGAACTTGGGGATAAATACTCACTTCCTGATGATACCGTGAAAAAGATATTCAACATAAACAACGAAATGTCTTATTTTCACTGGATTTCCGCCCTCTTCTACGTTAGAAATGCCCGCAGATATAGTGAAATCATGGGCTTACTTGAACAGTCGGCATACCGTTTTTTAGATCGCATCCAGCAAATAGAAACGGACGCTGAAATTTGCCTAGTGTTTATGGATCTCGTCAGCTGCCCCTATTTATCTAATACAATCAAGAAGAAAGCCATCTCCGAATATTGCAAGGCGCGACAGATCTCTCCTCCCACTAAAGCCGAAAAGGAAACATTTATTAATACCACAACAAAATGGTTTGTTGACTGGAAAAATCTCGATTTACTTCAAGCGCTTGAGAAGAAAGAGTTGAAACGAATGTACTAGCGAGGTATCTTTTACGATGAGAGTCGCGCTTTGCCTCCTCCACAGGAGTTGTAACTTCTGTCTTTCTACGGACAACGACTTTTGGATCCCGAAGAGAAAATTGCGTATCCGTATTGAGCGGGCTTAGTGCTCGCACACACTCAGGGGGCGGCACGACTCTCACCTTTACCCTAAGAGTCGCCCTATAACGCCGTCTAGAGCATCTCAGGAACTGGCTCTATCTGGAAAGAACCGTACGCAGCTCCACCCAGAATAAGACCGGAAACAAAAAAAAGGGCTTAGCCTCTCGGCTAAGCCCTTTTTTTGTATGGCTGGGGAACTAGGATTCGAACCTAGATTGACGGAGTCAGAGTCCGCCAGGCTTCAGACGTTCCCTGATGGCCACATCCTGCACGGGGTGTGGGCCGAGCGCATGCGGCTTGCGGCTAACCCCCGACATTTCGCCAAGCCGGCCCGGCCCAGATCGCCTCCAGCATCTTCTAAGGGGACAGTGTGGCAGCCGGTTTGGGCTCAATTGGCGGAAAAGGTGACGAGGACGCAGGTCAGGAGGGCCAGGGTCTCGGTGATTTCGACCAATGCGCCGGCGGTGTCTCCGGTGAATCCGGCGATGCGCTCCAGCATGCTGCGTCGGGCGAGTACGAAGGTCGTCACGGCCACGATCAGCAGAATCAGGCCGACCCAGCCAGTTGCGAGCAGGCAGACCAGGGCGCTGGTCAGGGTTGCGAACCAGGCGGTTCGCCGCTGCAGATGGCGGGATTGATCGCCCGCCATGCCGTGCTCTCGGGCATAGGGCGTGGTGAGCAGCAGCAGTGACAGTTGGGTGCGCCCGAGCAGGGGCATGAACAGCAGCAGCCAAGGCTGTCCGTCGGTCATCAGGGCCTGGATGCCGGCCCATTTGGCGATCAGGACCAGGACGATGGCGCTCACCGCCGCCGGACCGCAGCGTGGGTCCTTCATGATGGCGAGGGTGCGCTCGCGGCTGCCGAGTCCGCCGACCCAGGCATCGGCGCTGTCACCCAGTCCGTCGAGATGGATGCCGCCGCTCGACCAGACCCAGAGGATGAGAACGAGTGCCGCCGCGACTCCCGGTTCGGTCTGAGCCAGCCCGATGCCGGCCGCCGCCACCAGGACGCCGAGTATCAGACCCACGACTGGGTACCAGGGGACTGAATGGCCGGTATCGGTCGCTGATGCCTCGCCGGGATCGGGGAAGGGCAGGCGGGTCAGCAGACGACCCGCGATCCACAAGGGGCGCAGGCTCATGCCTGTCCCCGATGGAATACCAGGCTGGGGCGTCCTGGTGCCTCCAGAATGCGCAGCCGGGTGAAACAGGCGTAGGGCACCTCGACCAGCAGGATGGCCTCATCCGGCATCTGTAGCGTTTCGGCGACCAGCATGCGGATCACGCCGCCGTGGGTCACGGTAAGGGGTGTTCTCCATAGCGGGCGAGGATGTCGTGGTGGGCCTGGCGAACCCGATCGCGAAACTCGGCGAAGGGCTCGCCGTCGGGTGGTGTATAGCCGACCGGATCGTCCCAGAAACGCGAGAGTTCGTCCGGTGGGATCTGATAGGCGGCCAGCCCTTCCCAGGCGCCGAATCCGCGCTCGGCGATTGCCGGTTCCTGGCTGAAAGGCAGGCCGAGCTGTTCGGCCAGCTGCCGCGCGAAGTCGGCGCAGCGACAGGAGGGCGAGCTGATGATCTCTGTCCAGTCGCAGGCGGACTCGGTGGCGAGCCGCATCTGCTCCCAGCCACGCTCGCTTAGCGGGTCGTCTTGATCACCACGGAATCGAGCGCCACCCTGGACTTCGCCGTGGCGCAACAGATCTAGGAGGCGCTCGTTCATTCGCCTAGACCTCAGTTACGCCGGCTTCTGAAAAAGTCGCCATCCTCTGATGGACGACACAGGCGAGCCGTAGCAGCGGCACCAGTGCCTCGCCGCCGGTGGCCTCGCCCAGGCGCATTCCGAGATCCAGATAGGGATCCGCGTCGAGCGCCTCCATCATGAGCCGGTGACCCGGCTCGGCCGAGGTGTGCGAGAAGATCATCCAGTTGCGCACCTCGGGCTGCAGACGGACGGCGGCGAGCGCGGCCGCGCTCATGATGAAGCCGTCGACCAGGATCGGCAGACCGCGCTGGGCTGCGGTGATGTAGGCGCCGGTGGTGGCGACGATGTCGAAGCCGCCGAGACGGGCGAGCAGGTCCAGTGTGGAGCGCCCGGGTTCCAGATGTAGCGCCAGCGCGGACTCGATGGCTTGGCGCTTACGGTCGATCCCTTCGGCGTTGAGTCCGGTTCCGGGTCCGACCATGTCGACGACCGGCTTGTCCAGCAGTGCGCAGGCGACGGCGGTGGCGGGCGTGGTGTTGCCGATGCCCATCTCGCCGCAGATCAGCAGTCTGGCCCCGTTGCTCAGGGCGCGCTCCACACCGGAACGCCCCGCGTTCATGGCGGCCACCAGCTGTTCCTCGCTCATGGCCGGTTCGCGGGCGATGTTGCCGGTTCCGAAACCGAGCCGCTCGGAGCGGACGTTTTCAACTGGACCGGGATCGGTCAGGATCCCCAGGTCGATGATCTCCATCCGTGCGCCGATCGCCTCCGCCATCACCGAGACGGCGGCGCCGCCGTGCGCGATGTTGCGCATCATCTGGATGGTCACCTCTTGCGGGTAGAGCGACACCCCCTCGGCGGCGACGCCGTGATCGGACATGAACTGGAGAATGTGGACCGGGTCCGGCGAGGGTGCCGAGGCGCCCTGCATGCCGGCGAGCTTGATGGCCATCTCTTCGAGCCGGCCGAGCGATCCGCGAGGCTTGGTCAGCTGATCTTGGCGCCGGCGCGCTGAATCGGCTGCCATGCTGTCGATCGGGAGGATGGGGTCGTTGATCCAGAGCAATCCTTCCATCAGCGGGTCACCTCCGTTGAGTGGGTGCCGTTCGTGCCGCTCGGGCAAACCCGCGTGAGCGTGTCCATGGGCATCAGTGGTGTCGTCTTCTGGGTCAGACGTGATTTTTTGTTATGCATGACTTGGTTCGTCGGTTCATTCGGTGAGGCAGTTCGCCGGCTTGCGCTGGCGGGGCCTGCCGGCAAAGGCGACCACATCGGCTGGCGGTATGCTGGCCGTGCTCGATCGCCGGTTGGCCTGGTCCGTCAGGCACCTCGCCTCCTGCTCATCCCAGTCGCGAGGAGGCGAGGTCGTTGGGTGCGACCGCGCGCTCGCTGGAGAGGCTCGGGCGCGATTCTCGCCGTTGCTGCCGGGTGTTCAGTCGAAGCGCTTGGGCGCGTAGCGTAGCGTCAGATAGAAGGCCCGCCCGGGGCGATTGTAAAGGTATGCCGTTTCATAGTCCTCGTCGAAGGCGTTTTCCAATCTGGCCTGGAGCCGTAAGGCGGTGTTGATCGCGTACTCGGCGCGAAAATCCACCAGGCTGTAGCTGTCGAGCCGCTCGCTGTTGGCCAGGTCGTCGAACCGGCGTCCCGAGACGAAGAGGGTGGTGCCGATCGACCAGCGTTCGAATTGGCGGTCCAGATCGAGCTGGAAGGTCTGTTCTGCCCGACGTGGCAGCAGGTTGCCGTCGCTGGCGTTGTCGGAACGGTTCTCTGGATCCATGAGGGTCAGCGCCGAGTTCAGGTCCCAGTCGAGGATGCGTGCCTGCGCCGATGCCTCAATGCCCAGGATGCGAGCGCTCTCGATATTGGCGGCTGATTGGGTGGGCGCGTCGTAGGCGATGAGGTCGTCGATCTGGGTGCGGAAGAGATTCAGCTCCCAACGTCCCAGCGTCGCCCAGCCGAGCGGCAGCTCGCCCTGGAGTCCCAGTTCGAGACTGTGCGACTGCTCGGGACCCAGCTCCGGATTGCCGTAGTTGGGATAGTAGAGGTCGTTGAAGGATGGCGCCTTGAATGCGGTTCCGTAGGAGGCCGAGACCTGAATGCCGTTCTCGAACAGATACCCAAGTGCGGCGTTGCCGGTGGCGTGTGTGCCGAATTGCTCGTCGTCGTCCTGACGCAGGCTGAAGGTCAGCGTGGTGGGGCCGAATTCGCCCTGGTATTGGCCGAAGACGCCCAGGTTGTCGCGTGAATCCTTGCTGTAGTCCACGGTGCCGGACACGCTGTCCTTGGCGTAGTCCACTCCCAGTGTCAGCACCTGGCCCAGTGCGATACGCAGGTCGTTCTGCAGGGCCACGCTGTCGCGTTCGGTTTTGAAGCCGTCGAGGAAGCGATCGTCGATCCCTTCGGAGGCGTCGTCGTAATAGGCGCGATAGTTGTCCCAGCTGTGACCGGCCGAGAGGGTCAGCGTCCAGGGCGTCAGTGGCCGCAGCTTGAACTCGCCCCCCAGGACCTGCTGCCAGGAGCGCGAGACATTGCCTCCATACATCGATCCATCGAACTCGGTGCGGCTATGCGCGTTCAGCAGGTGCAGGTCGAGCGATGCCCGGTCGCTGAAGCGGTAGCCCGCGCGCACGTTGACGCCCAGCGTGTGGTATCCGTCGCGGTCGTTTTGGAGCACGCCGCATCCGGCATAGGGGATCGGGCGTCCGTCGCAGGCGTTGATGCCGTCGGTGCGCTCGGCGTTGACGCCCAGGTCGAACCAGGCGCGCTCGCCGCCTCCCGAAATCCCGGCCGATGCCGAGAGTGTGCCGAAGCTGCCGCCGCCGATGCTGGCGCGCGGTGTCAGCGGGCCGCCGCCGTGACGGGTGAAGATCTGGATGACACCGCCGATCGCCTCCGAGCCATAGAGGCTCGAACGCGGTCCGCGAACCACCTCGATGCGTTCGATCTGCTCGATCGGGATGTCCTGTAGCGGCGAGGTGCCCAACGTGGCCGAGCCGATTCGGACGCCGTCGATCAGGACCAGGACATGGTCGGAGTTGGTTCCACGCAGTGAGACGGAGGCCACGTGTCCAGCCCCGCCGTTCTGGGACAGGGTTACGCCGGGGACCCCGCGCAGCAGGTCGGGGACGGAGCGCGCTTGGCGGCGCTCGATCTCGGCGCGGTCGATGACGGTGACTGCGGCGAGCGCGGCGGTTTCCACAGTCGGGGTGCGTGTCGCCGTGACGATGACGGGGTCGAGATTGGTCGGTGAGTCGGCAAGCGCAGTGCCTGCCAGCGCGATGGCCAGTGGGGCCAGCGTCAATGGGTGCTTCATGTCGGGAGGGTCTCCAGCGATGACCTCTGCACACCCGCAGGGTCAAATCAAGGAGGGGTCAGCGAGCGGGTTGGGCGAAGACGGGAGCGCGTGCGTGGAGCGTCGGGCATCCCAGGTGGACGCCCCTCGCGACCCCGGTGGGTGGGCCGTGGACGACACAGAACGGACCGAGTGAAGGTCCGAGTGCGGTCGGTTGGCCCGGATCTCCTGGCCGGTCTCCGGACTCACGATTGGGCCTGACGCCCAGACGCGACACCTTCCCATGACGACATGTCACAGTGGCATCAGATCGCGTCTTCGATTCGTTTACCGTTGCGGGGGCAGCGCCGGGTTTGTTCCTCGTGTGCAGGTGACGCACCGGCTTCCCGTTCAACCCTCTGGGCGAAAGCTGCAGAGGGCACCTGAAGATCGAGCGCGCTATTAACGGTTTTTTTGAGTGGTAGGTCAATGATGGGAGGAGCGAATGGATGCGTGATCTAGGTCCCTTCGCTCGAACGGCATTCACGTAAAGACGTCGATAACTCTGTGGTTGAAATCGAAAGGCCCCTGTCTAGGCTCAATGCAAGCTGCGATAGTACACGAAATATGTACGTCTGCAGTCGATCTCGCTCAGGGGTGGCGCCGACTGAGTTCGTTGCCACCGTTCCAGTCAAGCGTTCGGGGGAGATGCCATGAAAAGCAAGGGTTCGAGGTGTGCGCTCGTCTTGGGTTTCTGTGGAGTCGGGCTTCTGTTCGAGAGCGCGACCTGCGCTGTCGCTGCGGACTGTGGATCGGGGGCGGGGAAGGTGAAGGACGAGGCGCTGTGCGCGGGTCGGACGGCGGACACGCTCCCCGGAGCGGACGAGGACTATTTCGCCGACATGGATTACGGCGTGACCAAGGATCCGGCCAAGGTCGCCTCTCTACTTGCGGCCTACGTGCCGGGCATCGCGCCCGACGCGGCCGCCAGGGCAGTGGCGATCGGCCGCAACAACTGGATCGTCTGGACAGCCGGCAACGATCGGCTGTGGGATCGGCTTGCCACCGAGAGCCGAGGCAATCTCGACTTCCTCAAGGTTCTCTCGAATCATCCCAGCCTCAAGTTCAGTCGCGACAATCGCTGGCAATATCTGGGACTGGTCAACGAACCCTGCTTCGAGAAGGAGTCGGGACCGCGCGAAGATCGCTTCGGACTATGGCTGGACGTCAGACGGGATGACTGCGCTCCGGATCCCTTCGAAAACGCGAGCAAGTATCCAGGGGTCGAGATCGGCGCGCGCGGCAAGAATTTGCCGGTCGGTTCCTATTACGGCTATGCCACCGGGATCGTGGGGCTGCGGCTCTTCCCCAATCCGGCGTTCGACGAGACGGCCCAGCGGCGCTGGGATCCCAAGCGCTATTACACGGATCCGAGCTATTACAACAACAAAAACCTGGTGCGCCCCTACCGGGTCGGCATGTCCTGTGGCTTCTGTCATGTCGGTCCCAATCCAACCAATCCGCCGACGGATCCGGAACACCCCGAATGGGCGAATCTGAATTCCAATCCGGGCGCCCAGTATTTCTGGATCGACCGCATCTTCATCCATGAGGCCGATCCGACCAATTTCGCCTTCCAGCTTTTCCATACCTCGCGTCCCGGCGCGCTCGACACCTCGCTGGTCTCGACCGACTACATCAACAATCCGCGCACCATGAACGCGGTGTACCAGCTCGGGCCGCGCATGCTCAATGCACTCAAATTCGGTCAGGAGCACCTGGCCGGCGGGAGCCTCGACAACGCTCAGTTCAACAGCCATGTGCCGGCTGAGAGTCCGCTCAATCAGTTCTACCGTGCGCCCGATACGGTGCTGACGCCTCGGGTGCTCAAGGACGGCGCGGATTCGGTCGGTGCGCTCGGCGCCCTGAACCGTGTCTACGTCAACATCGGTCTCTTCAGCGAGGAATGGCTGGAGCATTTCCGCCCACTGATCGGCGGTAAAACCATCTCGCCCTTCACCATCGCCAACGCGCGCAAGCACTCGACCTACTGGAACGCCAACGAGGCCCAGACGCCGGATCTCGCGCTCTTCTTCCTCGCCGCGACCCAGCCCGATCTTCTGGCCAAGGCGCCCGGAGGTTCGGGCTATCTCACGGGCGATCAATCGCAGCTCGCACAAGGCAAGGTGGCCTTCGCCGAGCGCTGTGCCCGTTGCCATTCGAGCAAGCTACCCGAGAAGGCCTACAGTTTCTTCCCCAATGGTTGCGTGGGTCCCGACTATCTGAAGTGCTGGGGCGACTACTGGACATGGACCAAGACCGACGAGTTCAAGTCGGCGATGAAGGCGATCGTGGCGAAGGAGGATTTTCTTGATGACAACTTCCTCTCGACTGATCTGCGGGTACCGGTGACGCTGCTGGAGACCAACGCCTGCAGCCCGCTCGCGACCAATGCCCTGGCCGACAACATCTGGGACAACTTCTCGTCGGCGAGCTACAAGTCGCTGCCATCGGTCGGGACCATTCAGGTCCACCATCCCATCACCGGCGAACCACGCGAATACCAGATGCCCGCCGGCGGACGCGGCTACACCCGGGTACCGTCGCTGGTGAGCCTCTGGTCCAGCGCACCCTATCTGCTGAATAACTCCGTGGGCGATTTCTACTGGAGCGGTTCGGTTGAGGATCGCATGAAATCCTTCGAATCCGGGATTCAGCAGCTGCTGTGGCCGGAGAGGCGGCGTGGGGATCGTGCGTATATGACCGCGTCGGGAAAGGCGGTTCCGGGCGTCATCGACCTGACCACCGAAACCAGCTACCTGCGCGTCGCCAAGGGCTATCTGCCCGATCTGCTACAGTTCTTGGTCCGGCCCTTCAGCGTCCTCAAGCCCTGGGCCTTCGACAAGGAGGGACTCGAACTAGGGCCGATCCCCAAGGGGACGCCGGTCAATCTGATCGCCAACATGGATCTGGATCCGTCCAACAAGTGGGACTTCATTCCCGTGGTCTTCAAGATCACCAAGGCGCTCAAGGCCATTCCTTCGGGAGCCTCCGACGAGGAGGCCAAGGCGGTCTTCCGCGACCGCGAGATCGTCGACGAGATGCTTTCGATCAGCAAGTGTCCGGACTTCGTGGTGAATCGGGGTCATTACTTCGGTACCGACTATTTCGCTGAAGAACCCGGTCTCAGCGACGAGGAAAAACTGGCGCTGGTCGAGTTCCTCAAAACCTTCTGACCCCCCGATCCGGCGTGGCACTCAGGCCGCGCCGGTCTCCTCTGGCCTCTCAACGTCATTCGGATAGTCCGCTCGGTCGCCGCCGCTCCCCACCGCGGAGAGGCGGCGATCGGCGGACCGAATAGGGGGATGGATGATGGCGACTCAATACGATTACCTGATCGTGGGTTCGGGCGCGGGTGGCGGAACCCTAGCGGCCCGATTGGCCGAGCGCGGCCACAGCGTGCTGGTCTTGGAGGCCGGCGGGGATCCTGTGCGGATGCAGGGAGGCGATGCCCCCTATCCGAACGAGGCGCGTCTGCCGGACGACTATCGGGTGCCCGTGTTCCATGCCTTGTCGACCGAGAACGCGGCTATGCGCTGGGATTTCTGGGTGCGACACTACGGCGACGACGCGCTCCAGCGGCGCGACCTGAAGTACCGCGAGGACTGGGACGGACAGCGGGTGGATGGAGTGCTCTATCCGCGCGCGGGTTGTCTGGGTGGCTGCACGGCGCACAACGCCATGATCATAGTCTATCCGCACAACCAGGACTGGGACGATCTGGCGCGCCTGACCGACGATGCCTCCTGGGGGGCGGAGCCGATGCGCCGACTGTTCGAGCGGATGGAGAATTGCCAGTATCGTCTGCCGCCCTATCGGTGGCTCGGCAAGGTTGGGCTGAATCCGACCCGTCACGGCTGGGGCGGCTGGGCGCATACCCAGAAGTCCATCCCCAAGTCGGCACTCGGCGACAAGGGTTTGGTCGAGACGCTCAAGCTCTCGATCAGACAGGCATTCGAGGATCAGGGAGAGCCGCTGGACCGGTTGGATTGGCTCCTACACGGTCAGGGCGATCCCAACGATTGGCGCTTGGTAAGCAAAAACGCCCATGGGCTCAGATATACGCCCCTGTTGAACCGTGGGCATGAGCGGATGAGCACGCGCGAGCGATTGCTGGAAACTGCGGAGCGCTTCCCTGATCGGTTGAGGGTCGAGCTGGATGCCCTGGCGACCCGGGTTCTTTTCGACGGGGATCGGGCCGTAGGGGTCGAATATCTCAGCGGTTCGCGGCTCTATCAGGCCCACCAGAACCCGAGCGAGGAGCCGGGCGAGCGGCGCGAGGCGCTCGCTTCGCGCGAGGTGATCCTGGCCGGCGGCGCCTTCAATACCCCACAATTGCTGATGCTCTCCGGCATCGGTCCGCGCGAGCATCTGGAGGCGCACGGCATCCCAGTGCTGGTCGATCTTCCCGGCGTCGGTCGCAACCTGCAGGATCGCTACGAGGTCGGAGTGGCCAACCGCATGGCCGAGGACTGGGAGGTGCTGCGCGGCGCCAGGTACGCGCCGGGCGATCCGCAATATCAGGAATGGGCCAGTCGGCGCACTGGCGTCTACAGTACCAACGGGGCCGTATTGGGGCTGATCAAGCGCTCGATGCCAGAGCGGCCCTTGCCCGATCTCTTCTGTTTCGCGCTGCTCGCGGACTTCAGGGGCTATTTCCCTGGCTACTCCTCCGATGTCCTCAAGCTCGACTATCTCACCTGGGCCGTGCTCAAGGCCCATACCGCCAACACGGCCGGCGAGGTCCGGCTGCGCTCGGCCGATCCGAGGGAGCGGCCCGAGATCAATTTCCGCTATTTCGAGGAAGGCAACGACGCCTCCGGCAAGGATCTGAACTCGGTCGTTGAGGGCGTGAAGTTCGTGCGCAAGCTGACCAAGCCGCTGAAGAAGGCCGGACTCATCGTCGCCGAGGAGGCGCCCGGCGACGCGGTTCAGTCCGATGAGGAACTGCGCGATTTCGTTCGCTATCAGTCCTGGGGGCATCACGCCTCCTGCACCTGCCCGATCGGACGCGACGGCGATCCCAACGCGGTTCTCGACGGCGATTTCCGGGTGCGCGGGGTGCGGAATCTGCGGGTCGTGGATGCCTCCATCTTCCCTCGGATTCCCGGTTTCTTCATCGTCAGTTCGGTCTATATGGCGGCGGAGAAGGCAGCCGACGTGCTGGCGCCGCCCTGAGTCTCCGTCTGGTTCTTGGCGCGACAGGAACGGGACGCCGCCGAGACGGCGTTCCGGCGGGCATGCGGCAACGGGAGCAACGAGGATGAGGACACACGACGATCGGACCTTCGGTATCGGGTTGGTGATGGCGGGCGCCGTTTCGGCCGGCGCCTACACCGCCGGGGTGTTGGACTTTCTGATGCAGGCACTGGCCGCCTGGGAGCGGGCCAAGGCCGAGGATCCGGACGGGACGCCGGATCATGCTGTCCAGATTCAGGTGCTGACTGGTGCCTCGGCCGGTGCATTGAGCGGTGCCTTGCTGGTTTCCTCCCTGCGGGACGCCGATTATCCCTCTCCGGATCCAGTGGGCGACAGCCACCAATACCGGGCCTGGGTTGATAAGATCGACATCAGCGGGTTGCTGACGAACGATGATCTCGAGGGTGATCGAGCGGTTCGGTCGGTGTTGAACGCGACCCTTCTCGACGGTATCGCGGATGAACTCATCGGGGGTGAGTCGGGCTCGCGTGGCGATGAGCCTCTGCCACCCTTTGTTGCCGATCCGCTGCCGCTCTATCTGACGGTCACCAATCTGCGCGGCGTTCCCTATTCGATCCGCTTCCGAGGAGAGAGCGGGAACGCATATGGGATGTCCATGCATGCCGACCATATGCAATTCCATTTCGGTCAGGGTGGGGGCGAGGCCGAGGATGGCAGCATCGCGCTCCGCGTGGTTCCCGGACTCTCCGGATCCTGGGCGTTGCTCAAGGAATCGGCCCTGGCGAGCGCGGCCTTTCCGATCGGACTGGCCGCCCGCGTGCTGGAGCGGACCGGGACACTGGCCTATGACGCTCGACGCTGGCCGATTCCGATCGTTGCGACTCCAGAGCCCGGCCAGTCCGGCCAATGTACGCACGAGGAGACTATTCCGCCAGCCTGGCCCGACCCCTGGCCCGCGAATCAGCCGCCGCGCGAGGACTGGACCTACAGTTTCGTCAATCTCGATGGCGGTCTGGCAAACAATGAGCCGTTCGAACTCGCCCGTCGCGCGCTGGCCGGTGAGGATGGGCGCAATCCGCGCGGAGGCCAGGAGGCGAATCGCGCGGTGATCATGATCGACCCCTTCCCGGCCGAGGCCAAGGTCCAGTTCGACTACAGGCCGGACACGGGTCTGCTCTCGGTCCTTTCGGCCCTGATGGGGGCCGTCAAGGCGCAGCTTCGGTTCAAGCTTGAGGAGCTGGAGTTGGCCAGTAGCGAGCAGGTCTTCAGCCGGTTCATCGTCTCGCCGGTGCGTAGTGAGTCGAGCACGGAGTTCGCCTTGGCGAGCGGTGGGCTCAACGGATTCGGAGGGTTTCTTGCCCGTGCGTTTCGCGAGCACGACTATCAGCTCGGGCGACGCAACTGTCAGCAGTTTCTGCGCCGTCACTTTGTATTGGAAGTCGGCAATCCGCTGTTCGCGCACTGGACTCAGGCTCGGCCGGAGCCGATTCTGCGCGGAGACGGGCATTCCTACCTGCCTATCATTCCGCTGATCGGCGAATGCGCAATCGAGGTCCCGGAACCTGTCTGGCCGTGCATGACCGAGTCGCAGTTCGAGACGTTGAGTCCTCAGGTCCGAGCGCGTGCCGATGCCTTGGTGATGGCCTTCATCCGCACGCAGGTGAACTCGGCCTGGGACCGCTTTTTATTGCAGGCTGGTTGGCGGTTTTTCGCCTGGCGGAAACGTGTGATGGGTGGCGACGTAGTCGAGCCCATTCTCGGTGCGATTCGCAAGAGTCTGACGGAGCGAGGGCTGATCTGACTTGGAGGGAATGGACCGGCCCCTGGATGTGCGTGGGGGCCGGTCAGGGGAGCGAGACGCGGCGCGTCTCGCTGGCGGGCTATCAGTAGTCCATATCGCCCATGCCGCCGGGCATGGCCGGGGCCGACGCCTTCTGGGGCTCGTCGGCGATCATGGCCTCGGTGGAGATCATGAGACCGGCCACAGAGCTGGCGTTCTGCAAGGCGTAACGGGTCACCTTGGTCGGGTCGATGACGCCCATCTCCATCATGTCGCCGAACTCGCTGGTGCCGGCGTTGTAGCCGAAGTTGCCGGTGCCCTCGGCAACCCTGTTCAGAATGACCGAGGGCTCCTCGCCCGCGTTGGTGACGATCTGACGCAGCGGCTCTTGCATCGCGCGCAGGGCGATGCCGACGCCGACGCTCTGGTCGTCGTTGGCGCCCTTGAGCCCCTTGATCGCGGTGAGGGCGCGGACCAGGGCGACACCACCGCCGGGGACGATGCCTTCCTCGACTGCGGCGCGCGTGGCGTGCAGTGCGTCCTCGACGCGTGCCTTCTTCTCCTTCATCTCGATCTCGGTCGCAGCGCCGACTTTGATGACGGCAACACCGCCGGCCAGCTTGGCCAGACGCTCTTGGAGCTTTTCGCGATCGTAGTCGGAGCTGGTGTCCTCGATCTGTGCGCGGATCAGTTCGCAGCGCGACTTGATCTGATCGTGCGATCCGGCGCCGTCGATGATGGTGGTGTCGTCCTTGCCGACCTGGACCGTCTTGGCCTGTCCCAGGTCGTTCAGGGTCGCCTTGTCGAGCGACAGACCCACCTCCTCGGAGATGACGGTGCCGCCGGTGAGGATGGCGATGTCTTCGAGCATCGCCTTGCGGCGGTCACCGAATCCGGGCGACTTGACCGCGCAGACCTTGAGGATGCCGCGCAGATTGTTGACCACCAGGGTCGCCAGAGCCTCGCCGTCGATGTCCTCGGCGATGATCAGCAGCGGCTTGCCGGCCTTGGCCACGCCTTCGAGCACGGGCAGCAGATCGCGGATGTTGGAGATCTTTTTGTCGTGCAGCAGGATGTAGGGATCTTCCAGCTCGGCCTTCTGGCTCTGCTGGTTGTTGATGAAGTAGGGCGAGAGATAGCCGCGGTCGAACTGCATGCCTTCGACCAGATCGAGCTCGTTGGCGAGCGACTTTCCTTCCTCGACGGTGATGACGCCTTCCTTGCCGACCTTCTCCATCGCCTCGGCGATGATGTTGCCGATCGAGTCGTCCGAGTTGGCGGAGATGGTACCGACCTGGGCGATCTCCTTGTTGGTGGAGCAGGGGCGCGAGAGCGTCTTGAGCTCAGCGATGGCGGCCTCGACGGCCAGATCCATGCCGCGCTTGATATCCATCGGGTTCATGCCGGCGGCGACCGACTTGAGTCCCTCGCGAACCATCGCCTGAGCCAGAACGGTGGCGGTGGTGGTGCCGTCGCCGGCGATGTCGGAGGTCTTGGAGGCGACCTCCTTGACCATCTGGGCGCCCATGTTCTCGAACTTGTCCTTGAGTTCGATCGCCTTAGCGACCGAGACGCCGTCCTTGGTGATGGTGGGCGCGCCCCAGGACTTCTCGATCACCACGTTGCGGCCCTTGGGACCCAGGGTGACCTTGACGGCGTTGGCGAGTAGATCGACGCCACGCAGCATGCGGACGCGGGAGTCTTCGTTGAAAAAGATGTGTTTAGCGGCCATGTGGGCTGAGCCTCGGTAAGGGGAGGTCGAATCTGTTGGGTCGGGATGCTGGCGGAGAGTCGGCGTCAGCCGTTACTCGATCACGCCCATGATGTCGTCTTCGCGCATCACCAGCAGCTTCTCATCCGCGACCTTGACCTCGGTTCCGGAATATTTGCCGAAGAGAATCTTGTCGCCGACCTTGACGTCGAGCGGCCGCACGTCGCCATTGGTCAGGATCTTGCCGTTGCCGACGGCGACCACTTCGCCCTGGATCGGCTTCTCGGTGGCCGAATCGGGGATCAGGATGCCTCCAGCGGAGGTGCGTTCTTCTTCGCTGCGACGAATGACAACGCGGTCATGCAAAGGACGGAGGTTCATGTATGACGATCTCCCTCGGGGAATCTCTGTGTCGTTGAGAAAATGGATATGGCTTGTTAGCACTCTCGCTTAGCGAGTGCTAACACTGTAGTGAGATACGGATCCTTGTCAAGCTGTTCGTTGGGCTCGGTTCGACGACTGCGTTTGGTTCGAACGGGGATAGGCAATACACTGAGTCGGCCGGCCCGAATGCTCGACCCAGGCCAACATCCCTAGATCATCAACGTCCCTAGACCGAGTCGCAGTGATCCCTATCCGAATCCGACGCCTTTCCGATCAAGATCTCTTTGCCCAGATTCGGACCCCCGAGGCCTTTCTGGCGGTGCTCTATGCCAATCGCGGTCTGACCGACCCGGACGCGGCGGCACGCCTCGGTCTCGGCGATCTGGAGCCTGTGGACAGCCTGCTCGGGCTGGATCGCGCCGTCGAGCTGCTCGCCGACACGATTCGCGAGGGTGGCCACATCCTGATCGTCGGCGACTACGATGCCGACGGTGCCACCGGCAGCGCGGTGGCGGTGCGCGGTTTGCGTATGCTCGGCGCGGCCAAGGTCTCCTATCTGGTGCCGAGCCGTTTCGCCAACGGCTATGGCCTGAGTCCGGCAGTGGCCGAGGCGGCTGCGGGTCTGAGCCCGGATCTGATGTTGACGGTCGATAACGGCATCTCCAGCGTCTCCGGGGTGCGACGCGCGGCCGAACTCGGCATTCCGGTCCTGGTCACCGACCATCACCTGCCCGGTCAGTCGCTGCCCGAGGCCGCCGCCATCGTCAATCCGAATCAGGTCGGCTGCGTCTTTCCGAGCAAGCACCTGGCCGGGGTCGGGGTGGTCTTCTATCTGCTTGCCGCCACGCGTCGTCATTTGCGCGATATCGGCTGGTTCGGGGCGGGTCGGCCCGAACCGAATCTGGCCGAATTGCTTGATCTGGTGGCGCTCGGCACCGTGGCCGACGTGGTGACGCTGGACCGCAACAATCGCATCCTGGTCGAGCAGGGGTTGCGGCGCATTCGGGCCGGGCGCTGTAGCGCCGGGGTCTCGGCGTTGCTCCAGGTGGCCGGACGTGATCCGACCCGGGCCACGACCGCCGATCTCGGATTCTTCGTGGCGCCCCGTCTCAATGCGGCTGGGCGTCTGGAGGAGATGTCCCTGGGCGTGGAGTGTCTGCTGACGGATGATCCGGAGCGGGCCTTGTCCAGCGCTCAGGTGCTCGATGATCTCAACCGGCGGCGTCGCGAGATCGAGGGCGAGATGAAGGATCAGGCGGAGTGTCTGCTGGATCGTCTGAGCCTCGACGGCGAGGCGTTGCCGCCGGCCCTTTGTCTGTTCGGCGAGGACTGGCATCAGGGGGTGTCGGGGATCGTCGCGGCCCGCATCCGCGAACGCTATCATCGCCCGGTGATCGCCTTCGCCGACGCGGGTGACGGATGGCTGCGCGGCTCGGCGCGCTCGATCGAGGGGCTGCACATTCGCGATGCCATCGATCGCGTCGATCGCGCTCACCCGGGGCTCATCGAACGCTTCGGTGGCCATGCCATGGCGGCTGGTCTGACCATTGGGCGCGGCCAGCTCGACGTCTTCCGCGCGTCCTTTGTGGCGGTGGTGCGCGAACAGATCGGCGACGTCCCGCCGCAGCCCGAGATCCTATCGGACGGCGAACTCCCGGCGCGACTGCTGACCCTGGAGACGGCCGAGGCACTGCGTCTCGCCGGTCCCTGGGGCAAGGGTTTCCCCGAGCCCAGGTTCGACGGGACCTTCGAGGTGCTGGAGGCGCGCATCGTCGGCGAGCGTCATCTGAAGCTGCGACTCGCGCCGCCCGATGGCGATCCGCTCGACGCGATCGGATTTCATTTCGGTGATCAGCTCGAACAGGCCCGAGGGCCTGTTCGATTGGCCTATCGCCTGGACGTCAACCAGTACCGTGGCGTCCGCTCACCGCAGCTGGTCATGGAATACCTGCAGCCGGATGCCTGAGCGTGCCACCTCATTTGAATCGCAAAGAACGCTAACAATGCAAAGGGTTTCGATGGAGAACCAATACGACGACGATCTCAACGATCAGGACGACGCCTACGAGGAAGAGGAGCGCGGTCCGAGCAAGAGCCAGCTCAAGCGCGAGAAGTTGGCGCTTCAGTCTTTGGCGGAGCGGATGGCGAGCATGCCGCGTTCCGAGTTGGAGCGTCTGAATCTCAGCGATGACACCTGGGTCGCGCTCGACGAGACGCCGCGCATCAAGGATCACCGCGCGCTCGGCCGCCATTGGAAGCGGATCGCCAACCTCCTGGTGCGCGAGGACATGGCGGCGGTGCAGGCGCTTATGGACGGCGCCGAGGCTCGCGAGCGCGAGGCCAACGCGCGTCATCACGCGCTTGAGCGTTGGCGCGAGCGCATGATCGCCGAGGGCGATGGCGCGGTGAACGCCTTCGTTGAAGCGTGTCCGTCGGTCGATCGGCAGCAGCTGCGGGCCTTGGTGCGCAACGCCCAGCGCGACGTCGAGCGCGGCAAGCCGGACGCACCGCGCAAGCTGTTCCGTTTCCTGCGTGAGACGATGGAAGAGGCTCAGGACTGACGCCTTGCCGATGATCGCCCGATATCTCCAGGTGCCGTGCGGCAATCGGTTCCAGGCACTCAGTTTCCGGTCCATTTTCGGGCGGGAGACTGAGTGCATTTATACTTCCATTAGGCGCCCTTTCCTGCGTATTGTGTAAAGGGCGCGCGCTTCTCGTTCACGCGAATCGTCTCAACATCACCTCAACTTGAGAGGCTGTCCTAAATGATGGGTTGGCCGGCGACGTTCTTCGTTCTCATCCTGTTCCTGGTTCTGGGGCCACCGAATGCGTCCGCTGCTGTTGAAGTGATGCTGGCGCTGGATCGTTCGCTCAGCATGGCCAGCAACGATCCCGATCGGAATAGTCTCACGGGGATCGAGGTTTTCAGCGCCCTGCTCAAGCCCGACGATCGGTTTGGCGTGCTCACCTTTGCCAGTACGGCTGAATTGCGGGTGTCCGGCAAGAATATGCGGGGAGGTCGTACACATAAAGAGCTCGGCGACTTCCTGCGCACGGTGAAAATGGATGGAGTGCGCACCGATTTCGGCGCGGCCCTGCGTCTCGGGTACGAGACCTATGCGCGCCAACCCAAGGAGCCTGGAGTCGACAGATTCATGGTGCTGTTCACCGATGGGCAACTGAATCTGGGCAACAAACAGGCCCCCCAGTCGGCACGCCAAGCGATCTTCGACGAGATTATCCCGCTCTATCGCGCTGCGGGGATTCGCATTTTCGGCATTGCATTTTCGTCTGAGGCGGACCTGGGTTTTCTCGATCAACTCGCTGAGGCAACCGGCGGTCAGGCCTTCCGCACCGAGAGGCCCGAGGACCTCTATGCTGCATTCGTGCAGCTGTTCGAACAGGTGGATATCCCACTGACGACGCCGATCGTCGGCGATGAGATTGTGGTCGATACGAACGTGCAGGGGCTGGAGCTTCTCGTCAAACGTGGTCCCAGCGACGGTCAGATGCGTTTGACCGATCCCAGCAATCGGGAGCTCAAGGCCGGCGATCAACGCCCTGGCGTGGAGTGGCAGAGCTTCGATGATTTCGATCATGTCCGAATCCAGAACCCTGAAGCAGGAGCCTGGAAACTCACAACCTCGAGCACGGACAAGAAGGCCTATATCGAGAGCGATCTGGATCTGGAGGCGGATATGCCGTTAAAGGTTCGGGGCGGCGAGGGCGTGACGGTGGAGGCGCGCCTGGTGAATCGAGGCCCGGATACCGACGCGACGCTGCTTGAGGGTGTGCGTCTCGAGGCCTGGATCCATCCCGCCTCGGGTTGGGAGCAGCCACCGATTTCGTTCGACTCCGTCTCGGTGGATGGCGATATCCATCGCTTCACCGGTGTCTTGTTCTTCACCTCCACGGGGGATGCTCGCGTCGAACTCATGGCTCGTGGCCGGGGTTTCAAACGCACCAAATCCTATCAGGTCAAGGTCGTCGCCTCTGCTGCTGCACCGACTGTCGTTGTGGCGAATGGCGGCGGGCGCCCCGCGCAGGCCGACGAGCCGATCCCATCTCCGCCACCGCAACGGTCTGCCGCCATGACCCTGCTGTTCGCCAATGCGGTCATATTGCTCTTGCTGGCGCTCATCCTCGGGGGATGGTGGTGGCGTCGACGCAAGCTAGCCGATCGCGACGAGTCCGACTTGGATGTCTGAAATCGCAACGATGACCGAACACGGCTATTTGTGGGTCTATGGGCTTGCCGAATTCTGTGCGGTCACCTCGATTGCGGCCCTGGTGTTCGGTATCAATTGGTGGCGGCTGCATAAGCGACAGGCGAAGATGAGACGAACCTGCAAAGCGGTGTCCAATCGGATCGCCAAGGAGGTCGAGTCATTCGGCAATGTCCGAGAGGCTGGTGCACACAGGGACGATCCCAGGGCCCTCCTCGAATCCCTGGCCAGGCCGTTCGATGAGGAGATCGCCGAGGCGGCGGCCTGGAAATCGGTTCTGGACGATCTCCACCACCTGATCCAGGTCTGGGACCGGGAACAGGTGGCATCCAGCGTTCCACCACACGCAGAATCAGCGCCCGCCACCCTTGGGAAGTCCTCCGCTTCCCTGGTCGGGGCATCGGCTCTCCCGGCGTATCCGGGGGACGATGGGCTAGACACGGGCATCGACGATCTCCTCGACCAGTATGAGGCGAGTCTGTCGTCCTTCTCTGCGAACCGCGATGACATCAGCAATCTCACGGATAAGTGCCGGCAGTTGGAGAGCACGAACAAGGAGCTTCGACACAAGCTCGATACGACCTTGCAATCGGACCTGACCGAGCAGTTGATTCAGGATCTCGATGCGATCGAGCAGCAGAATCTCGAATTCCAAACGCTTCTGTCCGAGTCGAGCCAGCATCAGAACGTTCTGGGGATCGAACTGGATCAGCTGGCGACGAAGATTCTCTCGCTTAAGTCGACCAATCAGGAATATCGCAAGCTGGTGCAGGAGACACAGCTCGAGCGCGACAGTCTGGCGGAGCAGAAGAAACAGCTACTGAGACAGCTCGAGCGCATGAATCGGACCTATAGCAGTCTGCGTCTCGAATACCTCAAGCTCTATCGCGTTACCCACTGATGTCGCGCGCCATGGGCCGCTCGCCATCGCGATCGGCGTCCTTCATGCCTGGTCCAGACCGCTGTTTTCCTGGTGTCTCCGGTGCCTGTTTAGCGCCTCCGCGAGTTGCGCCTCGGATATCTTTCCTTGCTTCACGAGAATGTCTCCGAGCTGAAAACGCTGTTTCGCGGTCCTGTCGAGCATGGCCGCGCAGTCCTCCTCGGACATGATGTCGAGTGCGCGCGTCGCCTGGCAGAAGGTTACCATCTGCTCGCGCTGATATTGCCGTGCTCGCATGATCTCCTCCATGGACAGAATCCCTTGCTCGACGAGGTGAAAGAGCGGGCTTGCGTTGAGGTCCCGCTGCACGGCGGCGGCCTCGGCGATATCCTCCTCCTTCACCAGTCCCGTCAGGACGAGAAAGCGCCCGAAAAGTATGGGTATGTCCAGGGTTTCAACCATATGGTCGTTCATATATTCATCTGCCGCAGATCGGAAGGACGAATCGCTAGGGGATGAGCGAATACCTGCTCGAGATGAAAGGTCATCTCCCCAGTATCCGATCCACGATCTTAATCTGAATATCCGACTGTTTTACATGCCTAATAGTCCCATTCTGCTGTGGAGTTCACGAAATCGAATCCCGCCACACTCCTTGTTCCTCGTGTTGGATTCTACAGTTGTCCTCGAACCGTGTCCTAGGTCGAGGTGCGTCGGTCGGCTCAGCCGGCAGCCGTCCAGATCCAGGCGGCCGAGAGTCCTACGGCAGCGCTCGCCGCGAGCGGAAGTCCGACTCTGAGCCGGATCGCCCGTCCGCCGATCATGGTCGCTATCAGCCCCTTGGTGAGGTTGTTGGCCGAGGCGGCGATGAGGATGCCGGTGGCGGCGATCTGGATCCCGATGCCGTCGTTGCTCATGCGCGCCAGCGACAGGGTGATGGCGTCGACGTCCGTGATCCCTGAGATGGCCGCAAGTGCAAGCACCCCGGCCGTCCCGAACCACTGGTGCAGCGCAGTGCCGAAGAACATCACCAGGGCCAGCAGCAGACCGAAGGTCAGGGCGGTGCCGAACTCGAGCGGGTTCTTCAGCGGCGATCGGAGCGGCGCGTCGCTGCCCGGTCGGTTCCGCCATTGAAGCAGTGCCGGCAGCAGCAGACAGAGCGTCATGAGGCCGAGGGTTGGGAGCAGCTGCCGAGCCAAGGCCGGATGCAGCAGGGTCGTGACCATGAGTATCCGCGGGAACATGGTCATGCAGGCCAGCAGGATGCCCATCGCCAATATCGGCGCCGAGTCGCTCTCCTGGCGTGCCATGCGCGAGAAGTTCAGCGTGACCGCGGTCGATGAGGCGATGCCGCCCATCAGACCGGTCGCGACGATACCGCGCCGGGCCCCGATCAGCTTGACCGAGATGTAGCCCGCGAACGAGATGCTGGCGATGAGTACCACCATCCACCAGATGGTGTATGGGTTCAGCGCCTGCCAGGGGCCGTAGCCCCGGTCGGGTAGGAGGGGCAGGACCACGACCGACATGAGGAGCAGCTCGAGCCCCGCCTTGAGTTCGGCCTCGCCGAGGCGCTCGACCCAGCTGTGGAGCAGGGGTTTGGCGCTGAGGACGAGTGTGGCGATCACGGCGCAGGCCGCCGCGACCGAGATGTCGCCCGCCACCGACAGTGCGCCGAAGGCGAAGGTCAGGAAGACCGCGACCAGACTGGTGATGCCGAGATCCTGGTCATGGGCGTGCTCGATTACATAGGTCGCTGTCGCCAGAGCGGCGAGTCCGAAGAAGACCAGCGCGAGCAGAACCGGACCGAAGGTCTGCGACAGGAGCGCCGTGATTCCGCCGAGCAGTCCGATCAGCCCATAGGTGCGCACCCCGGCGACCCGACGTCCCTCCGAGGCCCGGCGCTCCTTCCAGCCGCGCTCGGTCCCGATCAGTAGGCCGATCGCCAGCGCCACGCCCAGTCGGTAGAAGATTTGCTGCTCGTCGTTCATGTGCCTCTCTTATGTCAAATCGGGCTTCGGCAATCACGCCATGGCTGGAGAATTACCTCGAAGCGTCTCGCCAGCCCGCAGTTGAATTTTCCAGGTCTCCCGTATAGTTTGCCCCTGCCCGGGCCGGTTCGGCCTCATCACGGATCATGCTTCGATGACCACTTCCCCAGTCTCAGAATCCGCCGACGACGGGCGGCCATCGCTTTCGGTCGTCATTCCCATGTACCAGGAGATCGACAATGTCGAGCCCATGGTGGCACGGGTGCGTCAGGGCCTCGCCGGCTATCGGGGGCCTTGGGAACTGATCTGCGTCGACGACGGTAGCCGCGATGGTACCGGCGAGCGTCTAAGCGAGGTTGCCGAACGCACCGGCCCGCATCTGCGCGTGATTCGTCTTCGGCGCAATTTCGGCCAGACAGCGGCCATGCAGGCCGGGTTCGATGCCGCCCGAGGCGAGCTGATCGCGACCCTCGACGGCGATCTGCAGAATGATCCGGCCGACATCCCGCGCATGGTCGATGAGCTCCTGGAGCGCGATCTGGATCTGCTGCAGGGCTGGCGGCGCAAGCGCCAGGACGACCTGGTGATGCGCAAGATCCCCTCGCGCATTGCCAACCGGCTGATCGGTAAGGTGACCGGCGTGGCGCTGCACGACTACGGCTGCAGCCTCAAGGTCTATCGCGCCGAGGTCATCAAGGAGGTGACTCTGCTCGGCGAGATGCACCGCTTCATTCCGGTCTGGGTGGCGGGTGTGACCGCACCGCAGCGCATCGGCGAGACCGAGGTCGCCCACCAGGCGCGCCAGTTCGGCGTCTCCAAATACGGCATCTCGCGCACCTTCCGTGTGGTGCTGGACCTGATCTCCGCCTTCTTCTTCCTGCGTTTCGGATCGCGTCCCGGACACTTCTTCGGCTCGATTGGGATCCTCTTCGGGCTGCTCGGCGGGCTCATGATGGCGCACCTGCTGGTGGTCAAATTCGCGCTGGGCGAAAACATCGGCGATCGTCCGCTGTTGTTCGTCGCCATTCTCTTCCTGGTTGCCTCGGTGCAGTTTCTGACCACAGGCGTGCTCTCCGAGCTGATGACCCGTACGTTTTACGCCTCGGGCGAGCGCACGCATCATCGGATCCGTTGGCAGTCCGATCCGCACGCGGCGGGCTGGAGCGAGGGCGCGTGATGGAGCCGGCAACCGAATCACTCAAGAACGTCGCCGCCTCGGGTATCGCGGCTGGGCGCTTCCAGCGGCTCATGACCTCGCCCTGGCTGCTGATTCTGGTGGTGGCGCTGAGCTTCTTTTGGCAGCTCGGGGCCGTTCCGCTTTACGACCTGGACGAGGGGGCCTTCACCGAGGCGACCCGCGAGATGCTGACCGGCGGCGATTACATCACGCCGCACAAGGACGGGGAGCCGCGTTACGACAAGCCGGTGCTCATCTACTGGCTGCAGGCGGCGAGCGCGGAGCTGCTCGGGTTCGACGAGTTCGCACTGCGACTGCCCTCGGCCATCGCCGCGACGCTCTGGATCGCCGGACTCTGGTTCTTCGTGCGGCGCTGTCTGGATGCTCGGACCGCGACCGTCGCCGGTCTGGCGATGGCGCTCTCGCTCCAGGTGTCGCTCATCGCCAAGGCTGCGGTTGCGGATGCGGTGCTGAATCTCTTCATCGCCATGGCCTTCTTCGAGATCTATCGCTATTTCCTGGATCCGGATCCCAAGACCAACCGGGGTTTCGTGCTGCGCGCCTATCTGTGGATGGGACTCGGTTTCCTGACCAAGGGACCGGTGGCGGTCTTCTTTCCGCTGGTGGTGAGCTTTCTCTTCTTCCTGTCCGAGATGGGGCGCTCGAAGGGCGTCTTGAGACGCTGGTTTCGAGCCGCCTTCTCTCCGCTCGGCTGGATCGTCTTCCTGGCGGTGGCCGTGCCCTGGTATCTGGCCATCTATCTCCATGATGGCGACGGTTTCTTCCGCAGCTTCTTCCTACAGCACAACCTGGGGCGGTTCGACTCGGCGATGCAGGGTCACAGCGGTTTCCCCGGCTACTATCTGGTGATGCTGCCGATCATCCTGCTGCCTTTCTCGGGCTGGTTCCTGAGTCTGCTGAAGGATCTGCGCAACGCCTGGTCCGATCCGCTCGATCGCTTCCTCTGGATCTGGTTTCTGACCGTGCTGCTGGTCTTCTCCTTCTCAGGAACCAAGCTGCCGCACTATCTGCTTTACGGCTGCACACCGCTCTTCATCCTCATGGCTCGATACCGCGAGCGGTTGACCAATCGTTGGCTGGCCTTCGTGCCGCCCATGCTGCTGTTTGCGCTCATGGTGGCGCTGCCCTGGCTGCTGGAGGCGTTCGTCTATGTCGCAGCCAGATTCGATATCACGCTTAAGGCGCATCAGGTCGCGATGATTGGGAGCGGGCGTTTCGCTCTCGATGTCCAGTATGGCGTCGCGGTGTTGGCCGGGCTGGTCGCCCTGTTGCTGCTGTGGAGTTGGTCGCGTCCCGCGCTTTGGGCGCGTCTGGTGTTGGCCGGGATGATCCAGACCCTGGTGGTCTTCGGCGTGCTGGTACCCAGGGTGTTCGATGTCATGCAGGGTCCCGTCAAGGAGGCGGGCCTGGTCGCCAAAACGCTTGATATGCCGACCGTCGTCTATCGCACCTCGATGCCGAGCTTCAGCGTCTATCGGGATGCGGTAACACCCAGCCGGACACCCGAGGCGGGCGATCTGGTCTTTCTGCGGATCGACAAGCTCGATCGATTGGCCCGCGATCTACCCGGCCTGAATCAGACGCTCGTCTATCGCCGGGGACCCGTGGCCTTGGTCATGATGGAGGCGATGCAATGAATTTGGCTTGGTTGAAAGCGGGGCAGGGAGTGCTCATGGTGCCCGTGTCTAGGGGGCGAGTGTGATGGGTGGAATGGCGCGGCGTCTGTCCGCCGAATGGTCCCGGCGGCTGAGGATTGGCATGTTGCGCACGCCCGAGCCGCGATCGGATGCCAGCGATTGGCTGATCCGTTGGGCGATGGTCTCGGCGCTAGTCGCCATGACGATCGTGTTGATCTGTGGCTATCACGGGGGGTTCATTCGGCTCAACGCCATCGCGGCGGGCTACCCGGACTGGGTCTGGGCGTCTCTGACCAGCTTCGGCGACGAGCGCGTGCTGACGGCGCTTGCGCTGCTCTTCTCTCTACGGTATCCGCGACTCTTCTGGTCGTTGCTGGTGTCGGCCCTGATTGCGGCCATCTACAGTCGTGGGCTCAAGGATTTGTTGGATCTCCCGCGTCCTCCGGCGATGCTGGAGGAGGGCGTTTTCCATCTGATCGGCCCAGGCCATCAAGGTGCCAGCTTCCCCTCGGGCCACAGTGTGGCGGCGACGGTCTTCTTCTCGGTGTTGATCTGGCATGTGCGCGCCTGGCCCTGGCGTCTGCTGGCGACGCTGTTCGTGGTTGCGGTCGGATTCAGTCGGGTGGCGGTCGGCGTCCATTGGCCGGTGGACGTGGCGGCCGGACTCATGGGTGGTGCGCTCGCGGCCTGGTTGGGGTGCCGTATCGCTCAGCACTGGCCTGGGCCGGCTGAAAATGTTGTGCTGCATCTCTCGGTTGTGACGCTGCTGACGGTTCCCGCGCTGAGTTTGCTGTACGATCCAGGTCAGTATCCGAGCGTGGCGCCGGTATTGAGTGCTCTGGGTCTGGTTGCCTTCCTCAGTGTGATGATTCAGTACGTCCTACTGCCTTGGCGGCACCTCCACAGAGTGGGTCCTGATGTCTGATTCGCGTTTGGACGAGCGCAGCGGTTGCGTCCGTGGTCCGCTGGACCTTGTCCGTGTGCGGAAATCGAATCCTTTTGGAGAGCCGATAACATGTCTCTAGCGGAAGAGTATCTCGACTCCTATCAGCGAATGGTCGCGCAGGGCGTGATTTTCTCTTTCGTCGGTTATGTTTCCGATGGCATCCTCTTCTCGCTGGGCGAGGCGCTCAAGCAAAAGATGCGTCTCGACGCAACCGACACCAACGTCACTAAGCGGGTCTTCTCGATCTTCGTCGAGCAGGTGCAGAACATCATTCGCTATTCGGCCGAGCGTCTGGAGGACGAGCGAGGATCACCGAGCGAGCTGAGTTCGGGCATGATCATCGTCGGGCGCGAGCAGGGCCATTTTTTCGTCCTGTGCGGCAACAGGGTGCTGCGCGAGGAGGGGGCGACCCTCATGCGCCGTCTCTCCGAACTCGCGGCGATGGATCGGGATTCTATCAAGTCCTACTACCGGGAGAAGCTGCGCGAGCCGGCGGAGGCGGCGAGCCGTGGCGCCAGTATCGGGCTGATCGAGATCGCCCGACGTTCGAGCCGTCCGATCGAGTTCGGTTTGACCCCGTTTCCCGGTGAACATGACTTCTTCTGTCTGAAGGCATTCATCTAAGACCTCCCCGAGGCCATCCAAGAGGATCATCAGTATTCGACCCGAACCGATGGATACATTTTCCCGACCCCAAACCGAGCGTTCGCCGCTGATCGACTTCGATTTCGCCAATCGGCGATTGCGAATCGAGGGCGAATCCTACCCGGAGGACGCGGCGTCCTTCTTCGGACCCGTATTCAAGAGCCTTGCGGCTTTTCTGGCTGAGGTGTCGGCCGAGACGCGGCCCGCTCCGATTCTGCTCGACTTGCGCATGTCCTATTTCAACAGCAGCAGCGCCAAGGCGTTGATGAACCTCTTCCAGATGCTCGAAGAGGCCGCGCGGTGCGGTACCCCGGTCGACATCAATTGGAACTACGATCCGGACGACGAGACCATGCAGGAATTCGGTGAGGACTTCGGCGAGGACATGGAGTGCGTCCGCTTCAATCTCTGTGTGCTCGATGCCCATGTCTTCTGACCTTCTCCACCAAGATGGCGATGGGTCGCAGGCGGACGAGGGATTCTCTCTCTATGCCCAGGAAGAGGCCGTCATCCGTCGGGCAGAGGGGATGATCGAGCAGCTCGACGTGGTTTCCAACGGGGTCAAGACCCTCGCCGATGCCTATCGGATCGGTTACCGCGAGACGGTGCGTCTGGTCCGTATCAGCGATCGCATGCAACTCGAACTGCATGAGGCGAATCGCATCCTCAGCGCCCAGGCCGAGGACCTCAAACAGCTCAACGACGCCTTGCACAAAGAGATCGAGCGACGCGAGCGTCTTGAGCATGAATTGCGGCGCATCGCCTCGATCGACGAGCTGACCGGCGTCCACACCCGTCGTTACGTGCTGGAGCTGACCGAGTACGAGCAGCGCCGTCTCATGCGTCACGGCAAGGGACTCATCGTCCTCATGATGGATCTGGATCACTTCAAGCGCATCAACGACCAGTTCGGGCACGCGGCTGGCGATCAGCTGTTGCGGGACTTCGGTGAGCTGTTGCGCGGGGGGCTGCGCAAGGGCGACATCGCCGGGCGGTTCGGCGGAGAGGAATTTCTGGCGGTGCTCCCCGAGACGGAGCTTGACGTGGCCGAATCCATCGCGAATCGTCTCTGCGAGCAGACGCGCGCGTTTCGTTCGCCCTGGAAGGATGGGAGTCTGCACATGACGATCAGCATCGGCTTGGCCGAGGTGGAGGGCGAGGAACCGCTCGAACGGGCGATTTCCCGCGCCGACCAGGCGCTCTATGAGGCCAAGAGCGCGGGGCGCGACCGTGTCGTCACCTATCGCCCCGCTTCGGTACGCTAGGGCATATGGGGTCGATTCGTCTCGTCTGTTTGTTGGTGTGTCTGGTCGGATACGGCTTCGCTGCGGCCGAAGAGGCGGCCGAGAAGGTACCCGCCAGATATCTGGTCGGGGTCGAGAACATCGACTATCGGCCCTTCCAGAACGGGCTGTCCGGCCGCTTCGAGGGATTCGGGCGCGATCTGCTGGATGCCTTTGCCGAGGACGCGGGCATCCAGTTCGATTATCTGCCGATGCCGCCATCACGTCTCTTGGCGAGCCTGCTCCGGGATCGCATCGACTTCAAATACCCCGACGATCCAAGCTGGCGTCCCGAGCTGCGCGTCGGCCATGACATCCAGTACAGTCGTCCCATCGTGGACTATCTGGACGGGACGCTCGTTCCCCCCTCGCGGGTCGGTGATCCGATCAGCAAGATTCGGACCTTGGGCGCGATCATCGGTTTTGCCCCCGTCGCTTGGGTGGGCCGCATCGAGGCGGGGCAACTCACGCTGATGGAGAACGCCGATTTATCTGCGCTCTTCCAGCAGGTGCTGGCCGGCCGATTGGATGCGGCCTATGCCAACATCGCCGTGGCCAAGGTCCAGTCCGAGCGCATATTTGGTAACGCCGAGGCACTCGTCTACGATCCCCGTCTGCCGCACGCCACCGGTCAATACCGGCTCTCCAGTCGGCATCATGCCGAGGTCCTGGTGCGCTTCGACCGCTGGCTCTTGGAAAACGCCGAGCGGGTCTCGCGGCTCAAGCGTCGCGCTGGACTGACCGATCCGCCGGGGCTCTCCGATTAGCCGTGCGATTGCATGAAGCCGACTAAATCGCTGCTCGGTAAGCGGCAGGTCGCCTTCAGGTCTGGTCTGACCTTCAAGCAGGCCGGCGTCACTCTGATGGCAGCGCTCCTGCTTGGGTTGCTGGTCGGGGCGCTCCAGCTCTTCGTCGATTGGCGCGCGATGCGCGACGAGACGGCGGGGAATATGCGCAGGCTGCTGGTGTTGGTCGAGGGATCGGCCGCCGAGGCGGCCTATCAGCTCAATCCCGAGCTTGGACGCCAGTTGGTGCAGGGGCTGTTCGTCTTCGATGCCATCCGCGACGCTCGGTTGAGCGACGACTTCGGCAAGATCTTGGCTCAGCAGCACCGCAGCGGGGATCCGGCGGTGGGCGCGAAGCGTTGGGCCTGGCTGTTCGAGGGGGTGACTCGGTATCGTCTGCCGCTGTACTACCCTGTTCCCGGTGGCTCGACCACTCGGGTGGGCGAGCTGCGGGTGGAATTGTCCCCGGAGGTTCTGTCCGAGCGCTTTCTGCGTCGAATCACTCGGGAGGCCATCTTCGGTCTGGCGCGTTCGCTGTTCATCTCGGCCCTGGTCGTCGCGATCTTCTATTTTATGATCACTCGGCCCTTGCTGCGGCTGGCGCGGGCGATCTCGGAAGTGGATCCCGAACGACCGGGCCGTTGGGTCCCGCCCGATCTGCGCACGCATGCGCACGACGAGCTGGGTCTACTGAGCGAACACCTCAGGGTGTTGCTCCAGTCCTCGCAACGCGGGCTCGATCAACGCGATGTGGCTCAGCGCGAGTTGACTGCGCTCAACCAGCAACTGGAACAGCGGGTAAGTACGCGAACAGCGGAATTGGAACGGGCGCTCGGCGATTTGGCGCGACAGAACATCGAGGTCGAGCGCGCATTCTCTGAACTGGATCGGACCCACCAGCGTTTGACGCAAGCCAATCATCAACTGCTGGAGAGTCATCGTTACGCGCGTCGCATCCAGCGCTCCATGCTGCCGGCACCGGCTGTTCTTGGCGACGCGGTTCGCGAGATCCATGTCCATTGGGAGCCGTTGCATGAGGTCGGCGGGGACTGGTATTGGATCGAACGTTGCGGCGATCGCTGTCTCATCCTGTTGGCGGATTGTACTGGGCACGGGGTTCCGGGCGCCTTCATCACCCTGGTGGTGGCTGCGGCCCTTGAGCGTCTGCTGCGCGACGACTGTTTGGCCGAGCCTGTGGCTATCCTCAAGGCCCTGGATCGCGATGTCCGCCGCCGTCTGCGCCAGCAGGATCCGAGCTCCGAGTCCGACGACGGTCTGGACGCGGCCATCCTGTTGTGGGATGTCGGGACCCGCCGCCTGCGCTTCGCGAGTGCCGGCGGTATTCCTCTGCTGATGCTTGAGCCGGGCGAGCCGGTTGGCGTGATTCGTGGCTCGCGTGGCCATCTGGGCTATCAGAGCCTGTCCGCGCCGGATCGGATCGTCGAGCATGAGATCCAGATTCGTCCCGGCGCGACCTACTATCTGATGACCGATGGCATCACCGATCAGATGGGTGGGGTGCCGCCTCGACTCCTGGGGCGCAGGCGGGTCGCCGAATGGTTGGAATCGCACGCCGAACTCAGCCTGGAAGCCCAGGCGAGCGCGCTGTGCCAGATGCTCGCCGATTATCGTGGACCCGAATCCCGTCGCGACGATATGACCCTGATCGGCGTGCGACCGCGCTGAGATTTTCGGCAGCGTTTGTGCGGTTTGCCTTCTCGACGGGCGATCCGCATACTGCGCTCATTTGCATTCCCCGCTCGATGGACGGCCGCTCGGCGAGCCGATCATCCGACGTCATACACGAGCCTCCCGATCATGCTGCCCGAACTCTTGTGGTTGCTCCTGCCCTGGAGCCTGGCTTTCGTCTTTCTCGGTCGAATGCGCGTGTGTCCGCCGGCCCCGGACGCGGTGCCCGGAACGCGCGTGTCGGTGATCGTCCCGGCGCGTAACGAATGCGAGCGCATTTCCCCGCTGCTCGAATCCTTGACGAGGCAGGACGACGTGGATTTCGAGCTGATCGTCGTCGATGACAACTCGACCGATGGGACGGGTGATTTGGCGCGTGCGGCTGGAGCCGAGGTCATCAGCGTCACCGAGCTTGAGCCGGGCTGGCTCGGCAAGCCGCATGCCTGTTGGTTGGGTGCGCGGCGCGCGAGCGGCGATCTGCTGGTGTTCCTCGATGCCGATACCGAATTGGAGCCTGGTGGATTGCGGCGAATCGTCGCCACCCATGCCCGGCACGGCGGCCTGGTCTCGGTGCAGCCCTATCACCGCATGAAGCGCCCTTATGAGCAACTCTCGGCGCTCTTTTTCATCATCATGATGGGGAGCATCCGCTCCTTCACCCTGGCGGGCGAGCGGATACGTTCGAATGGTAGCTTCGGTCCTTGCATGGTCTGTCTGCGCGAGGACTATTTCCGTACCGGCGGGCACGGTTTGGTCCGGGCCGAGATCGTCGATGACGTGGCGCTGGCGCGTGAGATGGGGCGGCGCGGTGTCGCGACCCATAATTTCATCGGTCGCGGCACCATTTCCTTTCGCATGTATCCGGGCGGTCTGCGGGATCTCGTCGAGGGCTGGACCAAAAACTTTGCCCGTGGCGCCATCGACACCGATCTGGCAATGCTGGCGATGATGACCGCCTGGATCTCGGGCGGTGTCGCCGCCTTCGACGCGTTGCGTGGTCTGCCCGTCGATGGTCTGTCGAGCTGGGGCATCGCCGGACTGATCGGCTATGCCGCCTATGTCGCCCAAATCGGGTGGCTGCTGCGACCGCTCGGCAACTTCGGCCTGATGACCGCCATCACCTACCCGATCTCGCTCGTCTTCTTCTTCGGCGTTTTCCTGCGCTCGCTCTATCTCACCCTGGTTCGCAACAGTGTGCGCTGGAAGGGGCGCGCCATTTCGGTGCGCTCGGCGAGTTGAGGGCCGCCGTCGGTCGCCGGCGGCCCTAATTCGCGACCTGCTCCAGGGCGCGGGCGAAGAACGAGAGTCCCGAGTTGCCCAGCAGGACGTGGGGTTTATCCAATCGTTTGCAGAATCGTTTGGTGCGGTAATAGGCGTTGTGACTGACATAGTCGGCGGCGCAGACGATGGCGTCGGCCGAGGCGAGCATGGTCTCCAGTCTGCGGTGGCTATCCTCCAGTCCGCCGTCGTGGTGCTCGAACCGTCCGTTGCAGCTGTTTACCAACTGACGGTATTGCTCGACCAGGGGTTTGCGTCCACCCACACAGAGCACCAGCTGGCCTGCTAGGTCGGCGCGGCAGGCGCAGCTGTCGTTGGGGCATTCCTCGCACTGTTGACTGAGGTTCAGCGTGAGTAGCCGTTCGAGCGACTCGCGCTCGGCTTCGCGCTCGGCGAGCTGGGTCTCGAGCTCGGCGGCGCGTTTTTCGGTGTCGCTCAGTTTCTGACGTAGGGCCTGGGATGCGCTTAGGGCCGTTTCCAGTCGCGATTGCGCCAGTGCGTGTGCGTCGGAGAGCGCGGCGATGCGCTCGACCAGGTCTGAGGTCCCGTTTTCTGCCAATTGCCGCTGAAGCAGCTCGGTCTTCTGTTCGAGCTGGGTGCAGGCATCCTGTCGATCGCTCAGTGCGGTTTCCAGATCGGAGATCGTGCGTTCGCGCTGTTCGGCCTGGTGCGTGGAGCGTCGTTGAAAGGTCTCGAATTCGTGACGGACCCGGTTCAGCTCGACGCGGGTCTCGCTGAGCCGTTTCAGGTCGGCCCGCTGTCCGGCTCCGATCTGGTGGGAGAGCATGTGGATGTCCTCGTAGGCGAGGACCATGGTCTCTGCATCCGTCTTCGGGTGGCTCATCAGGGCCCAGAGTCCGCTCGGAACCTCGCCGCAGGCGAGGGATTCGGACCAGAGGGCGAGGATGGCCTTCTGATCCTTGGCCTTGCCGTAACGGCGCACCGTGCTGGCGAATTTCTTGTCGAGCAGTTTCTGTGTTGCCTGAGAGAGTCCGTTACGCTCCTCTGCAGCCGACACGAATCCAACGTGGATCTCATAATCGCTCAGTCGCTCCTTCGTGCTCCAGACGAAACGTTTGCCGATTCGACGCAGCTCTTCGACCGTGAGGCAGGTCCCGATGATGGGGCAGTGATATTTGTGCGGGATCTCCCAGAGCTTGCGGCGTCCGGTCTTGACCGGATCCAGCGCATCCTCGGGCGGGCGGTAGAGTTCGATCGCGCCGGCCGATTGCGGGATCTCCCCGACCGACTCCGCACGACCGCTGGTGTCGGTGTTGGACGCCGGTTGGCTGTCCATATCAAGCGGCCGGAGGCCGTCGGGTTCATCCTGCGTCGTCGCATCCAAGATCCCCTCTTCGGATGTATCCAGGTGTTCGAGGAGTTTTCGCCACTCCTCGCCGTGGATTTCGTTGAGCAGGCGGCGACTGTCGTAGTCGTAGAGCGCCATGCGTTCCGGTGATTGACTGTCCTGGGATTGAGTGACTTCGAGAAAGAAGCGTTGAAGCATGCCAGCGGCTCCGTGGAGATCGGAAGGACGAAGCGCGATGTGTGGTGGTTCACCCGTTGTTCGCGTCTTCTGATGCAAATGGGAATTATTGTTGTTTGGATGCTATGTCGTCGTCCGATCCCTGTCAATCTGGTTGCTGACGGCGGCCAGCTTTCGCTTTGCATTCGTGTGCTTTTGGCGTATGGTGCATGGTTCCTAATGCGCCATCCGGTCGGCGCAATCCGTCCGTCGGTTGATTTCCCTCCAAGCAAGGCTCACCCGTCACGCTATCCAATCACAGCGCCTAGACCGGCCCAGGGAACCTCTGGGTAGGCCGACCCAGGAGTTTCTATGTCCTTTGCTGAGCTCGGCCTCTCGGCCGAACTGCTGCGCGCCGTTGACGCGCAGGGTTATACCCATCCCACCCCGATCCAACTTCAGGCCATCCCCGCCGTTCTCTTGGGCCGAGACGTTCTCGCCGGCGCTCAGACCGGTACCGGAAAAACCGCCGCCTTCACCTTGCCCATGCTGCAGCTGTTGAACGCGGCGCAGTCGAATGGACGCCAGCGTCGCCCTCGCGCCCTGGTTCTGACGCCGACCCGCGAACTCGCGGCACAGGTTGGCGAAAGCGTGCGTCTCTATGGTCAGAATCTGCCGCTGCGCTCGCTCCAGATCTTCGGCGGCGTGGGGATGGGACCGCAGGTCGATAAGCTGCGTCGTGGCGTCGATATCCTGGTCGCCACCCCGGGGCGGTTGCTCGATCATCAGGGCCAGGGCAATGTGGATCTCGGTGGTATCGAAATTCTGGTTCTGGACGAAGCCGACCGGATGCTGGATATGGGCTTTATCCACGACATCCGCCGCATCCTCAAGTCGCTCCCGAAGCAGCGTCAGAACCTGCTGTTCTCGGCGACCTATTCGCGCGAGATCGAGCAGCTCGCCACCGGGTTGCTCAGCAATCCCGCTCGGATCGAGGTTGCGCGACGCAACACGGCTGCCGAAACGGTGTCGCAGCTGGTGCATCCCGTGGTCAAGGATCAGAAGCGCGCCTTGCTGTCGCATCTGATCCATTCCGGTGGCTTGCAGCAGGTGCTGGTGTTTACACGCACCAAGCATGGCGCCAACCGGCTCGCCCAGCAGTTGATCACGGACGGCATTACGGCGGCTGCGATCCATGGCAACAAGAGTCAGGGCGCGCGGACCCGTGCGCTCGCGGATTTCAAGAGCGGTGCCGTGCGCACGCTGGTGGCGACCGATATCGCTGCGCGTGGACTGGACATCGACCGCTTGCCGAATGTCGTCAACTACGAGCTGCCGAACGTGTCCGAGGACTATGTCCATCGGATCGGCCGGACCGGACGGGCTGGATCAGAGGGTGCCGCCGTGTCCCTGGTCGGACCCGACGAGTATGGTCTGCTGGCTGGTATCGAGCGTCTGCTCGGTCGGAAGATCGAGAAGATTGCCATCGACGGCTTCGAGGCAGGTTCGCCCGCGTCTCGCGATGCCTCGAATCGTCAGGAGAAGGGAAACCCGCGGCGCTCCGGTGGTGAGCCTGGGCAGAACCGCGCCCATCATGCCCGTTCTCCGTCCGCGCGTCGTAATGCGCCCTCGGGGGACGCCGCCGGTCAGGGCCCGCGTCATGCACGTCCGCGCGGCGGGAATGGCAACGGGAACCGCCGCTCGGTGCGTTAGCCCGACCTTCGCCGGCTCTTGCTGGGCAATCCGGTAAGGTAAGGCGGCGCCGAGCACGGGCTCGGCGTCGCGATCCGATCGCTCTCGTGCTCAGTGATATTGCTCGGTGGTGTACTGGCCGGGCTCATGACGACGGTGGCGCGCCAGGCCGCGTGCCTCCAGGATCTGTTTGGCGTCCTTGATCATTGCCGAGTTTCCGCACAGCATGACGTGGCTGTTCTCCGGGTCGATCGACTCCCCGACCAGGCCCTCTAACTGACCGTCGTTGAGCAGGTCGGTGACTCGGCCACACAAACTTCCCTCGCGTGTCTCTCGGCTCACCAGCGGGATGAAGGTGAATCGCCCCTCATGCTGTTTGGCGATCGCGTCCAGCGTTTCGCCGTAGGCGAGGTCGCTTGCCTGGCGCACGCCATGAACCAAGACCACGCGCTCGAAGCGTTTCCAGGGATCTTCAGTGCGCAGGATCGACAGATAGACCCCGAGCGCAGTGCCGGTGGCCAGTAGCCAGAGCGTCTTGGCGGGTTTGACCGTCTCCAGCGTGAAGATGCCGCTGGCGGTCGAGGTCAGCCACAGACTGTCGCCCGGGTTCAGCGCCGAGAGCGGTGGGGTCAGAGGTCCGCTCGGAATCTCGTTGAAATAGATCTCCAGTGGATGCTCTCCAGGGGCATTGACCAGTGAATAGGGTCGACCGACCCGCTCCCCCTCGATGTCCAGTGCGACCTTGATGTACTGCCCGGCGACATGGTCAGCGACCGGCGCCTCGAATTGGAGGCTGAAGAGCCCCTCGGCCCATTGATGCTTGCCGACGACCGTCGCCTTTACCCAATCGTTCATATCCTGTCCTACCTCTGGTGGATGTCTGTGAATCCGCGCGAGTGGCGGATCTCAAACAAAATGATCGGTCCGTGTCTGGCCATTGCAATCCCGGTTCGCTTGCTTTACCTAAAGAAACCTTGATGCGATATCGGGAAATTGTGGAGGTCGTCATGAAAAACACCCTTTTGATACTCGGCTTGGCTGCCATGTCGACCTCGGCTGCTGCCGATGACACGGGTTGTCCGCCGTTACTCGATCTGGAGGTGCGGCGTCTTGCCAGTGACGAACTGGTAAGCCTGTGCGACGCCTATCGGGGCAAGGTCATCCTGGTCGTGAACACGGCCAGCAAGTGCGGATTCACCCCTCAGTACGACGGACTGGAGCGGCTCTATCGCACCTATGGCGAGCGGGGCTTGGTCGTGCTCGGATTTCCGTCCAACGACTTCGCCAGTCAGGAACCGGGGTCGGAGCAGGATATCCAGAAATTCTGCCGTTTGACCTACTCGGTCGAGTTTCCCATGTTCGAGAAGGTCAGCGTAAAGCGCGGCAAGGCTGCGCCTCTGTTCGAGCGTCTCGCCGCCGCCGGCGCGCCCTATCCTAAGTGGAACTTCTACAAGTATCTGATCGACCGCGAGGGCAACTTCGTCGATCATTTCACCAGTATCACCAAACCCGATAGCGGCAAGGTCGTCAAGGCGATCGAGAAGCTGCTGTGATCGCGTCTGCGGTGTTCATGAGCATTTGATTCGGAGATGCGCATGCATCTGACACGCGACGATCTCTACTGCCTCGAAGAATACGCCCAGATTCGCGGCGAGTTTCGTGCCAAGGTGATGGTCCACAAGAAGCGCCGCCAGGTGCCGCTCGGTCCCCACGCAACACTCTATTTCGAAGACCGTCTGACCATGCAGTACCAGGTCCAGGAGATGCTGCGGGTCGAGCGGATCTTCGAGGCCGAAGGCATCCAGGACGAGTTGGACGCCTACAATCCGCTGATTCCGGATGGCGGCAACTGGAAGGCGACCCTCATGATCGCGTACCAGGACCCGGACGAGCGGCGTGAGGCACTCGTTCGGCTGCGCGGAGTTGAGGACAGGGTCTGGGTGCGTGTCGCCGGTTGCGACAGGGTCTACGCGATCGCTGACGAAGACATGAAGCGCGAGGACACGACCAAGACCTCTGCGGTGCACTTTTTGCGCTTCGAGCTGACGCAATCCATGGTCGATGCCGCCAAGGCCGTGGCTGAGGTGGCCGTCGGTATCGACCATCCAGGCTGCACCTATCGGGTGGATCTGCCTCATGCGGTGCGCGACTCGCTCGTTGGCGACCTGGCTTGAGGGCGTTTCCGGTCTGATCAAGCGTTGCCTGAGGATGTGCCTCGGCCGGATTTTCGATGTGCTCGGTCTGGATGAAGGCGTCGAGGTGCTTTGGTCCGCGTTCTCAGTGCTAGACCTAAGGTATGAGGCGGCCGCTGGCCACCTCTATCGCTGGAAACCCCGATGGCTCTCAAGCCTGTAGCCAAGCTGCGACAGGATGTCCCTCCGCCTAAACGTTTTGCGGGTTTAATCCTTCAGGATTTGAGTCAAGGCTGCGGCGATGCGTTTGGCGTCCTCCTCCGAGAGCTGGGTCTGATTCGTTCCGGCTTCGGGTTTGATTCCGGCCAAGATCTGATCCTCCCGGCGTTTGGCTTCCGCCATGCGCTTCTTGGCCTGCTGTATGGGCGAAAGAGTGGGGCGTTGTGCCATCGGGGTTCTCCTTGATCGAGCGATCGCTCTGATCGGTCGTTGCTCTGCGTAGGGTTTGGCGTGAACGTTAGGTCGTAGGCTCTCATTCGTCTTCGGTATCGGGTGGTCGATAATCTCCCCCGTAGGATGCGGTGAGCGTGCGAACCGCATCTTGCACGACCGATGTGGGTCGTCCCTCAGACAGGTCCCTTCTTTCGCAGCAATCGCCTTATTCCGTTTCTTGACAGGTTTCATATCGATGCTCGAGTTGTTGGATGCGAGATTCGAGCTCGTTCATGCGTTGCACCATGGCCTCCTGTCTAGAGGTTCCCTCCAGGGTCTGGAGCGCGAGCACGGCGCGCTGGATGACGCTGTCCAGAGACTCACCTGGGAGTGAAAGGGCTTGCAATTGGATGATGGTTTCATTGCTGATGTGAAGCACACCTGTTTTCGACGACATGCGCTGTCTCTACCAGTTAGAACGAGGCATAAAGTTACCGCGTTGGTTGGGTTGCTTTTCGCTAGGTGCGTCACGTTCTGCACAATTGACGGCGGCTCCTCGTAGGATTCCGTCTTTCTGGCCCAAAATTTTCGTTGGTTGTGCGATTCTCTACCATATCTGCAACACTCGCTTGGATCGAGTCGTTCGGCCGTTTTCGGTGACACTCCCTCTCTGATGAAGCGCCAGCGAGATCGATGGCTGACACAGGATCGATCGAGATGTGCCAGGGGCGATCGGGTTATGGAGTCCGTCTCCTTGATCTGTGTGCTGGACCCAGGTGGGTCAAGCGTTCATCCTTGGATGTGGTGGGGTTGCGCCGGATTTGCGCGTGGTTGGGGGTGAGGCCGCTTGATGTTGTTTGGCGCGTTTTTCGCCTCGTTTTATGATGCCCGGCCATCTCACGCGGTATCGCTCTCCAAGGATCTGTTCAGCGGGGCGTGTTCCACGACGGAAAGATTCACTATCCCGCAGTTAGGCGTATGAATGGCGCTAATTTACAGTTGGCCACGAACGCCAGGTATTTCGAGTCATGAGTGACGCGCAGGCCCAATTCATCGATGTCGGCGAACTCCGTGTCGGTATGTATATCTATCTGGATCTGGGTTGGATGGGACATCCATTCGCCCTCAACAACTTCAAGATCCTCTCCGAGAGTCAGATCGAGACCATTCGCGGACTGGGTGTCAAGCGTCTGCGCTGGTCGCCGGAGCAAAGCGATCTGCCGCAGCCCGACACGTCCGATGATGACAGCCCAGCGGTCGAGGATATTTCGGCAGCCGAGGTGCGTCAGCGGCGACTCGATGCCCAGCGTCGCGATCTGGAGCGTTGCGAGCGCGATTTCTCCGATGCGACGCGATGTTTTCGCGATATTCTCAAGTCGGTCGATACCCAACCGAATCAGGCTCGGGAGCAGGCTAAGACGATGGTCGGCGGTCTGGTCGGGCGGCTTACGGATCAAGGCGATTCCTTCATTCGCCTGCTGTCCGAGGGGGCGGGCGAGAAGTCGGCCCTGCACGCGATCAATGTGACGGTCATCTCCTTGTTGCTCGGCAAGCGGCTCGGGTTGGATGCGGACGCACTCAGCGAGCTCGGCCTGGGCGCCCTGTTGCACGATATCGGCAAGATTTCGCTGCCCGAGCGGTTGCGTTGGCGTGAGCCTGGGTTCTCTGCCGCTGAGCGCAATCTGTTCCAACAGCATGTCGTCAATGGGCTGGAACTGGGGATCCGCATGGGTTTGAGTCGCGAGGTCTTGGCCATGATCGCTCAGCATCATGAGTATGCGGACGGTTCCGGCTTCCCCAAGCGCTTGAGCGGCGAGCAATTGACCCATGCGTCGCGGATCCTGGTGTTGGTCAACCATTACGATCAGGTCTGCAATCCAGCCAATCCGGTGATGGCCGTGACCCCGCACAATGCGCTCGCGCTGATGTTCGCCCAAAGCAGGTGCAAGTTCGATGCGACCGTCCTGGAAATGTTCATCCGCATGATGGGGGTCTATCCGCCCGGTTCGGTCGTTCTGCTGACCGACAGTCGTTACGCCTTGGTGGTCTCGGTGAATTCGGATCGGCCCTTGAAGCCCCTGGTGGTGGTTCACGATCCCAGGGTGCCGCTCGATGAAGCGCAGGTGCTCGATCTCGAGGACGCGGCCGATTTGGGCATCCGTCAGAGTCTGAAGCCGTCGCAATTGCCCCGCGCCGTGTTCGACTATCTCTCGCCGCGTCAGCGCATGTGTTATTTCTTCGAACGTGCCCGCGATTCCTCTTCTCGGGGCGATCGATGACACCCGCTCACGATGATCAACATCATGCGCGTCTGGATCCGCGTTCTTGTGATTTGAGTTGTATCTCGACATGGCAGTCGCTGCTCGATGGATTGAACGAGGCGGTTTGGATCGTCGATGCACGAGATCTGTGTCTGGTCGCCATAAACCGTGCCGCCGAGGAACTGCTCGGCGTCGATCGCGCCTCGCTGCTCGGCGTGTCCGTGATGGACTTGGCCTCGGTGCCCGAGGACTTTTTGTTCTGGGAGGGGGTCGCGAGCGGGCGAGAAACCAGCCTACTGTCCGAGACCTGGCTGCGGCGCGCCGACGATTCCCTGGCGGCGGTGCTGCGTCGGGTCAGCCGCATCGACTGTATCCATGGCAACATGTTTTTCGTCGTGAGCGTCTCCGATCTGGATGAGCGCCGTGCCGTCGAGGGCGAGTTGGAGAAGCTGGTCGCCGAGCTGCGGGCGACACTGGAGTCGAGTGCCGATGGCATTCTGGTCGCGGATCTCGACGGTAAGATCCGTGGTTTCAACCAGCGGTTTGCGGAGGCATGGGAGCTTCCAGAAGGACTCTTGACCGAGCGCAACGATGCGGGAGTCTATCGCTGGATGCGGGATGCGGTGTTGAATCCCACCGAGTACGCGGCTCGCGTCGAGGCGATCGAGAACAACCCACTGTTGGAGTCCACCGATCTGCTCATGCTGCGGAACGGGCAGGTTCTGGAGCGGGTGACGCTGCCTCAGTACGCGCGAGGTCACCCGATCGGCCGCGTCTATTCCTTCCGCAACATCACCCAACGCCTGGTCGATGAAAAGAGCCTCAAGCGCGCCGCCCGGGTCTTCGAGGCCAGTCTAGACGCCATCTTCGTGACCGATCTCGATCTCGGCATCCTGACCGTCAACCCGGCCTGCGAGCGGATGACGGGATTGCATGCCGGTGAAATCGTCGGTCAGTCGCTGACGCGCTTTCTGAGTCTGGGGAGCGACGACCAACCCGAGCACTCGATCCTCGACACGCTCGATCGTGATGGATTGTGGCAAGGGGAGATCCACCAGCACAGGCGCGATGGCGAGGGGTTCCCCTGTCTCGTGTCGCTGGTTCGGGTCTTGGATGCCGATGGCCGTCCCTTTCAGTTCGTCGTCTTTGTTAAGGATCTCTCCGAGGCGGTCGCGGCGCGAGAACGCATTGAGGAACTCGCCTATTCGGATGCCCTGACGGGGCTGCCCAATCGGGTACGGCTGACCGAACGCATCGAGTTTGCCATCAAGATGGCCCGGCGCGGGAGGAGCGGTTTTGCGGTGCTGTTTCTAGACCTTGATCGCTTCAAGCAAATCAACGACTCGCTCGGCCATCTCTTCGGCGATCGCGTGCTGATCGAGGTCGCACATCGTATCAAAGGCTGTCTGCGCCAGGTGGACACGACGGCTCGACTCGGCGGTGATGAGTTCGTACTGCTCCTGCATCAGACCGATGTCCTCGGCGCGGAACAGACCGCGCGGCGACTGATGGAGGTGATGTCCAGGCCGTTTGAAATCGACGGCATGAAGTTCTCGCTTGCCCTGAGTATCGGTATCGCGCTCTACCCTCAGGACGGCGAGACCTTAGACGACCTGATCAAGAACGCCGACAGTGCCATGTACCACGTCAAGGAGCGGGGGCGCGGCGACTTCCGCTTCTATCAGAGCCAGATGAACGTGGGTCTTCTGTCCCGGATGAAGATCGACCACGCCATGCGCGAGGCGCTCGAAGAGCAGCGTTTTCGTCTCTTCTATCAACCCCAGATCGACCTCTATAGCGGACGCTTGGTTGGCGCCGAGGCATTGGTGCGCTGGACCGATCCGAGTCTGGGCGTGATGGCGCCGAGCGATTTCATTTCGATCGCCGAGGAGACCGGTTTCATCGTGACGCTCGGCGGTTGGGTGCTGCGCGAGGCGATCCGCCAGGGCGAATTGTGGCAGATCCAGGGAATCGACTTGACCATGTCCGTGAACGTCTCTGCGGCTCAGTTCCATCAGCTGAATTTCGTCGAGTCCTTGGCCCAATGGCTGACAGCGAGCCGGCTACCCGCGAGTCGGCTCGAATTGGAGCTGACCGAGTCGATCCTCATTCAGAATGTCGATGAGACGCTGATTCGACTGGATGCCTTGGTCGATCTGGGCGTCCGGCTGGCGATCGACGACTTCGGAACCGGCTATTCGAGCCTTGCCTATCTCAAGCGCTTTCCGATCCACAAGCTCAAGATCGACCGCTCCTTCGTCCAGGACATCCCGGATGACGAAAGCGATGCCGCGATCTCGACCGCCATCATCAATCTCGCCCACTCGCTCAATCTGAAGGTGATCGCCGAGGGAGTCGAGAACGACATCCAGAGGCGCTTCCTGCTGGATGCCGGCTGCGACGAATTCCAGGGCTATCTGTGTTCGCCGCCCGTCGATCCTGACTCCTTCGTACAGTTGGTCGGCGCGCTGGGGTTGTCCGATGCGCCCGATCCCTCGCCTCGTATCCTCTAGCCTTTGAGGTTCCCCTCCGCGTAGAGATGAACCCTTGAGATCCTGATCGATCAGCGGGTTCGCTTGGCGGAGCGATTGCCGCCCCCACCATCGTGCGGAGAGCATCAAGAGGAACTCCGCATGACCTTCGTCTTCGACAACAGCTACGCGCGCCTACCCGAGCGCTTCTATGCCCGACTTCCGCCGAGCCCGGTTGCTCAGCCCGACCTGATCACGCTGAACGTGTCCCTGGCGCGTGAGTTGGGGCTTGATCCGGATGCGCTGAGTACGCCGGAAGGTGTCGCCGTGCTCGCCGGTAATGCGGTTCCGTCGGGCGCGGATCCGTTGGCCATGGCCTATGCGGGACATCAGTTCGGCAACTTCGTCCCGCAGCTCGGTGATGGTCGGGCGATCCTGCTCGGCGAAATCCTTGCGCCATCCGGCGAACGTTTCGATCTCCAGCTCAAGGGTGCTGGGCGCACGCCCTTTTCACGCGCAGGCGATGGGCGTGCTTGGCTGGGACCTGTACTGAGGGAGTATCTGATCAGCGAGGCCATGCATGTCCTGGGGATCCCGACGACCCGCGCGCTGGCGGCGGTGACCACGGGCGAGCCCGTGTACCGCGAGGGCCGTATGCCTGGCGCGGTCCTGACCCGCGTGTCACGCAGCCATGTACGCATCGGCACCTTCGAGTATTTCGCCGCGCGTGAGGATCTGGATGCCTTACGCCATCTCGCCGATTACGTCATCGAGCGTCACTATCCGACGGCGCAGACGGCCGATCGACCCTATCTGGCGCTATTGACGGAGGTGATCGGGCGCCAGGCCGAGCTGGTGGCGCGTTGGCTCGGCGTCGGTTTCATCCATGGGGTGATGAATACCGACAACCTTTCGATCGCTGGCGAAACCATCGACTATGGCCCCTGTGCCTTCATGGACGATTACCACCCGGGCACCGTCTACAGCTCGATCGACCGGGGAGGGCGCTACGCCTACGCCAATCAGCCGCGCATCGCTCAATGGAATCTCTCCCGTCTGGCTCAGACCCTCTTGCCGCTGCTCGATGAGGATCCCGAGCACGCGCTGAGCCTGGCCCAGGGTGCGATCGACGGCTTTCCCGAGCGTTTCGAGCACGCCTATCTGGACGTCTTCCGGGCCAAGCTCGGGCTACTCGAATCAGAGGATGCGGATGGTCCGCTCATCACGGGTCTGCTCGATGGCCTGGCCGAGGCCGGCGCCGATTTCACCAATAGCTTCAGCGCATTGACCCTGATGGTCGAGACGGGTGAGGCGGCGGCTCCGTTTGGCTCGGACGCAGACGGTCCGCTTACGGAATGGGTTGGGCGATGGCGTGATCGGCTGGGACGCGAGGAGACGGATTCTGGCGCGCGCCTGGAGCGGATGCGTCGCGCGAATCCGCTGGTGATTCCACGCAACCATCGCGTGGAGGAGGCCCTCGACGCTGCGCTCGAGGGCGATCTCGGTCCATTCGAGCGTCTGTTGGCGGTGCTCGCCAATCCCTGGGAGGAGCGGCCCGAAACGGGGTTCTATCGCGCCCCTCCCGAGCCGTATCAGGTGGTGCGGCAGACCTTCTGCGGGACCTGAGGCGAAGCCCAGGCGCATGGCAGAGACCGGTTCACCGGGTCGGCTTAGCCGACCCGGTGGTCGCTCAGCACCCCGGCCGGTATCTCAGATCCAGCGTGTAAGGATGCTCGCTGGCCGGTTCTTCCGGCGGCGGGTCGATCTCGCCCGGCGTATGGCCCATCTGACTGAAACGGGCGATACGCCGCCCTTCGGCCTCATAGGCGTTGACCGGGAAGGTGTCGTAGCTGCGTCCGCCCGGGTGGGCGACATAGTAGGTGCAGCCGCCCAGGCTTCTGCGGTTCCAGAGATCGACGATCTCGAAGGTGAGCGGGTTGTGGCTCGGGATGGTCGGGTGCAGTCCGGATGGCGGGCTCCAGGCCTTGAAACGGACGCCTGCGACGAATTCGGCCCGTTTCCCCGTCGGGCGCAGCGGGACGCGGCGGCCGTTGCAGACCAGGACGTGCCGGTCGCTGACCATGCCGTTCACCTTCACCTGCATGCGCTCGACCGAGCTGTCGACGAAGCGCGAGGTGCCCTGGGCCGTCACCTCTTCGCCCAGGACGTGCCAGGGCTCGATGGCGGCGCGCAGCTCCATATTGATCCCGTTTTCGGTGACCAGATCCCCGTAATGCGGGAAACGGAACTCGAAGAAGGGATCGAACCACTCGGTCTCGATCGGATAACCGGCGCGGCGCATGTCGCAGATCACGTCCTCGAAATCCTGGCGTGCGAAGTGCGGCAGCAGGAAACGGTCGTGCAGCTCGGTACCCCAGCGGATGGGCTTGCGCCGATAGGGTTCCTTCCAGAAGCGGGCGACCAGGGTGCGCAGCAGCAGGACCTGGGCCAGGCTCATGCGCGGATGTGGCGGCATCTCGAAGCCACGGAACTCCACCAGTCCCTGCCGCCCGGAGGCACTGTCCGGCGAGTAGAGCTTGTCGATACAGAACTCGGTGCGGTGGGTGTTGCCGGTGACGTCGGTCAGCAGGTTGCGCAGGATGCGGTCGACGACCCAGGGTTGGGGCACCTCGCCGGGCGGCATCTGCTGGAAGGCGATATCGAGTTCGTAGAGGCGGTCGTCGCGCGCCTCGTCGACCCTTGGGGCCTGACTGGTCGGGCCGATGAAGAGTCCCGAGAAGAGATAGGACAGGCTCGGGTGGTGTTGCCAGTAGGAGATCAGGCTCTGCACCAGATCCGGCTTGCGCAACAGCGGGCTGTCTGCCGGGGTGGGGCCGCCGAGGGTGACATGGTTGCCGCCGCCGGTTCCGGTGTGGCGTCCGTCGAGCATGAACTTTTCGGTGCCGAGCCGGGCGAGACGCGCCTCCTCGTAGATGATGTGGGTATCGCGCACCGTCTGATCCCAGCTCTCGGCCGGGTGGATGTTGACCTCGATGACACCGGGGTCCGGTGTGACTGCGAGCTTTTGAAGACGCGGATCGCGCGGCGGCTCGTAGCCCTCGATGATGATGGGCATGCCGAGTTCGGCCGCTGTGTCCTCGATGCACATGGCGAGATCCAGCCAGTGCTCCAGGTGGGTCAGCGGGGGCAGGAAGCAGTAGAGTCGGCCCTCGCGCGGCTCGATGCAGAGCGCGGTGCGGATCAGGTCCGGATGCAGGTCGGCGCGCAACGCGACCTGGTTTTGCAAGGGCTCATGCGAGGTGTCGACCGACGTGAGCCGACCGTAGCGCGCGGCCAGATCGCGCGGATTCGTGCCCTGTTCGCGTAGGTTCTGGGGTATCTGGGTCGGTTCGACCAGACGGCTGTAGCGGCGCGTGACCTCGTCGAAGGGCGAGCGTAGGGGATCGGTCGGTTCGAAGGGGTTGCGCTCGGGGACGGGATCGAGCTCACTGTCCGGGACATGGGGCAGGGCGTCCAAGGGCAGACGGAACCCCATCGGCGAGTCGCCTGGAATGAGGAAGAGGTTGCCTTCGCGGAAGGTCCAACGCCCGCTACGCCAGCTCCCTTCGGCCCCGAACCCCCACCAACGCAAGGGCAGCACGTAGCCCGTGACCTTGTTGAGTCCCTGGTCGAACAGACGGGAGAGTCGTTTGCGCTCGTTGGGGTCCTTGAGCTTGTTGTCCAGCGGGTCGACGTTGGCTGGCAGCCGCGCCTCCTTCCACATGTAATACCAGACGTCTTCGTGCGCCTTGGAGGCATGATCCGGGTCGACGCCCAGATGGCGGGCGAGCGTGCGGATGAATGCCTCGGCTTCGGCGGGGCCGTGTCCGTAGCTGGTGTTCTCCTGGCCGAGCAGGCTTGGATCGCGCCACACGGGTTGATCGTCCTTGCGCCAGTAACAGGTGAGCGCCCAGCGCGGCAGCTGTTCGCCCGGATACCACTTGCCCTGGCCAAGGTGCAGCAGTCCGCCGGGCGCGAAGCGCTTTTTGAGCCGAATCAGCAGATCCTCGGCGAGGATCTTCTTGGTTGGGCCGAGCGCGGCCGTGTTCCACTCGGCACCGTCCATGTCGTCGATAGAGACGAAGGTCGGTTCGCCGCCCATGGTCAGGCGCACATCATTGGCCTCTAATTCGGCGTCGACCTGATGACCGAGGGACTCGATCGCTTCCCATTGCTCGGCGCTATAGGGTTTGGTGACCCGAGGATCCTCGTGGATGCGCTCGATGCGATTGTGGAAATAGAACTCGACCTCGCAGGTGTCGGTCGCCCCGGCAATGGGGGCGGCGCTGCGCGGCGCGGGCGTACAGGCGAGCGGTATATGACCCTCGCCGGCGAAGAGCCCGGAGGTGGGGTCGAGCCCGATCCAGCCGGCGCCTGGAACATAGACCTCGGCCCAGGCATGCAGGTCGGTGAAATCGCGTTCGGGACCGGATGGACCGTCGAGCGATTTGACGTCCGCCGTGAGCTGAACCAGATAGCCCGAGACGAAGCGCGCGGCCAGCCCCAGGTGGCGCAGGATCTGCACCAGCAGCCAGCCGCTGTCGCGGCAGGAGCCGCGGCGGGTGCCGAGCGTCTGCTCGCAGGTCTGAACGCCCGGTTCCATGCGGATGACGTAGCCGATGTTCTGCTGCAGTCGCTGGTTGATCTCGACCAGGAAATCGACCGTCGGACGGGGTTTGCGATCGACGCTCGCCACCCATTCGGTCAGCAGCGGGCCGTCCTCACTGAGCTCCAGGTAGGGCTGTAGCTCTTTGCGCAGATGCGGCTCGTACGCGAAGGGATAATCGTGGGCATAGTCTTCCAGGAAGAAATCGAAGGGGTTGATGGTGATCATTTCGGCGATCACATCGACCTCGATCGAGAGCTTGCGGGTCTTCTCGGGGAAGGTCAGACGAGCCAGGTAGTTGCCGAAGGCATCCTGCTGCCAATTGACGAAGTAGGTCTCGGGTTCGATTTTGAGCGTGTAGGACCGAATGGGAGTGCGGCAGTGCGGTGCCGGGCGTAGTCGGACCACGTGTGGCGAGAGGCCGACTGAGCGATCGAAGCGGTATTCGGTCTTATGGTTTAGAGCAACCAGAATGGACATCGGGGAGGACTTCCAAAGGCTGAAAGATGGGGAAGACGGCGATGGATGCGCCAAGGTCGAGGCCGATGCCGGATTGGCGACGGCCATCGATCCGATGGGCCTAAGATCCCACAAATGGGGGGCATTGTCTTGTCTCCATGCGTGACGGACCTCTATGCATGGAGTCGGGATTGGATCGAGGGCGGTTCGCGAAATGGTCGCGTTTCACAGACGAGCGATCCCCGGTCGTAACCTGTTTGGGGCATGCAGGAGTTGCTCGATGAATGCCTCCGGTGTCAGCGGATGGCCAAGTAGGTATCCCTGGTAGCCGTGGCATCCCTGTAGGGTGAGAAATTCCATCTGCTGGTCTGTCTCGACACCCTCGGCGATGACCTTGAGGTTGAGATTGCGGGCCATGGCGATGATGGTGGCTGCGATCTCCATGTCGTTGCGGTCCTGTGGGATATCGCGGACGAAGCCCTGATCGATCTTGAGTTCGTCGATAGGTAGACGCTTGAGATAGGCCAGTGACGAATAGCCGGTGCCGAAATCGTCGATCGAGAGCTTGAGTCCCAGTGCCTTGAGTTCGCGTAGCAGTTCGATGGCCTGCTCGCCTGGGAGCATGATCATACTTTCGGTCAGTTCCAGCGTGAGTCGCTCGGCCGGTAAGCCTGTCGCGTCGAGGATGGCGGCGACCCGCTCGGCGAAATCCTGTTGCTGGAGCTGCCTCGCCGACAGGTTTACGGCGATCATGATGTCCGGCAATCCATTGTCGAGCCAGAGCTTGTGCTGCGCGCAGGCGGTCTGCAGCACCCAGTCGCCGAGCTGTACGATGAGGCCCGTCTCCTCAGCGAGAGGGATAAAGCGATCGGGTGCAATGAGTCCATGCTCGGGCGAGTGCCAGCGCACCAGCGCCTCGCATCCGATCAGCATCCCGGTCAGACTGTCGAACTGCGGCTGGTAATGAAGGATGAACTCCTCGTTGATCAGGGCGCGCCTCAGTCTCGCGTCCAGCTCCAGACGCTCGTTGGCGGCGATGGTCAGGGTCGAAGTGTAGAAACGATAGGTGTTGCGTCCCTGTTCCTTGGCCTGATACATGGCAACGTCGGCGTGCTTGACGAGTTCGGTGACCGAGTTGCCGTCATCGGGGAAAATGCTGATCCCAATGCTGGCGCCGATATAGAGCACCGGACCGCTCGGTAGCTCGAAGGGCTCCTGTAGCAGCTGCAGCAGAGCGCGCGCGACCCTGCCCGCGTCCTCTGTGCGTTCGAGGTTTTCGAGCAGTACCAGAAACTCGTCGCCACCCAGGCGGCCAAGCGTGTCCTCTTCCCTCAGGCGTTCGCGCAGACGCTGGGTCAGCGCCTGCAGCAATTCATCGCCGACCGGATGCCCCAGGCTGTCGTTGACGTTCTTGAACCGGTCCAGATCAAGGAAGAGGACGGCGACGCGACGGCGACTGCGTTCGGTTTGCTCGATGGCGTGATGCAGCCGCGAGAGCACCAGGCGCCGATTGGGTAGGTTGGTCAGCGGATCGAAATGCACCAGATGCTCGAGTCGCTCCTCCGAGCGTTTGATCTGACTGATGTCGGTCATGACGCCGACATAGTGGGTTGGCGTGCCCTGGGGGTCGTAGACCGCGCTGATGCTGAGCAATTGGGGATAGATCTCGCCGCTCTTGCGTCGGTTCCAGACCTCGCCCTGCCAATGTCCGCCGCTGGTGATGTTTGCCCACAGGGTCTGATAGAACGCGTCATCCTGGCGTCCGGAGCGCAGGATGCGCGGCGTTTGGCCGCGCACCTCTTCGGCGGTGTAGCCGGTGATGTCCGTGTAGGCCGGATTGACCGCGATGATATGGCTGTCGAGGTCGGTGATGATGACCCCTTCGCGGGTGGATTCGAAGACGGTCGCGGCCTGTCGCAGTTTGCTCTCGGCTGTGATCCGGGTCACCGCGAGCCGGGCGAGACAGCCGAATTCGAGGATCAGGTTGCATTCGCTCGGTGCTGGCGCGCGCGGCTCGGCATATCTCACGCTGAAGTTGCCGATCGAGGTTCCATGGGCGTCCTGAAAGGGGATCGACCAGCCGGGCACGGGTGCGCCACTGGGATACCCGGCCGCGCCGTCGCTGGTATCCAGCTCGACCAGTGCTGAATCGTCGTGGTCGGGTTCGACCGCGAATCGGGTGTGTTCCGTGCCGTCGCCTTGGCTGAGTGAGAGCAGTCCGTCCTCCAGCACCCGGATCGAGACTCGCGTGTCCCGATAGAGCTGCTCCAGTTGGGTGGCGATCACATCCAGGATGTCGATGAGGGGCTGATCCTCAATGAGTGCGTTCAGCACCGTGAGGCGTGTGTTGCGCAGCAGTTCGGTCTGCTTGGACTCGGTGACATCGCTCCAGGCTCCGGTCGCTTCGCCGCTCTGGCGTTCACCTGGATCGGGGAGGCGTAGCTCGTCGTGGATCCAGCGGATTCGCCCCTGGCTATCCAGTAGACGATAGTCCAGCGCCAGGCTTCCCGTTTCCAGCAGGGTTTCGAGCGCGGCATGGGCCGAGTCGCGGTCGTCCGGGTGCAGATGGGTGGCCCACCAGTCCTGATCCAGCAGCTGCTCGGCCTCGTATCCGAACCGCTGGACGTTATCGCTCACCCAAGTCAGAGGCATGCCTGGACGATTGAGTTGGCGGGTGTAGAGCACGATCGGGCTGGCGGCCAATGCCATGTCGAGCCGGTGGGCGGCGGCGCGCAGATTGGCGCGCTCACGCACCAGTCGCACTTCGTTGAGCACTTTCTCTAGGGTTGCCGGCAGCTTGTGAAGATAGCCGGGATGCTTGGACAGATAGTCATTGGCGCCGAGATGGATGGCGCGAGCCGCGACATCTTCGCTGCCTTGTCCCGTGACCAGGACTACGGGGATGTCCAGGTGTCGCTCGGCACGCAGGATCTTGAGGGTATCCAGCGCATCGAGTCCGGGCGGATGGTAGTCGAGCAGCAGTGCGTCGAAGTCGGGTTCGGTGTCGGGATCGAGCGGCAGTCGCGCCAATGCCTCCTCGGCGTTTGCGACCTGGGTCAAGCGAATATGGGGGGCGAAGCGGGCTAGATGGCGGAGCGTGAGGTCGGTGTCGATGCTGGAATGTTCGGCATAGAGCACGCGGATGGGGCCTGAACGCGAGGCATGCGCGGCGTCGAAACGCTGTCTGGCATCGCGTAGCGTCGTTGGCAGTCGGTCCAACGTGGTGACACCCTTGACGAGATAGTCGTCCGCGCCAGTGCGCAGGGCGGTGATCGCGGCATCCTGATCGCCCGACCCGGTGATCATCACCACAGCGATGTCTTGTTTCCGCTCCCGAATCCAGGCCAGCAGGTCCATGCCGGATCCGTCCGGGAGGCGCAGGTCGATGAGGGCCAAATCCCAATAGGATCCGTTCGAGAGCCGTTCGACAGCGGCGGCTCGGGTCGGGACCTGCTCCAATTGGATATCGGGGGCGGTTTGCTCCAGCCAACGACGGGTCAGGTCGAGGTCGGCCGGGTTGTCTTCGATATGCAGGACGCGCATGGGGCTCAACTCGGCGGATGGTTCAGCAGGGACCAGTAGAGGTCGATCTGGGGCGTGACCTCGACGAGCGTTTCATGGTTGACCGGCTTGGTGATGTAGCAAGGGTTGTAGACGCGGTATTCCGCTGTGTCCTGGTCATCATCAGTCGTCGCGGCTTTAGGGTGCAATCGCTGAAAGATCTCAAACATGCGGTCGTGGACCTGCATATCAAAGCCGATGTCATTGTCGCCGAAGGATTGTGCGACGAACAGCACCGTTTCCGCTCCTCCGATATGAGGTCCGGTGCGCGTTCGGCGCGTCGGAAGTTGACCGCGTTGTCGAGCCGGTTGCTGAGCACCAGTTTGGCCCACGTGCTCGGCCAATCAACCAATAAAAAAGGGGCGCCGCAGCGCCCCTTTGTTCGATTTACCCCCCAGAGGGCGTCAGTCGGATCAGTTCACCTTCGGATCCAGCTCACCCTTGGCGTAGCGATGGGTCATGGTCTCCAGCGAAAGCGCGCTGATCTTGCTCGCGTTGCCGGCGGTCCCGAAGGCCTCGTAACGGGCGACGCAGATCTCCTTCATCGCCTTGGTGGCGGCAGTGAAGTATTTGCGCGGGTCGAAGTTCTTGCGGTTTTCGGCCAGATGCTTGCGGATCGCGCCAGTGGAGGCCATGCGCAGGTCGGTGTCGATGTTGACCTTGCGCACACCATGCTTGATACCCTCGGCGATCTCCTCGACCGGCACGCCATAGGTCTCGCCCATGTCGCCGCCGAACTCGTCGATGATCTTGAGCCACTCCTGAGGTACCGAGGAGGAGCCGTGCATCACCAGATGGGTGTTGGGGATGCGGGCGTGGATCTCCTTGATGCGCTCGATGGCCAGGATGTCGCCAGTCGGCGGACGGGTGAACTTGTAGGCGCCGTGGGAGGTGCCGATGGCGATGGCCAGCGCATCGACGGCGGTCTTCTTGACGAAGTCGGCGGCCTCTTCGGGATCGGTCAGGAGCTGGCTGTGGTTTAGCGTGCCCTCTGCGCCGATGCCGTCCTCTTCACCGGCCTGGCCGGTTTCGAGCGAGCCCAGGCAGCCCAGCTCACCCTCGACGGAGACACCGCAGGCGTGCGCGATCTCGACGACCTGGCGCGTGATGTCGACGTTGTATTCGTAGGAGGTCGGGGTCTTGCCGTCCTCACCCAGCGAGCCGTCCATCATGACCGAGGAGAAGCCGAGCTGGATGGAGCGCTGGCACACGGGCATGGAGGTACCGTGGTCCTGGTGCATGCAGACTGGGATGTGCGGCCATTCCTCGATGGCGGCGAGGATGAGATGGCGCAGGAAGGGGGCGCCGGCGTAGCTGCGGGCACCTGCGGATGCCTGAACGATGACGGGGGAGTTGGTCTGATCGGCCGCCTCCATAATGGCGCGCATCTGCTCCAGGTTGTTGACGTTAAAGGCTGGCACGCCATAGCCGTGTTCGGCGGCGTGGTCCAGGAGTTGACGCATTGAAATCAGTGCCATGGGTAGTCCTCGTTGTTGAGTGGTGATTTTGGTGGGGGCTTTCAGCCTCCAGCTGCCAGCCTCCAGCGCGATTGTCGGATTTTTCGGTGTTTCCTGTCTCGACTTGCTTGGGGAAGGGTGCGAACTGACCCCTTCGAATTAGCCTTTTCGCTGGCAGCTGGTAGCTTTCCTCGTTCAATCTTCGTTCAGCAGCTTGTGTTCGCCGACCCGCATGATCTTCATGATGTTGGTCTGACCTTCGACCCCGGAGCGATCGCCCTTGGTGATGATCACCAGATCGCCGTTCTGGACGGTGCCTCGGCGCAGCAATTCCTCGATCACCTCGCGATTGACCTCGTGGATGTCGGTGCTCGCGACATCGAAGGCAACCGGATAGACGCCTCGGAAGAGTCTGACCTTGCGTCGAGTCGGTTCGAATCGGGTCATGCCGTAGATCGGGATCCCCGAACTGATACGCGACATCCATTTTACCGTCGAGCCGGTTTCGGTGAGTGCGGCGATGGCCTTCACGCCCAGATGGTTGGCGGTGTACATGGCCGCCATGGCGATGCCTTCGTCGACGCGCCCGAACACCGAGTCCAGCCGATGTCCGGAACGGGTCACGCTCTTCTCCGCTTCCAGACAGATGCGGTCGAGTGCCTCGACGACCTTGGCCGGGTTCTTGCCGATCGAACTCTCGGCCGAGAGCATGACGGCATCCGTTCCGTCGAGTACGGCATTGGCGACGTCGAAGACCTCGGCGCGAGTCGGGATGGGGCTGTCGATCATCGACTGCATCATCTGGGTCGCCGTGATCACCACCGCGTTGAGTTCGCGCGCGCGGCTGATGAGATGCTTCTGTACGGCTGGCAACTCGGCGTCGCCGATTTCGACGCCCAGATCGCCGCGCGCGACCATGATGGCTTCGGCGGCATTGATGATTTCATCGATGCATTTCAGCGATTCGGCGCGCTCGATCTTGGCCACGATACCGCCATGTCCGCCTGCCTGGTGGAAGAGTTCGCGGGCGAGCCGGACATCCTCCGCGTTGCGCACGAAGGAGACCGCCAGATAGTCGGCGTCGAGTTCGGCGGCGAAACGGATGTCGTCCTTGTCCTTATCGGTCAGGGCAGGGGCCGAGAGTCCGCCGCCCTTTTTGTTGATGCCCTTGTTGTTCGAGAGCGTCCCGCCGACGACCACCTTGCAGTCGATGCGCCCGTTGGCGACCGAATCGACCCAGAGCTCGATGGCGCCGTCATCCAGCAGCAAGGTGTCGCCGTGACGGACGTCCTCGGGCAATTGGGTATAGGTGGTTCCCACCTGGGTCTGGTTGCCGTCTTCGATCCCGCAGTGGATATCGATGGCGAAGGCGTCGCCGTGACCGAGCTGGATCTTGCCTTCGGCGAATTTGCCGATGCGGATCTTAGGCCCCTGCAGGTCCATCAGAATGGCGATTTCGCGCCCGGCGGCCTGGGCGCGCTCGCGGATGCGCTGGGCGCGATCACGATGGCGGTCGTGGCTGTCGTGAGACAGGTTGAGACGGACGACATCCACGCCGGCGGCGAGGATGGCGTCGGTGACGGGAACCGGATCCGTTGCCGGACCTAGGGTTGCGACGATCTTGGTGCGTCTTGGCATTGTTTGAGCCTCCAGCGTCCGGCTGCCAGCGTCCAGCTGCTCCGGCCGTGGCTGGAGGCTGATTGCTGGCGGCTTACGGCTGATCAGTCCTTCGCCCGAGCTTCGAGCATGGCGACCGCGGGCAGTGTCTTTCCTTCTAGATATTCGAGGAAGGCGCCGCCGGCGGTCGAGATGTAGGACACCTTGTCGTAGATGTCGTATTTCTGAATCGCCGCGATGGTGTCGCCGCCGCCGGCCAGACTGAAGCCGCCGGCATTGGCGATGGCCAGTGAGACGGTCTTGGTGCCTGCGCCGAATTGGTCGAATTCGAACACGCCGACCGGGCCGTTCCAGACGATGGTGCCTGCCTTGGCGATGATGTCGGCCAGCGCCTGGGCCGAATCCGGGCCGATGTCGAAGATCATGTCGTCGTCGGCGACCTCGGAGGCCGATTTGGCGACGGCCGGCTCGTTCTCGTCGAACTGTTTGCCGCAGACCACGTCGGTGGCGATCGGGATGGTCGCGCCGCGCGCGGTCATTTTCTCCATGAGCGCCTGGGCGGTCGGGATCAGGTCATGCTCGCACAGCGACTTGCCGACGTTGTGACCGGCCGCCGCGAGGAAGGTGTTGGCGATGCCGCCGCCGACCACCAGCTGATCGACCTTCTCGGACAGGGCTTCGAGCACGGTCAGCTTGGTCGAGACCTTGGAGCCGCCGACGATGGCGACCATGGGGCGGGCTGGTTTGGCCAGTGCCTTTTGCAGTGCGTCCAATTCCTCGGCCAGCAGCAGGCCGGCACAGGCCGTTGGGGCGAATTTGCCGGCGCCGTGGGTCGATGCCTGGGCACGGTGGGAGGTACCGAAGGCGTCCATCACGAAGACGTCGCAGAGTGCGGCGTAGCGTTTGGCCAGATCCTCCGCATCCTTCTTTTCGCCGGCGTTGAAGCGGACATTTTCGAGCAGCACCAGCTCGCCGTCGGCGACCTCGGGGGCCTGGTCAAGATAGTCTTTGATCAGGCGGACCTCGCGGCCCATCTTGGCGCCGAGGTCCTCAGCGACCGGTTTGAGCGAATTCTCTTCGGAATAGACGCCTTCTTCGGGGCGGCCCAGGTGGGACATCACCATCACCTTGGCGCCAGCCTTGATGCAGTGCTCGAAGGTGGGCATGGAGGCGCTGATGCGGGCGTCGGACGTGACCTTGCCATTCTTGACCGGGACGTTGAGATCGGAACGGATCAGAACCCGTTTGCCTGCCAGGTCGAGGTCGGTGAGCTTGATGAAGGACATGAGCGATCCTCGTGAGTCATTGTTATGGTTAAAGGATTCAGGTCCAAGGTGGGCCTTGCCTGAAGCCCCTGGCGGGAAGCGGCCAGCTTCCAGCCGCCAGCCATCAGCCGGATGGCTGAAAGCTGGCCGCTGGTGGCTTACTTGGCCACGAACTCGACCAGACGCAGCATGTTGCAGGTGTAGCCGTACTCGTTGTCGTACCAGGCCACAACCTTGATGAAGGTGCCGTCCAGTGCGATGCCGGCGCCGGAATCGAAGATCGAGGGGTTGCCGCAGCCGCGGAAGTCGGTGGAGACAACCTTTTCGTCGGTGTAGGCCAGTACGCCGGACAGGTCACCGGATTCGGAGGCGGCCTTCATGGCGGCGCAGATGTCTTCGTAGCTGGCATCCTTGTTCAGTTCGACGGTGAGGTCGACGACCGAGACGTCGGAGGTGGGCACGCGGAAGGACATGCCGGTCAGCTTGCCGTTGAGTTCGGGCAGCACCTTGCCGACCGCCTTGGCCGCTCCGGTGGAGGAGGGGATGATGTTCTCCAGAATGCCGCGTCCACCGCGCCAGTCCTTCATCGAGGGGCCGTCGACGGTCTTCTGGGTGGCGGTGGCGGCGTGGACCGTGGTCATGAGACCGCGCTTGATGCCCCAGTTGTCGTGCAGCACCTTGGCCACCGGCGCCAGACAGTTGGTGGTGCAGGAAGCGGCCGAGAGAATGGCCTGGCCGTCGTAGTCGTTGTGGTTGACGCCGTAGACGAACATGGGCGTTGCGTCCTTCGACGGTGCGCTCTGCACGACCTTTTTGGCACCGGCGTCGAGATGCTTCTGGCAGGACTCGGTGGTCAGGAAGAAGCCGGTGGACTCGATGACCAGCTCGGCGCCGACCTCGTCCCACTTGAGGTTGGCGGGGTCCCGTTCGGCGGTCAGGCGGATCTTCTTGCCATTGACGATCATGGTATTGCCGTCAACGGCGATATCGCCCGGGAAATTGCCGTGAACCGAGTCGTACTTGAGCATGTAGGCCAGGTACTCGGGATCGAGCAGGTCGTTGATGGCAACGACTTCGATCTCGGAAAAATCCTTGGTGATGGCGCGGAACGCCATGCGACCGATACGACCGAAACCATTGATGCCAACTTTGATGGTCATGCGAAAAAACTCCTAGATAGATCGGAAATACAATTGTGACCCCAATGACGCCTCAGTTGTAGAAGTGAGATCTGTTTGGATCGCCGGGGAATCGGCGATCCCATGCCTTTGGGGTCCTTGGTCGGGTTGGCGTAAGGTTCAGAGTACGCCCTTCACCGTCTCGACCAGTTTCTCGACGGTGAAGCCGAATTCCTTCATGAGCGCGCCGGCCGGAGCCGACTCGCCGAAGCGGTCGATACCCAGCACCGCGCCCTGGCTGCCCACGTATTTCCACCAGCCGTCGGTGACCGCCGCCTCGACCGCGACGCGGGCGGTGACGGCCTTGGGCAGTACGGATTCCTTGTAGGCCGCGTCCTGGGCGTCGAAGGCGTTGGTCGAGGGCATGGAGACGACGCGGATCGCGGTGTCGCCCATGGCCTCAGCCGCCTTGACCGCCAGATCCACCTCGGAGCCGGTGGCGATGATGATGGCGTCCGGGGTGCCCGCGCAGTCGCGCAGCACGTAGCCTCCGCGCGCGATGTTCGCGATCTGGGCCTCGCTACGGTCCATATGCGCCAAGCCCTGGCGCGAGAAGATGAGGCACGAGGGGCCGCTCTTGCGCTCGATGGCCAGCTTCCAGGAGACGGCCGACTCGACCGCGTCGCAGGGACGCCAAACGCTCATATTGGGGATCATGCGCAGGGTTGGGATCTGCTCGACCGGCTGATGGGTCGGGCCGTCCTCGCCCAGACCAATGGAGTCGTGGGTATAGACGAAGATCGTGGGCACCTTCATGAGCGCAGCCATGCGCAGCGCGTTGCGGGCGTACTCCGAGAACATGAGGAAGGTCGCGCCGTAGGGGATGAAGCCGCCGTGCAGCGCGACACCGTTCATGATGGCGGACATGCCGAATTCACGTACCCCATAGAAGACATAGTTGCCCGAGGCGTCCTTCGGGGCGATGCCCTTGCAGCCCTTCCACAGGGTCAGATTGGAGCCGGCCAGGTCGGCCGAACCGCCGAGCAACTCGGGCAGCAGGGGGCCAAAGCCGTTGAGCGTGTTCTGCGAGGCCTTGCGCGAGGCGATGGTCTCGGCCTTCTCGACCACGGATGCGACGAAGGCGTCGGCCTGTTCGGACCAGTCGGCGGGCAGGTCACCGGACATGCGGCGCTTGAACTCGGCCGCCTCGGCCGGGTAGGCCTTGGCGTAGGCCGCAAATCGATCGTTCCAGGACTGTTCCTCCGCCGCACCGCGCTCGCGGGCGTTCCAGCTCTGATAGATGCTTTCCGGGATGACGAAGGGAGGATGGTTCCAGCCCAGGTTTTCGCGGGTCAGGGCGATCTCGGCGTCGCCGAGCGCTGCGCCGTGACACTCCTCCTTGCCCTGTTTGTTCGGCGATCCGAAGCCGATGATGGTCTGGCAGCAGATCAGGGTCGGCTTGTCGTCCATGGTCCGCGCTTGTTCGATTGCGGTCTTAATGGCCTCCGGGTCGTGTCCGTCGACCTTGGGGATGACGTGCCAGCCGTAGGCTTCGAAGCGCTTGGGGGTGTCGTCGAGGAACCAGCCGGGCGTGTCGCCATGGCCGCGCACCTCGCCGTCGATCGAGATGTTGTTGTCGTCGTAGATGGCGATCAACTTGCCCAGGCCCAGGGCGCCGGCGAGCGAGCAGGCCTCGTGCGAGATGCCTTCCATCAGACAGCCGTCGCCCAGGAAGGCGTAGGTGTAGTGATTGACGATCTCATGATCCGGCTTGTTGAACTGGGCCGCGAGGGTCTTTTCGGCCAGTGCCATGCCGACGGCGTTGGTGATGCCCTGGCCGAGCGGACCGGTGGTGGTCTCGACGCCGGGTGCATAGCCGTACTCTGGGTGGCCGGGGGTCTTGGAGTGGAGCTGACGGAACTGTTTGAGATCCTCGATCCCGAGATCGTAGCCGGTGAGGTGCAGGAGGGCGTAGATCAGCATGGATCCGTGACCGTTGGAGAGCACGAAGCGATCGCGGTCGGCCCAGTCCGGATTCGCCGGGTTGTGGTTCATGAAGTCGTTCCACAGTACCTCGGCGATGTCCGCCATTCCCATCGGTGCGCCTGGATGGCCTGAATTGGCCTTCTGTACGGCGTCCATGGCGAGCGCTCGGATGGCATTTGCAAGTTCTTTGCGTGAGGACATGGGCCCCTCCTGAAGTTTGATGACGGTGACCAAAGCGTTGCGCTGGCCGCAGCCGTTCGCGTCCTGTCGGAGACAGGGGCGTCGAGACGGATGGTGACGCAGCGTCGGAAAGTGGTTCGTGGGCTCGCATCCGCGTCTGGCGCGGTCGTTTTTCTTCGTGTCGAGTGCTTATTTGCGCGAGCGAGATTGTCCAGCCTTTCTGTCTTCGATGGATGCCCATTCTGGACCAAAAGGCTTGGCTCCAGAAATCGAAACAGGCATATCGTCGTCGAAGGTTGTTTATGAGTTTCTAATATTAAGAATTGGTGGCGGAAATAGCCAGCCCTTTCCGCCACCTTCTGTTGCATTCCTTGTTGCTCAGCGCTCTCGCCACTTGATGGAGCAGCCGATGCTGGGGATTTGGTCGGCTGGTCCCGAGCCGGTTTCGGCCACCTGTTTCATGGCCTCGAACAGGTCGCGGCGCACGTCGGGCGCGGCGGCCTCCTTGCGGCTGGCGTCCAGGCGTCCACGGTATTGCAGGCCCAGATCGGCGTCGTAGCCGAAGAAGTCGGGTGTGCAGACGGCTCCGTAGGCCTGGGCGATCTCCTGGGTCTCATCCAACAGATAGGGGAAAGGGAAGTCGAACGCCTCGGCGATCCGTTTCATGTTGTCGAACGAATCCTCCGGGTAGTCTGCAGTGTCGTTCGACATGATGGCAACGCAGCCAATGCCGAGTTTTGCCAGCTCACGGGTGTCGCGCACAATCCGGTCGCGCACGGCCTTGACATAGGGGCAATGGTTGCAGATGAACATGACCAGGAGTCCGTGCTCGCCCTTGCATTGGTCGCGGGTCCAGGTCTTGCCGTCGACCCCTGGGAGGGCGAAGTCGGGAGCGGGGAGTCCGAAGTCGCAGACGGGTGTTTCGGTCGAAGCCATGCAGAACCTCCGAGTGGGTTGGTAGGTTACCAGCTTGCTTGCATGTTAACGGAATGGCGGACGATTCCAAATACATTAGGCCGGCGCGCGGGTTTTCCGTCGTGTTGCAAGGGGGTATCATGCGGCGCTCCATATCAATGCGCCTCGCGGCGCCCAGATTCAGGTCTCGATCCATCTATGAGCAAGGATTACATCTTTACGTCTGAATCCGTTTCCGAAGGCCACCCGGACAAGATGGCGGATCAGATTTCGGACGCTGTACTCGACGAGATCTATCGCCGCGACCCCAACCACGCCAAGGCGCGCGTCGCCTGCGAGACTCTGGTCAAGACGGGCTTCGTGATGCTGGCTGGTGAGATCACGGTGACCGATGGCGACCTCAAGATCGATTACGAGAGTGTGGTCCGTCGCGTCGTCAAGGAGATCGGCTACGACAACTCCGAATGCGGTTTCGACGGCAACAATTGCGGTGTGCTGATCGCGCTCGGCGAGCAGTCCAAGGACATCAATCAGGGTGTCGATCGCGAGAGTGAGGAGGCTCAAGGCGCGGGCGACCAGGGTCTGATGTTCGGCTATGCCACCAACGAGACCGACATGCTGATGCCGGCCCCGATCGATTACGCCCATCGTCTGGTCAAGCGCCAGGCCGAGGTGCGCAAGAACGGCACCCTGCCGTGGCTGCGTCCGGATGCCAAGTCCCAGATCACCATGCGCTACAGCGACGGCAAGCCGGTCGCGGTCGATGCCGTGGTGCTGTCCACCCAGCACGGCGATGATGTGACCGAGAGCGTGCTGCATGAGGCGGTGATGGAAGAGGTCATCAAGCCCGTGCTCGGCGAGACCGGTTGGCTGAACGACGGCACCAAGTACCACATCAATCCGACCGGCAAGTTCGTCATCGGCGGCCCGGTGGGCGACTGTGGTCTGACCGGACGCAAGATCATCGTCGATACCTACGGCGGCATGGCCCGTCACGGCGGCGGCGCCTTCTCCGGCAAGGATCCGTCCAAGGTCGACCGTTCCGCCGCCTATGCTGGACGCTACGTCGCCAAGAACATCGTCGCCGCCGGTCTGGCCGACAGGTGCGAGATCCAGGTTTCCTACGCCATCGGCGTCGCCGAGCCGACCTCGGTATCGATCGATACCTTCGGCACCAACAAGGTCAGCGAGGAGCGCATCATCGAGCTGATCCAGGCCCATTTCGATCTGCGTCCCTACGGCATCATGCAGATGCTCGACCTGACCAACCGCGAGCTCATCAAATACCAGGACACCGCCGCTTACGGTCACTTCGGCCGTTCCGAGCCCGGATTCACCTGGGAGCGCACCGACAAGGCCGACGAACTGCGTGAGGCCGCCGGCATCTGATGCTGATGGCTCAAGTAGTGCGGAATGGCGCGGCCTATTCCGCCGCATAGGGCATCGATGCATCGATGTAACGCAAAAGGTCACGCCTAGCGAGTTTTAAACTGCACCAACCTTTTCGCCGAGGAGCGTTGCGACCCGGATCTTCAGGATCTTGGCCAGGCTCGGTGATGGGGTCGACATTTCAAACGGCGCTCACTCACGTTCTATCGAGGGTTGATTCACATGAGTGAGTTCACTGATTACAAGGTTGCCGACATCTCCCTGGCCGGTTTCGGCCGCAAGGAACTGAACATCGCCGAGACCGAAATGCCGGGTCTCATGGCGGTTCGCAAGAAGTACGCTGCTGACAAGCCGCTGGCCGGCGCCCGCATCACCGGCAGCCTGCACATGACCATCCAGACCGCCGTGCTGATCGAGACCCTGGTCGAGCTCGGCGCCGAGGTGCGCTGGTGCTCCTGCAACATCTTTTCGACCCAGGATCATGCCGCCGCTGCCATCGCTGCAGCCGGGATCCCGGTCTATGCCTGGAAGGGCGAGACCTTGGAAGAGTACTGGTGGTGCACCGAGCAGGTGGTCAACTGGCCCGACGGCAAGGGTCCGAACATGATTCTCGACGACGGCGGCGACGCGACCCTGCTGGTCCACAAGGGCGTCGACTATGAAAAGGCCGGATCCGTGCCCGCGCCGACGGCGGACGACAATGAGGAATGGACCGCCGTGCTGGGCGTGCTGGGTCGTACCTTCGAGCGCGACAATCAGCATTGGCACAAGATTGCCGCCGGCATCAAGGGCGTGACCGAGGAGACCACCACCGGCGTGCATCGTCTCTACGAGATGGCCAAGGCCGGGACCCTGCTGTTCCCCGCGATCAACGTCAACGACTCGGTCACCAAGTCCAAGTTCGACAACCTCTATGGTTGCCGCGAGTCGCTGGTCGACGGCATCAAGCGCGCGACTGACGTCATGATCGCCGGCAAGATCACCATGGTCTGCGGCTACGGCGACGTCGGTAAGGGCTGCGCCCAGTCGTTGCGCGGGCTCGGTGCGACCGTGTGGATCTCCGAGATCGATCCCATCTGCGCGCTTCAGGCGGCGATGGAGGGCTATCGCGTGGTGACCATGGAAGACGCGGCGCCGGTCGCCGACATCTTCGTGACCACCACGGGCAACAAGAACATCATCACCCACGACCACATGGCGGCGATGAAGAATCAGGCCATCGTCTGCAACATCGGCCACTTCGACAACGAGATCGATATCGCCAGCGTCAGCAAGTACGACTGGGAAGAGATCAAGCCCCAGGTCGATCACATCATCTTCCCCGACGGCAAGCGTATCATCATGCTGGCCCAGGGACGTCTGGTGAATCTGGGCTGCGCGACCGGTCATCCGAGCTTCGTCATGTCCAACAGCTTCACCAATCAGGTGCTGGCCCAGATCGAGCTCTTCACCAAAACCGCCGATTATCCGATCGGCGTCTATGTGTTGCCCAAGCATCTCGACGAGGACGTGGCGCGTCTGCATCTGGAAAAGATCGGCGCCAAGCTGACCGTTCTGAGTAAGGAACAGGCGGACTACATCGGCGTGCCGGTCGAGGGTCCCTACAAGCCGGATCACTATCGGTATTAGGGAGCTCCCAGCTTCCAGCGATCAGCCTCCAGCCAGCGTCTCGTTCGACGCTGGCTGGAGGCTGCAATCCGGCCCTATGATGCCCCCAGGGCAAGTGTAGGGCGCTTGACCATCTGGGCCTTCAGTCTTTGGCGGTGGTCCGGCAGCCGCTCGTGTTGCTGGCCGCTGGAGGCTGGAGGCTGGAGGCTGACCTATGTCGACTGACACACCCATCTACAGCGTCGAGCTCTTCCCTCCGAAGACGCCGGAGGGCATGGATAAGCTCAAGCTCGAAATCCCCAAGATCAATGCGCTCGGTCCCGCCTATTTCTCCGTGACCTACGGGGCTGGCGGCTCGACCCGCGACGGCACCTTCGAAACCGTGAACTGGCTCTGCAGCCAGGGCATCGACACGGCGCCTCATCTCGCCTGCATCGGTTCCAGCCGGAAGGAGGTGCGCGAGATTCTGACCCACTACCGCGAACAGGGTATCCGTCGTCTGGTCGCGCTCCGTGGCGACATGCCGTCCGGCATGGGGGCGGGGAACAGCGGCGATTTCCGCTATGCCAACGAGCTCGTCAGCTTCGTGCGCGCCGAGTTCGGCGATGCCTTTCACATCGAGGTGGCGGCCTATCCCGAGTATCACCCGCAGTCCGGCAGTCCGTCGCGCGACCTAGAGAATTTCAAGCGTAAGGTCGAGGCGGGCGCCGACGCGGCCATCACCCAGTATTTCTACAACGCCGACGCCTATTTCAGCTTCCTCGAATCCTGTCGGCGTGTCGGGATCGAGATCCCCATTATTCCCGGCGTCATGCCCATCACCAATTACACCCAGTTGGCACGCTTCTCGGACGCCTGCGGTGCCGAGATTCCACGCTGGATCCGTCGGCGGCTGGAGGGGTATGCGGACGATGTCGAAAGCATCCGCGCATTCGGGCACGAGGTGGTGGCGAATCTCTGTCGTCATCTGATCGATGGCGGGGCACCCGGGTTGCACTTCTACACCATGAACCACTCCGGCTCCGTCACGCGGCTCTGGACCGATCTGGGCTTGCCGGTCGCACGGAAGCCGGGCTAAGGCGGATGTCGACGGCTTCGGCTATAAATGGGGGCGTCCGGAACGGTTGATTTCAGACGCAATGCGTCTGTTTTTTGGCGCCCATTGCGAATTCGCAAATCCTTGGGTTTCGTCGGTTGGTAATCTTCTCCCCGCGAAATCATCCACTCCTCCTTTGGAAGCCGCCCACTCCTTTTGGGGCGGCTTTTTTTCTTTGCGCGCCGCTCCGAGCGCGAATCGTCCGCTTTCACCCAGCGGGTCAGTCCTGTCTCCATCGATTGATGCCCAACGGGCGATCTCAACAGCTGGTAGCTGGTAGCTGGCATAGCTTGGTCATAGGCGTGGCGAGCGTCTGATGGAATAATCTCGGCCTGGTTCTTCATATCCATTTGCACGCCCCCTGGGGCCCGAGATCACACCCTATGCCCGACCTCGACCGAAGCTACCGGATCGGCCCGATCCTTCTTGCGCCGACGATCCTTCCGCGTCACGGCTGGACCTTTCTGGTCGCCGCCTTCTTTTCGATTGGTCTCATGATCTTCATCTCGATCGGTCAGACCTACATCCTCAACGAGCACCTGGGAGTCCCCGAGTCGATTCAGGGGGCGATCAGCGGCAATCTGGTCTTCCTCACCGAGATCGTCACGCTGCTGCTGTTCCTGCCCGGCGGGATTCTCATGGACCGAATCGGTCGGCGGCCGGTCTATGTCGCTGGCTTTTTGGTCCTGGCCTTGACCTACGTCCTCTATCCGCTCGCCGAATCGGTCGAGGCCCTCTATGTCTATCGGCTCATCTATGCCGTTGGTGTGGTCGCGGTCGCGGGTGGTCTCTCGACCGTGCTGGCCGACTATCCGGCGGAGTGTTCGCGCGGCAAGCTGGTCGCGATGGTGGGCTTTTTGAGCGGGCTCGGGGTCGTCTTCATCAGTCAGGGCTTCGGTGCCTTGCCGAAGTTGTTCGTCGGGATGGGGCTCGATGGTGTCGCGGCGGGGCGCTTGGCCCACTTCATCGTCGCTGGGCTCTGCGTGATCGTCGCCATGATCGTCTTCTGGGGGCTGAAGCCCGGCATCCCGATTCGTCACGAAGACCGCCCCTCTGTACGTGATCTCTTTGTCGGCGGCTTCTCGCATGCGCGCAATCCGCGCATCCTGCTGGCCTATTTGGCCGCCTTCATCGCGCGTGGCGATCAGTCGGTCAATGCGACCTTTTTGATCCTATGGGGTACGCTTGCCGGCAAGGCGGCCGGGCTGGAGCCGGCGGCGGCCGTGGTCAGTGGCACGATCATCTTCGTCGTGGCGCAGATCGCGGCCTTGGTGTGGGCGCCGATCTTGGGGCCGTTGCTGGACCGCCTGGACCGTGTCACGGCGCTCGCCGTCTGCATGGGGCTGGCGGCGCTCGGTAATCTTGCGCTTCTGGTGTTGGGCGATCCGCTTGCCACGTCGGGGATCGTTTTCTTCATCCTGCTCGGGATCGGTCAGATCAGCGTCTATCTCGGCGGTCAGTCGCTGATCGGGCAGGAGGCGCCGACCGCGCAGCGCGGCTCCGTGCTTGGCGCCTTCAACGTGGCGGGGGCGATCGGCATTCTGATCATCACCTTCGTTGGCGGCCATCTCTTCGACCAGATTGATCCGCGCGCACCCTTCGTCGTCGTGGGCGTGATCAACCTGCTGCTGTTGGTGGCGAGCGTCTATGTGCGCGTTCGGCATCCGGCGCCGGTGGGTGGGGGCGTTCCGGTGAACTGAGGGATCATGCAAACGAAAAAAGCCGGGCTGTAAAGTCCCTGAAGATTATACACCCGCTTTTTGAATAGTTCGGGGCGTTTCTCAGCCCAGTCCTTGAGGGCTTGAATCGGGGCGATATGCCCGAGTGCTTTTTGCGGAATGTGCTGGTTGTAGACCTGGACGTAGCGGGTGATGGTTTGCTCCAGGCTCTGTGAAGAGTCGAAGCGTGTCGTGGCCAGCACCTCGGCGATGCGCCCATTGAAGCGCTCGACCATGCCATTGGTCTGTGGAGTTCTGGGTTTGGTCAGGCGATGCTCGATGACGTGCTGGGCGCAGACCTGATCGAAGCGATGCTGCCCGGTCGGCGGGCGCTCGCCCCTGGCGCAGAAACGGTCGGTGAACTCTTTACCGTTGTCGGTGAGGATCTTGGAGAGGGCGAACGGCGCCTTGGTGATCAGGCGCTTGAGAAAGCCACTGGCCGAGGCGGCCGACTTATCGTCGAGGATCTCGACGTAGACCCAGCGGGTGGCACGGTCGATCGCCGCGAAGAGGTATTTTCGGCGGTCTTCATCGGGCATCTGGGGCAGGTACTTGACGTCGACGTGGACGAACCCAGGCGCATAGTCCTTGAAGGTCTTCACCGGACGCTTCGCGGTGTCCGCCTCCTGCGGGATCAGGGACTTGAGGTTGGAGACCCCGTGGCGACGCAAGCACCGATCGAGTGCCGAACGCGAGGCCTCGGGGTGGATGAATGCGCGCGTGACCGCTAACAGATCGTCGAGCGGCAGCAAGAGGGTTTCACGCAGGGCCACCACGAGGACCTCCTGCTCGGGCGAGAGCGTTGTCGAGAGGCGGTGTGGGCGGTGCGAAGCATCTTCGACCACCGTGCGTCGTCGCCACTTCCTCACCGTCTGCACCGAGAGATTGTAATGGGCGGCGAGGACCTTGCTCGGTAACGTGGAGGCTTGCAGTTCACGACGAATCGCTGGGGTCGTGCGCGCGTTCTTATGCAGGCGGATTTCCATCGGCAATCAGGCTCCCGGGCTGTGGGCTGTTCCGCGAGCGATGGCTTTGTGGACCATGTGCTCTAGCACCTCGCGGGCTCGGAACAAAGGATAGCTCCGGCGAGGCAGATAATCACACGGGACGCAACAGCATATGCGTTGTTCTTCATGGGATATATACATTTTGGCGATGAAAGCGCAGATAACGGATTAGCTGCATATTTGGCTTTTTCATTAGTGGCGCAGGGATGCCAAGTAGAGCTTGTTGACTAGTGGATAGTGTTTTCGACACGAGCATATTGCCGATATCATCAAAAGAAATAAGCCCAAGATCAAAAAGAACATCCAGGTTCGGAATTAACAATAGCCCGTTATTTGGGTCAAGGCGTTGTTTGTTGTTACAGCTGCGCCATGGTTTAATATGCGACGCCCTCAATAACTGAACTAAATCGCATCCAGTTACAGCGCATCTTCCGTTCCATTGAGTGATGAGGTCCATTCGGAACTGGCCCTGTCCAATCCGGGCCTGGGTCAAGGTTGCTCGCGTTGTTTGAGGTATAGTCTTGTCCCGCGCTATCACAGTTATATCGGTTTGCTGGTCAAGTTGAGGATTGCAATAATGCTTTATGTTATCGAGAACACGCACCTCGTTATGGGTCAAATAGCCAGATATGCCGACTAATATAGTTGTAGCTTGATGCCTAGTTAATTCCTGGTAGCTCGAATACATGGTTACTAAGCGGCTTTTCCCAGATATTGCGAAGGGATTCAGTGGTATCGGCTTAGTTGGCCAAAGAAATGACTCTGCTGGACATGTCCATGATGAAGTCCAGTGCAAGTCTTTATTCCAATCCGAGATGAAGTGACCTCTACTTTTTTTATAGCATTTCTGCACGGATGGTAATATCCATGCATCTTTCCATCGCGTTTTCCAGTCAAAAAGCGCCCCTAAATTAATGCGATCATTCATGTTGGAAAAATGACTAGTAGCACCACCTGCAACACCTACGAGATACTGTGTGCCAGCATTAGATGCCACCATAAATAGAACTACATCGCCAGTAAAATCATCTAAAGGCTGGTTTCCTAGTCCTTCTGTATGAAAGATCCGGTAATCAACCCCGTTATTTTTGTAACAGAAACGAGGGTGATTGTTCCATTCTTCATGGCCGAATCCATGTAGATAAGGATAGCCTGATGTGAACTTTGCCCCTGAAGGCGTCTGGTAACCATTAGTGTTCCAGACTACTGGCTTAATAAAATACAATGGCATGTGGTGTCCTTATTTTTTGCTTTAAATCGTTTTATTGCTCTAACGCTTCGGTCCCGTCGGTGATTATCGTGGAATTCGGTCAATTTGACATGTGAAATATTTGGCGATTTCTCACATATCTGTTACTGATGTCGAGGCGTTTTGCTCACGCATGGAATACTCCGGGCAAAGGATGGTTTCAGGGACAGTTTACAGAAAGGTGAAGAAAGGCTTGGACCTTCAAGCTAGCGGAACAAAATTCTGAGTGTCGTTGATGTTGACTTAATTGCGAAACAAGAGTTCGCCGCTCATCCGGCTCCCAACTTACGTGCAGAAATCGCCCGAATTGATGCAGGGCATGACAGCGTCTGCCAAGTTTGCAACCAGCAATTCGACTCACGCGTTTTCGCTGGACAACAGCGATAGCGGAAAAACTGTTACGTCCCGTGTGATTATCTGCCTCGCCGGAGCTATCCTTATGTTCCGAGCCCGCGAGGTGCTAGAGCGCGTGGTCCACAAAGCCAGCGCTCGCGGAACAGCCCACAGCCCGGGAGCCTGATTGCCGATGGAAATCCGCCTGCATAAGAACGCGCGCACGACCCCAGCGATTCGTCGTGAACTGCAAGCCTCCACGTTACCGAGCAAGGTCCTCGCCGCCCATTACAATCTCTC
>NZ_AFWT01000021.1 GCF_000224065.1 Thiorhodococcus drewsii AZ1
TGTCGAGATCCTCGACGATAAGTCGGCGGCCTCGGCCAGTGGCTTTCTCGAGCGCCTGATCGCCAAGGCGCCATTCACCCTCACCAAGATCCTCACCGATAACGGCAAAGAGTTCACCGACCGTTTCTGCGCCACGGGCGAGCGCTCGCCAACGGGACAGCATCGCTTCGATCAGGTCTGCGCCCAGCATTTCATCGCGCATCGCCTGACCAAACCCAGAACCCCACAGACCAATGGCATGGTCGAGCGTTTCAATGGGCGCATCGCCGAGGTGTTGGCCACCACACGCTTCGATTCTTCACAGAGTCTCGAGCAAACCATCACCCGCTACGTCCAGGTCTACAACCAGCACATTCCGCAAAAAGCACTCGGGCACATCGCCCCGATTCAAGCCCTCAAGGATTGGGCTGAGAAGCGCCCCGAACTATTCAAAAAGCGGGCATATAATCTTAGGGGACTTAACACTTAAGCCATTGTTTTAAAATATTATACTGATGATGCTGGGAGACCCGAGTCGACGAACCTCTGGGGCATAGTTTTACCCATATCTTCTAGCGCTTTTCGTGTACGGCGAGATAAGTGCTTGATTGAGCGTCTTGGAGTCATGAGTTGCCAGCTTCGTGGGACGAAAACCGGGTGCCGTAAGTGTCTGAGCGGGCACAAAGAGCCATGATTTTATACTGCAAACTGATGTTACGCGGCACCACGAGACTTTAGCTTACAAAATCAGCTATTTGACATTTCGTGTTCATTCGCTAAGCGATTGTTTCTACATGATCGGTGCGTAACATCAGCTACAAAATAAAGAATGTTTGAAGCATTAGTAGACTTACTCACTTCCCGTTCGATAACGATCAGGCCGGTATTCTTGATAACAACTCATCCCAATGCTCATCGATAACTGACCCATGGATGCACTGATGCGAGTTAGAATGATAACCGCTTGACTAAAAGACACTATGGCAATAATCGGCAGGAACAAACTTGCTGTGATGGTTTGTGCAATCTTGATCGAAAACCATAAAAATTTGTTAGGTGCCGAGTAAGACTGAACAACCCGCTTGTAGAATTGCTGCCCACCGCGATAGCCTCGACGGCAAATCCATTTGATGTTGAGTCGTTCCTCAGAAATGCTCTCGAAGACCTCGCCTTCATCGCACCATATCATTCGAACCCCTGATCGGTGCAGCAGACTGAAGTAGTCAGTATCTTCCCCGCCTGTAAGCGCATACGCCGAGTTGAATTGCTGACGGGGCTGGCCAATAGCGAAAACTCGAAACAAGACATTACCAGTTGCCCCTGTTGCCAGAATCGCGCCACTTGAATGTCTTGGACGCTTGAATGAGGGGTGTTTCGATGACCACTTTGGTGCGCCTTCAGGAAGTAGGCCAATGACCGGCCCAAAGACCACATCAGCCCCATAATGATGCAGCGCGTGCATCATACTTTGGAGCCAGCCTGACGACACGGTTTCATCATCGTCAAGGAAGGCTGCATAGTCCGCATCGATATGCCGCAATGCCCGATTGCGCGCATATGAGATCCCTTGAATGGGTTCGACGTCATAAAAAATACTGAATGGGGTTTTCGTCACTCGATATCGATCGACGACCACCCCGGCGGATGCCCTGTGATCGTTGTCGATGACGATGACCCTGACCTGAAATCCCGTCATATCCATCGCCACAAGACTCCGCAAGAGCAACTCTAAAAGCTCTGGCCGGCGATAGGTGGCGATACAGATATCAACCCGTGCATCATTCTCCATGCCTGAGTAGTCTCCTCCAGAGTAAAATCGCCAATAGCGTCTCGCCGATCACTGCACCTGCCAGTGCGCCCTGAATCCCGTAGAGGTAACAGAGACTCGCGGCCGCGACAATCGTGACCGCCGCACTGACACTATTGCGTATCATGATCGATCTGAACTCTTTTTGTGCCTGTAACATGATCGAGGCGGTGGTGCGTGCAAGGAGCGCAAAAAGCGTCAGGAACCACATAGCGATCAGGGGTTCAAGGTTCGGATATTTTAGATCAAAGACCAGGGGGATCACCCAATCGCGAGAGGACCAAAGCAGGAGCATGTAGACTGCCGCGAGCGTGATGAGGATCATGGTGTAGACCAGTATCGTTTGACGCATCTTCTTCGGTTTGGTTACACGCATGTCAGCGAGTCGGGGTAAGAGAATCTGGTTGATTGCAGGAACCCCGAACATAAACGGCATGATCGATAATCTGGCTGCATTGGCTTGTCCTGCCCCTGCCGGGCCGGCAAACAAGACCGTGACATAGAGATAGGCCTGACTTTGAAGCCAGGTCACGATCACCCCCCCCAAGGCCCAGCGCCCACCCTGCCAACTGCCGCTCAAATCAGAGAATAGGTGTTTCAAGCGCACGCCACGCAGTGGCAGATTCGCCTGTTTCGCGCCGATCTGCACGGCAATGATTTGGCCTACAGCGTAGATCCAGAGCCCCAGTACTGCGTCAAGCTCGATCTTTGCCAGAAAGCTCACGCCAAGCAGCGATGCGATGACGACAGCCACACCCACATTCATCACAAATGCCCGTTTCTCCAAGCGTACGATATAGGCGTGACGAATGAAAAAGTTATTGATGAGATACGCGGCGGATGCGATTGCACACGCAAACAGATAGGCTCGCTTCTGAGCAACCCAATCCAACCCGAACTCATCCGAGAATACAATAATTATTGAAAATGATAAGAGCAGTACGCCACAGAATATAACAACGGAAAACATGACGCGCGCCGCATAGGCTAGTCGGTCGTCTTGTGCCTTGTCTGGCGTATTGACAACCATCTGCGTCAGGAAAAGTGCGTTACCAATACCCCCAAAGAAAAGAACGGCCGCAAACCCGACGCTGAAACGCCCGAATTCATCAGCGCTTAGTGCCCGTACCAGATAAATCGTCAACATAAAATTGGTGCCGCTACTGACGAACTGATTGGCGAAGCTAAAGGATATGGCACTCGCAATCGATCGGTAGCGATGAAGCCGAAGCATAGAATCCTAGAGTCCTCTATCCATTACCGCCCCCTCAGAACAGTGAATTTCACATTAAGATCTTCATTATAATGACGTCGCCTTGAGATTCTGTCCCCAATGTCGCGATGTCCGAAATCCGTACCGTCAAACTGCTCCAAACCCTGCTCGCCACTCACCTGGACTGGCATGGCATGGCTCTCGTCTTGATTTTCTCGCCCGCTTCATCCTGGCTGTGCTGCAGGTGCGTTCGGTTAATCTAGCCCGCCTGGCGCCGGTGTTTTCGAACCGCGCGAAGACCAACTCAAACTACATCCGCTTGCAGCACTTCATGCGCGCCTTCACGATCGATCAGGCCGACATCGCACGTACGGTTGGCGACCTACTACCCAAGGAACCGCCCTGGGTGCTGACACTCAATCACACCAACTGGAAACTCGGGCGTGCCGAGATCAATCTGCTGGTGCTCGGGGTTGCCTATCGTGGCTTGGCCATCCCGCTGTTTTGGAAGGCGTTGCCCAAGGCGGGCAACTCCAACATGCACGAGCGCATCGCACTGATGGATCGCTACTTCGACACCTTTCCTTCAAACCAGTGGCCTTCCTCTTGGCCGATCGCGAGTTCGTCGGGCGCCAATGGCTAACGTATCTCTTGCAGCGGGGGTTGCCGTTTCGCGTGCGCCTAAAGGCCAACGCCAACCTCACCTCCATCAAGGGCTCCTACCCACTGCTGCGGGAGTTCCAGACGCTGGCAGTCGGAAGCACACGGGTGCTGCGTCAGCCGCGCCGACTCTGGGGGCAGGCGGTTTTTCTCAGCGCCAAACGCTTGAAGCCCAATGAATGGCTGCTCATCGTCAGCGAATCCTTCAGCCGCCATGCCGTGGAGGCGTATGCCCAGCGCTGGACCATCGAAACTTTGTTTGCCGCTTTGAAATCCCACGGGTTTCACCTCGAAGAGACCCATCCGACCCAACCCGAGCGCCTTGAGCGACTGTTCGCGCTGCTGACGCTGGCCACGCTGTGGGCCGTTCATGCCGGCGTCTGGGCGCATGAGCAACAACCGATTCGCCAAAAAAACACTCGAGCGCCCTCAGTTCAGCTTCTTTCGCTATGGGCTCGATCTCCTTCAGCATCTCATCATCAAGCAGGCCAGCTTCGGCGCCGAACTGCTCTGTGTCCTCGGATTCATGCTCGATGGACAGCCGTTCAAGGTCGAGCATGACATGAGGCTCGTGCTGTATTAGCTAGGCGAGGCTATTTCGTTTTGTACTGTACTGAGGTCCGGACCACAGCCCATCGCCCGCTTGCCCAGCCATCATCCAGCTCACCCCAGACCGTCACCGAACGAACGATCATCGCCGCGAATAACGTAGGCCGGTCCCTGTCGCAACCCTTGCAGCTAGGCATTGCCATAAGAGCTGGGAGCAGTCAACCCAGATACTGGAAAAAAGTATAAAACACGGAGATGCGAAACAGTGAGCGGTCAATCACAGGATTCAGTCGAGGAGTATGGCTCTGGAAAAACCGAGTGGCTGAATGCATAACACTCCGAACCGAAACCAACATGAAATCAGCGCCTCGCGACGATGGGCCTTGATCATCGTTTCGTCCAAGACCGAGACAAGTACTCAACTAAAGCAATTTTTATCTAAAAAATCAGCGCCTTACTTGGCCGGCCGAGGTTGCATCACGGCAGGTGGACCGAACGATGATCAAGGCCCGACGATCACTCACCCAACACAGTCAACTTTACCTTGACAATTACCGAACCTGGCCGAGTTCAACTCGACGCCCCCAACCTCGCTCACTGGGATTCGCTCAAGCTACGCGAGCGACATCGGCGCGGCATACCCACCCGACCGCCCCGCCCTGTACCATAGACGTTCGCCGCGCGCTCCCAGCGGGACGACGCGCCCAGGATGCCGCCACCGACGGCCTCCTCATCGACCGGCATGACAGCCACCGAAGACAGACCATGAATCGACTCACGCATCCTGTCGCCCTCGCGCTTGCCGCCCTGACGATCGGCGCCTCGCCCCTCTTGCAAGCAGAGACCTCGACCGGGCCGGACATCTGGAATCAGACGCGGGACACCGCAACCGATTGGTGGAACCGTTCCAAGGATTTCGCGAACCAGACCGCCAACGACGCGCGCCGGATACTCGGACCAAAGGACGATTTCGGTCATGTCTGGGAAGCGGCGGTTCCACGACTCGAAGATGCGCTGGAACTGGAGCAGCGTCAGGCCCAGCTGCCCGAAAGCGCCTGGATCGGTGCCGATCAGCGCTCGAACCAAACCGAAATCGACGCGCTTCTGGACGAGGCCGTCGAGATTCTCTCGGTGTCACCGGCACTGCGCTATCGCGACCGCATCCAGGCGATCCAGGGCGAAATCGAACGACTTCGCGCCGAAATCGCCGAGTACCGACAGAAGCGCGTCGCCGCGCCAACCGAATCCGCAATCCAGAAGACGGTGACCGACTACGACCGGCTGATCGCGACCCGCGAGCAGGAGATCGCCGCCAGGAACGCCGAGATCGAGGATCTCAAGCACCGTTTCGCCGAGGAACTGCGCGGCAAGGGACTAGAACTCGGCGACGAACAGGTTGCCTTTCTGCTGACCACCGTCGTCGGCGACAACATGGTCGACCTCGGCATCCTGTTCGACAACGTCAAATCCATGACCGCCGAGCTGGAGGAGCTGGTTGCCGAAAGCGGCGAGGATCTGGAGAGTGCGCGCCGTTACTACGGGCTCTATGTAGTCCTGCTCAAGGCGTTGCGACGCATGCACATCCAGGTCGAAGAATCGGTGTCCGAGGAATATCTTCCCCAGATCGATTCGATCATCCGCCAGGCCCAAACGCTCTCCGGCGAGACACGCGAGCTGATGCACACCTCGCCCGACAAGCGCGACCTGCTCACCGCCAACCTGGAGGCCCAGCGGGCCACCATCGAGGCCGCCCAGATGTATCGTCGCTATCTGGAGGACCAGGCCAGACAGGTCGAGCAGGCCCGCCTGGAGCTGGAAAAGGACATCGCGACGGCCTGGAACACCTACGAGACCGTGCGCGTCTCGGGCGAGCTGGTCGGATTGGTCAAATCCAGCCAGCAGCTGCTCGAAGGACTCATGAACCGTCAGGTTCCGGCGCTAAGACCCTTCGCGAACCTGCAGATGCAGCGCGAGTTCGAGAAACTGACCCTGCAGTTGCGCGCCAAGCAGTGACGATCGAGCCTGGGTGATCAAGGCCGATAGGGATAGGGCTTGGCCTGGCCGAGCGCCGTATAGCCGAACACGATATCGCCTGTGGTGCCATCGTCGAGCCCGATCCGACCGATCCCGTTACGCCCGTCATGATCGAGGATGATGTCGGCCCAGCCGCTGCGACCGTCGCTGCAATAGACGTCGAAGAGCGCATCGTTCGACACCGTGAAGGCATCGTAGCGACCGCGGCAGTCGGTTCGGCCATTGGTGACATCGAAGCGCGCCTTGAGCAGAGTCGTCCGATAATCGCCGATATAGACCTCGCCGCCCATCATGACCGCGAACGGACCTGCCGTGGAGCGGTCTCCAGGCTCTTCATTGGGGCGAGGACGCTCGAAATACTCTAGGACCTCGCTCATGCAGGCCGAGTAGTCCTCCAGGTCCAGATGCTGACACAGCCGCTTGCCGTACTCGTCAGGGGAGATCGAAGTACTGATGCCTCCCAGATGATTCGGCGGTACGAGCGCGCAACCCGCAAGCCAACTGGATATACCGGCGATGACGACCAATCGAAACATAGGCTTTCTCCGCTTAGCCTTATGGAGCGAACGGCTATGGAGTTTACATGCATCCGAGTTCTCAGTGTGCTCACGGATCCCCGAACGTGCACAATAGGCGGAATTACCGCTACAGTTCGGACGACACGACACCGAAGCGCACCGCGCAGACCCGACCGAACAGGACCGATGGTAGGACAGGAGCGATACAGATGAGACCACTGAATCTTTGTCTAGGAAGTCCCAATCCGGCCATCCGGAGCACTGGAATCGGCTTGGGCGCCACCCTTTTCGCGCTCGTGCTCGGCGGCTGCGCCAAGCCACTGGTGCTGGATGCGACCCTGCCGCAACAATTCGCCGAGATCGCCTGCGTGGAGGACTGCCGGGTGACCAAGGAGCAGTGCAACGAGGATGCCCGTTACGACTACAGCCAGTGCCAGGCCGGCTACGACACCTCCTTCAAGAAGTACCGCTGGTGCCTCGCCTCCGCCTACGACACCAAGGAATGCGGCTACGCAGGGTGGCCCTGTGCCGAGAACCTTTACGGCTACTGCAGCAATCGCTATCAGGAATGCGCTCAGGCCTGCCGCAACGGCGGATAGCCTCGCGACCCGCGACCGGGGCGCCGGTCAATGCACCGTGCACACCATGCAGGGATCGAACGAGCGCACGATGTGCTGGACCGACACCGGCGTGCGCTCTCCCGGCCTGACCGGCGCCCCCACCAGCGCCTGTTCCAAGGCGCCAGGAACCTGATTGCGATCCCGAGGCGAGAAGTTCCAGGTGGTCGGCGCGACGATCTGATAGTTGAGGATGCGACCGTTACGCACCCGCAGCCAATGGCCGAGACTGCCGCGCGCCGCCTCGATCAGACCGACACCCTGAGTCTCCTCTGGAAGCGGGCCCGACGCACAGAAGGGTTCGCCCGGACAGAGCTGCCGCACCCACTCCTCCATGGCGATCAGCAATCGGGCCGACTCGATCAGACGGGCGATGACCCGGTTGGCGACATTGCCGCCCGAATGGCCGACCAGCTCGCGTACCAGCGGCTGGCCATCGATCAACTGGCGCGCCAACGCGCCAACCTCGATGACCTGCCCGTTCAGCCGTGGGGCCTTGCACCAGCTGTAGGCGCCCTCCTTCTCCATCAGTGGCAGCGTGCTCCCAGCGCTCGGATGCAGGGGCTCGGCCCCGCCGAGCATCCAGCTGTGACTCAGATCCTCTGCGATGGTCCCCTCGTCCAGATCCCGAACCCCATCGGACCAGACACCCCGGCGGAACAGACGTGACTCACCGAGCGGAAACCCGCCGAAACTCATGAAGCGATCGGTCGCCCGCCCCAGCCGATCGAGCCCCAAGCGATCCGCAACCGCGAGAAACTGACGCAGATCGCCCGTCCCCGACGGCGCCTGATCGCGCCATTCCAGCAGCGCCCGCCGACTGGAGAGACCGGCGATCGTCTCCAGCCGGTCGCCGTAGGTCCGTTCTTCGAGGAAACGGCGGAATCCGCCCAGAATCATCAGCAGACGCACGCGTTCCTGCGGCTGAACGGCACGCGTGGAGCCACCGGGCTGAAGACTCAGGCTGTGCGGCCACTTCCCGGCAAGAAAGCCCATGAGATGCAGCAATCTGGCGCGCGCAGCGGTGAACTCCCGCGCGGCGACCCCGGAGCCGGCGCGAAAACGCTCGGCGAGTGCCGGATACCAGGGCTCGTCCGCATAGATCTCGCGGGCAAGATCGGGCATGAAGAAGAGATAGAAATGGGTGAGGTGGTCGGCGAGATTTTCGCAGGCCAGAATGAGATTCACCGCCCGCTCGCCGTTCGGCGGCATCGAGAGTCCTTGCGCCTGGGCCAGCGCGGACGCGGCGGCCACCGACTGGGAGACCGAACAGATCCCGCAGATCCTCGGCACGATCACCAGGCTGTCGAGCGGATCCTTCCCCTGCAGGATCTGCTCGAAGCCACGATAGAGCGGCGAGACCACATGGGCCTCGCGCACCTGTCCGTCGACGACATCCAACCGGACCTCAAGATCGCCCTCGACGCGGTTAAAGGGTCCGACCACCAGTCGAGCCATGCCTCAGTCGCCTCCCGCGAGGCGTTCGCCCGCACAGCGCATCCACATCTCCCTAGCGTTGCCGGGTGTGACGAACCGACGGCGGAACCACCAGATGATCCGCCGTCGCGTTGAGCCGCAACCGCTGCGGCGTTGCCGCCTTTGAGAGCGAGGCCAGGGCGACGAACCAGGCCTTGGGCATGTCCGTCGGCAGCCCGACCGGAATCCCCGCCACCGAGGGGGTCTGCTGGAAGCCGTGACCCGGCTCTTCGAATTCGGGCGCAGTGCAGTTGATGCAGGCGTAGCCGCCCCGCGTGCAGGAACCCTGGCCATTCCACAACCGCGTGTTGCAGTCGGCATGGGCCTGCGTGCCGAGACAACCGAGATGCTCCATCAGACAGCCCAGATCCGAGTGCTCCAGCGCGCTGGCCTTGTACTCGTAGAACTCGTTGCGGGGACAGCCGTGATGGACCAGATGGTCGTAGAACATACGTGGACGCTGGTAGGGGTCCAGATCCGATTCGACCAACGCCCCCAGAGCCAGAGCGGCCAGGGTCTCGCCGACCCAGTTGGGATGGATGGGGCAGCCGGCGATGTTGACCACCGGCAGGCCGCCAACGGCTCGGAAATCGGCGCCCAACAGCCCGCCTGGATGCACGCCCTCGTACTGCAAGCCACAGGCATCCGTGGGATTGTCAGCGCCGGCGGTGATCCCGCCGTAAGCGGCACAAGTCCCCATGGCAACCACGCAGCGGGCGCGCGCTGCCAAGGATTGCACCCAATCGATCATGGGGCGGTCGGTTCCGGATAGCAGATGAAAGCGCCCGCTGCCATTCGGTCCGCGCAGCAGAGCGCCCTCGACACACAGCAGATCGAGCGGCTCATCGCCCCGCTCCAGGCGCTCCAGGCACGACACGACCTCGTCGCCGCTCGCCTCGCTCAGCGAGGGATGCCAGATGAGACGCAGCCCAGCGGCGTCGAGCAGCCCCGGCAGCTCGGGCGACTCGGCGTTGAGCAACGACATGGTGCAGCCGCCGCAACCGCCGGACTGGAGCCAAAGCACGCCGAGTGGAGCGCTCACAGCGGAAGCTCCATGGTGAAGCGGGCACCACCCTCGGCACGGTTGTCGACGCCCAGACGCCCACCGTGATCGGTGACGATGCCATAACTGATGGACAATCCCAGCCCCGTGCCCTGCCCGACCGGCTTGGTGGTGAAGAAGGGGTCGAACACCTTGAGCAAACCGTCCTCCGAGAGACCGGGACCATTATCCTCGATGGTGAGCCGCACCCAGTCGCGACGAGAAATACCGACCTCCGCAACGGCCTCGCGCTCGAAACGGATGAGACGGATCCCGATCTCGGGATCGCGCGTCTGCTGTAGCGCGTCCACCGCGTTCTGCACCAGATTCATCACCACCTGATGGACCTGTCCGGCATGGCCGCAAATATCGAGACGCTCCGGCAGATCCAGATCGAGCCGCGCCCCGAACCGTTTGCCCTTGGTGACCCACTGAACTGCGGTCTGAACCACGCGAACCAGATCAAAGGGCGCGTGCTCGCCCTGCTGACCGCCGGAGAAGCATCGCAGATCCTGCACCACGTCCCGCACCCGCTCGGCACCTTCGAGTGTTCCCTTGACCAGAGGATCCAGATCGTCGAGCAAGCGCTGGATGCGCAACTCTTCCTTGAGCGCCTTGAGGCTCTCGGGCGGATCGGAGGCGTCCACTGCGTCGCAAAAGGCGCGCAGCCGTTCGCGATAGCGACTGAGCACGTGGACATTGCCATAGACGAAGCTGATGGGATTGTTGAGCTCGTGCGCGACACCGGCGACCAGACGCCCCAGCGAGGCCATCTTTTCGGCGCTGACCAACTGTTGCTGGGCCTGCTTGAGCTCGTCGTGGGCCTGGTTCAGCGCCTTGTAGGCGCGCTGCAGCTCGCCCACCGGACGGCCGATCAGCACCATCCCCACCAGTCGACCGCGAGGGTCGTAGCGGGAGGTGCAATTGACGGCCAGCGGAACCTCTTCGTGCTCACCGCGCAGGACCAGCTCGCAATCGTAGACCGCATGATCGCGAATCTTCTCGACGAAACCGCTGGCCAGATCCAGGCACTCGGTGGTGAGAAGCGACTGGAAGGGACGCCCGATCAAGGCCGTTTCCGGCTGACCCGACAGGCTTTCCAATGCCGGATTGACCTCCTCGATACGACCGTTGATATCGCAGACGATGAGGACGTCGGTCATGGAGGCCAGCACGCTCGAAATGAACTGATGGGCCGTTTCGAGCGCGCTGTTCTTCTCCTCCAGCTCGATCTGATACCGCACCAGATCGGCATAGGTCTCGTCCATCTTGTGGATGACCTCGATCCAGAGCGCATCCTGGCGGTTGTCGAGACCATCGACCGGATCGGACAGACCGAGGCCGCCATCGGTGTCGCTCGTCACCGCGTCCGAATCGTAGCGAGAATCGTGCATCCTAGGATTCATCGGAGCCACCGAAATTGATGCGTCGGTCGGATCGAAGATCACCCATTGGCGCTATGAAAACGCATCGGCGCGACCCTTGACTCGAGCGTCATGGCGCCACGCCGCCCCCCTCACAAGGCACGCCGCCAGGTCGTCCCCTGCGGTCCGTCGTCGAGCTGGACGCCGGCATCGGCGAGCTCCTTGCGGATGCGGTCGGCCGCTGCCCAGTCCCGATCGGCGCGCGCCTGGGTCCGTTCTTGGATCAACGCCTCGATCCGTGCGTCGCTGAGATCATCCTCGGTCGAACTCGGGCCACCACGCAGATAGACCTCGGCATCGCCCTGAAGGATCCCCAACATCTCGCCCAATCGACGCAGCTCGGCACCCAAGGCCGCTGCGCGCGCCATGTCGGTCGGACGCACCCGATTGATCTCGCGCACCAGATCGAAGAGCACCGCCAAGGCGACCGGCGTATTGAAGTCGTCATCCATGGCGGCGCTGAAACGCTCGCGATAGGTCTCCCCAAAGGCCGGCTCGACCTCAGGAAGCCCGCGCAGAGCCGTGTAGAGACGGGTCAGTGCGCCGCGCGCGTTCTGCAGATTCTCGTCGTCGTAGTTGAGCGGGCTGCGATAATGGCTGGTGAGGATGAAATAACGCACCTCCTCGGCCTGATAGCGCTGCAGGATCTCGCGCACGGTGAAGAAATTGCCCAGCGACTTGGACATCTTCTCCTCGTTGACCCGCACGAAACCGTTGTGCATCCAGACGTTGACGAATGGCTCGCCGGTCGCGCCCTCGGACTGGGCGATCTCGTTTTCATGGTGCGGGAACTGCAAATCGGCCCCGCCACCGTGGATATCGAAATGGTTGCCCAGGCAACAGGTGCTCATGGCGGAACATTCGATATGCCACCCAGGACGCCCCATCCCCCAGGGCGACTCCCAGGCCGGCTCGCCCGGCTTGGCCGATTTCCAAAGCGCGAAGTCGAGCGGATCGCGCTTGGACTCGCCGATCTCGACCCGCGCACCGGCGCGCAGATCCTGCGGATCCTTGCCCGAGAGCTTGCCGTACCCGGTGAACTGGCCAACGGCATAGTAGACGTCGCCATTGTCGGCGACATAGGCCATACCCTTGTCGACCAGGGTCTCGACCATGGCCAGGATCTCGGACATATGCCCGGTCGCACGCGGCTCCTGGCTCGGCGGCAACACACCGAGCGCGTCTCCATCCTCGCGCATGGCCTGGATGAAACGCTCGGTCAGCTCCTGGAAGGTCTCGCCGTTCTCGGCCGCGCGGCGGATGATCTTGTCGTCGATGTCCGTGATGTTGCGGACATAGGTCACCGCGTAGCCAAGCGCACGCAGGTAGCGATAGACGACGTCGAACACCACCATCACCCGCGCGTGCCCCAGGTGACAGTAGTCGTAGACGGTCATGCCGCACACGTACATGCGCACCTTGCCGGGCTCGATCGGCGTGAAGACATCTTTCTGGCGGGTCAAACTGTTGTGGATCTGCAGCATGGGCACGAATTCTTGGAAATGAAGGCGAACATCGAATACATCATGGTAGCAAAGCCCTGGGCGAGCCGCTCCGCGCCTTTCCACCGCCGGGCAAAATCCTTACCATGGTCGGTCATCAATCACCCACGAGCGGACACGGTACGTTGATAAGGCGTGTCGACGCTCAAGCCCAGAGCCATCACCATGATCAAACTCACCACCAATCACGGCGACATTCTCATCGAACTGGACGCCGAAAAGGCCCCCAAGACCTGCGCCAACTTCGAACAATACGTCCGCGACGGCCACTATGACGGCACCCTGTTCCATCGCGTCATCTCCGGCTTCATGATCCAGGGCGGCGGCATGACCGCAGACTTCAACCAGAAGCCAACCCGCAGCCCCATCGAGAACGAGGCCAAGAACGGACTCAAGAACGAAGCCGGCACCATCGCCATGGCTCGTACCATGGCACCGCACTCGGCCTCCTCGCAGTTCTTCATCAACGTCTCGAACAACGACTTCCTGGACTACCCAGGCCAGGACGGCTGGGGCTACTGCGTGTTCGGTCGTGTCGTGGAGGGCATGGAGACGGTCGACGCCATCAAAGCCGTCAAGACCGGCAACCGTCACGGCCACCAAGACGTCCCGGTCGAGGACGTCATCATCGAGAAGGCCGAGATCGTCGACTGAACCAGCCGTCGCACGCAACCGTCGCCGGACGGTTGCGGCACGTTAGCGAACAGCTGGTCACTGGCGCCTCATTCAGAGCAGAAAGAGCGTCGCCAGCCCAAGAAAGATGAAGAACCCACCCGAGTCGGTCAGCGCCGTGATGAGCACCGAACTGCCAAGCGCCGGATCCCGCCCGAGACGCTGACGAATCAGCGGAATGAGTACCCCGGCTGTCGCGGCCAGCAGCAGATTGAGTGTCATGGCAGCGGTCATCACCAACCCGAGAGAGGGATCGCGATAGAGCCACCAGGCCAGCGCCCCGACCACGCCGCCCCAGACGAGACCGTTGATGAGTGCAACGCCGGCCTCCTTCCTCAACAGACGCCACATCCCGGACGGCTCGACCTGACCCATAGCCAGAGCGCGCACGATCATGGTGATCGCCTGATTGCCGGCATTACCGCCGATCCCGGCGACGATCGGCATGAGCGCAGCCAAGGCGACCAACTTCTCGATCGAGTCCTGGAAGAGGTCGATGACCCGAGAGGCGAGAAAGGCCGTCACCAGATTGATCGCCAGCCAGGCCCAGCGGTTCTTCACCGACTGGATGACGGAGGCAAAGATGTCCTCTTCCTCGCGCAAACCGGCATGACTGAAGATCTCCGCCTCGGATTCCTCACGAATCTGATCGACCATGTCGGCGATGGTAACCCGCGCGATCAGGCGGCGATCGTCGTCGATCACGGGCACTGAGACCAGGTCGTAACGCTCGAAGGCAGTGGCGGCGACGTTGGCATCGTCATCTGGTCCGAAGGTCACCAGCGAGCGGGACTTCATGACCTGCCCCACCTGCGTCTCCGGCGCGTTGATGAGCAACGATTCGAGCGTCAGAACACCATGAAGCCGATCGTCGCGATCGATGACGAAGAGCTTGTCGGTGTGATCCGGCAACGCCTCGAAGCGACGCAGATAACGCAGCACCACCTCCAGCGTGACGTCCTCGCGCACCGTCACCATATCGAAGTCCATCAGGGCGCCGACCGTACCCTCCGGGTAGGACATGGCCGCGCGCACCCGCTCCTGCTCCTTCTGGTCCAGCGAGTCGAACACGTCCTGGACGATCTCGGACGGCAGGTCCGGGGCCAGATCGGCCAGTTCGTCGGCATCGAGCGATTCGGCCACGGCCTTGAGCTCGTCCGGATCCATGGTCCGAAGCAGCGTGGCGCGCACTGCGTCCGAGACCTCCAGAAGGATCTCGCCATCCTTGTCCGCGCGCACCAGATCCCAGACGAACCAGCGGTCCGCGAGCGGCAGCGCCTCCAGGATGCGGGCAATGTCGGCCGGATGCAGACGTTCGAGCTTGCGACTCAAACGCGCCAGATTCTGCTTATGGGTGATGGTCTCGACCAGCGCCCGATGCGGCATGTTCTGGCGATGCTCCAGACTCTCGACCAACTGCTGACGCGCCAGCAGATCCTGAATATCGTGAAGATGTTGGTGAAAGCCATCCGGGTCGCGCGGCTTCTGCTCGGTCATGGTCAGGGCACCAGGGCTGAGTCGATGGAATCGAGCCGCGCACTTTACGGACTTCGGTCCATCAATGCGAGACACGGCAACGCGAGCAGGAAACTAAACAACCACCGGCTAAAAGCCGGTGGGTTTGAGTAACGGACTGAAAGTCCGGATACGCGTCGACTGAACGACGCGTCTAGGGCCTGTCATCAATTAAGCAGGACGCATGCTGAGGCCAAGTGCACACCGGCGAGAAAGTTGCGAGACAACTTGTCATATCGGGTGGCAATCGCTCTGAACTGCTTGATCTTCGAGAAAAAGTTTTCAATCAGATGGCGCGCTTTATACAATTCCTTGTCGTAAGCGCGTTGGACCAGGCGGTTGCGCTTAGGTGGAATCACCGCTATCGCCCCGCACGCTTCCAACACATCAAGCACCCGCTCATCCGCATCATAGGCCTTGTCCGCGAGCAGTGCTTCGACCTCCAGATCGACCAGCAAGTGATCGGCACCGACCAAATCCGAGGCCTGTCCTCCCGTTAGATAAAAACCCGTCGGATTACCTAAGGCATCGGTTCGAGCATGAATCTTCGTGCTCAATCCGCCTTTGCTGCGCCCGATGGCTTGCTCTCCTTTTTTTTGGGAGCTCCTGCACTGTGTTGATGAGCGCGCACGATGGTGCTGTCGAGCATGGCGTATTCGTTGTCTGCATCTGCGCCCAGAATCTCGAACACGTGCTGCCAGACACCACGCCGTGCCCAGCGCGAGAAACGGGTGTGCACGACGCGAAAATCACCAAACCGTGCCGGCAGATCGCGCCACGGGATGCCCGTGCGATAGCGGTAAATAACCGCCTCGACAAACAAGCGATTATCGCGGGCGGTAACGCCAACTTGGCCAGGGCGGCCTGGCAACAGATCTTTGATGCGCTCCCATTGGTCATCGCGCAGGGCATGGCGGCGTTGTGCGATCTGGGCTCTCCTCAATGTTGCGATCGTGATGGACGAGAATCATGGCACGCTCAAGGAATTGATGACACGCCCTAGGCTTGGTGGCGGTCCGAATGGTCTATCAGCGACCGGCGTCGCTCGACTCACGGCCGAGTTCGAGGATCTCCATGCGGTAGTTGCCGCTGGGGTTCTCCGCTGTGGGTCCCTGGGTAAGGAGCGCGAGTCCGGAATCGACGCCACGCTCGCGGAGCCATTGAAGCAGGAATCCGGACCAGTCGGAGCGGTCGGCGTCGACCTGGATCGCCTCGATGCCATAGGAAAATTGCAGCGACTGGCAGGTGGCTGCGCTGGGGCTGAAGGCGATGATCCAGACCGGTGGACGGAAACGGGCGACGTTGCGCGGAGTGCTGCCGGAGCGGGTGGGCACCAGGACGCAGCGCGGTTCGCTGTTGTCGATGGTGTGGTAGACGCTGGAGGCGATGAGATCGACGGCGCTCATGCGGTCGCTGCCGTCGAAGCTGTCCATGGTGCGCACGAAGGGCTGCTTGCTGCGCTCCGGTTCAACGTGGGTGGCGATGCTGGCGAGCATGGCGACCGATTCAACCGGATAGCGCCCGACGGCGGATTCGGCGGAGAGCATGACGCAATCGGTCCCGCCGAGGATCGCGTTGGCTACATCCGTAGCCTCGGCGCGGGTTGGGCGGCGATAGGTGACCATGGACTCCAGCATCTGGGTTGCGGTGATCACAGGTTTGCCGAAATGGTTGGCCAGATCAGTGATCTGTTTCTGTACAACAGCGATGCGCTCGATCGGGATCTCCACGCCCAGATCGCCGCGCGCCACCATGATGCCGTCGGCAACACGCAGGATCTCGGTCAGATTGTCGAGCGCCCCGGCCCGCTCGATCTTGGCGATGATGAAGGGTGCATACCCCATCTCTTCGGCTGCACTGCGCACCGCCAGGATGTCGGCGGCGGTCGCAACGAACGACTGGCTGACCGCGTCGAGACGATGCTCGGCGGCGAATTTCAACCACTCGCGGTCCTCGGGCGTAAAGGCGCTGATCCCCAGGTCGATTCCGGGGAGGTTGACCCCCTTGCGCGAAGTCAGCTCGCCGCCGACCCGCACGCGGCAGAAGATGTCCGATCCCTGGACCGACTCCACGCGCAGCAGGATGAATCCGTCGTTGAGGTAGAGCCGATCGTTCGGTTTCACCGCATTCGGCAGATCGGGAAAGCTGACGCCGATCCGCTCCTTGTCGCCCAGGATCTCGTCCGTGGTGAGCGTCAGCAGGTCGTCACGCTGGAGCTCGATGGGCTCGGACGCGAGATCGCCGATACGCATCTTGGGTCCGGGCAGATCGCCCATGATGGTGACGCGCCGCCCGGCCGTTTTAGCGGCTTGGCGAATGCGTGTGACGACCTCGGCGTGGTAGTCGGGATCGCCGTGCGAGAGGTTCAGTCGGGCGATATTCATCCCGGCCTGGATCAGCTGGACCAGCATCTCTGGGGAATCCGAGGCGGGTCCGATCGTAGCCACGATCTTGGTCTTGTGGTCGGGCAGGTGCATTGAGGTGTCTCCCCTTGAGGAACGCGGTTGAGAATGGATCTGGGAGCGCGAGCGCCCGGGTAGCCCGGGCGAAATAACGCGGGAATCAGTCGACGCGCGAGGTGGCGCGCCAGCGCTGGATCGCGGCGGCATCGATGGCCTGATCACGCGCATAGAGTCGTTGAAGTTCGTCTCGACGCTCAGGGGGCGCGTCCTTGAGCAGTCGGTTCAGGGTCAGGGCAGGCGCATCCCGCAGCACGCTGCCGTCGACGATTTCAAGCAAGTAGAGGCTACGGTCACCGATATCGGCGCTGAATTCCACCCTTCCATCCAACCAGGCAACGGCATCGCCATAGAGCGGATTGGCGTCGGGCGTCGTTGCCGGATCCAGATCGGCATACTTGTCCACCTCATGCCCGCTCGGCAGACCAAAGCGCCAGATCGCCGCAAGGTCCGACACTTGGAGCAGATGCAGGGCGCAACGACGTCTGGACTCGATCAGCGCCCAGGTATAGTGCTGTCTGGCGATGCAGATCAGCATGCGCGGCAGGCTATCGACAATGGAGGCTCGCGTCACCGAGGTCGCGACCAGTCCGCCACGACGCTCGCCGTCGCATGCGGTCACCAGCCACAGCGGCGTGTCGTAACACTCGAAGACCCTGGAGATGGCGTCAAGCGACGCGCCCGACGGAGCGTTTGGATTCGACATGGATCCGGATTCTCGTAGTCGTCCCAGGTCGACGCTGACCAGGGCTCGGAGTATGACAGACACGGGTGACGATACGCCTATCGAACCGGTGCGGCCTCGGGGAATGGTTCGGGATCGATGTCCTGATAGGCGCTTGGCACAAAACGCGGCGTGCAAATAGCGTAGAAAACCAGATCGGTTTCGCCAAGATTGGCGATTCGCTGCCCGGCCCCGGCGGGGATGGCGACCAGATCGCCCGGACCGACCAGACGCGGCTCCAAGCCCTCGACCTCGACGCGTCCTTGCCCAGAAAGCATCAGATAGCGCTCGACGATGCCCTCCAGCCGGTGCAAACGGGTCGTCACACCTGGCTCGACCCGCGCACGCGCAATCGAAACATCCGGATCCTGATCGCGATTCCAGGACTCCAGGATGTAACACCCCTCGGCAATATAAAACTCATCGCCCTCTTGTGGCGCATGCACCGAGGGCGATTGAAGTTCCGCCTTCATCTCACAGCCGTCCAGCCTGACGGCGGTAAGCCTCGGAGCGGCGGTCTCCGCCACGCGGACGCGGCTGAGCGCGACGGTTGAGAACGCCCTCGATCTCGGAGCAAAAGGCGGGCGTACCCAGCACCCATGCCTTGTTGGTCGCGTCGCGGACCTCCTTGAGCAAGGTCTCCGAGGCTGGCGTTTCCGCAGCCTTGGCATACTGTTCGCGGCGTGCCTTGGCGCTACGACCGAGCCGCTCGTATTCATGGTGAGGCGTCACCAGATCATCGTCCGCGCCAGTGGCGTTGGCGGCATAGCTCGACCAGCCATAGTCGGATGGATGCTCGACCAGACCGGCACGTACCGGATTGGCCTCGACATAATGCGAAATCGCCTGCAGATAGCCCTTGGGATCGACGAGCGTCGCGCGATAGCGTCCTTCCCAGAGGGTTCCCGTACGATCATAGCGATTGTTGAAATACTGAACGTAATACCGCCCGACATATTGCATCAGCTTGCCGATACCGTTCTCGACATGGGGCGTGAGCAGCACATGGAAGTGATTCGGCATCAGCACATAGGCGTGGATATCGCACTCGAATTTCTGCGCAGCCACGTTCATCTTATCCCAGATGAACCAGTAATCATCCTCTTCGTACAGGATTTGCTGACGGTTGTTGCCACGCTGAATAACGTGCTGCGGATAGCCGGGAAGGACGAAGCGAGGAAGGCGTGCCATGATAGGGTCGGATCCGGTTGATTGACCTGAAACCAAGTATAGACGGCTTATCCAGGCTTGCTTTTCGGTCGGCACCTAACGAAACATACGGTGCCATCCCGCCCCGCTCGATCATATGTATCCGTACGACCCCATCCGATTGACGACAGCCCCAGATGCCTCCCATGAATTCAGAATCGACCAAGCTCGCACTCCCCATCGATGCGGTGTTGCCCGCACTGGACGAGGCGCTGAGCCGAGGTCACGCCCTGCTCCAAGCGCCCACCGGATCGGGCAAATCGACCGGTGTTCCGCTACGGCTGATGGGGTCTAACTGGCTTGGCGGACAGCGCATCCTCATGCTGGAACCGCGCCGGCCAGCCGCGCGCATGACCGCCGCACGCATGGCATCCGTACTGGGCGAGCCGCTCGGCGAACGTGTCGGCTATCAGGTCCGCTTCGACCGACGGATCGGGCCACGCACTCGGATCGAGGTGGTCACCGAGGGCATCCTGACCCGGCGTATCCAGTCGGATCCCGCACTTGAGGGCGTGGGCCTGCTCATCTTCGACGAATTCCACGAGCGCAACCTGACATCGGACCTGGGATTGACGCTGGCGCTGGACGCCGCGACCAACCTGCGTCCAGACCTGAAACTCCTGGTGATGTCGGCCACGCTGGACGCCGAACCCGTTGCACGGCTGCTCGGAGGTGCACCGACTCTGCGCGGCGAGGGACGCAGCTTTCCGGTCGAGATCCGCTATGCCGATCGCCAACCGGATCCAGACCCGGTGGCGGCCGTCCTCGCCGGTATTCGCCACGCCCTGCGCACCGAAGACGGCGACATCCTGGTCTTCCTCCCCGGCGCGCGCGAGATCGACCGCTGCGTCGAGCAACTCAAGGACGCGGTGGACTCCACGACATCGATCCTCCCGCTGCACGGAAGTCTGCCCACACAGGCTCAGGACCTGGCCCTGCTCCCAAGCACACCGGACACGCGCCGGGTGATCGTCGCCACCGACATTGCCGAAACCAGTGTCACGATCCAAGGAGTCAGAGTCGTTGTCGACAGCGGGCTCACCCGCAAGCCGCGCTTCGATCCAGGCTCCGGACTCGAACGACTCGTCACCGAGCCTGTCCCCATCGCTTCAGCCGACCAGCGAGCCGGGCGTGCCGGACGCGTCGCCCCCGGCATCTGTTATCGACTCTGGACCCGTGCTCAGGAACACGGCAGACCCGCACATCGTACTCCAGAGATCCTGCAATCGGACCTGGCTCCATTGGTCGTCGAGCTGGCTCTGTGGGGCGTCAAGGATCCCAACGCCCTCGCCTGGCTCGATCCGCCTCCAGCTTCAGCGTGGGAGCAGGCCGTCGCGCTGCTGAAAGATCTCGGGATACTGGATGCGCGGGACGCTCTGACCCGGCTCGGCCGCGCCATGGCGCCGCTCCCCCTGCATCCGCGACTCGCGGCCATGCTGCTCGGCGCCGCGCCGCAGGCCCGCCAGACAGCGGCCGATCTTTGCGCGCTACTGACCGAGCGCGATCCCATGACATACCGTCCAGACCAGGGACGCCAAAGCGACCTGGACCTTCGGCTGCGCGCGCTTCAACAAGGTCGCGCGAAGGTCCGCATCTCCGGGATGGATGCGAACCGACTCGGCGCCATCGAACGGGTCTCGCGTCAACTGCTGGGGCTGATCAAGGACGCCTCGCCGAATCTGTCCGAGCCGTCCGGCATCCGTTCTCCCGGCGCGCTGCTGGCGCTCGCCTATCCCGACCGCATCGCCCAGCGCCGAGAAGGATCGGACGACCGCTACCTGCTGGCCTCGGGCGGCGGTGCCGTGCTGCCCCGCGACGACGCGCTCGCCGTCCATCCCTATCTGGTCGTCGCCGCACTCGACGCGCGCGGTCGGGACGGACGGATCCAGCTGGCCTTGCCGATCGATGCGTCCGAATTGCGCACGCTGTTCGACTCACGCATCGACCGCACGCAAGAGATCTTCTGGGACAGCACACGGGACGCGGTCGTCGCCCGCGAGACCGAGCAACTGGGTGCCATCCAGCTGGCCTCGCGACCGCTGGCGCTGAACGACGGGGAGGCGACCGTTCGACTCCTACTCGAACGCATTCGCGAGCAGCCCGAGCGCGCCTTCGCCTGGACCGACTCGGCCCGCCAGATCCAGGCCCGTGTCGGCCTCATGCGCCAGATCGATCAAAACGGGGACTGGCCGGATCTCTCCCTCGAAGGGCTGCTCGAACGATTGGATGAATGGCTCGCGCCCTGGATCGTCGGACGATCGAGACTGACCGAGATCCAACGTCTCGACCTGTCCGAAATCCTGCTATCCCAATTGAGCTGGGAGCAGCGTCAACGGCTGGATCGCGAGGCACCCAGAACACTGACCACGCCGGCCGGCAACCAGCGACCGCTCGACTATGTCAGCGGCGAAGTGCCGGTGCTCGCGGTGCCGCTCCAGGAGCTGTTCGGACTGGAGGACACGCCGCGCCTGTGCAACGGCCGCGTGCCGGTCCTGCTGCATCTGCTGTCGCCCGCGCGACGCCCCATTCAGGTCACTCAGGACCTCGCCGGATTCTGGGCCAGAGGCTACGCCGAGGTGCGCAAGGAACTGCGCGGCCGCTATCCCAAACATCAGTGGCCCGAGGATCCGACCGAGGCCCAGGCCATGGTCGGCGGAATCCGCAGGAAACGCCCGCCCGACGCGAAGCGCTGAACGCCCATCCTGAGCCCTGTTCCTTAACCCGCCGGCCTCGGACTATCATTGCGACGGATGGCGAGAGATCGGATCCAACCGAAACAAAAACCGATCGGTTATGAAGCAAGCGGCCAACCACGCTGACCGCACGACCGACAGGCCTCGACGAGGAAGAGACAGATGAAAGATACGAGAATCGCACTCTTTGCCCTGCTGACCGCGAGCTGCACCGCATTCGCCGCACACGGTCACTGGGGCTATTCGGGGGCCGAGGGGCCGGATCACTGGGGCGAACTCGACCGGACCTTCAGCGTCTGCGGCAACGGCAAGAACCAGTCACCGGTCGACCTGACCGAATTCATCGACGCCCAGCTACCGCCGATCGGCTTCCACTACCAGCCTGGCGGCGAGGAGGAGGAGAACAACGGCCATAGCATCCAGATCGATTACGCCAAGGGCAGCAACATCAGCCTCAACGGCCACGAATACGCGCTCAAGCAGTACCATTTCCATACACCTAGCGAAAACCACGTCCGAGGCAAGGCGTTCCCGATGGAGGCCCACCTGGTTCACGTCGACGCGCATGGCAAGATCGCAGTCATCGCGGTCATGATCCAGGAAGGCGCGGAGAATCCCGCCCTGACCGAGGCCTGGTCACACATGCCGGAACAGCCCGAAACCAAGGTACATCTGGATCATTTGGTATCCGCCGAGGACCTGCTGCCCAAAAACCGCGACTATTACCGCTTCACCGGCTCGCTCACCACCCCGCCCTGCACCGAGGGTGTCGCCTGGCTGGTGATGAAGGAACCGGTCACGGCCTCGGCCGACCAGATCCACAAATTCGCCCGCGTGATGGGACACCCGAACAACCGCCCGATCCAGGCGGCCAATCATCGCGTGATTCTCGAATAGGGACCCGCGCCTTGAGCCCAGACAAAGCCTCGACCACCGGCGTCATCCTCGCAGGCGGTCGAGCGCGCCGCATGGAGGGTCTGGACAAGGGACTGATCCGGCTCGCCGAACGCCCCTTGATCGAATGGGCCATCGAGGCACTGGCACCTCAGGTCGACTCGATCTTGATCAGCGCCAATCGCAACCTCCAGCACTACGCGCGCTATGGCTACCCGGTCATCGGCGATCTCCAGAGCGGATTCCAGGGACCGCTGGCCGGATGTCTCGCCGCCATGCTGGCCGCACGCACCGACTGGATCCTCACCCTGCCCTGCGACGCCCCGCTCGCGCCAACGGATCTGCGCGCCCGACTTGGCGCATCGCTCGCGGCCGAGAACGCGGATCTTGCCATCGCCAGCGACGGACATCGGCGCCAGTCACTGCATGCATTGATCCGAGCGTCGCTCGACGCGGATCTGCGCAGCTTTCTCGACGGAACGGAACGTAAGGTGGGTGTCTGGCAGAACCGCCACCAACTGGCCGTCGCCGACTTCAGCGACCAGCCCGAGCGCTTCCTGAACATCAACACGCAGGCGGATCTCGCCCAACTCGAACGCTGGCGCGCCGCCGATAGCGGGTAGCGCTTGACATTCCACGCTCGCATTTTTACTTTACATAACACAAGCGCTCATTCGAGGCTTGAAGACAACGCGGTTCGTTGAGAACGCCTGATTCACATATTGCTCTCATGAGGATATGCTATTGAATAACATTGATTTTTCCCCACTCTTCCGTTCCATGATCGGCTTCGACCGCATGACCTCGGCGCTCGAAAACGCCTCTCGGTCCGAGTCGGGCGGTTATCCTCCCTACAACATCGAGGCCAGCGGTGAGAACGACTACCGCATCACCATGGCGGTCGCCGGCTTCTCCCAGAAGGACTTGAGCCTGGAGGTCCGGGAGAACATCCTCACCGTATCCGGCGGACGACCCGATGAAGAGGACGGTGCCCGCCGCTTCCTCTATCGCGGCATCGCCAACCGCAGCTTCGAGCGCAAGTTCCAGCTTGCCGACTACGTCAAGGTGGTGGATGCGCGGCTCGAAAACGGGTTGCTGCACATCGACCTGCGACGCGAGATCCCCGAGGCCATGAAACCGCGCAAGATCGAGATCCGAGGCGACAGTCGCCGCTGCATCGACGGATCGGCCAATGAGGCCGCCGCCTGATCCCCGTGATCGGATAGGAGACGCCGGGCATTCACCCGGCGTTTTTCGTCTCGACGACCGCTGCGGCAGTCCGGCCGTCTCGACCTTGCGCGATCGACATCCCGCAGCCACCATCATGATCGTCCCCGCTCTCGGCGCACCGTGCGCCGATTCAACGCGTCCCTTTCGAAGATCACACCCATGATGTCCAAGCCAGCCTCCATCCCTCTCATACTCTGTCTGTCGCTGCTGCTGCCGCTGTCATCGGCCCAGGCCGCGCTGCCCTTTGCCCTGGACGGCAAACCGCTGCCGAGCCTGGCGCCCATGCTGGAGCAGGTGGTGCCGGCGGTCGTCAACGTATCGACCGTCACCCGGATCGAGGCCGCCGACCACCCGCTGCTGCGCGATCCCTTTTTCCGTTATTTCTTCGATGTCCCCCAACAGCAGCGTCGACGCGAAAACAACAGCCTGGGCTCCGGGATCATCGTCGATGCCCGGCGCGGACTGGTGCTCACCAACTATCACGTCATCGCCAAGGCGGACGAGATCAAGGTCACCCTACATGACGGACGCACCCTGAACGCCACGCTCGTCGGCAACGACCCGGACACCGACGTCGCCGTGCTGCGCATCCCGGCCAAAGGTTTGAAGGCGCTCGCGTTTTCCGACTCGGACACCCTGCGGGTCGGCGATTTCGTGGTCGCCATCGGCAATCCATTCGGACTGAAGCAGACCGTCACCTCCGGCATCGTCAGCGGACTCGGCCGGACCGGACTCGGGATCGAGGGATATGAGAACTTCATCCAGACGGACGCCTCCATCAATCCGGGCAACTCGGGCGGTCCCCTGGTCAATCTGCGCGGCGAACTGGTCGGCATGAACACGGCTATCCTGGCCCCCGGCGGCGGCAACATCGGCATCGGCTTCGCCATTCCGGCCAACATGGCGCGCTCCATCATGGAGCAACTGGTGGAGTTCGGCGCGGTCAGACGCGGACTCTTCGGTGTCCGGGTACAGGATTTGACCGACGAATTGGCCAGCGCATTGGACCTGAAGGATCATGACGGCGCACTGGTGGCGGATGTGGATCCAGGCTCGGCCGCCGAGGAGGCGGGTCTGCGTCAAGGCGACCTCATCCTCGCCGTCAACGGCAAGCCGATCGGCGGATCCTCCGATCTGCGCAATCGCTTCGGACTGCTGCGGATCGGTGAGCGGGTGGATCTGGATATCGTGCGACGCGGCAAGGAGCGTCATCTGACGGGTGAAATCGGCGATCCCTACCGCAGCTTCGTGCCTGGCAAACGGATCTCATCCAGCCTCGACGGCGCGCTCTTCGGCGAATTCAGCCACAGCGGCGGAGTTCCAGCGATCCCGGTGGGCAGCGTCGAGCCCAACAGCTCGGCCTGGAATGCGGGGCTACGCGAAGGGGACCGCATCATCCAGGTCAATGGCCAGGAGATCGCGCGACTGCGTGACATCAGGGACGTGCTCAAGCGTTCGCGCGGGCTCTACAGCCTGCGCATCCAACGCGGCGACGAATTGCTCGTGCTTTCCCGACGTTGACCCGTCCGGGTCGCCGATTCAGCAGGGGTTCAGGGTCGACACACTAGGATGGCCTCCAAGACGGTGGATTTGGCCCCCGTCTCAGGACCCGAGGAGACCATCCGATGAGCCACGTTTCCACGAATTCCCATGCACCGAAACTCACGCGACTAGTGACCCTCTTTTCCGCCATCCTTGTCGCAGGTTCCCTAGCGCTTCCAGCAACCGCGTCCGCCGGCGGACGCGGCTGGGACTCCCACCGTCACGCGGACCGCTGGGACTCACCAGCACCGCGTCACTTCAGACATCATCACCACCACCGCAAGCATCACCACCGTCGGCACCACCATCGCGACCATCGGCGGACCTATGTCTACGACTACGGCTACCGGCCTAGAGTGGTCTACAAGAAACGCTGGCCGCATCACCACCGCCGCGATGGAGTCACCATCATCTATCGCGACTATTGACCCGGCACCATCGGTGCGCGCGCCATGGACAGGCGCCCGACCGATCGACAGACCCGCAACATCCGCACGCGTCCACACCGCGACACGCCCGGACTGTGCTAGATTCCCGCAGACCGTCACAGGCACGGGAGCCGATCCGACATGCAATTGTCTACGTTCATTCTGGCCGCCTTACTGCTTTGCATGGCGCCACCGACCACCTGGGCCGGATCCGGACAGGGCGGACAGATGTCGCCCGACCGGGCCGGCGAAATCGCGCGCCGCCAAACCGGAGGCCGCGTGCTGGCCGTCCAATCTGCCAACGGGGGCTACCGCGTGAAGGTCCTGACCCCCGATGGCCAGGTGCGCTATGTCTTCGTACCCAACCGCTGAGCAGGTGGCCGTATCGCACGCCGCCCGACCCTATCGCCGACAGACACCAACGCATGCGCATCCTGATCATTGAGGACGAGCCCGAACTCCGTCGCCAAATCGCCACCCGACTCTCGCAGGACGACTGCGAGGTCGAGGGCACCGGCGACGGCCAGGAGGGTCTCTATCTCGCAAGCGAATACGCCTTCGACGCCGCCATCATCGATCTTGGCCTGCCTGGCCTTTCCGGGCTCGACATCATCCGCCGACTGCGCGCCAAGGAGAGCCTCCTGCCGATCCTCATTCTCACCGCGCGCGACCGCTGGGAGGACAAGGTCGAGGGATTGGAGGCCGGCGCCGACGACTATCTGGCCAAGCCCTTCCATCAAGAGGAACTGCTCGCGCGGATCCGGGCACTGATCCGGCGTGCCGCCGGAACCGCCTCGCAGGAACTGCACCTGGGACCTATGCGACTGGACCTGACCGCCCAGAAGGTCTGGATGCGGGATCGACCGGTCGAGATCACCGCCTACGAATACCGTCTGCTCGAACAATTGGCCGCCAGCCGGGGCAAGGTGCTCTCAAAGCAGGATCTCGCCGACCGTCTCTATCCGCACGACGAGGACCGCGAGAGCAACGTAATCGAGGTGCTGGTCGGGCGTCTGCGCCGCAAGCTCGACCCGGACGGTTCGCTCAATCCGATCGAGACGCTGCGCGGACGCGGCTACCGCCTGGCACTGGGCGACGACTCAGACAAGGATCCGGCTGGATGATGTCGCTGCGCACCCGCGTCGCGCTGTCCGGCGCTGTGGTGCTCACCGTCTTCGTGCTGTTCACCAGCCTGGCGCTGGAGCGCGCGGTTCGCGATACCGTCCTCTCGGCGCGGGAAGAACGGCTACTGGCCCAGGTCTTCCTGCTGATGGCGGCCGGCGAGGAGGAGCCCGGCGGACTGGTCTTCCCCAAGACGCTCGGCGAACCGCGTCTCAACCTGCCCGATTCGGGACTCTATGCCAAGGTGCTGAACGCGCTGGGCGATCCCATCTGGCAATCCCCGTCCGCCATCGGCGCCGACTGTCCCACGCCGCTTCCGCTCGCGCCCGGTCAGCGCCGTTTCGAACGTCTCTCGGGATCGGACGGAAGCACCTACCTGACACTGGCCTTCGGCGTCACCTGGGCGACCGGTCCGACCCCGCAGGATTACACCTTCGTGGTCGCCGAGGACGCCGCCGCCTTCCATGCCGAGGTGGGCCAGTTCCGCGCCAGCCTTGCGGTCTGGCTGGGCGGCATGTCGGTCCTGATGCTGGTGATCCTGGTCGCCATCCTGCGCTGGGGACTCAAGCCACTGCGCCGGGTAGCGGAGGAAGTAGCCGCGATCGAATCCGGTAAACAGGCCCAGATCCAGGGGCGCTATCCAGCCGAGATCCGCGCGCTCACCGGAAACCTGAACGCCCTGCTCGCCCATGAGCGGGCACGTCAACGACGTCTCGACAACACACTGGGCGATCTCGCCCACAGCCTCAAGACACCGCTCGCCGTGATGCGCGGCGCGCTCGAAGAGGGACAGGTGCCCTCGCCCACCGGAAAGACGCTCCAAGAGCAGCTCGGACGCATGGGACACATCGTCGAATACCAGCTACAGCGTGCCCGGGCCGGCGGACAGCAGGCCGCGACCCTAGCGCCACCGGTCCCGATACGACGCACCGCCGAGCGACTCGTCGCCACACTGACCAAGGTCTATCGCGACGCGGGAATCCAGGTGACGCTTGAGATGGACCAGGGCATCCAGTTCCAGGGTGTCGAGGGCGACCTGTTGGAGATGCTCGGCAATCTGCTCGAAAATGCCTTCAAATGGGGCAAACGACGCATCCGGGTCTGGGGAACCAGGTCGCGCGGCAGACTGCTGCTCGTCGTCGAGGACGATGGCCCGGGCATTGCGCCCGAACAGGCATCGCGCCTACTCGAACGTGGCGCACGCGCGGACGAGGCGACACCAGGACACGGCATCGGACTCGCCGTGGTGCGCGAGATCAGCGATGCCTACGGCGGCACGCTACGGATCGATCAGAGCCCGCTTGGCGGTGCCAGATTTCGCCTTAGCCTGCCAGCGTGAGGAGGTTGGCGCAGGACGGCCTCGTTCTCGGAGCCTCTCAATCGAACCCGCGCGGGTTCATGGACTGCCAGCGCCAGGTATCGGCGACCATGGCGTCGATGCCATATTCGGCCTGCCAGCCCAGTTCCTCGCGAGCACGCCCGGGATCGGCATAGCAGGTGGCGATGTCTCCAGCGCGGCGTTCGACGATGCGATAGGGAATGGGGCGCTCGCTGGCCCGCTCGAAGGCCGCGATCATTTCCAAGACGCTGTAGCCCTGTCCGGTGCCCAGATTATGGGTCATGACACCCGGCCCGCCCTGGAGTCGGTGCAGTGCGGCGAGATGACCGCGCGCCAGGTCGACGACATGAATGTAGTCGCGCACCCCAGTGCCATCCGGGGTCGGATAGTCGTTGCCGAAGACGCTAAGCTCGGGCAGCTTACCGACCGCAACCTGGGCGATATAGGGCATGAGGTTGTTGGGGATCCCGCTCGGATCCTCGCCGATCAGCCCGCTCGGATGGGCGCCGACCGGGTTGAAATAGCGCAATAGCGAGACGCTCCAGTCCGGATCCGAGGTCCAGAGATCGCGCAGGATCTCTTCGATGAAGAGCTTGGAACGACCGTAGGGATTGGTCGCCGAGCGCGGAAAATCCTCGCGGATGGGAACGCTCGCCGGATCGCCGTAGACGGTGGCCGAGGAGCTGAAGACGATCCGCTTGACCCCGGCGGCAGCCATGGCCTCGCAGAGTCTCAGGGTACCGCCGATATTGTTGTCGTAGTACTCCAGCGGCTTCTGCACCGATTCGCCGACGGCCTTGAGTCCGGCAAAATGGATTACGGCATCGAAGTCGTGAGAACCGAAGATGGCGTCCAGGGCGGCGCGGTCGCGCAGATCGGCCCGAATGAAGCCGAGCGGACGCCCAGCAATGCTCTGGACCCGGCGCAGCGCCTCTTGCTTGCTGTTGCTGAGGTTGTCGACGACGACCACCTCCATGCCCGCCGCCAACAACTCCACGCAGGTATGGCTGCCGATATAGCCGGCCCCGCCCGTGACCAAGACACGCATCCGAGTTTTCTCCTTCCAGGATTTCGACCGACTCAGTCTATCCGAATCAGGCCGCCGGTACCGATGGCGATGATGACCTGCTGCTGCCTCCAAGACCGCAACAACGTCGAGCACCTCCGCCCCCGCACCTGAGGTCAATGATCTGGAGTTATGATCAGCGTCCGTCAGCGAGTGCCCTATCATGGGCCAGTCATAAGGAAATTGAGACATGGTTAGTTTGAGCTTGAACACGAATCTCTCATCCCTGTCCAATCAGAACAGGATTTCCCGGAATCAGGCGAAGCTCGAACAAGCTATTGAGCAGGCGTCATCTGGCTTACGTATCAACAGTGCAAAGGATGACGCGGCCGGCATGGAGGTTAGCAACGGAATGTCCTCGACTCTGGCCGTATCCAACGCATTGGCCCGCAACATCAACGACGGCATCAGCCTCACTCAGGTCGCCGATAGCGCATTGAAAGGCATCGATGGCATCCTACAGCGCGCCCGAGAGCTTGCCGTTCAATCCAACACCGGCACCCTGAGCGCGAATGATCGCAGGATACTGAACTACGAGTTCCTGCACCTTGCGAGCGAAGTGGATTCGCTCGCGGAGAATACCGAGATCTTTGGCATCTACCCCCTCAAAGGTCGCGTGCAACCCGAACCGGTCGAGACAGAGCCTGTCAAGCCACCTCCGGCTCCGGAACCCGACGCAGGCGAAACGCCGCACATCAGCGATCAGCTGGCCAATAACGGCCCATGGAAGAACTTTTCCTCCGGGATCGTCCCTATCGCCTACATCCCTGCCGGCGCGGTCAACGTAACCATCGATATTGATGATAATGGCGCGGATGACGACATCCAGATATTCACGAAGGATGGCAAGCACCTGGCCGGGACTCCGATCGCCACGGACTCGGTTTGGGCCTCCCACGCCAGCACGACACCGACGGACATCGAGAGCAACGTCTTCCTGGAGAGCCACGGCTTCGATACCGGCGCCACCTACGATGACACCCAGCTCCTCGATGGCACCGCCAGTTTTGCTCTGACCGACCCACTGCCGCTTCAATCCACCTATAACGGGATGTCGATCGGCTACAGCGGAGACGGTCATTCCGGCGGGAGCCTCAATGAACGCATTTCGATCGACCAAACGACGGAGCCGTTGCTGATCATGGTCGTCGGAACAGGCGCTTTCGATGCCAAGGCATCCTGGGACGCGATGCCAGCCCCAGGCACCGCCCCGCCGACCATCCCAGTCACACCCGAGCCAACCGAGCCGCCGCCGGCGGCGGTCGATGATGAAGCACTCAAGATCGTCGTCGAGGCTCACTATGGCGGCACGCCAACAACGATCGAGGTCGAAAAGACACCGGCAACAACCAAGGATCTCGAACTCGAGGATATCGAGATCGACCCATTCGAAAAAGCACGCAAGGCACTGGAGGCATTGAACTCGGCGATCGACAGGATTGCTGAATACCGTAGCCAATACGGCGCGATCCAAGAACGCCTCGATTCGGCGCTGAACAGCCTATACGACACGCACGAGAAACTCAGTACCGCCACCAGCCGGATCATGGATGCGGATTATGCGCAGGTTACCGCCGAGTTATCCCGATCCAATATCCTGATGAATGCCAACCTGGCGATGCAGGCACAAGCGAACAAATCACCCCAACTCATTCTTGAGCTTGTACAGCAGCTGAAACCCTGACGACTCGATGAAAGAAGTGCACTCCCAATTTCCGACGTTTCCAATCCATCGCAGCGGCATGATGTCGTGCATCTCAAATGGCTCAAAGTGATCGTTGACGATCTCCCTCGATCTTGAGCAGCACGCGCAATCGTCGCAGACGGTCGGACTCCAGGGAATCGGCGAAAAGCGGCACCGCGCATCGCCCCCAACGGCCGACGCGGAAGCTCAGCACCACCAAAGGCAGACTGACGAAGGTCGAGGGCAGCAGCGTCGCCGCACGCCGTTCGCCCGACTTGAGGGTCAAGGTCCAGGAACCGTCCGAGTGCCATTCCAGGGTCTGGATCGACCAAGGCGCCCAGCCGGCGAGATGAACGGCATGGACATGGATAGCACCGAGCAGGATCAGACTCAGGAGCGGCAGACGCCAGAGACCGATCGGCAGGAACAGCACGACGGCCGCAGCCGTCGCATGGAGCGTCATCGCATAGAGCCGCAAATGTCTGGATCGACGCGGCCGCAGCACCAGCGGGGGGCGATCGCGGTGCGCCCCCATCCGAACTCAACCGCCTGGAGCGGGCGCTCGCACGACGTCGAGGATGTGGTCGACCAGATCCTGCAACGCCTCGTCGGAGGCCGGCGCGCGGGACATGAACCAGTCGCTCAGACGCTGATCCTGCTCGCCGAGCAGACGCAGAAAGGTCTCGCGTCGGCCTTCGTCCAGATCCGCGTAGCCCAGATCGAGGAAGCGGTCGAGCAGATGATCCAGCTCCAGCATGCCGCGTCGGCACTGCCAACGCAGCCGTCTGAGTTCGGACGCCGCGTCTTGGGAAGACTGTTCCATAACGAACGTCACAACCCCTCGTCGAGCATGAGTTCCTTGATGTGTCCGATCGCGCGGGTCGGGTTGAGTCCCTTGGGACAGACCTCGACGCAGTTCATGATGCTATGGCAACGGAACAGCTTGTAGGGCCCCTCAAGCGCATCGAGACGCTCTTCGGTCGCCTGGTCGCGACTGTCGGCGAGGAAACGCCAGGCCTGCAGCAGCGCGGCTGGACCGTGGAACTTCTCAGGATTCCACCAGAAGGAGGGACAGGCGGTGGAGCAGCAGCCGCAGAGGATGCACTCGTAGAGTCCGTCGAGCTTGTCGCGATCGGCCGGCGACTGCAGGATTTCTTGCTCCGGTGCCGGATCGTGGCGCACCAGATAGGGCTTGACCGCCCGATATTGCTCGTAGAATTGGCTCATATCCACGACCAGATCGCGGATCACCGGACGCCCGGGCAACGGGCGCACCACGATCGGCTGTTTCAGATCGGAGATGGCCGTGACGCAGGCGAGCACGTTGAGCCCGTTGGCATTCACCGCATCCGAGCCACACACACCTTCACCGCAGGAGTGGCGGAAACTGAAGGACTCGTCCTGCTTCTTTACCTCCAGCAGGACGTCGCGCAACATCATGCCCTGGAAGGTCTTGACCTCGTAATCCTGCATCCGAGGCTTCTTGTCGGTGTCAGGATTGTAGCGATAGACGCTGATTCTCATCGTCGATACCCCGTGGGGCACGCAGCGCGCGCCCTCTTACTCAAACCTTGAAGGGTACGCCCGGCGTACCCCAGGAACCTCAATACACCCGTTCCTTCGGTGGGAAGGATTCGACGGTCAGTGGCTTGGTCCGCACCGGCTTGTAGTCCATGCGGTCGCCGTCCTTCGAATAGAGGCTGTGCTTGAGCCAAGCCTGGTCGTCGCGATCCGGGTAGTCCGGACGCGAATGGGCGCCACGGCTCTCCTGGCGATGCAGGGCGGAGGTCGCGATAGCGAAACCCACGTCCATCATGTTCTCCAGTTCGAGCGCCTCGATACGCGCGGTATTGAAGACCTTGGAGTGATCGGACAGACGCACCTCGGGAAGACGCTCGCGCAGCTCGCACAGACGCTCGAAGCCCTCCTGCATGACCTCCTCGGTGCGGAAGACGCCGGCGTGGTCCTCCATGCATTTGCGGAAGTCGGCGCGCATCTGGGCGACCGGAACGCCATCGTCCTGCTTGTCCCAGCGAGTGAGGCGGCCCATCGCCTGATCCAGGCTGGCCGAGTCGGCGGTGCGCTGGTAGGGGTTCTCGCGCACGAAGTCGATGATGTCCTTACCGGCGAGACGCCCGAACACCAGGATGTCCAGCAACGAGTTGCCGCCGAGACGGTTGGCACCATGCACCGAGGCGCAGGCGCATTCGCCCGCAGCATAGAGACCGGCCACGACTTCTTCCGAGCCCTGCCCCGCCGGCATGGCGACGCGCCCGAAGCGGTCGGTCGGAATGCCGCCCATGGCGTAGTGCGCGGTCGGGAAGACCGGGATCGGCTCCACCACCGGATCGACGCCGGCGAAGATCTTGCTCGACTCGCGGATGCCCGGCAGTCGCTTGGAGATGACCGACTCGCCCAGGTGGTCGAGCTTGAGCATCACGTGATCGCCATGCTCGCCGCAGCCGCGTCCCTCCTTGACCTCGGTGACGATGGCGCGCGAGACCACGTCGCGGCTGGCCAAGTCCTTGGCGCGCGGGGCATAGCGCTCCATGAAGCGCTCGCCATCCTTGTTGATCAGATAGCCGCCCTCACCGCGCGTGCCCTCGGTGATGAGCATGCCCTTGCCGGCAATGCCGGTCGGATGGAACTGGAAGAACTCCATGTCCATCAGCGGAACGCCCGCACGCAGGGCCATGGCCATGCCATCGCCGGTGTTGATATGGGCGTTCGAGGTGGTGCGGAACACCTGGCCGCAGCCGCCGGTGGCGAGCAGGGTCGCTTTGGACTCGATCAGCAGCGGCTCGCCGGTCTCGATCTCCAGCACCAGGGCACCGCAGACGACGCCCTCGGCGTCGCGGACCAGGTCGAGCGCGAAGAATTCGTCGAAGAAATGGGTGCGGGCGCGGATGTTCTGCTGGTAGAGGGTGTGCAGAATCGCGTGTCCGGTGCGGTCGGCTGCAGCACAGGTGCGTGCCGCCTGGTCGCCGCCGAAGTTTTGGCTCTGACCGCCGAAGGCGCGCTGATAGATCTTGCCGTCATCCAGCCGCGAAAAGGGCACGCCGGCGTGCTCCAGTTCGTAGACGGTCGGGATGGCCTCGCGGCACATGAACTCGATGGCGTCCTGGTCACCCAGATAGTCCGAGCCCTTGACCGTGTCGAACATGTGCCAGTGCCAGGAATCGGGCAGCACGTTGGCGAGCGCGGCGTTCACCCCGCCCTGCGCTGCGACCGTATGCGAGCGGGTCGGGAACACCTTGGAGACGACGGCGACGCGCAGATCGGCGCTCGCCAGTTGCAGCGCGGCGTTCAGTCCCGCGCCACCGGCACCGATGATGAGTGCATCGAAATGACGTGTTGGAAGACTCATGCGGAACCTAACCTCCGATACCAGCGGTGACGATCGCCTTGATGGCCCAGAGTCCGGAGGCGAAGAAAATGAAGGCGAACAGCATCAGCAGCCCCATGCGCAGACCGAGCAGATGGACATAGTCGATCAGCACGTCGCGGATCCCGACCCAGGCGTGCGAGAGCAGCACGGGAACGAAGAGGAGCAGACTGATGGCGACCGGCGCCTGTCGCAGCCAGGCGACGAATTCGGCGTGGTCGGCGGGGGCGCCGAAGGTGAAGTGCAGGACGAGATACACCACGAAGAAGGCGAGATAGACCGCCGTAGCGCGCTGAACCAGCCAGGCCATGAGGCCGGAAGCTTGACGACTCATGAGATCAGCCCCCCAACGAGCAGCAACAGCGACAAAACAAGGCCCGCAACCAAAACGGTCTTAGCGGTGCGCCGGGCCACCGGACGATCCAAGCCGATGCCGATGTCCAGAACCAGATGACGGATGCCCGCCAGCAGGTGATGCATCAGACTCCAGACGAGCCCGATCAGGAACAGACCGACCCACCAGGAATCGAGCAACCCGGCGGCGGACTCGAAGCCTTGCTGACCGGACGCGGCCAGGTGCAGCAGGATAGCAGCGAAGGGGATGGCCAAGACCATCAGGACTCCACTCGCGCGGTGGAGGATGGAAACGAGACCTGGGAGCGGCAGCTTGATGCGCCACAGTTCCAGGAAAACGGGTCTGGATGTTTGCATTCTCGGACCTTTGGTGAAACGCGGGACACATGGCCAGCGCATGCTCGGAAGAGGCGTGCTCACCGTAACGCTGACGCAATCCCAGGATGTTTCGCGATGGAGATTCGAAACCTCTATCCCGACGTCGGTCTCGGCCAAGCCAAGGCCTATTGTGCAGCGCGCCAGAATATAGGTATTTTCCTGTGGGTATCAATTAAATTTATCAAAGATAAAACCCGACTTTTTTACACACGAATAGATGAATGCCTTGAATCGCCTCTCGAAACGCCCGTTCACAGGGCGTCAGGGACGCGATTCCGAGGCATTCCGCCCCCGCGCACCTTGACCGATCGAGGCAGCAGAAAGGCCAGCGCCCCGAGCACCAGGGTGTTGCCGAGCAGGAAAAGATGGAGATTCACGGCACCGGCCAGGGCGAGCTTGGGATCGATACCGAGCGGCACCAGGGCCGCGACCGCCGCCACCTCATAGCTACCGCTGCCGGCAATACCGTGGAAGGGCAACACGCTGGAGAGCTCCGCCCCCATGACGCCCGTGAGCAAGCGCCAGAGATCGACCGGCAGGAAGAAGTGCAGCACGCTGGTGAAGGCGGCGAACTTGAGCGTCCAGATCAGGGCGGTCCAACAATAGATCCGCACGATCAGCCAGGGCCGACGCGGCACGGCGAGCAGCACCCGGCGCGCCACCTCGCGCACCTTGCCCGCGCCAGACAGAAAACCGAGCGCAGCCAACCCGTGCAGACGCGGAATGACTGCGAGCCCGGCCACCCAGAGCCCGGCGGCGACCCACCAGATCCAGGAGGGATGGCTCAGGTTCAGGATGAGTAGCGCCAGCAGGGCGAGGAAGTGCAGGTCCAGCAGCCGGATCCACATGAGCGCCGCAGCCGAGTCCAGAAAGCCCTCGCCGAAATAGCGGCGCATCAGCCAGGGGAAGACCATCTCACCGGTGCGCATGGGCATGAGATTGTTGGCCGTGTTGTGAAGCACGGACAGCCTCAGCACCACCGCGAAGGCGCCGCTGAAGCGCGGTCGGAAATAGTCATGCACCCGCACCGCCCGCAGCACATAGCTCGCCGAGGTGAGCATGAACAGCCACAGGAGCAGAACCGGCGGAAAGGCACGCCAGGGGGCGAGCAGATCGGCCCAGCCGACGCTGTAATGGACGGCCGCCACCAGCGCGGCCAGCAAGGCCGCGCCGAGCGCCCAGTCACGCAGTCGCCCCAAACGCAGCGGACTGGACGCTGGAACGGAGGAATCCGACTCGCTGCTCATCTGCGCCTCTTGCGTTTCGGTGGATAGACGGGAGGCTCGCCCGCAGGACGGGTCTTGAAGCGACGATGGACCCAGAAATATTGCTCGGGCATGGTCTGGATGCGCGCCTCGATGGCCGCGTTCATACGGGCGGTATCCGCCAGCGGATCGCCCTGCGGAAAGTCCTCAAGCGGCGGATCGAAGATGAGTTCGAGCCCCCTGCCCCACGGCAAGAAGCGGGTGAACGTGGGGATGACCGCCGCCCCCGTCATGCCGGCAAAGCGACCCAGCATCGGAACGGTGGATGCCGGAACGCCGCAGAATGGAACGAAAACGCCACGACGCCCACCATCCTGATCGGGCAGGTAGAAGAAGGGCGTTCCCTTCTTCATCTCGCGGATCAGACTGCGCAGATCGTCCTGGCGCTCGACAGAGACACTCCCGTACTGCTGACGCGCGCGCTTGACCTGATGATCCACCACCGGATTGCGGATCTTCTGGTACATGTAGACTCCAGAATGGACCAGCGCCGTGAAGGCGGCCCCGCCCAGTTCCAGCCCGACGAAGTGTGGCACCAGGACGATCACCGGGCGTCCCTCGGCAATGCAGGCGTCGATGAAGGCGCGATTGCGGATCCGCACCAACCGCGACAGACGTCGACGCGAGGCGCCCCAAACCGCCCCCTGAATGAAGGCGGCCACGCCGAGCCAGCCGAAGTGGGCGCGCAGGATGCGCTCGCGCCGCTCGGGATCGAGTTCGGGCAGACAGAGCTCCAGGTTGCGTCGCGCCACTCGGCGGCGCGATCGGGCGAGCAGATAGCCGAGCCGCCCGAATAGGCTCCCCAGCGCCCAGAGAACGGGAAAGGGCAGCCGCCCGATTGCAAAGACGAAAGCGACCCCGACCCAGCTGGGCCAGTGCCGGGGATGCAGCAGGACAGGTTGAATGTTAGGAATGGATTCAGTTCTCGAATTTGAAGTAGATATCGGCACCCTGACTGTCACCGGTCTCGGTTTGAAGCTCGATATGACGCGACAGGTCGTAGCGCAGCTTGACCTTGCTCGCCTCGTCGCCGAGTGCGCTCTCGTATTCCATATAAATTTTGGGCGCGACATAGGTCCCGACGGCCAATCCGGCATTGCTGGCGCGGTCGTTGTTCGAGGGCGGAATGCCGGTCATCAGATACTTGGTGATCTCGGCCGAAGTCATGTCCGGATCGCTCTCCGAGAAGAAGGCCAATTTGGGATTCCTCAGCGTCCCCAGAACGCGCACCCCGGCAGTCGTATCGCCGCCCTGGCGCTCGGCCTGAAGCAGCAGGCCGGGATTGTCGATCGCACTCTTGGCATAGATCAAGCGGCCCTGCGTGATGGTCAGCGGCGCACCCAGCTCCGCCGCCAGACCGAAGCCGCCCGAAAAGCGGTATTCGCCCTCGGTGATCTGGAGCTGACCGTCACCCAGCATCTCCGCCCCGGGGGACTGCAAGACCCTGAGATTGCCGGCAAGCCGGCCACGCACCCCGAAAGCGTCGATGGTGACGTCCTTGCCCAGCACGAGCCCGACATCGAGATCCACCGGATAGGGTGGCTTCTGCGTGCGCTCTTCCATGACCACGTCGGGAGAGGGCGACAGGGTTCCGGCCGGAACCGAGCGCGGCCGGATCCGCGCCTCGGGCACCCGGACCTGGCCTCGGACGGTCGCCCCATCCGGCCCGGCCTTCAACTCGAACTCGGGGGACACCAGGGCGTAATACTCATTGGTGTTCGCCACCTTGAGCTTTTTGCCGCTGATCTTGAGTGTGGCTTGCGGCCCCTTGGCGCCAAAGCGGGTCTCGCCGTTCAGATCAAGCCGTCCGCCACCGACCAAGCCGCCACCGCGCAGATCCATGCGCTCCATGGACGGGGCCACGGCCTCCAGATTCAGGTCCTTGACCACCAGCCCGATCAGCGGCACCTCGAAGGCGACCTGACGCACATCCGCCCGCCCCTTCACGCCCGGTCGCGCGACCGTACCACCCAGGGCGAGGTTGGCCGAGATCGAGCCGGCCAGACCCGAGATGTCGGGAAGCAGTTTGGCGATGCGATCGAGACTACGCACGTCCGCCTTCAGACGACCCTGCAAGCGCTGGCCCGGAGCGGCTGGATCCTGGAAGCGCCAGCCCGGCAGATCCAGATCGCCATCCGCGCCACCCAGATCGCCGAGCGGCAAAACCAGACGGGTCGAGAGCCCCTTGACGCCGGCGTTCAGCGTCAGGCGCGTCCCCGAGAAATCCAGTGTCTCGCGCCGCCCCTGATCCAGGGCGACCGCCAGCCCTCCCTTGGGAATCTCGAAGCTGGCCTTGCCGGTCAAAATGACGCCATCGGCCTGAAAACGCCCGCTCAGACGTGCCCCGCCGCTCGGATCCAGACCATCGGGCAGAAAACCATCCAGCAAATCGAAATCCAGCCTGTTCAGATTCAGGTCCGCGAGCCACTTGCCGGGAGCGGACTGATCGAAACTCGCGCAGCCGCCCGAGCCGCGATCATGGCGCAAACAGAGTGGACCGGCCTGAATCTTGTCCTGATCGATCCCAAAGGGTGCCGCCCGCTCCAGACGCCAGCGCCCCAGATCCTCGGGCGTCAGATCCAGCCTGGACAGACGTCCGCGATAGGCACCGTTCTCGTCCAGCCCGCCCGACGCCTCCAGCTTGAGCGACAGCGAAGTGCCATCGAGCGTGGCGGAGACCTGGTGGTCCGGCATGGAGCCCGATCCACGCAGTTTCAGTGCATCCCAACGCAGACCGCCCGCGAACAGATCCTTGCCGTCCAGGGCCACCTCGAAGCGTCCCGGCTTGGCCAGATCCAGATCGGCCTTTCCGGTCAGACTGGCCAGTCCCTGCGTACCGAAGGCCGCGTCCTTGCCCTTCAGGTCCAAGAGGATGCGCGGTGTCTCCAGCGGCCCCGTGACCGTCCCCTTGGCCGTCAGGCTTCCCTTGGCGTCGGGCAGCAGATTGGAGAGGTCGGGCGAGTCGAGATCGAAGGCCAGATCCAGTGCGGTATCGATGGTTCCCTGGAGCTTGACCTTGCTGGTTCCCGACTCGGCGTTGAGATCCTGGATACGCGTCGAGCCGTCCGCCATGCTGACCCGACCCGAGGCAGCGATCGGATAGCCGCGTAGCCGTCCCTTGAGTTCCTCGATGACCGCGACCAGATCCGGCCCCGCATCCTCAAGCGACCCCTTCGTCGTCAGTCGACCTTCAATGTCGCCTGGCCAGTCCGGCGCATAGCGTCCAGGATCGATCCCGGCGAGCCGGATGGCCGCGCCCCAGGTCACCTTGGGATCGAAGGTCGCCTTGGCCGCGCCGTCGATCCGCCCCCCGAGCACGTCCAGACGCAGCGTCTCGACCGCTGTTTTGGTGAGATCCCCGGTCCCCGCAAGCGCTAGCTTGGCCGGCGGCAATCCGGGGCCGACACTGGTCGCGGTCAGATCGTAATCGAATCCATCGAGACCGCCCTTGCTCGACAGGGCGAGCGCGATCCGATCGTCCAACCCCTCGACAAAGGCGCCGGGGTCCAGCCCCTTGCCGTTGAGCGTCAGGTTCCAGGCCAATTCGGGCGACCAGCTCAGATCGCCATCGCCCTCGATCCGCCCGCGCAGGGTCTCCAGCCCCAGTGCAGCGATGCGGGTCCCGTCGAGGGTTCCGCTTCCCCGCAGGGCCAGTGTCGAGGCCGGAATGCTCGGACCCTCGACCTGGGTCGAGAGGCTGTAGTCGTAGGCGTCGAAATCGCCCGATGCCTTCAGCGCGCCCTGCGCCGACTGGGCGAGCAGATCCCCGCTCAATGGCCAGCGCAGATGCGTCCAGGTCGTCTCCAGTGCAAAGGCGCCCGGATCGGTCGCGAGATCGAGATGACCCTTGGCGTCCAGAACCGCCTTGGAGACCTCCTCGGTCAAATCGAGCCGGCGGATATCCAGCCGCTTGTCCTTCCACAGCAGATCGAGCGTCGCGGCCAGATGTCCGAAATCGGGCAAATCCGGTGCCCTGGCGTCCAGCGAGCCGGTGACGGAAGCCTGGTTCAGATCGCCGCGCGTTTCCAGATCGGCCTTGGTCTCGACCGCCGGGAGGTCCTCGGCGAAGGCCGGCAGATCGACCCGGGCAAGCTGGATCTGGGCGTCCCAGCTCGGGGCGGACAGCAGATCCCGGACCTTGGCCTCCAGATCCGCCTCGGCCGAACCGGTCAACCGATGCCGAATATCCAGTTGCTTCAGATCGCCTTCGAGATGGGCGACACCGCTGAGACTGGCCTTGGGCGGAAGCCGCAACGCCCAGTCGAGATCGACATCGAGCGGATACTGACGCACCAGATCGGCCTGTCCATGAAGCCGTACGTTGGCCTCGGGCTCGCTCATCCTCGCCTCCAGCTTCACGACCTCCAGCGTGCTGCCGTCCAGATTCGCGACAAGCGCGGCCTGGTCCAGCACCATGAAGGGCTCGGCGACGCCCTTATTGAAGAGCCTGAGTCGCTCCAGCGAAACATCGTCGAGCGCGATGCCCAGCGGCAGCGCGATCTCGGGCAATGTGAAGGGGGTATCCTCCGTGTCCGAGCTCGGACCGAGGGCTAGGTCCAGCCCGCGCACCGAGAGCCGCTCGACCGCAACCAAGCCATTGAAGAGCGCCGAGGGCGACCAGTCGAGGTCCAGAGCATCAAGCGACACATCCAACGCGGGCAGGGTCAGCTTGAAATCGCGCAGGCTCAGAGGGCCGAGCAGCCGACCATCCAACTGTCCCACGCTGAAGACTCCGGGAAGCAGCGCTTCCGCCGTCTGCACGGCGAAACGCAGCCCGGTCTGGGTTCCCAGCACGACGGAAACCGGAATCAGGATGAGCAACAGGAGCGCGAGGAAGACACCGAGCAGGACGCGCGGCAAACGGCGCCGCCGAATAACTGGAGGCGCAGGCGCCTGATCCAGCGCGCCATCCGGCGGCGTCTCGGGGCTGTCCGATACCTTGTCCAAATCCGTCATCTTCAATCCCGCAGGTTCATAGATCCGGCCCGATGACGAGGTGCAGACGGGCCGGCGGCAGTCCGCCGTTATCGTCGTCCTTGGTCAGAGCGAAGGCGACGTCGAGCCGGACCTGGCCGATCGGCGAGGCCCAGCGCACCCCGACGCCGGCGCTCTGGGCGAATTCCTGTTCGTAATCCGGATCGAAGGCATTGCCGAAATCGGTGAAGACGGCCGCGCTCCATGGCCCCTTGATCCGCCGTTCCAATTCGAGACTGCCGACGGCGAGATAGCGTCCTCCGACGGTCTCATTGGTCTTGGGATCGTTTGGGCCGAGCGCCTCGAATCCCCAGCCACGGATGGAGCTGTCTCCACCGGCATAGAAGCGACGGCTCGCAGGCAGATTGTCCAGATGATCGGCCCAGGTCGCGCCCAGATTGGTTCGGGTGATGAAGCGATAGTTGGGGGTGAAGCGCCTGATCCATTTGAACTGGATCAGGCCGCTGAGATAGGAGGACTCCGAGACCACGCCCTCGACCGCCCCGAGCAGGGCGTATTTGATCCGGTAGCCGCGATTGGTGTTGATCGGGTCGTCCGAAACCGTCTTGGACCAGGAAACGCTGGGCACCAGCTCATTGGTGGCGCCGAGCGAGGCGCTATCGAGGTCGAAATCCTCATAGCTGTAGTCGAGACCGATGTTGCGTCGCCAACCGCGCTCGGTCAGGGTCGAATGGGCGGCCTGAACGCTGTGACTCCAGCCTTTGCGGGTATCGGTGTCATAGCGGCTGGAGCTGGGCTTGATGATGATGTAGTCGCGGGTCGGATCTTGGATCGGGATGCGATAGTCGAGCTCCATCGTCGACAGCGCGGGGGCCAGACTGAGCTCGGTGCGAAGTTTGTGTCCATGACGCCCGATATAGCGGCGGCGGTAATCCAGGCTCAATCGCGGACCGATATCGGTCGCGAATCCGAAACCGACACGGTACTTGTTGGCCTTGTTGCGCTTGGCCACGACCTCGATCGGCACCTCGTGATCCGGACCGGCCTCACCCGTGTGCGGGACGATCTCGACATCGCTGTAATACTCGCTGCCCAGCAGACGGCTCTGCAGACCAATCAGATCGTCCGGGTCGTAGACGTCGCCCGATTTGAAGGTCACGTATTTCTGAAGAAAACTCTCGTCGAGCAGATCCTGTCGGAAGCTGACGTGACCGATACGGTATTGGGGTCCGGTCTGGAGATGGACGTGGATATGGGCGCTGTAGGCCACCGGGTCGATAAGCACCTGATGGCGGACCATCTGAAAGTCGAGAAAACCGGCCGATGTCGCGTTGTAACGCAGATCCGACTTCGCCTTCTCGTAGTCCGAATGCAGCAGGACGTCCCCGACCTTCATCGGAAACACCTTGGGGAAAACTGGGTTCTCAGCCCCCTCGCCCTCCACCTGATAGTCGACCGAGCCGATCTTGATCGGATCGCCCGGATTCACGCGGTAGGTCGCGCGCCAGGTGCCTCCCGCGTCCGAGGGCACTTTCAACGTATCATCGACCTGGACCCGATAGAGCCCGAAGGGTGCCAAGGCGTCGGCGATCTGCTCGGGCGCCATGCGATGCAGCGCCCGGACCCGAGCCGGTGTCAGATCCGCATCCCCGCGCTCGCGATAGATGTCGAGCAACGCCAGGACGTTCGACTCTCGCGCCCCCGAGAGACCCTCGACCTTGACATCCAACTTGAGCGCAAAGGCTGTCTGCTGAGCGAGCAGGAGCAACAGGGCCGTCCCCGCACGCAGCCAGTAACGTCCGGCGCGCGTACAGAATGCCCTCTTGGGAATCCGTTCATCGGTGAGACTCCGATCCATCCTTACCCCCGGCGATCCGCGTCGCGCGACTCAGACCTGCTCAGCGGAGAAACCAACCTCATTGGATGGCGGCAATGAGCGCGGCCGGCTCCGGCGAGCCGGCGACGCGCGCCGATCCCGTTTCCAAATCGACCTCGACAGTCTCAACGCCGGCAACCGACTGAATCGCCTGGGTCGCGGAGCGGGGACAATTTTGACAGTGCATGCCCGTGATCTTGAGTTCGGCCATTGTCGATGTCTCCTCTTTGATTGTGTCGCCCACGGGCTTCAGAGCCCGGTACGGCATCGAGCGCAATCGCGCTCTGACACCGAACTCATTGCGAAGCCATGAAACGGGCGGCACCAAACAAGGGCGTCAAAGGTTGGAGGATAACCCGCACCGGCATGCGTCGCATCAAGCAGCCCATGCGGCCCTTGTCGAAAAAGCCTTCGAGGAATCCGCCCTGACGCAAGAGAGCGAGGTTTTTCAAGGGGATACCGCCACCGAGATAGACGCCGCCCAGCGACATGTGCTTGAGCGCCGCATTGCCCGCCTCGCGCCCGTAGAGCCGCAGAAAGAGATGCATCGTCTCGACACAAATTGGACAACGCTCGATGGCTGCAGCCTGAGCGACGACGGCAGCCGTATCAGCGCCTTCGTCGATCGAACGGCGCAGCCAGACGGGAGACTCGCAGTCATGGTAGCGAAGCAGGAATTCGTAGATGTTGACGATTCCCGGCCCAGAGACCACGCGTTCCCAGCTCACTCGACCGAAACGCATCTTGAGATAGCGCAGCATGGCGAACTCGAGATCGTCCGCCGGAGCAAAATCCGTATGCCCTCCCTCGGTCGCGAAGGCATGATGGCGAAAGCCGTCCCAAAAGAGTCCTGCCTGCCCTAACCCGGTCCCTGCAGCCACCACGCAGGCGTTTCCCTCGCCATTTCCCTCGCCAGGATGAAGTTCAGCAAAGTCTGTGCTGCGAAGCGCTGAAACGCCCCAGGCAACGGCCTCCAGATCGTTGAGGAATTCGACACCGGCGAATCCAAACGCCCCCTCCAGCGCATCGGCATCGAGCGACCAGGGCAGATTGGTCGTCTCGCAGCGACGATCCTGCACGGGACCGGCGACCGCGAAGGCCGCAAAGCGGCAATGCACCCCGGTCTCAATGCAGTAGCGATAGATGATCTGTTCGAGGGAATCAAAGGCAGCGCTCGGATAACGTCGGGGTTCAGTGACCGACACGACCTCACAATCCGTTTCCGCGATTCCCAGTGCCGTCTTGGTACCACCGATGTCACCCACCAACAAGCGCATTGCGTGTCTCCCATCGTCAGACGGCGAACAACCCACGCCCCTAGGCAACACAGAGGCATCGGATCGGAAGGCGGGGATAATAGCAACTTGCAGGCTCGACTGCGAAATCAATGCCTTGGCACGCTCGTAAAACGCCACCGCCCGCGAATCGCGGGCGGTGGCGTTTTATGATTGAAACGTGTACGAGCAAAGATCTATTTGGTCGTCGTGCTTTGCGGCGCGCTCACTGCGGGATACGGGTATCCCGGATAGGCGTATCCCGGATACCCGTAGACCGGCGCGCCCCAGCCATAAGGGGCGCCCCAACCATAACCGTAGGGAGCATAACCATAGGGAGCGCCGTAGCCTCCATAGTAGGGAGCGCCGTAGCCGTAAGGGCCGCCGCCGTACCAAGGACCGCCACCCCAGGGGTTGAACCAATCAAATGGACCCCAACCCCAGAAGGCGTTGGCGGACACGGAACCCAATGCAGAGACGCCCGCGACGGTGGCGGCCATCAAGAATCGCTTCATGGTCATCATCGTAATTCCTCGCGAATGTAGAGTGTCTATCAGCAAGATCGGACCGAACGCGTCGAACCGATTCACCCTCCGCGAGACTAAGACTAGGATGGTTGAATGACCGCTTCGTTGATCTCCATCAATAAGGGTTTGCTTAACATCGCTGTCTTGCAGCCCTATCTACGTGAACGTCGAAGCGATCCCCGAAAAACTCATAGGCCAAACCAATCGCTATGATTTCCACAATCCATTTCACGGATTAGTCGAATCCTCCTATCATGGCACCCGTCGGCAGCGAACAGTCCGCCAACACCGAAACTTTCAACCTGGATCGGATTCGGATCAAGACCCGAACCAACAGCCCTAAAAACGCTACAAGGAGAACCAACAGATGTTTGAAGATCGCACAGGCAGCCGCATTCCCAACGTCACCTTCCGCACCCGCAGCGGACACGAATGGGTGGACGTCACGACCGACGACATCTTCGCCGGCAAAACCGTCGTCGTCTTCTCGTTGCCAGGCGCCTTCACGCCCACCTGCTCGTCTTCGCACGTGCCGCGCTACAACCAGCTGACGCCCCAAATGAAGGCGCATGGCGTCGATGACGTGGTCTGCGTCTCGGTCAACGACACCTTCGTCATGAACGCCTGGAAGGAGGCCGAGCACGCCGACAACCTGACCTTCCTCCCGGACGGCAACGGCGAGTTCACCGAAGGCATGGGCCTGCTGGTCGACAAGGACGACCTGGGCTTCGGCAAGCGTTCCTGGCGTTACTCCATGCTGGTGCGAGACGGTGTGATCGAAAAGATGTTCATCGAGCCCGAGGTCGAAGGCGACCCCTACGAGGTCTCCGACGCCGGCACCATGCTCGCCTACCTCGCACCCGAGGAGCCCAAGCCGTTGGACGTCGCTGTGTTCAGCCGCGAAGGATGCCCCTTCTGCGCGCGGGCCAAGGAGGCACTGAGCAACGCAGGCATCCCATTCGAGGAACTGGTCCTCAACAATGACTACACGGAACAGGGCCTGCGTGCCGTCTCCAATGCCGCGAGCGTGCCGCAGGTCTTCGTCGACGGCAAACTGATCGGCGGATCCGACGAGACCATCGCTTGGCTCAAGAGCCGCGCGGCCTAAGACGACCGCCCCGAGCCCCGTCATCGAGCGGCGGGGCTCCTCGAATCTCGCCGTGCCCCGTCCAGAAGGCCAAACAGGCCCAATCGGGAATGGAGCCAAGGCGGAATTCGGATCCCTTCCGACGACCCAGCGCCTCCCGGCATTCTCACTGCCGGGAGGTCCTGTTTCCCGCATCCTCGCCACTGACATGAAGCTACAGCCGCACCGAAAGGCTGCCTCATCCGTGCGAGAATAGTTGCAGCTTTCATCCTCAGAGGTATCCAACATGAGTCAGCATTTCGATCTGATCGCGGTCGGAGGCGGCAGCGGCGGCCTAGCGGTCGCGGAAAAGGCCGCTCAATTCGGATTGCGTGTCGCCATCATCGAGGCCAGTAAGCTGGGCGGAACCTGCGTCAACGCCGGCTGCGTACCCAAAAAGGTTATGTGGTACGCCGCCAACCTGGTCGCCGCCGTCGCCGACGCACCGGATTTCGGCGTGAACGCCCATTCGGACGGACTCGACTGGGGCAAGCTGATTGAGGGACGCAACCGCTACATCGCCAACATCAACGACTACTGGGACGGCTATGCCCAACAGCTCGGCATCAGCCTGATCCAGGGGTATGGACGCTTCGTCGACGCGCATACCATTGAGGTCGGCGAGGAGCGGTATACGGCCGAGCATATCGTGATCGCCACCGGCGGGCGCCCCATCGTGCCGCGCCTGCCCGGCGCCGAGTTCGGCATCAGCTCGGACGGATTCTTCGCACTGGAGGAACGTCCTCGGCGCGTCGCCATCATCGGCGGCGGCTACATCGGCGTCGAACTGGCCGGCGTGCTGCGCGCCTTCGGCACCGAGATCACCATGGTCGCGCTTGAAGACCGGGTGCTCTGGCTCTTCGACCCGCTGATCAGCGAGACTCTCACCGAGAACATGCACGCAGAGGGCATTCAGACGCATCTGGAATTCGAGGTCTCCAAGCTGGAGAAGGACGCCGACGGCCTCCTCGCCTTGGTGGCAAGCGACGGCCAGCGCCTGAGCGGCTTCGACCAGGTCATCTGGGCGGTCGGACGCGCCGCCAACACCCGCGACCTCAACCTGGAGGCCGCCGGCGTCGAGGTGCAACCGAACGGCATCATCCCGACGGACGCCTTCCAGAACACCAACGTGCCGGGCATCTATGCCCTCGGCGATATCACCGGACGCGACCCGCTGACCCCGGTCGCCGTCGCTGCCGGACGCCGTCTGGCCGAGCGTCTGTTCAAGGACAAGCCGGATCTCAAGCTCGACTACGAGAACATCCCGACCGTCGTTTTCGCCCATCCGCCGCTCGGCAAGGTCGGACTCACCGAGCCCGAGGCGCGAGAGCGTTACGGCGACACGCTCACGATCTACGAGACCAGCTTCACGCCCATGCGCTACGCGCTCAACGCGCACGGACCCAAGACGGCCATGAAACTGGTCTGCGCCGGTCCCGAGGAAAAGGTGGTCGGTATCCATCTGATCGGCGACGGCGTCGACGAGATGCTGCAAGGCTTCGCCGTCGCGCTCAAGATGGGCGCCACCAAGGCGGATTTGGACAACACCGTCGCCATCCACCCTTGCAGCGCCGAGGAATTGGTCACCCTGAAGGTGCCGGTCCGCAGCCCAGGCGACCACTAACGTCACGCCCGAACCCGACGCCGGGTTCGGCGGCACCGAAAGCGCTCATGAGATTGTGCACTTGAAATCGAGACTCGCTCGGTTAGAGACTGGAGCCATGCCCGAGCCCTGGAGTGATCCAGGCGGTTCAGATCCCACTTTTAAGAACGGAAACTAACGCCTCGTGTCATCCAAACCGAAAATCAAAGAATTGCTCGCCGAAAGCGCCTGCGAACACAACAAAGGCAAGAAAGGGTCGTGCAACGCCCCCACGCCCGGGGCCACGACCGGCGGCTGCGCCCTCGACGGGGCGCAGATCGCCCTCTTTCCCTTCGCCGACGCCGCCCATCTGATCCATGGCCCCATGTCCTGCGTCGGCGGGGCCTGGGAGACACGCCTGACGCCGACCAGCTGGTCCGGGCGCGATCTGACCCAGACCGGCTTCGCCACCGACATCAGCAACAACGATGTCATCTTCAGCGGCGAGAAGAAGCTGGCGGCAGCCATCGACCATATCGTTACGAATTACGCGCCCGAGGCCGTGTTCGTCTATTCGACCTGCGTCCCCGCCATGACCGGGGACGACATCGACGCCGTTTGCAAGCAACGGAGCGAAAAACATGGCATCCCCTGCGTGCCTGTGCATGCACCGGGGTTCGTCGGTGCCAAGAACCTCGGTAGCCGCATCGCCGGAGAGGCCGTGCTGAAACACCTGATCGGGACCAAGGAGCCGGAGGAGACGACCCCCTTCGACATCAACCTGATCGGCGAGCACAACAACACCGGCGAGCTCTGGCGCTATCGGCATCTGCTCGAAGAGCTCGGCATCCGCGTGCTCTCGACCTTCAGCGGCGACGGCCGCATCGCCAGCATCCGCACGGCCCACCGGGCCAAGCTCAATGTCATCGTCTGCGCCAAGTCCCTGGTGTCCATGACCCGCAAGATGCAGGAGCAATACGGCATCCCCTGGATCTCCTGTTCCTTCTACGGCAAGACCGATACCTCCAAGAGCATCCTGGCCATCGCCGAGGCCCTGGGCGATGCCGACCTGATCGAGCGCACCCGCGCCCTGATCGCCCGCGAGGAGGCCCGGCTGGAAGAGAAGCTGGTCCCGTACCGCGAGATCTTCGCTGGCAAGAAGGCGGTGCTCAACACCGGCGGCAACAAGGCCTGGTCCATCGCCTCGGCGCTGCAGGACCTGGGGATCGAGGTGGTGGCGACATCCGTGCGCAAGTCGACCGAGGCGGACAAGGCCAAGGCGCGCGAATATCTCGGCGAGAACGCCATTCTCATGACCAGTCCGGCGACCCAGCAGGCGAAGGTGATCGACGACACAGGGGCCCATCTGCTCCTGGCCGGAGGCCGCTCGCTCTATACCGCGATCAAGAAGCGGATCGCCTTCACCGACGTCAATCAGGAGAAGAAGAAGAGCTACGGCGGTTACGACGGGCTGCTGGTCCTCGCCGAGGACCTCAAGAACTCGTTACAGAATCCGGTCTTCGAACTGGTCGACAGGAAGGCACCATGGCAGAAGTAAGACACAAATCGGGCAAGCCGCTGCAGGTCAACCCGCACAAACTCTCGCAGCCGATGGGTGCGACCCTGGCGTTCCTGGGCGTCGACCGCTGCATGCCACTGATGCACGGCGGTCAGGGCTGCGCCAGTTTCACCAAGGTGATGTTCACCCGCCATTTCTGCGAGCCCATTGCCCTGCAGACGACCGCAGTGAACGACGTGATCGCCGTGCTGGACGGCGGCGACTACAGCATCCTCGAGTCGGTCAAGAACATCCACGACAAGGTCGCCCCCGAGCTGATCGGCGTCCATACCACCGGACTGACCGAAACCAAGGGTGACGATCTCCGCGGCATCGCCAGCAAAATCGACGTGCCTCTGGTCTACGTCAACACCCCGGACTACCAGGGCGGACTGGAGAGCGGATGGGCCCTGACGACCCAGGCGCTGATCGATCAGCTCACCGAGCCCTGCGACCGGATCGATGCCCAAAAAATCGTCCTGGTCCCCCATGTCAGTCTGCAGCCGATCGAGGTGGAGAAGCTCCGCGACTTCATCGAATCCTTCGGCTTCAAGGTCGTTGCCGTCCCGGATCTCTCCTCCTCGCTCGACAATCATCTGGGCGAGAAGCAGGCGTCCCTGAGCAGCGGCGGTGTCACGGTCGCCGAGGTCAAGCAGCTCGCGGATGCGGCCTTCGTCGTCACCCTCGGGGCCTCCGTCAAGCCCGTCGGCACAACCTTGCAGAAGAAGAATCCGGCCATCCAGCACCGCCACTTCGATCATGTGAACGGTCTGCAGGGAACCGACGCGCTGGTCGCCTGGCTGCTCGAGACGAGCGGCCGGGGGGACAGGCTTCCGCCGGTGGTGGAACGCTGGCGCAAGCGGCTGCAGGACGCCATGCTCGACAGCCATTTCTCCATCGGCCAGACCCGTTTCCTGCTGGTCGCCGAGCCCGATCATCTGGCGTCCATGGCCGCCTCCCTGCGCGAGGTGGGCGGCAAGATCGCCCTGGCGATCTCGACGGTCGATTCGCCCATCCTCGGCGACATCGAGGCGGACCAGGTGATCGTCGGAGACCTCGAGGATGCCGAAAAGATGCACGACGCCTACGACCTGATCATCGGCAACTTCCACACCGAGGCCCTGGCCCATCGCGTGGCAAAAAAGGCGGTCATGCGCGGTTTTCCCAACTATGAGGAGGTCGGGATCGCCCTGAAAAACGACCTGCTCTACGAGGGCGGCGCCTATTTTCTCTTCGAGATCGCCAATGCCGCCGAACGCATGAGAGAAGAGCAGGTTCACCATGAGCGTGAACAGATTAAGCTGCAACGTATCGCCTAATCGGCATGGCACTGCACCGCAGTGCCCAACATAGCCAAGGCCGCGATAGAGACATCTTCTGAGACTGGGAAGCCCGGCTGTCCCGGTCGGATATCCCCTCATCGTTCGCCCGTTTGCTTACGCCTCCGGGCTCGAGCCCTCAGATCTCGACGTTCAGCTGCACCCCGATCTCACGGGGCGCACCCAACTGGGCACCGACGGCGCTGTTGCCATAGACGCGGTAGAGCTCGTCGGTCAGGTTGCGGCCGTAGACACCCAGCTCGAAGCCATGCCTGCTGTGCCACATCAGGGAGGCCTCGAGCAGGGCGTAGGCGCTCTGGCGCAAGTCGTTCTCGGTATCGAAATAATGCGGCCCGGTCGCACGCAAGGCGATACGCGGACGCCATTGGTCGCGCATGCCGAAGATGCCATCCCAGGCCACGAGCGCGCTGTACCCCGGGGTGTAGGCGACGTCCTTGCCATCGAACTCGCCGCTGGTATAGCGGCTGCGATTGACCATGCCGCCGAGCGTGAAGGTTTGGCCTTCGGCCAAGCGCATCTTCGCCTGCAACTCCATGCCCCGGCTCGTGGCGTCGCCCATGTTCGATAGGATCTGAAGGCCGGGCGGTCCGATCCATCCCTGTACGTCTTGACTGTCGATGGCGTACAGGGTGGCCTCGGCCTGATAGCGGCGCCCGGGGCTGCGCCACCGGAGGCCGATCTCGAAGTTGGTGGCGATCTCGGAGTCGTAGGAGACGAGATCGGCATCGCTGGTCCCGGCCTTGTTGAAGCCGCCCGGCTTGAAGCCGCGTCCGACGGCGGCCCAGAGACGCATCTGGTCGTTCGGCAGCCAGGCGAGCGCAAAGCGCGGAGTCACCGCCGTGAAGCTTTCGTCGTTGGTGTAGGTTTGCATGACGTCCGAGCCGTTCGCGTCCGGCATCAGCATGCTCACCTCGGCATCCTCCCGAGCCACACGCGTGCCAAGACTCACCTCCCAGTGCTCGGCGAAGCGGTAATTGGTATCGGCGAAGACCGCATAGTTGAGAATCTCGTTCTCGGTGTAGGGCCCACCCATGTAACCGGCCGCCTCGCCATAATTGACGTCCTGATATTCGAAACGGAGACGCTGGGCGGAGATCCCCATGACGGCGGTCAGGGCCGCGCCCTCGTAATTGGCCCGCAGCTCGGCGTAATTGCTGCTCTGGGCCTCGACGGTGTCGACGCCGTAGGGGCCGAACGTGCGCTCCAGATCGACGGTCTGTCTGGCGAGGATCCCGGTGATGGTCCAGTCGACATTCGGGCTGTATTCCAGATCCCAGGAGACGTCCTTGATCTTGCGCTCGAGCCACGGTGTCTTCACCACCGGCTCGACCTGCGAACGCGAGAGCGGGGCGTAGGGAACGTAATACTCCTCGTGAGAGCTGTAGCGCTCGGCGCGCGCCTTCAGACGCATCTCCAGCGGCAGATTCTCGGACATATAGTGAATCGACAGCCTGCCCGCAGTGTTCTCGCGATCGTCGAGATCGTCGCGACCGTTCAGGGCATCGTCGAGCGTTCCGTCTTCGTCGGCACGCATCATGCTGCCCTGGATCGCCAGGCCGTTGCGATCGAACCCCGTGCTGGCGCCCGCCCGTACCCGATAACCGCGCTCGAATCCCTGGACATTGCCCCACAGCTCGGGCTCCGTGCCGGGCCGGCGGCTGGTGATGCTCAGCACACCGCCAAGCGCACCCCGGCCATAGATGGCGCCCTGCGGTCCCTTGAGCAATTCGACCTGCCCGACCTCCTGTAGCGTCTGCCCGAAGGCATGCGGCAGCTGCGGGACGCCATCGAGATAGAAACTGGTGCTCGGGCTGAAGAAATCGGCCGATGCCTGTCCCCGCAAGGTCATTATGTTGTAGACCCGCGAGCTGCGCCCGACCGAGAGCAGCTCGGGGAAGACACGGTCGAGTTCGTCGGTGTCGTTCACGACGGCCTCGACGAGCTGCTCGCGGGACTCGACGTCTACGCTACCGGCGATATCGAAATCGCTTTCCGGCCGTTTGGTCGCGGTCACCGTAATGGGCTCGAGAAACACCCCGTCCTCACCGCCGCTCACTGCCTGAGCGCCATCGACGATGACGGCGGCGGCAACCGCGATCACCGGAGTCAAAACCTTCTGCTTTATCATGCTCGCGTCTTCTATCGTTGCAGACTCACCCCCGAATCCGAACCCGGGCCCCATCGCGCGCGCCCTCACCTCCCGAGGCAGGGCTGCGGAGCGCACGCGACTGGGTCGCGTCGCTGGACAGCCACAACATCGCCGGGAGATACTCGGCCCGCGCTAAAGGCAAATGATATTTATTATCGAAAATTGCGCTAACGGTAATGCGCCGGGACATGCGGTTTTCGGAACGATCGAGAGACGGATGACCCGAGAATGGAAAGCACGACAGAGGGCGTCGAGGCCGATCGCCGACCATGCGCCCACCCGGTCCATGACCAGATCCCGCTGAACTGGACGCTGCCCGGAGGGCGCTGCATCAGCTGCTGGAACACGCATCTGGACACCGACCTGGCCCTGAGCGGGCGTTGCGAACCCGCCTTCCGCATCGGCATTCAGCTGGAGGGACGTTCGCATATGCGCTTGCAGGGCGGCCCATCGCTGGCCCTGTCCCCAGGGATGGCGGTCGTGATGTCGACCCAGCAGACAGTGACGGGCCATGACGATCTCGTGGGCGCACAATCCATGCAGCTGGTGGAGTTCTCGATCCCAGCAAACGCCTTACCCCATTTCTGCGATCCGGCCCGACTGCAACATCCGCCGAACCTCGTCGAGGATTGCAGCCTGCCTGCCCAGGGTGCCTTCATGGCGGGAATCGTCGCCTCCAACGACCTGATGCGCGTCGGTCGCGACATTCTCGGCGGCGGACGCATCGACGTCGCACTACAGCCACTCTATCTCGGAGCCAAGATCGACGAAGCCCTGGCACTGGTGCTGTCCGACCTGCTCGCTGCGGATGCCTGGAATGGCACCTCGGCCGCGCGCGACCGGCGCCCCCTGCTGGATGCGCGCCGCCTGCTCGACGAGCAATATGAGCAGGACTGGACCGTCCCAAGGCTTGCCGAACGGGTCGGCATGAGCGAAAAACGCCTTCAGTCCGGATTCAAATCGCTGTTCGGAGCCACGGTTCGGACATACCTGATCAGGACGCGCATCGAGGCCGCCTCGCGACTGCTCGCACGGGGAGAATGCGTGACCGAGACCGCCTATGCGGTGGGCTTTTCGAGCCTCAGCCATTTCAGCAAGATCTACAAGGAATGCATGGGGCGTGCGCCCAGGGACTGGGCACTGCACGCGGCAGCGCGTCCCAATGCGCAAGATCGTGCATGATCCGAAGCGACCGAGCGGCAAGGCGATCTCTCCGAGATCCCTTGCAAACCGCTCGGCGCGATGAACACCCTCCTGGAAAGACATTCCATACCCCAGCCACAGGCTTTGATGAGGCCGCCGATCGTGGTTTGATGGCGCTCGGATCAGAGCGTCGCCATCTTGATCGAGCCGAACCGGGCGTTCAGTCCGTCGCCTCCGCGTGAAGGAGGTGATGGCGGCCGCGATCGCTCGCGGTGCCGACACAAGAGTTCATCGACCACTGCCGTAGCACCGAGGGCAACAAATAGGGCCAATTCAGGCCGAGCCCGGCCGGCGTCTAAACATATGAATCCTCAATTCAACCAAGCATCTAACTGAAACACCTGGTGAATACTGAATACATGAAACTCTCGGTCGCGCCGATGTTGGATTGGACCGACCGGCATTGCCGCTATTTCCTTCGCCTCATCTCGCGCCACACCCTGCTCTACTCCGAGATGGTCACCACGGGTGCGCTCATCCATGGCGACTGCGAGCGCCATCTGCGCTTCGATGCGGCCGAGCACCCGCTCGCGCTCCAGCTCGGCGGCTCGGACCCGGCCGACATGGCGCGCTGCGCACGGATCGGCGCCGACTGGGGCTATGACGAGGTCAACATCAACGTCGGCTGTCCCTCGGACCGGGTCCAGAACGGACGCTTCGGCGCCTGTCTGATGGCCGAGCCTGGACTGGTCGCCGAATGCGTCAAGGCGATGAAGGACGTGGTTTCGATCCCGGTAACGGTCAAGACCCGGATCGGAATCGACGACCGCGACAGCTACGAGGAATTGGTCGATTTCGTCGGCGCCCAGGCGGAGGCCGGCTGCGACGCCATCATCGTTCACGCACGCAAGGCCTGGCTGAGCGGACTGAGCCCGAGAGAGAACCGCGACATTCCGCCGTTGCGCTACGACGTGGCCCTGCGGCTCAAACGGGATTTCCCCGATCTCCCCATGGCCGTCAACGGCGGCATCAAGACGCTGGACGAAGCGGCGGAGTTTCTGACCCAGCTCGACGGCGTCATGATCGGGCGCGAGGCCTATCAGAATCCCTGGATCCTCGCCGAGGCCGACCGACGCATCTTTGGCGACGATCGAGCGCCACCGGACCGCTTCCAGGTCCTCGACGATTTCATCCGCTACGCCGAGCGCGAGCTGGCGCAAGGCACCCCGCTCGGGACCATGAGTCGGCACATCCTGGGGCTGTTTCAGGCCCAGCCGGGCGCGCGGGCCTGGCGTCGCCAAATCAGCGAGCAGGCCCATCGCAAGGGCGCTGGGGTCGATGTCCTGTCGGCGGACTGCATCTCTCTGGCGTGCGCACGCATGGCCGAACGCGGCCGCTTGGAGGACACCTGAATCAGCGACGCTCCTCAGATTCTCGGTCGGGCACCTCCGAAAGAGAGGTCCGCAACAGGTCGAGCGCCAAACGGTATTCGAAGCGCTCGACCAGAGCGCACAGACGCGCATACTCCGAACCGAGCCGACTCCCGAGCAGAACCGATTCCGAGACGACCAGATCGTTGGCCGCCATATCGCCCTTGCCGAGCAGCGCCTGGAGACGCGTCAGAGTCCCGGAATCCCAGCCAGCCGAATCGGCCGTGACCTCTGGATCCTCTGTCGATTCCGCCCCACCCGAGACGTCCCCCGTCTCATCGCGCCTGAAATCCCGCGCTTCGAGCGACCGTCCATCCGTCTCGCTCAGGGATAGATCCAAGGCGTCATTGGTGACCTGGAGTAGCTGGACGGCCGCACGCTCCATCTTCGCCAGACGCTCAGCCTGCTGCCCCGCGCCCAGATCGCGGCGCAGCATATGGGCCAATCCGATGATGATGCTCGCCGGGGCGCGGATCTCGTGGCTCATGCTGGCGAGGAAGACGCTCTTGGCGCGATTGGCCGACTCGGCGCGCTCCCGCTCATCGGCCAGCTCGACGGTGCGCTGGGCGACTAGCTCCTCCAGGTGTTGACGATACCCCTCCAACTCGCGCGCCAAACGCTTGTGCTCGGTGACATCCTCCTGGATGGAGACGAAATGGGTGATGCGCCCGTCGGGCTGACGGATCGGGGCAATGATGGCGGCACCGACATACTGGGTCCCATCCTTGCGACGATTGTGGAACTCCCCCTTCCAGATATCGCCTCGATCCAGCGCATCGCGGAGCGAGGCATAGGTCTCGGGAGACGTATTGCCCGACTGGAGCAGTGCGGGCGTCTGGCCGAGAAGTTCCTCCCCGGTGTAACCGGTCTGACGCAAAAAGGCGGGATTGACGTAATCGATACGGATCTCGGTGTCGGTGATGATGACACCGGCCGGGGCCTGCTCCACTGCCTGGTAGAGTTTGCGGAGACGCTCATCGGCCACCTTACGCTCGGTGATATCCGTGTGAAGACAGGCGAGCCGACCCGAGCGCGACGCGAAAAAATGCACCTCGGAGCAGCGCCCGGCGAATTCCAGCTCGAACGTCTCGGGCACGGAGAGCGTCACCACGCGAGCGGCGATCCGAAGCCAGGCGTCCTCGGCAGCCGGATAGAGTTCCTTGAGCCGATGCCCCACGAACGCCGAGCGCGGCAGATCCAGCAGGCGGGTATGGGCCGGATTGACGTCCAGATAGCGCCAATCAACGACCTCGCCCCGTTCGTCCCGGATCAACTCGGCCAGAAAAAAACCCTCCTGGATACTCTCGAACAACTCGCGGTAACGCGCGTCGCTCGCCCGAAGCGCAGCCATCGCCTCACGCGTCGGCGTGATGTCACGCCCAATCCCCAGAACGCCGATCAACGCGTGCCTAGCGTCGCGGATAGGCGCCTTGATGGTCTCCAGCCACTCGCGATGACCGTCGCTGAGAAAGACAACCTCTTCCTCATTGACACAGGGAACCTCACCCGCGAGGGCGGCGAGATCGTGGTGACGAAAGGCATCCGCTATCTCCGGGGCAACCAGATCATAGTCGGTGCGGCCGAGGATCTCGGCCTCAGAGACCCCGAACAGCTGTTCGAGACGGGCGTTTCCAGCCAGATAGCGGCCGTCGATATCCTTGACCCAAACCGGATCGGGCAGCGTGCGGATCAGTGTCTTGAGCAGATCGCGCTCGCGGTCGCGGGCGACTTCCGCGTCACGGCGGCGGGACTCGTCACGCAACACCAGCAACCCACCCAGCAATCGACCGTCCGCCATCTTGATCGGCGAGGCATGTTGGCTGACCGAGATCTCGGTCTCAGACGCAGATAGAAGACGGACAGTGTGGCGCTCCTCGACCTGGATACCCGTCCCTAGAAACTCGGTCAGTGCATCCGTCCTGGGACGGTGGGTCCGTTCGTCGAACAGATGCAAGACACTGGGCAGCGAGCGTCCGACGACCGATTCGGTCGACAACCCAAGCAGCCGTTCCGCCGCCTGGTTGACAAAGGTCACCAGCCCCTCCGGGTCTGTGGTGATAACCCCATCGCCAATACTCGACAAGGTCACGGCCTGCCGAGCCAGGACCACCTCGCAGCGACGACGCGCCCAGTGCATCCGCTCGCTGAGAATGCTGATCAGCACCCCGCAGATGACGAGCAGAGCCAATTCCGCCGAATCATAGGCATCGGCAACCACGAAGCTCTCGACGGGAGGCATGGCCGTATAGGCAAGCCCGAGGGCCGCGCCCAACGTCGCCAACAGCCCTGGCCCCAAGCCGCCGACTGCAGCGGCGCAGAGGATCGGCGGTACGAGCAGGAGCACGATGGGATCGCCCTGGAACGAGACGGCCACTACCGAGCGAAGCATCAGCGCGAGCAGGACCGCCAGGACGGCGATCAGATAGAGCGACCACAGCGGCCAGCGTCGAAAGCCGACCAGAGCGTCCATCGAGGCCGCGTTGGACACGGCTACACCGGTTGGCCGGCCACCGAAATTCGCCTTATGCATCGACTCAACCGGATCCGGAGGAATCCGGCTTCGCACCTCCTGTTACGCCCTGATCTTGACGCGCGCGGACCTCGGCCACGCGCAATGCCTCGCGAACCACGGCGCGCAGAGCCCCCTCGTGCCAGGGCTTGCTCAGAAACTTGAAAACGGCGCCCCGATTCAAGGCATTGGTCAGGGTCTGGAAGTCGTTGTAGCCGGAGGTCATGATGCAGACGAGATTGGGGTAGAGCGCGCTCGCTCGCCCCAGCAATTCGGCGCCGTCCATCCTCGGCATCAGCGCATCGAAGACCATGACCTCAATCGGGTGCAGCGCCAACTGTTCCAGTGCCTCCAGACCATCCTGGGCCGTACAGACCCGGTAGCCGTCGAAATCCAGCAACCGCTTGGCGGTGGCCAAAACGAACGGATCGTCATCGACCACCAGCAGCGTTCGCCTGGGAATCGCCTCGGGGTCCGAGGCAATATGCAGCCGGCCAGCCGAACCCAACAGCTGAGCAAGTTGGTCGGCTGGCAGGGGACGGCTGAAATAGAACCCCTGCATCTCATCGCAATCGCGAGAGCGGAGAAAACGGACCTGTGACTCGGTCTCGACGCCCTCGGCGAGCGCCGCCAAATTCAGATTGTGGGCCAACGCAACGATGGTCGTCACGATGGCCGCGCTGCTAGGGTCGTGCACGATGTCGTTCACGAAGGAGCGGTCGATCTTGAGCCGGTCGATCTCAAATCGGCGCAGATAGCTGAGCGACGAGAACCCCGTACCGAAATCATCGATGGAGAGCGAGACACACAGGTCCTTCAGCCGCTTGGTCGCCCTGATGAATGCGTTGATGTCCAACATCGCCGCGCTCTCGGTCAACTCCAGTTCCAGGAAATGGGGATCGAGTCCGGTTTCGCGCAGGATGCTCTCGGTCAGATCCACCAGATCGCAGGAGGCGAACTGACGCGCCGACAGGTTCACCGCGACGCTGATCGGCGGAAGTCCAGCCGCCTGCCAGGCGCGGTTCTGCAAACAGGCCTGGCGCAGCACCCATTCGCCGAGCGGCACGATCAGACCGGACTCCTCGGCGAGCGGGATGAAGTGACCCGGCATGATCCAGCCGCGTGTCGGATGCGGCCAGCGCACCAGCGCCTCGGCGCCGATGATATGCCCCCCGCGCAGATCGACCTGAGGCTGATAATAGAGCTCCAGAGCGCCATGCTCGATCGCCTGACGCAGATCGTTTTCGAGATCCAACCGCTCAAGCGCACGCGCGTTCATCTCGCGCGCGTAATAGCGGAACTGCTGGCCACCCTCGCGCTTCGCCCGAATCAAGGCCGCTGTGGCATTGCTGATAAGCGCCTCGACCGTCTCGCCATCCTTGGGAAACACGGCGATGCCGATGCTCAGGGACAGCACCACCTCGCGCCCACCGATAGAGAAGGGCACGAGCGACGCGGACAGGATCGACTGGGCGAAGCGGCTGATCCCCTCCGGCCCTCGACCCTCGACGACGATGACGAACTCATCGCCCTCGACCTTGGCCAGGGTATCTCCGCCACCCAGCAGTCCGAGCAGGCGGTCAGCCATTGCCCGAATCGCCACGTCCCCCGCGTCACGCCCGAGACTCTCGTTGACGCTCTTGAATCGATCCAGATTCAAGGCGACCACCATGAGCGGCGTGCTGGATTTGAGGCTACGGCGAATCGCGCGCTCAAGTCGGTCGGACAACAGATTCCGATTGGGCAGACCAGTCAGCTCGTCGAAGTTGGACTTGCGTTCGAGCTGCTCCAAATAGCGGTTGCGCTCGCTCACGTCGCGCCAGCTCAGGACCGCACCCAGCAGCTGGCCACCTTCGATAACGGGCATCAAGGTACATTCGACCGGAATGCAGGAACCATCCCTGCGGCAGAAGCGCTCCTCATGGTCACTCAGTGTCTGCCCCGACCGAACAGCCATGAGCAGCAGACAATCTTCTGTGCGCGGAAGGTCTGAGCACCCCTCGTCAGGACAAAGAATTCCGGTGAGCCGGGCTCCGAGCAGTTCCCCCTTGGGATAATCCAGCAAACTGGCCGCCGCGCCGTTGATGAAATTCACGATGCCGTCTCGATCGAGTCCGAGAATTCCCTCGCCGACCGAGCTGAGGATCAGTTCCAGCCGATGATTGAGACGGTTTTCGAGACGTTCGCTGGCCGCCTGAACGGCCTGAATCTCGCCGACCCGGCGCTCGACCTCGGATTCGAGGAAGGCGTTCTTGTCGCGCAGCCAGTCGCGAACACGCTTGAGTTCCAACTGCGTCTTCACCCGCGCCAGCACCACAGGCGCCGCGATCGGCTTGGTGATGTAGTCGGCCGCCCCCGACTCCAATCCGCGCGTCTCCTCGTCGATGCTGTCAATGGCGGTCACGAAGATCACTGGCAGATCGCGGGTTCGCGGATCGGACCGCAGATGCGCCAGCACCTCATGTCCATTCATGCCGGGCATCATGATGTCCAGCAGAATGAGATCCGGTTTCGGCTCTTGGACCGCATATTCAAGCGCGGCCGGACCGGAATTCGCAGCCCTGACGTCGTAACCGGCGTCACGTAGCAATTCGCCAATCACGAGCAGATTCGCCGGGAGGTCGTCGACAATCAGAATCGTTGCGGACATATGCGACCAATCATCCTTTTCAAGTGCCTAAGGCGCGGCCTGCACCGGAACCCGCAATTGATCCAACAGGTTCGTGACCAAAGAGGACCATGCCATGCCCCCTAACGCAAGAGTAGCGCCACAAAATTGCCCAGCCCAGCCTTACAAATGTGAATCCGATCGAAATTCTTCACAGTACCGCTGAGCAACCTCGCGTAAGATCCACGGCGACCCGTTCGACGCGCGCCCTCATCCTCGATTCTCGATTCACTGGATCTGCATCCGTTCCCATGAGCTGGATCACGCTCTCGCTGCTGTGCGCGCTGAGCCTGGCGAGCGCCGACGCGGCGACCAAGGCCTGGCTGCAAGGATTCTCGGCACTGGAACTGCTGATCGTACGCTTTTGCGTTCCCGCCCTGCTGATGACCCCGCTGCTCGTTCATCTGCCACCGCTCGGCGAGCTGCCGCTCGCCTTCTGGGGGTGGATCGGCCTGCTCATCCCGCTCGAACTCACCGCGATGCTGCTGTACATGGCGGCCATCCGCGATCATCCATTGTCCAAGACGCTACCCTATCTGGCCTTTTCTCCGGTGTTCGTGATGGGCTTCGCCTGGCTCGCCCTGGGCGAACAGATCTCCTGGCGAGGCGCACTCGGCGTACTGCTGGTGGTCGCGGGAGCCTGGCTACTCAACAGCGGCCACGCGAGGCTGCGCGACTGGCGCAGTTGGGCCAGTCCACTGACGGCCATCGCCAGCGATCCCGGACCACGCATGATGCTCGGGGTCGCGGCCATCTATGGCGTGACGGCCACCCTGGGGAAGGGGGCCATGCGCTACCTCGGGCCCGAGACGTTCGGGGCCTTCTACTACGGACTGCTGGGCCTCAGCGTCTTCGCCCTCGTGCTGCTGCCCCGCCCGGCCATATTGCGCAAGCTGGCGCGCAAACCCATTCCGATCCTCGTCATCGGTGGCCTGCTCGGGGTGATGGTCTACACCCATTTCCTCGCCATCCAAAAGGTCGAGGTCGCTTACATGATTGCCGTCAAACGTACGAGCCTCCTGTTTGGCATCCTTTACGGCGGACTCCTATTCCGTGAGCCGGACCTCGCAGCACGCCTTCCCGCCGGGGCGCTCATGGTCGCGGGGGTCGTCATGATCCTGATCTGAAACTCCGCATGAGCAGACGCGCCGCCGTTCAGGCGTTAGGAGACCGAGGCTGTCTGAACGCCTCTGGCGCTTCCATGCCCAGCACCCGCCGAACCTCGGCCAGGATCTCGGGAAACGGTGGCATGCAACTGGTGTCGATCACGACCGCATGCATCCGCTCGTTCGGGGTGAGCGGCTGACGTTCGGCGTGCTGGTGCTCCAGCACGGACACATTGGCCTCGGAGGCATCGTCGTTGCTGGCCAGACGGTGCATCACCCGTTGCCGCAGAATCTCCAGCGGAGCCTCCAGGGCCAGGATCGCGAACCCGGCCCCATGCCGACGCGCCAGCTCGATGAATCGTCGGCGTCGGCTCCGCGACAGAAAGGTGGCATCCACCAAGACATCGTAGCCGCTCTCTAGGATGCCCGAGGCGAGCCGACGCAACCGATCGTAGGTCCAATCGGTCGCGCTCGGAAAATAGATTCCGGAACCCGGGTCGCTCGCGGTACGGGCGTTCTCACGCAATCCGAACAGGCGTTTGCGCTCGATGTCCGAGCGCAGATGGATGAAGGGCAGCACCTCGCGCAGCCGACTGGCGATGCAGCTCTTCCCCGAGCCTGACAGACCGCATGCGATCAACAGGTGCGGCTGTCTCGGCACGGTATAGGATTCGGCGAACTGCAGATAATGGGTGCAGTCGCGCCGCACTCGGACCGCCTCGTCGGGTTCCAGATCGCTCTGATCGAGTCGAATCGCAAGCACCTTGGCCCGAACCATGGCGCGATAGACCTTGTAGAAATCGAGCAGCGCCAGCAGACCATAGTCGCCGCTGCGTTCAAGGTAGCGATTGAGGAAGAGACCGGCGCAACCGCCCTCCCCCGCCTGCTCCAGATCCATGATCAGGAAGGCGACCTCGCTGGCGGTATCGATCCAGCGCAGATCGGGATTGAACTCGATCGCGTCGAAGATATGGATGACGTCTCCGACCAGCGCGATATTGCCCCGATGCATGTCGCCATGGCACTCGCGCACGAAACCCTGCCGCAACCGACGCTCGATCAAAGGGGTCAGCGTGCGATGGCGCTCGTGAATCCATGCCTCCAGGCGGTCGAGCCGCGACAGATTCTCCGGCCAGGACGCGCGCGCGCGTACGGCCCGAACATTCTCCAACATGGGCTCCAGCACCGCATCCGGGGTCCCGAAACCGGTCGCGGGCCCCGCCGACTGGACGGCTGCATGGAAGTCGGCGACACGCTCGCCGAGTCGAAGCATCAAGGAACCGGAAAGCGGCTGACGGTCGAGCAGGGACGCCTGCGGAAAGCGATGCATCTTGACTGCGTACTCCAGCACCGAACCCTCGGCCTCGACTCGGGGCGCGTCCGGCGTGCCGGAAATCGGCACGACGCCGATATAGAGCGCATCGGCTAGACGCCGATTGAGGCGCATTTCCTCTTCGCAGCAATGCAGACGGCGCTCCAGCGTGGAGAAATCCAGGAAACCCAGATCGATCGGCTTTTTGAGCTTGTAGGCGAAATCGCCCGCGAGCATCAGGTGAGAGATGTGGGTCTCGATATGCTCGACCGTCTCCACCCGACCGGGATAGGACTCGGGCCGCATCAAACCTTCGATCAAACGCGCAACGTCGTCGTTGTCCATATGAACGGCCACCCGCCACAACCCGATGGATGAAGCCCTGAGTCGTGCATGACATCAGGCGCGCCCGAGGAAGGATCGTCCGTCCCGAAAGGACACCGTTGGACGCAGCAAACCAGGCTGGGTAAGATCCCGCCCCGATCTACTGGCCTGGACTCCTGACCGACCCCCAGGACTCCCGGCAACCTGAACGATCCACCTCACAAACAAGTTTAGAGAATTCCATGTCGATCGAACGCATCGTTTTCGCCGTCGCGGGCGCCTTCATCCTCATCTCCGTCGCCCTCGCACATTTCGTCAGCCCCTACTGGCTCTGGTTCACCGCCTTCGTCGGCGCCAATCTGTTCCAGTCCGCCTTCACAGGATTCTGTCCCCTGGCCCTGATCCTCAAGAAACTCGGCAAGGAGAGCGGCCCGGCCTTCTAAACCGCTCCCAGACAGATCGCAGGTCGAGGGCAGGTTCGAACGGACAGCCCCTCGACCGCGATCAGCACGCCTATTCGATAGGCTGTGCCCAGAGATCGTGATCGCCCGAGTCGGTGATCTCGACCTCGATGAAATCACCCGACTCGATCTCCCAGGCCCCCGGAATGATGACCTCGCCGTCGATCTCGGGCGCATCCGCATAGCTGCGCGCGATGATGGCGTCATCCTCCACCGCGTCGACCAGCACGGTCAGGCGCTGCCCAATCCGCGCGGCCAGCTTCTCGCGACTGATCTCAGCCTGAACCGCCATGAAGCGTTCCTGACGCTCCTGCTTGAGCGACTCGGGCACCGGATCGGCGAGCCCATTGGCATCCGCCCCCTCGACCGGTGAATAGGTGAAGCAGCCCACGCGATCCAGCCGAGCCTCGCGCAGAAAATCGAGCAGCCCCTCGAACTCGGCCTCCGTCTCGCCCGGAAAGCCGACGATGAAGGTGCTGCGCAGGATCAGATCGGGACAGATGGCGCGCCAACGCGCCAGACGCTCCAGAACCTTCTCGGTCGCCGCCGGCCGGCGCATGGCCCGCAGCACCCGCTCGTCGCCGTGCTGCAGCGGCATGTCCAGATAAGGCAGGATCAGCCCCTCGGCCATCAGCGGAATGAGTTCGTCCACATGCGGATAGGGATAAACGTAATGCATCCGAATCCAGGCGGGCAGCTCGCCGAGCGCCCGCGCGAGTTCGGTGACATGGGTCCGGTAAGGGCGATTGCGCCAGAAATCCGGACGGTGGCGCAGATCCACCCCGTAGGCGCTGGTGTCCTGTGAGATGACCAGGAGTTCGCGCACCCCGGACTCCACCAGCCGATGGGCCTCGTCGAGCACCTCGCCGATGCCGCGACTGACCAGATCACCGCGCAGACTCGGGATGATGCAGAAGCTACAGCGGTGATTGCAGCCCTCCGAGATCTTGAGATAGGCGTAATGCCGGGGCGTCAGGCGGACACCTGGCGACGGCACCAGGCTGGTGAAGGGATGATGGGGCGCCGGAAGATGCGCATGCACGGCGGTCATAACCTCGTCCAGTGCATGCGGACCCGTGACGGCCAGGACCTCGGGGTGCGTCTCTCGGACCATCTCGGAGCGTGCTCCCAGACAGCCGGTGACGATCACGCGACCATTCTCGTCCATCGCCTCGGCGATGGCGCCCAACGACTCCTCGACCGCCGCATCGATGAAACCGCAGGTGTTGACGATCACCAGATCGGCATCGCGATAATCCGGCCGGATGTCGTAACCCTCGGCGCGCAACTGGGTCAGGATGCGCTCGGAATCGACGGTCGCCTTGGGACAGCCGAGGCTGATAAAACCGATGTTCGGAGCCTGCGCCTCGACTCCAGCCGAGCCTGGAGACGTCACGTCATTGAATGAAGAACTGGACAAGAGAGAACCGCCCTCGAATGTCAGGGATTGAAAGGAGCACAAGGGGCCGGGCCTGTCGTCCTGCGCGACACCCTCGCAACCAACGAAGAAACCGGCGCGCTCCAAGGAACGCACGCATTGATCGCGTCGCGGAATTGGGTGAGGATACGTCGGATCGCGACGGTCGATTCCGGTCACTTAAAGAATTAAGAATGCCCCATCAAGGGCTCACCGCTGAGACTTCACGACGGACGGACCAGGTATGAAAAACTGCACGCTCTGTAAGTACAGCAAGATCTGCAACGACCTGCCAGGGATCTGCATTCTACTCCCTTACCTCGCCATCGCGGTGGTCACCCTATCGCTCGGTTATCTATTCGTCACCCAGGAACTCATCTAGTCCGAGCATCGGCCAAGATACGCCCAACCGCCCCAGACCCAATCGTTTCATGGACCCAACCTGCCACTCCACCGGCCCCCTCATCGCCCCAGGATGCGAGGTGCGCCTGCATCTGGAGATCCGTTTCGAGAACGGCTTCGAGGCGCTGTCCACCTTCGACGAGGAACCCATCCGGTGCCGCATTGGCGACGGCTACTTCACGCCCGCCTTCGAGACGCTCATCCAGGGTCTCGCCGAGGGCACGGAGACCCAGCTAACGGCCGACGGATCCGAACTCTTCGGCGCCTACGAGGAGAGCAATCTGCACTGGATCGACAGCGCCGATTTCCCGACCGACCAACGCCCGGTTGCAGGCCGATTGGTCGCCTTCACCACCTCCGGCGGACAGGAGACCAGCGGTATCATCATCGCCCAGCAGGATCAGCACGTCCTCGTCGATTTCAATCACCCGTTCTCGGGCCGACGACTGCTGATTCGGATCCAGGTGCTCGATGTCGATTGACGACGCCAGACCTCGGGTCTGCGCACCGGAGCCACGAGGAACCAATGGGTTCCCATTAACCTCATAAATTTCCATTTATTTCATCCGTTCAGCTTCGCCTATCCTCACCCACCATGAATATTCTGCTCGCCAATCCGCGCGGCTTCTGCGCCGGCGTCGATCGTGCCATCGCGATCGTCGAACGTGTTCTGGATCTCTATGGATCCCCCATCTACGTCCGCCACGAGGTGGTGCACAACCGCTTCGTCGTCGAGGGACTGAGACAGCGCGGCGCCATCTTCATCGAGGATCTCGACGAGGTTCCAGACGGTGCCACGCTCGTGTTCAGCGCGCACGGGGTTCCGCAAGCGGTGCGTCAGGCGGCGCAGGCACGCGAACTGAAACTCTTCGACGCAACCTGTCCACTGGTGACCAAGGTCCATCTTGAGGTCGCGCGTTACTGTCAGAACGGCATCAGCGTGATCCTGATCGGCCATCGCGGACACCCCGAGGTCGAGGGCACGCTCGGACAGTGCACTGGCGACAGTGGCACGATCCAGCTGGTGGAAGGCGTCAAGGACATCGCCGACCTGAAGATCCCCGATCCGGAGCGCGTCGCCTATGTCACCCAAACCACGCTCTCCATGGACGACAGCCGCGACATCATCGACGCGCTACGCGCGCGTTTCCCGGCCATTCAAGGCCCCAAGAAGAGCGATATCTGCTACGCCACCCAGAACCGTCAGGACGCCGTGAGAGATCTTGCAAAACGCTGCGACCTGCTTCTGGTGGTCGGCTCGCCCAACAGCTCCAACTCCAACCGATTGCGCGAGCTGGCGGAGAAACAGGGCTGTAGCGCCTATCTGATCGACGGCCCCGAGGATATCTCGCGCGAATGGCTGAACGCCTCATCGCGGATCGGAGTGACGGCAGGAGCCTCCGCGCCCGCAATCCTGGTAGAGCGCGTCACCGGCTGTCTACGCGACTGGGGCGCCACCGAAATCGAGGAACAGGACGGAATCCGCGAGCAGGTGGTGTTTGCCCTCCCGCGCGAACTGACGGACAACCAATCCGCCGGCTGATCCTGGAAACAGATCCCGGAAAGGCTCGACCGCAGCATCAACCTGAGGACCAAACCCATGAGTGATGTACTTGTCATCGGGGGCGGCATCATCGGCCTGCTGACCGCCCGCGAACTCGCCGACGCGGGTGCGCAGGTCACGCTGATCGAAATGGGCCAGACCGGCCGCGAATCCTCCTGGGCGGGTGGCGGCATCCTGTCGCCACTCTACCCGTGGCGCTACGCCGACGCCGTCTCCGAGTTGGTGAGCTGGAGCCAGGAGGCCTATCCCAGACTGACCACCGCGCTCTACGACGAAACCGGCATCGATCCGGAATTCACCGTCAGTGGCCTGCTCATGCTGGACGCGCTCGATGACGAACTGGCACTTGCGATGGACTGGGGCGCGCGCTATGGCGTGCACATGGAGACCATCCTCGGCGCCAAACTACACGAGCGCGAGCCGCAACTGGAGCTGAGACAGGATCCGGCCCTGCTGCTCCCGGATATCGCTCAGGTTCGCGCGCCCCGGCTCGCCAAGGCCGTGCGTCAGTCTCTGGAGCGACGCATCCAGATCCGCGAACGCGAAGAGGTGTTGGAACTCCTCGTCGAGAATGGCCAGGCCACCGGGGTACGCACCCCAAAAGGCAAGATCCTCGCCCAAAAGACCGTCATCTGCGCAGGAGCCTGGACCGCCAAACTGCTGGAACAACTCGGCAACGCCCCCGAGATCCATCCAGTGCGCGGTCAGATGCTGCTCTTCTTCGGCCACCCGGGTCAGATCAATCACATCACGCTCCAGCGCGAGCACTATGTCATCCCGCGTCGGGATGGACGCGTCCTCTTCGGCAGCACGATGGAACACGCAGGCTTCGCCAAAAGCACCACCGCCGAGGCCAAGGAGGCGCTATACCGCACAGCGGTCGAACTCTTCCCCATCCTCAAACGCACCCCGATCGAAGACCACTGGGCAGGCCTGCGTCCGGGATCGCCCAGCGGCATTCCCTATATCGGCCACTACCCAGGCGTGGAGGGGCTCTATTTCAACGCCGGACATTACCGCAACGGCCTGGTCGCCGCCCCCGCCTCTGCGCGCCTGCTCGCGGATCTCTTGCTGCAGCGCCCGCCGATCCTCGCGCCGGATCCCTACGCACTGGAAGCGGCTCGCGGCTGAGGAAAGGATGGACCGAAAGCCCAAAACATCGGGTCATTGAGAAATCGCGTCATAACGCCCTTGATCCGCGTTGACGCTTCGATTAAAGTACCGCGCTCGGTGCCGATGTAGCTCAGTTGGTAGAGCAACGCATTCGTAATGCGTAGGTCGCCGGTTCGAATCCGGCCATCGGCTCCATTATTCAAAGACTTAGAGTCGCATGAATGCGCATCGAGTACCAAGTTTCGCCGCCAGCAGTGGTACCTGGTTTGTAAACTGCGGCGCACCTCCGAAAGACCTCCACACCGATTCACCTGGCGCATTTTCCGCCTAACCGCCCCATTCGCCCTGATTCGCTACAGCGACGATAAGGATCGTCAACCGTCCCTATAGGGATTGCTCGTAGTCGTGCTCGACGATGCCAAGCCGGTCGCTGGGATCACACCGAACTGGGTCCTCGAAACTGTCAAGTCGCCGAAGGCTTCATCAATGACGCAAGCCGAGCCGGCAATCGCCCAGCTCGACGCCATTCGCGACTTGGGCGTCGCTCTGTCTATCGACGACTTCGGGGCACCGGTTATTCGTCGTTGAGCTATCTCAAGCGGCTCCCGATCCACACGCTCAAGATCTATCAATCCTTCGTGCGCGACATCCCGAGCGCCCCCGAGGAATTGGAAGAACGGCTCGCCTCGGCGACGCGCGGCCAGAGGCCCTGATCTTCGTACTCGGTGCGGCCAGCAAGAATCTCTCACGGCGCGTCTATCCGACCGTCCTCCATCTAAACGCGTGAGAAACCATGGAATACACTACTCTCGGCGGCAGCGATCCGAACATCTCCCGTATCGGACTGGGCGCCTGAACCATTGGCGGCTGGATATGGGACGGCACGGACGTGGAGACCTTCATCTGGTAACGAGGTTCAGCATGCACAAAGGCGACGTTCCGCACGGATGGATTGGGCGCGGGCAATGGATTCCAATGATCGGATACCGACTCTTGGTTGTCGGTTTGATCTCAGGCTGGCTCCTAACCGTCGCTGCACCGCGAGCGGACGAGTTGACCGACTTGCTGACTGGAAAGAAAGAAGAGGCGGCAACAGCGAGCGAGCAGGTGATCTCCGCAGGCAACTCCGAGAAGGACGACGCGAAGATCCGTAAGCGGCTGCAGACCATTTACGCGGAGATCCATGGACTGAAAGGGTTGTCGGTCAGGGTTTCCGGCGGGATCGTGTTCCTCAGCGGCGAAGTCGAATCGGCCGCGACGGAGACAATGGCGCTGGCCTTCGCCCGTAAAGTCGAAGGCGTCGTGAAGGTCGAGAACACCATCAGCGTCAACCGCGAGCTGCAACCACGGCTACGGGCGATGTGGGGCAAGATCGTCAAGCTCGCGCAGCAGGTCTTGGTCGGCTTGCCGCTGTTTCTGCTCGCACTCTTCATCCTGGCGCTGTTTTGGATCACCGGTCGATGGCTGGCGGCCCGTCAGGGGTTGTTCCGGCGCATCGCCCCAAATCACTTCATCGCCCACTTGCTCGGACAGCTCACGCATGTGTCGTTTGTGATCGCGGGGCTGGTGATGGCGCTGAGTCTGCTCGATGCAACCGCGCTGCTGAGCACCATCCTCGGCGCGGCCGGGATCATCGGCTTGGCGGTCGGCTTCGCGGTGCGCGACACCGTCGAAAATTATATCGCCAGTATCCTACTGAGCTTGCGCAATCCCTTCGAGGTCAGCGACTTCGTCGATATCGACGGCCACCAAGGCAGCGTGATCAAGCTGACCTCGCGCGCGACGATCCTGCTATCGCCGGATGGCAACCACGTTCGCATTCCGAACGCGGCAGTGTTCAAGGCCGTGATCGTCAACTACACCCGCAACCGGGAGCGCCGCTTCGAATTCGATGTGGGTGTCGACACGGATCAAGATCTGCCCGCAGCGCAATCGCTGGCCTTGCGCACACTGCTGGCGGTGACGGGCGTGTTACAGGATCCAAAACCGCTCGTCGTCGTGCAATCGCTGGGCGATTCCAATGTGATTTTGCGCTGTTATGCGTGGATCGATCAGATGCAGGTCGACTTACTGAAGGTCCGCAGCGAGGCGATCCGCGCGGTGAAATCGGCGTTCGACCATGCCGGTATCGTAATGCCGGAGCCGATCTACAAGGTACGACTGTTCGACGCCGACGCGCTCGCTGCAGCAAGCGCCGATCGTGACGCCGGGGTACACGCAGGGCGCCAACCGAAGGTGCGACGCACCGCCGACGCCGTCAAACCCGTCGCCACCGGGGACGTGTCGGTGGATCGCACGATCGAGGACAAAGTCAAGGCCAGCGGAGCCGACGACGCCGCAGACAATTTGTTGAGCGCGGACGCCGCCCGCGAACTCTAACAAGGCCTTCACCTGCGAAACGCGCGCCGCGACGGATTCGGCGATCCGCCCTGTCAGCCGAGGGATGTCATGCGCCGGAACATGCGTGCCGCGTGTGCCCATTCGCATTCTCCACGTGCTGTATCGATGACCCACCACGACCGGGATACCGCCATCCGACGACGGCCTCGACCCGTCACCCTTGCGGCTCACCGCTGAGTTTCACCTCGACCGCGTGCTCCTGGCGATCGTCGCTCAAGGGAATCGCCAAGCCGGCTTGCTCGATGCCGTCCAGGGTCACCCTCGGCGCGCCCTCCTCTTCCGACACCTGGGTGACGACGATCTGGTAGGTCGTCTCCCGATAGCGATAGCTGAGCGTGAAACCGTCCCACGCTCTGGGCAAACAGGGTTCGATGCGCAGGATCTGCCCTTCCAGTCGCAGACCCAGTAGGGATTCCAGGATCAGCCGATACATCCAACCCGCCGAGCCGCTGTACCAGGTCCAACCACCGCGCCCGACATGCGGCGAGACCGCATAGACATCGGCCGCGACCACATAGGGTTCGACCTTGTAGGTCGCGACCTCCTCGGGCGAGCGGGCATGGTTGATGGGATTGATGATGTCGAACAGCTCCCAGGCGCGCGTGCGGTCGCCAAGTTGCGCGAACGCCATCGCCGTCCAGATCGCCGCGTGGGTGTATTGCCCGCCGTTCTCCCGCACGCCGGGGACATAGCCCTTGATGTAGCCGGGACTCAGCGGCGACTGGTCGAAGGGCGGATCCAGGAGCTGGATCAGGCCGGCATCGCGGCGCACCAGGTGTGCATTGAGCGACTCCATCGCCTGATGCGTGCGCTCCCGGTTGCTGGCGCCGGAGAGCACCGACCAGCTCTGGGCGATCGAATCGATCTGGCATTCGGCCTGACCGGCCGAGCCCAATGGGGTCCCATCGTCGAAATAGGCGCGCCGATACCAGTCGCCATCCCAGCCATGCTGTTCGAGCTTGTCACGCAGTTGATCCGCCTCCCGCTGGCAACGCTCGACGAAGGGTAGATCGTCCCGCAAACGCGCCACCTCGACGAACCGCGTCAGGACCTCGTAGAGGAAGAACCCCAGCCAGACGCTCTCGCCTCGGCCCTTGATCCCGACCAGGTCCATGCCGTCGTTCCAGTCGCCAGAGCCCATCAACGGCAGACCATGCTCGCCGAAGCGCAGACCGTGCAGGATGGCGCGCACGCAATGATCGTAGAGGCTCGCCGATTCGTCGGACTGGCCCGGAAGGTCGTAGTAGGAATCGTCCTCTCCACTAACCAGGCGGCCCTCCAGGAAGTGAGCCAGTTCGTCCAGCACCCCGGTGTCTCCGGTCGCCTGGACATAGCGGCAGGTCGCCAACGGCAGCCAGAGATAATCGTCCGAGCAGCGGGTGCGCACCCCGCGACCCGAGGGCGGATGCCACCAGTGCTGCACATCGCCCTCGCGGAACTGACGGCTGGCGCACAGCAGCAGATGCTCGCGCACCAAGGCCGGCTCGGCGTGGATCAGCGCCATCGTATCCTGCAGCTGATCGCGGAAACCGAAGGCACCGCCCGACTGGTAGTAACCGCTGCGCGCCCAGAGCCGACAGGCCAGCGTCTGATAGAGCAGCCAGCCGTTGGCCAGGATATTCAGAGACGGATCCGGGGTGTCCACCTGCACCGCGCCCAGGATCCGCGTCCATTGCTGGCGCACCGCCTCCAGCGCCCTGTGCGCGGCGGAAACGCCACGACAGCGATGCACTAGGGTGCTGGCATCATCCGCACCGCGCCGCCCGACCACGCCGAGCCGGAAGACGATCTCTCGCTCCTCCCCTGGTGCCAGCTCGAAACCCACCTGGATCGCGGCACAGGCATCCAGCCCCGCCCCAACCTTGCCGGAGAGCCGCAGCCGCGTCAGCGCAGCCGGATGGCGCGGCGTCCCGTTGCGTCCAAGGAACTCGGTGCGGTCGCCACTGATCGTGCGCGTTGCATCGTCCGTGTCGAAAAAGGCGATCCGATCGGCGAACTCGGTGTTGTAGGGATTGCGTGCGAACAGGGCGCCGCTGACCGGGTCGATCTCGGTGATGACATGCAGGCTGGTCTTTGGGCTCAGATCACCGAGCACCCATTCCATGTAGCCGGTCGCGGACAGCTGACGCGGCTGCGTCGACAGATTGCGCACCTTCAGCACCGAGAACTTGATGGGGGCGTCCACCGCCACGTAGACCCAGAGTTCGGACTGGATCTCGTCCTCGGTGTGCTCGAAGACGCTGTAACCGAAACCGTGGCGGGTGACATAGGCCGTCGTGCCAGGGGCCGGCAAGGGCGTTGGAGACCAGACCTGACCGCTCGTCTCGTCGCGCAGATAGAATGCCTCGCCGCTCGCATCGCTGACCGGGTCGTTGTGCCAGGGGGTGAGGCGGAACTCGTGGGCGTTTTCGCTCCAGGTGTAGGCCAGGCCGTTCTCCGAGAGGACCGTCCCAAAGTGCGGATTCGCCAGAACATTGACCCAGGGAGCGGGTGTCGTCTGGCCGGGCGCGGTGGTGATGAGGTACTCGCGCCCATCGGGACTGAAACCGCCCAGCCCGTTGTCGAACAGGCGTTGGCGGCGATCCGCCCCGAGTCGAGCAAGAGGATCGCCACCGTCCACTGTGTCGACGTCGCGGCTCCATTCGGCGAAGCGGGTGCGGGTCGGGCGCAGGCGTGGGATGCGCTTTTCCGGCGGAGCACGCCGACCGAGCTGTTCGACCAGGGAGCCCCGCGTGTCGCTGAGGATGACCCGCGCCACGGTCTGGAACAGGATGCGATCCTCGTGGCTGATCTGATCCGCCGGCCGGATGAAGATACCGCCGGGGCGGTCGATTTCATGCGCTTCGACGCCTGCGGCAATCAGTCCCAGAATCTGGTCATGGAGTTGTTGCCGGTAACCGGCGCGATCCTCGTTCCAGATCACCAGGTCGACGGTCAATCCCTTCAGCCGCCAGTAGGCATGGGCCTGCACCAGTTGATGGACCAACTCGATGTTGGCGGGATCGCCGATCTGTACCAGTACGATCGGCACGTCGCCCGACACCGCATGGCTCCAGAGCCCGGATTGTCCGCGCCGATTCTGGGCCAGCACGCTCGGTTCGGCGCGCAGCGCGGCATTGGCATAGAGGATCGAGCTGGCCAGGCCACCATAGAGCTGCACATCGGCTTGGGTGGCATTGAGCTGGCGCAACACCACCTGGCTGTGCGTCCAGGCCAGGTCGAAGACGCGATCGGCGAGACGCTGATCCTGGTATTTCTCGACCAGGCCCAGGGCCATGTCGCGGCTGTCGCCGATGCCGGTGACCAGATCGAGCGTAACCGCCTGGTCCGGATCGAGCGTGACGCGATAGCGGATGGCGACGATGGGATCCAGCACCGACCCGGCGCTGCCCGAGAGTTCGGCGTCCTCGGTGAGCGCCCGAGGCGACTCCAGGCTACGGCCGCGACCGATGAAGCGCATCCGGTCCGTTTCGTAGGAGGGGGCTGGAGCCGAACCATCGGGCCCGCGCACCACCATCAGATGAAACATCCAGGGTGCCGCCTCGGTGCTCGAACGCGGCCGGCGGGTACAGAGGATCGCCGGATGCGGATGGAGGATCTCGGTCTGCACGAAGAGGTTGCTAAAGGCCGGGTGCAAGGCGTCCGCCGCTGCCGGTGCAATCACCACCTCGGTATAACTGGTGACCTCGATGACCCGGCGCACCCGCGAACGATTGGTGAGACGCACTCGGCGCAGCTCGATGTCGTCCTCGGGCGAGACCGCGATCTCGGTATAGGACTCGATCCCCTGGTCGCGACGACGGAACTCGGCACGCCCCTCCGAGAAGATCGCCTCGTAGCTGTCCGGCGTCTTGAGCGTCGGCTGATGGGCGGTCGACCAGAGTTCGCCGCTCGCCAGGTCGCGCAGGTAGCAGAAGGCGCCCCAGTGATCGCGGGTCGTGTCTTCGCGCCAGCGCGTCACGGCCAGATCCTTCCAGCGGCTGTAGCCACCGCCAGCGTTGGTGACCATGACGTGGTAGCGCCCGTTCGAGAGCAGTTTGACCTCGGGGGTGCGGGTGTTGGGGCTGGTGAAGACCCGCATCTGCGACTCCTGCACACTCGCGGCGGTGCGGATGTCGCTCGGCTCGTTGGCGGCATGCGCATAGTAGGACGGGGTCTTGGGGATGCGCTCCTGCAGCAACAGCGAGGTCGCCTGGAACAGCGGCGCCGAGGCAAAGCGTTTCTGCATCGGGCGATCCAGCAGCAGATAGGCCAGCGACAGGAAGGTCATGCCCTGGTGATGGGTCATGAAAGAGCGGATCAGGGAGCCCGTCTGACCGCGCGGCAGGCGCGAAGGCGTGTAGTCGATGGCCTCGTAGAACCCGTAGCGACCCTCGAATCCGCTGGCGACGAGGCGTTGGAGATTCTGGCAGGCAGCCTCCGGCGCAACCATCAGCGCCAGCGCCGAGGCATAGGGCGCGACGACCAGATCCTCTGCCAGCCAGCGTTTGAGCCCCAGTCCGGGGACGCCGAAGGCGCGGTACTGATAGTTGAGCTGAAGGTCGACCATGTTGTAGCCGGACTCGGACACACCCCAGGGCACCCCGCGCTCCTTGCCATAGGCGATCTGTCTGGCCACCGCCGTGCGATAGGTCTGATCCAGCAGGGTGCGCTCGTAGGTCGGCATCACCAGCAACGGCATCAGATACTCGAACATCGAGCCGCTCCAGGACAGCAGCGTCGGTTCTCCGGCCGCGAGGGTCAGCTGGCGTCCCAGGGCAAACCAGCTCTCCTGCGGCAACTGGCCCTGAGCGATCGCCACGAAACAGGCAAGACGCGCCTCCGAGGCCAGCAGATCATAATAGCTCGCGTCCTGGCGGTGCTCGCTGACGTTGAAGCCGATCGCCAGCAACTGTCGCGCCTCGTCGAACAGGAAGTCGTAGTCCATCCGTGCCAGTTCACCGGCCTGTTGAGCCAGTCCCTTGATGACCGCAATCCGCTCACGGGCACGCCCACTGGCCGCTCGCATTGCTTCGTCCTTGCCGTCTTCCATGACCAAGCCAACCCGCGCCAACTCCCGCAATGTCACACTCGCATCAAGCTGCCCCAAATCCGGTGCCTCAAGCCAGGGCACCAGAAACAGCAGATCATCCAGAATCCCCCGACATTGCCGGGCCAAGGACAGCGCCCAGGCGTTCGCGTCGCCTTCGGTGCGCTCGGTCAGATCCTGTGCGAGCACATCGGCCGCCGTCGCGAGCGATTCCAGACAGTCGCGTGTCGCCGCAAGCCCGGTTGGTGATGCCTGGGCGGCCGACTCCAGCCACAGTCGGAATGACGTCAACGCCTCCGGCAGAGCCGTCTTGCGGCGGTGCTCGGGATCCGAGGTTAGCGCCTCCATCAGGATCCGGAAGCTGTCGTCGATGCCATCCAACCAACGCGCGTTCAGGATGGGCGCATCGATCAGTGCCAGCAGACCCGGCTGCAAGGTCAGGAGGTGGCCCGCGAGGTTGCCGCTGTCCACCGAGGAGATATAGAGCGGCTTCAGCGGCTTAAGCGTCTGGGTGTCGTACCAGTTGAAGCAATGACCGCGATAGCGCTCCAGGCCAGCCATCGTGTTCAAGGCGCCGGTCGTGCGCGCGATGAATCCGCCGACCGGCAGATAGCCGAAGTCGTAGGCCGCCAGATTGGCGAGCAACGAGAGCCCCATGTTGGTCGGCGAGGTGCGATGGGCCACCACCGGCGCGGGATGCTCCTGGTAGTTGTCCGGCGGAAGCCAATGGTCGTCCGGGCCGACGAAGGTCTCGAAGAAGGCCCAGGTCTTACGTGCGGCCGTACCAAGAAACTGGACCTGGTCGAGGCTCAAACGGGCCTTGCGATGCGTCAGAGGGCAACTCAGCCACCAGGCGATCGCCGGCGATGCCAGCCAGAGCACCAGGATGGGCCCAGCCACCCAGAACCTGGCCGGATCGACGAGCGTCAGGCCCATGGCGGTGACGGCGGCCAACGCCGGGCCGATCCACATCCGACGGTAGAAGGAGGCGACACCCCGACCCTGGTGATCCAGGTCACCGGACGAGGTCCATTCCAGCAGCCCCTGATGGGAGATCCCCAGCCGCCAGAGTGTGCGCAGCATCGCCTCCAGACTGTAAAAGCCCTCATAGGGGAGACAGACCAGCGTGAAGACCGCCTGCATGCCTTGGCGGACCACCGCGCGCAGCGCCGCGACGAGATGGGTGCTCCAGACCACGTCACCCGGCTTGCGCAGCAGGTTCGGCAGCGCCGTCATGATCGCCGGAATCAGCACGATGCTCAGCAGCGCCAAGGTCCAGACGCCGGGCGATGCCAGGAAAACCCAACCCAGGATCAACGACAGGGTCAGGGCCGCAGGCACCAGACTGCGCCGAAGATTGTCGGCCAGCTTCCAGCGCGACAGGGCCGAGAGCGGGTTGCCCCGTGCGTGCCCAGCGACACCGGGGATCCACGGCAACAGCCAGTGCGCGATCTGCCAGTCCCCGCGAATCCAGCGATACTGCCGGCTGACATCCGCGCTATAGGAGGAGGGAAAGTCCTCGTACAGCTGCACGTCGGAGAGCAGTCCGGAGCGCGCGTAGCAGCCCTCCAGCAGGTCGTGACTGAGGATGCGATTCTCGGGAAAGCGCCCTTCGAGTGACAGCTCGAAGGCGTCGACATCATAGATACCCTTGCCGATGAAGGAGCCTTCCTGGAACCAGTCCTGATAGACGTCGGAAACGGCGTGGGTATAGGGATCGATCCCAGCGTCGCTGCCGTGCAGACGGGCATAACGCGAGCGGTTGGCGCCAGGCAGACTCACGGCCACCCTGGGTTGCAGGATACCGTAGCCCTCGCATACGCGCTCCCGGGCGCGATCGTAGACCGGCCGATTGAGCGGGTGCGCCATGGCACCGACCAACTGGCACGCCGTGTCGCGCGGAAGTTGGGTATCGGTGTCGAGCGTAATGACGTAGCGCACGTCCGCGAGGATCGCCGTCTCGCCCACGATCAAGGCAAACCGGTCCGCCGCGTCGCCACGCAGCAACGCGTTCAGATCGGCGAGCTTGCCGCGCTTGCGCTCGTACCCCATCCAGATCCGTTCGCGCGCGTTCCAGCGGCGCGGACGGTGGAACAGGAAAAAGGAGTCGCCATGCGCGCGCGGGTATTTCGCATTCAGCGCGGCGATTCGCCGCGCGGCCAAGGCCACCAACGACGCGTCGGTGGACAGCGTTTCCAGCGGTGCATCGCGAAAATCGGTCAGCAGCGCGAAGTGCAGACCGTCGTCCCGATTGGCCAGAAAGCGCACCTCCAGCGCCTCGACCAGCGACTCGATGCCCTCGGTACTGGTGAGCATGGTCGGGGTCACCACCAGGGTGCGCCGATCCGCTGGAATGCCGTCGGAAAAATCCATGCGTGGGAGTGGAGCTGGGGTCGTCAGCAGGGTGGCCGCCCAGTTCACCAGGGCCACCGCCAATTGACTGGTGCCCAAGAGCGCGAGCAGCCCTAGCAGGACGAACAACCAACTCGGCAGTTCCTCGGCCCGCAGCGGCTCCAGCAATCCCGCCGTGAAGAGGACCGCGAGCAGCGCGATCGCGCCCAGATACAAAGAGAGGGGGAACTGGCGACCGCGCCGTCGCAGTGACTCCAGGGTACGGACACGTGCCCCCGCCTGGCGTTCGAGCAGGACCAGACCGCGATCGATCAGGTAGAACCCGACATGCGCCTCGCGCTCGCCAGACGCGCTCGCGAGCGCGCCCTTTCGCGCCAGTTCGACCGCTGAGCGGGCCACCTCCGCCTCGGAGAACTGACTGTGCTTCGCGATCGTCTCCACCACGTGGCGATAGCGATCGCGCGCGGCGAACTCCATGCGCCCGTATAGCCCATGCGGATCGTCGCGCAAGATCCGATCGACCAGACTCATGTTCTCGACGAACGTGCGCCAGTCCGTCGCACCCAGGGCGCGCAGACTGCCGATGCTGTTGCCGATCGAGACCTGGTCGGCCGCCTGCTGCTGGTTTTCGATCTGCACCAACTGTTCGATGGTCCGGTGCGATTCGGCGAGCTGCTGCTCGATCCAAGTCAGCGGCAAGGCAAGTGCGGAGCTCTGACCCTGGAGTCGGCGCGCCAACTCCGCCACGAAGGTGCCGGAGAGGGGTGGATTCGAGCGCGCCATGTCGGCGATCACCAGGATCAGATTCTTGGGATCGCGCTCGGCCATCGCCATCATGGCGTCGGCCCAGGCATCGGCCAGATTCTGATCGGTCCGCCCGGCGGCGATGCGGGCGGCGACGCGGCGAAGATTTTCGATCAGCGCCAGACGCAGCATGATCGGGATGGCCCATAACTCACCCAGTTTGAGGGTGGTGACCGTCTGATAGGCGGCGACGAAATGGTTGAGGTTTTCGGGATCGACCCGGCCATCGCCGTGAGCGATGATCTCCAGCGCCAGGTCATAGACCCGAGGCAGACCCGCCGAGAGACCATGACGCAGTCGCGGCAACTCCCGGCTGTAGCCTTTGGGCAGATGCCGCTTGGCGGTGCGGATCTGATCCTCGATCAGATAGAAGTTATCGAGCAGCCATTCACCGGCCGGTGCAACCCGGCGATTCTCCGCGACTGCCGCCATGAGCAGCCGACAGACATCGAGCAGGATTTTTTCATTCTCGGTGAGACGTGCCAGCAGGCGGTCCGGCGGATGTCCAGACATCAACAGATGCGAGGCGGCGAGATTCTTTCCGTGCTGTTCCATCTGGATGGCACTGAAGAGCGCCGCGCGCAACGGTGGCTCGTCGCCACGCTCGCGAATGGCCAACCGGTTGCCAGGACGTCCTTGCCGCCACTGGGCCAGTAATTCGCGCACCCTCATCTTGCTCGCCTTCAATGGTGCAGTCTCCTACGCTCGGCCGCCGCCTCTCCGGACGGAATGCCCGGAGAGGTACTCAGGACGCGCAGTCGATCGCGTCAGATCACCTCACCTGTAGCGCGTGAGTTAAGGCTTATGCGTGAAATGCGCCGCGAACGCCTGATAGGAGTCTTTGAATGCCTCCCAGACATTATCGCTTTCCGCCTTCACCTGCTCCCAGGTGCTCTCGCTCGCGGCCTGCACCTCCTCCAACTTCTTTTCGCCTTCTGCGCGCTGGACACGCAGCACGGCAAGTTGCTCCTGATATTTCAACTTGGCATCTTCCTTGATTTCATTTCCCTTCTCTTCCATCGCAGCGATACTCTTGCTCCATTCATCGATCTGCGCCTTCATTCGCGCAACATATTCATCTCTTGACGCCACCATGACATTCTCCTGTCTCACTTATTTCACCCGGCGGATTGCCGGAATACAACGCCCCACCGACTCATCACACGACTGCAGAATCCGAGCCGTTTCGCATTCACCAAGATATCGGACCAAAGAACCCGAATGCACCGAGAACAAAGGGGATCGCGATGACGACAACAACCACATTCGCGACCTTCCTAACGGTCGCATTCATCGGGATGCGCACATTCACAACCCACAGAATGGCCACGAATGCGACCAGATTGATCAGTAATTGGATATAAGCCATGACGTTACTCGTTTGATCCTAGACACTTGATCTGAGACATTGAAGCATCCCGGACAGTTATTTATTCCTGTAAACATCCAGACGGGATTGGTTTGATCCATCGAGATGCACGGCCTTGCGTGCCGCCCCCCAGAATCAGCCCCATCCTGATCACACCTGCGGGCCGCATGGTAGCCATGTCGATACCCTCTAAATTGATACGATGATTCAAGCGTAAGCCGTTCGGCGAACGCCCGATTCAGCCTTTCTGCAACAGATTGCGCAGATCGGTGATCGCAGCATTGACCCGGGAGATATAGGAGGCGCTCACCAGCGAATGATTCGCCATTGGCCCGTATCCAGTGCCGTTGAGAATCAACGGACTCCAGATAGCGTTCTGGGTGTTTTTCAATTCGCGGATAATCTGTTCCAAGGAAACCTCGGCATTCTTGTCCTTGAGCACGGGATCGAAGTCGATCGCCATCGCTTGCAGCGAATGCAGCAGTGCCCAGGTGTAACCGCGCGCCTCGAAAAAGATGTCGTCGATCTTGGACCAAGACGTCTTGGTCTGCGTCTGGGCGGGAGCCGGCGTCGACTGACGGGCGCTTGGATCGCCGGCCAATGCGGTATCGAGATGGTCCTGGCCGACCGCAAAAGACAAACGCTGCGCGAGGCTGCCGAGGCGTTTTTCAACCACTTCGAGATAGGTGGTCAGATTGTCAGCGCGGGCAAAGAACTGGGCATGGACGGCTGCGGTATCGGAAAGGCCCTGGCTATACCGATAGAGGGCGTCGATGCCGGTGCGGTACTCCGACTCGGTGGAAGGCAGGATCCAGGAGTCCGATTGGTAGTTGGACTGGGGTTGTGCGATTTCTAGATTTTTGTCCTCGACCGACTGGGATTGGGCACGACTGAAGTCGTTGCGCAGCGCGTTGAGCAGATCGCGCCATGCGGTCAATGCACCGAATTCCCAGTTGGGAATGTTGTCCAGAAACACACTCGGAGGAGAGACGTCGTTGGTCAGATAACCGCCGGGCTTGTCGAGCAGGGTCTCTCCAATGCGGATGGCGGTCGCCGTGGTGGCAGTTCCTGTCACCAGCTTGCTTTCATCCTGATTCACCAGAGAGAGCGCCTGTTCACGCACGTCATACAGACCAGGCGAGCGCGACCAATAGATGCCCAGGATAAGGACGACAATCAAATAGGTGACCAGAAACAGACCGGCGGTCCACCAAAGTCCCTTTTCTTTCCAGGTGCGAGGATCGTAATAGGTAACGACCTTCGCGGCCTTCTTGGCCAGCGTCTGTCTTTTCAATAATGCATCCGCATTCATAATATTTTATTTATTCCTTCCGGAGGATGGCGCGATCTGTTCTGGTCCGACCTTCTAGCCAATCCGCATTCCCGATATCGGGGGAATCAGCCCAAAGACGGACAAGAGCCACAGAACCACGACAATCACGACGACCGCGTTCAAGATCTTCTTAATGGTGCGATCCATCGGGATGTAGTTATTGATCAACCAGAGGATCAATCCCACGACAACGAGCGTCATGACCAATGTAATCAGAGACATGGCAATTTTTCTTCCAAACGGTGCAAATAGTCGGTAAGCGCCACGATAGTCACCGCCACGACCGGCGTCTGTTCGCTAGCACACAAAGCAATGCGTTTCCGGGACAGGGTCCCGCCGCGCCTCGACCGGGCGCCTTGCGCAGCGGAAACCGAAAGAAGTCAAACGCGCGCTATGTTTGGCAGCGTACCGACCGAGCGGGCCGTTGAGCGTATTGCTACCCATCACGGCCAACCCACTCACCCGTTCCAGCCTTGCGCCGTCTGTTCTTCGTCCATCACCGACCAAAGGAGAACGCGCGCGTGCAATCGGACTCCGTGAAAACACCCGACCAGATCGAGAACCGGCTCCTGGCCGCCCTGCCCGACCAGGACCGGCGAGCGGTTCTGGCGAACTGCGAGTCCGTCGAGCTGCGGCGTGGCGAGGTAATCAACGAGCCGGGGGACCGGATCCGCGACGTCTATTTCCCCACCGACAGTTTCGTATCCCTGGTGGCCCCGCCCGCAGATCACACCGGTCTGGAGGTGCGGCTCGTTGGTAATGAAGGCATGATCGGCACGCCCCTGATCCTGGGAGTCGAGTTCACCCAGATCCGCACCTTCGTCCAAGGACCAGGGCCGGCGTGGCGCCTGTCCAGTGAAGGATTTGGCGAAGCGATGCACCAGAGCAGCGTCCTACAGGCCAGGCTCCACCGCTATCTCGACGTCTTGATGAACCAGAGCATCCAGTTGCTCACCTGCACCCGCTTCCACAGGGTGGAGGCGCGCCTCGCCCGCTGGTTGTTGATGACCCAGGACCGGGCGCATTCCAATCACTTCCATGTCACCCATGAGCTCCTAGCCCTCTTGCTGGGGGTACGTCGCGTGGGTGTGACCAAGGCGGCAAGCGCGCTGCAGGAGCGCCAGCTGATTCAGTACCGGCGCGGGGAAGTCACCGTGCTCGACCGTACCGGCCTACAAAGCGCCGCCTGCGGCTGTTATGGGGCGGCAGAGGCAATGTACGAGCAGGTCTTGGGTTGACGCGGGAAACCACCCTTCGAACCGGCGGCGCGGCGGCTGGTGTGCCCGAGGAGCGGTCGAGAGCAGCGGCGACTATTCGGCCAAAGCCGCGCGTCCTGCGCCTGGCTGCGCTCTACGGCGCCAATACCCACGGCAAGACCAAACGGTTACGCCCCCTGTGATTCGCACGCTTCCGAAAGAGGCGATTGCGGTGAATTGACGCTCGGGATGCGCGCCCAGGGTCGAACAGTCTCAATCTGTCCGCCAGCGGACAAAAACCGCCTTGACACCCTGATGCCGTCAGCCGTGAAATCCATGCGGTCCGATCTTGGACGGTCAATCCAAAAGGTGGCGCATGCCCAACATGCCCAATCTACCGCCTCCGAACCCACAGCAAAACCGTCTACTCGACGCCCTGCCCGAGGATGATTACGCACACCTGAGTACGGAACTGGAGCTGGTCACGCTGCCACTCGGCATGGTCCTCTACGAGCCTGGCGTGGAATTGAACCATGTCTATTTCCCCACCAACGCCATCGTCTCCCTGCTGTACGTCATGGAGAACGGCGCCTCCGCCGAAATCGCCGTGGTCGGCAACGAGGGCATCGTCGGCATCGCCCTCTTCATGGGCGGCGGCACGGTGCCGAATCGGGCCGTGGTGCAGAGCGCGGGCCACGCCTATCGTCTGAAGGGACGGGTGCTCAAGCTGGAGTTCGCCCGCCTCGGGGGGCCTCGCCAGGGGGCGTTGCAGCCGCTGTTGCTGCGCTACACCATGGCCCTGCTGACCCAGATGGCGCAGACCGCCGTCTGCAATCGCCACCATACGGTGGACCAGCAGCTCTGCCGCTGGCTGCTGCTCAGTCTCGATCGATTGCCGTCGAACGAGTTGCACATGACCCAGGAACTGATCGCCAACATGCTGGGCGTACGGCGCGAGGGCGTGACCGAGGCCGCCGGGCGGTTGCAGGCGGCGGGGTTGATCCGCTATAGCCGGGGGCACATCACTGTGCTGGATCGACCGGGCCTGGAGAAGCGGGTATGCGAATGCTACAAGGTGGTCAGGAAAGAGTTCGAGCGCCTGCTGCCTGACGTCGTGCATCCGAAAAAATAGGTACACCCCACACGGAATCGTCGGGGCAGCGCTCACGGCAGAGGGGACGCAATCACCAGCCGGCCACGCACAGGCAATCGCGCAACGATCAGCCCCCAGGTCGCGACCAACGGAACGACCAGCATCGAGCCCCATCCAGAGGGCACCGATCCCCACCGCATCACGCCAAGAATGAGCGACACGCCCCGCGGCTACCATAGGGTTCAAACAGGCTCGGATTTCGTACTGATCGCGATCGCCAGCGGCATCATCGCGGAGATTGCGCTGAGCCGGTGACCCGCCCCACAGATCGAGCGCCCGCGCCTAAACCGCGCGCCAATCGGCGTCGATCCGGCCGTCGACGATCCCAATACGCCGATCGGCGGCAGCGGCAAAGGACGCATCGTGGGTCACCGCGACCACCGTCTTGCCCATCTCGTGCGCCAGATCCTTGAGGATCTGACGGACCGTGCCGCCCGATGCCGAATCCAGATTGCCGGTCGGTTCGTCGGCGAGGAGGATCAGCGGGTCATTGGCCAGAGCACGGGCGATGGCGACGCGCTGGCGCTGCCCGCCGGAGAGTTGGTGCGGGTACTTGGCGCTCTGCTCGACGACGCCCAGCCGATCCAGCAGCGTAAGCCCCCGCGCGCGAGCATCGGAGGCATCGAGCCGCCCGAGGCGGCGGATCGGTAGGGTCACGTTGTCGAGTACCGAGAACTCGGCGAGCAGGAAATGGAACTGGAACACGAACCCGAGCTTCTCCAGTCGGCGGTTCGCCAGGTCGTCTTCGCCATAGCCTGAGGTCTCCTCGCCGTCGAGCCACACCCGCCCCGAGGTCGGGACATCGAGCAGCCCCAGCAGATAGAGCAGCGAGGACTTGCCCGACCCGGATGGACCCATGATGCAGATGAACTCGCCGTGCTCGATGGCAAGACTGACATCCTTCACCAACGTGACCGGCACCTCGCCGGGCAGGATGCGAACCAGATGCTCCGCGCGCAGCACCGCGCTCACGCCGCACCTCGCAGAATCTCCACCGGATGCACCCGCCCCGCGCGGCGCGCCGGGAGATAGGCGGCGAGGATGCAGGACGCCATGGCGAAGGCCGTGGCCAAGGCGAATTGCTGCGCGCCCCACCAGATCGGCAGAAAGACCTGCTCCGAGACGCCCGGCGGCTTGATTTGAACCTGCGACAGGGCGTGCATGAGACCGGCTCCCAGGACCAGGCCGAAGAGGCTGCCGATCAAACCGATGACGACCCCTTCGAACAGGAAGATGAGCCGTATGTCGCGGGCGTGGAAGCCCATGGATTTGAGGATCGCGATGTCGTGAGTCTTCTCCAGCACGATGGTCGAGAGGGTGTTGTAGATGCCGAATGAGGCCACGATCAGGATCGCCGACACCACGCTGTACATGATGATGTTGCGTACCACCAGCACGCTCAGGATGTCCTCCGACGCCTCGACCCAGGAGACCGATTTGTCGCCGATGGCGGCCTCGATGCGTTGGGCGACGGCACGCGCGGCATAGGCGTCGTCGAGCTGGATCAGGAAGCGATTGACCCGGTTGGGCCGCTCGAACATGACCTGCGCACGCTTGAGCAGGGTGAAGGTCTGGGTCTCGTCGACCGAGGCATTGCCGGTGCGAAAGAGGCCGACCACCTTCATGGCGCGACTGGCTCCGCTCGCGGCCACCACGGTCAGGTTGCGGCCGAGACCGAGGTTGAATTTCTCGGCCAGCCCGGTGCCGATGACGATCCCGTTCGGGTTGACGTCGAGCGCATCGAGCGAGCCCTCGACCATCTTGTCCTGAATGGTAGAGACGGTCTTCATGGTCTTCGGCACGATGCCCGAGAGGGTGACGCCCTCCTCCCGCCCGGCGAAGGTGAGCACGGCCGAGCCGATCAGCACCGGCGCGACCCGCACGCCCGGAATGGCCTCGATCAGCGCGAGCTTCTTGCGGTAGCCGCGAATGCCACGCGTCTCGGTCTGTGGCTTGAGGCTGCGGATCCTGACGGCCCCGTCGGTCCAGCGTTGCTCGGCCGGCTGGGTCCGGGGGCGACGCACCTCGTCCGAAACGGTGATGTGCGGACTGTTGTCGACCAGACGCTTGATGAAGTCCTGTTCGGAGCCGCGCATCAGGGAGGACACCGCCAGGAAAAAGGCGACCCCGAGCACCACACCGATGAGCGAGACCAGCGTCTGGCGCCGACGCCCGGTGAGATGGGTGAGCGCGACCTGGAGCTGAATGCGCATCAGGGCTGGGATGCAGTGTCGGCTGAACGGATACGCACGGCGGCGCCGTCGCGAAGGGCTTCGGAGGGCGTGGCGACGACCAGGGCATCCGGCGGCAATCCATCGAGGATCTCGGTACGTAGCGCGCCGGCCACACCGATGCGCACCGGCTGGCGATGCAGCCGGCCGTCCGCCACCAGCCAGAGGACGTCGTTCTGGAGGGCGGTGGACGGTACCAGCAGGGCATCCTGTCGCTCGGTCAGGATCAGGTTGGCGTCGACCGTCATGCCGATCCGCAGACCCGCCGGATCGGCGAGCCGGATGCGGACCCGAAAGGTGCGCGCGACCGGGTCGCCCTTGGGCGTGATCTGACTGACCTCGCCATCGAACACCTGCTCCGGCAGTGCATCGGCATGCAAGACGACCGCCTGCCCGACGCGCACCTGAGGGATGTCCTCCTCGTCCACGTCGGCCGTGACCCGCAGCGGAGCGCAGCAGGAGAGATAGAACACCGCCTGCCCCGCCGGGATGAACTCACCGATCTCGCCGTCGCGGCGGATGATGAGACCATCGGCGGGTGCGGTGAGGGCCATGAAACCGCGTTGCGCCTTGGCGCGTCTCAGCACCGCCTCGGCGGCCTCCAGGTCGGCGCGCGCCTGATCGACCTCGATGGTGGCCACGACCTTGCGCTGCACCAGTTCGCGCATGCGCTGGAGATTCAACCGCGCGAAACGCGCCCGCGCGTCCAGCTCCTGCACCGTATTGGTCAGATCCGTATCGTCGAGCCGTGCCAATGCCTGTCCCTTGACGACCTGATCGCCCTCGTCGGCATTGAGTTCGACCAGATTGCCCGCCGCCCGCGAGGCGATCGGCAGCATGACGCCGGGCTCCACGCTGCCGGTTGCGTAGATCGCCTCGACGGCGGGGCCGCGCGTTGGCGCAACGACGGTGACGGCGACCGGGGCCTCACGCCACCAGAGCCAGCCGCCACCGGCCAGCACGGCGATGACGAAGATCAACGTCCATTTGCGCATGATTCGATGATTCAGATGGATCGGTGGTATTCCTGGCACGGGTGTGCCCTGTCATCGCCACCTTGAACCATTTGACGAAACACCGCCAGCGAGAAAGGTGCGCGAATAAACGCCACCGCGTCGACGGCACCGCGATGATGTGTCGCAGTCAGAACGCTTGCGGTTCTCGATCATCGCGCGCTGCTCATCGGTTCAGCTCCGGATTCGTCTTCTCTGCGTCGAACAGCGCCTTGATCCGGTTGATCTGGTCGTCGGTGAGATCGAGCCGGTTGGTCATCCGTTCCAGATCGCGTTCCATGCGCGACGCTATCCTGAGGAAACACAAATGCTTGAAGACGCGCGGGTTGAATGCCCCTACTGCGGCGAAGACTTCGATACCCTGGTGGACAGTTCTGCAGGCAGCCAGCACTACATTGAGGACTGTCCAGTCTGCTGCCACCCCATTGAGTTTCAGGCTGAGGTCGACGGCGACGGCAACCTGATCGCTCTAGAGGTACAGCGTGATGATGACTGACGACTGGTGCCAGTCACGGCCATCGACGCGACCGACGTGGTGCTCTAGACGCACAGGAATCCGCCGGACCCTGGGCGCCGAGGAGCGGGCTATCCGCGTTCTGTAGGGACAGAGATTCACGCGTTTTTTCTCGAACTTCAGCATATTCTTGAATGTCGCGACCTCAGTACAGTACATTTCAAATTAAGATTTTGATTATAATGGCATTGTCTTGAGACTCTGCCCCAACGTCACGATGCCCGAAACCCGCACTGTCAGACTGCTCCGAACCCTGCTTGCCACACACCTGGACTGGCATGGCTCTCGTCTCGATTTTCTCGCCCGTTTCATCCTGGCCGTCCTG
>NZ_AFWT01000020.1 GCF_000224065.1 Thiorhodococcus drewsii AZ1
CTCGCTGTAGAGGCGCTCCGGCGCACTCTGATCATCCGCAGGTTTCGCGCCCCCGTTTGGTCTCGAACAGCGTGCCGGCGTGCTCCAAGATCTCCTTCTTCCATTGCCCAACTTGAACCGGGTGCACACCGTGCTCCTGGCCAATCTCGTTGACGGTTTTCACCCCACGGATGGCCTCCAAGGCCACTTTGGCTTTGAACGCGGCGGCGTAGGTTTTGCGCTTTGCTTCACCCATTGTGATCAACCCTTTCGTGCCGGCCTGACAACTTAAATGACTGTCCGATTTTTAGGGTCCACTTTACGCAACCTGCAAGCCATGGAGGCCAGGTAAAGCGATCCAACCCATTGCTTGGGGCACCGCGAACAGCAGCACCTCGAGAAACGGTAGCAGTAAGAAGCGGGCCGGATGCGCTGTTGCCCAATTCAAAGCGACTGTGAAGAGGGGATAAGCCCTGCTAGCGCGGGCCGGATTGGTGCGATTCCAATCGTGGATCCAGTGATCCGCACGAACGGAGAGTCGATCAAAGGGATAGGTCCGGAATCTTTCCCAAGCCTTGCGCAGCCAAGATTTTCTATAGGAGACTTCTATCGTCATCGCTAGCTTTCAGTCAGAACCCGGTTGAACCGCAAGTCCGAGCGGTGGTTTACGGACCGATTGGTGCGAAAAACGGGGTGACTAAGGTCAACCCGGGGCCGACGAGCTGCCCGTGCGGCAAGTCCCAGGGCGATCGCTCTGGGATGTTTGCCTCTCACTGAATGCCAAAATGATCGCAATAGGCGTCCAGGTAACACCTGATGGCCTCGAATGTCGACACCGCACTCGCCGCAGCAACCTCCTGCTCATCGCCCGAACACTGCGCGTCGGCAAACTCCAGGAACTCGTCCCAGCGCTGGCGCGACAGCGGTCCGTAGCCCCTGAAAAATGCGGTCGGCACATTTGCTAGCGGGCCTTCCCGGAGGACGCGTGCGATGACTTGACCACCCTGCGACGCACCTTCGATGGTATAGAGTATCCCCACGAGTTCGGCCACGGATTGCGGCACGGGGACATGCGCGGCGAGCAGCACGGGCGTACGCCCGAGCACCGCCAAGTCCGCTTCCAGCGCCGGCAATTTGCGCCGTGCGCGGTAGTCGAACAGCCCTGGATGTTGGTCGAGAAACGTCAGAATGGCGGCTTCGGTATCGGTATGGATACCATGCAGTGCGTCGAGGGCGTTGGAATACTGATCCACCGACAGGTCCGGTCTGACCAGAGGAGCAAGCACCGGATGGTGATCGAGGACATGGTGGGACGATTTCGTTGCCTGTCGTAAACGGCGATGCAATGCAGAAGGTGGTGCTTCGTTCTTCATCGGCAACCCGTTATTGTGGTGACCGGCAGCGGCGCCGCTCCCGGTCATCGTTCGCGCGAACCATCGCCAGACAGCGATGAATCCACACATCAGGCTAACGCCAGGCGCGGGTCCCAGCAAGGGGCTGAAGTCATGAGTCGGCTGACCGCCGCCAGCCTCCTCGCCGTTCGCTGGCGAGCCTCTTTACAAGCCATTGAAGGTGTGCGCTATGGATCCCGAACCGGTAACGCCCCTTGACCTGTTAAGCTGTGAAAATGAGCCGATCCGCTTTACCGGTGCCGTGCAGCCGCACGGTGCGCTCCTGGTGCTCCAGCGCGAATGCGGACGCATCGAGGCCGCCAGTCAATCGTGCGAGGAACTGCTCGGGCTGTCGGCCGAGCGCCTGCTTGGGCGCCCGATCGGCCAGGTGTTCGGCGCAGAGGCTGAAACAGCCCTACTGGCTGAGCCCGTCGATGACTCGCCCCCGCTCCTGACCCTATCGCTGAACGGCCAGTCGTTCGCCGCCCGCGCCTGGCTCAATCAGGATGGGCAGGTGCTGGTCGACATCGAGCCCTGCGGACCGAAACCATCGGTCTTTCAGGGGTTGATCGAGCGCTATCGACGCGGGATCGATGGCTTGCGCCGGCTCGACGGCGTACCAGAGATCACGCAAGCCGCATCAGAGTTGGTGCGTACCCTCACCGGGCTCGATCAGGTGATGATCTATCGCTTCGACCCCGCCTGGAACGGCGAGGTGATCGCCGAAGCGCGGGCGCCCTGGGTCGAGTCCTATCTGGGGCTCAATTTCCCCGCTAGCGACATTCCCAAGCAGGCGCGAGAGTTGTTCCAACTCTGCAAGGTGCGCCAGATTCCCGATGCACTCTATACCCCGTCGGCGCTTCTGACGAACATGGATGCGCAAGGCATCGATCTGGGTCGTTCGACCCTGCGCAGCGTTTCGCCGATCCATCTCGAATACTTGAAAAACATGGGCGCGCGCGCCACGCTGGTGGGCGCACTGGTCGTCGAGGACCGCCTGTGGGGTCTGCTGTCCTGCCACCAAAAACACGAACCCAAGTGTTTCGCTCCAGCCGAGCGCGACCTCCTCGGCTGGCTCTGCGACGACCTCTCAGCGTTGATCGAGGCGCGACTGATCCGCGAGCGCCGCGCACATGAGCGCGATCTCGCCGCCCGCCGCCAGACGCTGATCGCGTCGATCCGCACGCTCGGTTTCAAAGCACTCATGCATACGGAGCACAATCCCGCTCTGCTCGGTGTCGTCAGCGCCGATGGCTTTGCTCTGATGGTCGAAGAGGCGATTCAGACCTGCGGCCATACCCCCAGTATCGACCGTATCCGTGAACTCTATCGACGTCGTCTCGCGCGTGAGCCTGACTCCACACTGTTTGCCACCAGCGCCCTGAACCACGATCTTGGTCTAGAGGCGGTTGACGACGGTGTCGCCGGGGCCTTGTTCATGTCTGTGTTGCGCAAACCACGGGTCACGATGATCTGGTTTCGCCGCGAGCGACACTGCTCAGTGAGCTGGGGTGGCAACCCGGATCGTCCACATCTCACCGACGATGCTGGACGCATCTCCCCGCGCCAGTCATTCGAGCGCTTTCTGCAAGAGATCCGTGGCCAGTCGCTACCCTGGTCGGCGGAGGAGTTGGAGTCGGCCGTCGAACTGCCCTCCTTGGTCGAGATCGAGGCGTTGCGCGAACGCGAAGCCTTCTCGCAGACCATTCTCGACTCGATGTCCGAGCACATCTCCGTGCTCGACGCGCACGGTGTCATCGTCACGGTCAACAGCTCCTGGAAACACGTTACCGAAGCCAACGCGACGTCAAACGTGGCCGAGACCCCGGTTGGAGTCCGCTACCGGGACGCCTGCTCGGCAGCAGGATTGCCCAGCGGAGACGAAGCCATCACGGCTTGGGCGGGAATCGAAGCGGTCCTGAAGGGTCAGCGCGACACCTTCACGCTCGACTACCGTTGTGACTCATCGAGCGAGCGACGATGGTTTCGGATGCACGTCTATCCGATGCTGCCACCAAGCGAAGGGGTGGTGGTGGTCCACGAAAATGTCACGCCACGCAAACTTGCCGAACAGGCACTGATCGCCAGCGAGGAACGCTATCGCGCCTTGCTCGAAGACCAGACCGAGCTGATCTACCGGTTCAAGACGGACGGCACCATCCTTTACGTCAACGACGCCTTTTGCCGGTTCTTTGGCAAACCGGCCGACACCCTGATCGGAAACCATTGGCAACCCACCGTCTGGGCCGAGGATCTGCCACTGATCAACGAGAAGCTGAAAACCCTATCGCCAACGAACCCCCTGGTCACGATCGAAAACCGTGTCCTCGACGCCAGCGGTGCAGTGCGTTGGGGACAGTTCGTCAATCGAGCCTTCTTCGATGACCAAGGCAACCTGACCGAAACTCAGGTCGTCGCGCGCGACATCACCGAGCGCAAGCAGGCCGAAAACAGACTCGCCAAGGTCTTGGAGGAACAACGTTCCATTTTGCAAAGTGAAGTGGTCGGCTTTGCCATGATTGCGAACCGCACGATCATCTGGGCGAACCGCGCCATAGCCAAGATGTTCGGATACAGCGAAGACGAACTCGTCAACCGCCCCACGCGCTGCTTCTATCAAGACGATGAATCCTACGAGGAGCTGGGCCGTCAGGGCTATGCGATCGTCACGGCCGGGCACGTCTTTCGCAGCCAGGTTCGCTGGCGGCGTAAAGATGGCTCTCTCGGTTGGTTCAACCTATCGGCCGCTCAATTGCGAGCCAATGACGAGACGTCGATCTGGGCCCTCGTTGATATATCGACGCAGAAACAAGCAGAATCGGAGCTGATTGAAGCAAAGCTCGCCGCCGAAGCGGCCAACATCGCCAAGAGCCGCTTCCTGGCCACCATGAGCCACGAGATCCGCACCCCCATGAACGGTATCCTCGGCATGGCGCAGTTGCTGATGATTCCTGCGTTGACCGAAACCAAGCGACAGGAGTACGCGCGCACCGTCCTCCAATCCGGACAAACGCTGCTGGCCCTACTCAACGACATACTGGACCTATCCAAGATCGAGGCCGGCCGCGTCGAGTTGGAATCTCTGGCCATGGACCCCGCTCAGATCCTGGACGAAACGCAGACGCTGTTTGCAGAACCGGCGCGCTGCAAAGGCTTACGCCTGACGTCAACGTGGCGAGGTCGCGTCGGACAACACTATCTGAGCGACCCCTATCGGTTGCGCCAGATGCTGTCGAATCTCGTGGGCAACGCCATCAAGTTCACCCATCAGGGCGAGATCCAGATCAGCGCGCACGAAGTCGAGCGCGCCGACGACTCGGCCGTGATCGAATTCAGCGTCTCAGACACGGGGATCGGCATTGCCGACGATCACCGTTCATCGCTGTTTCAGCCGTTCTCGCAAGTCGACAGCTCGACGACCCGCCACTATGGGGGAACGGGGCTCGGACTTTCGATCGTGCGCAGACTGGCCACCTTGATGGGCGGCGAGGTCGGCGTCGAAAGCGAGGTCGACTGCGGTTCGCGATTCTGGTTCCGTATTCGAGCCGGTCTGCTGGCATCCGGCATGGAGCGTCGAGCTGTGGAACCCCTCAAGGTCGACGATCGGCCCACCACGAGGCTGCCGCAATTGACGGGGCGGATCCTGGTGATCGAAGACACACCGATCAGCCGCCAGGTCTTAGAGGACATCTTGAACCGACTCGGTTTGACCGTGGTGTCAGTCGAGGATGGGCAACAGGGTGTCAAGGCGATCATGGACGGCGATACGGCCGATCTGGTGCTGATGGACCTGCGCACACCGGTCATGAACGGGTATGAGGCGACCAAGCGCATCCGCCAGTGGGAGGCTCATGAGCGCCGGGCACGCCGTCCGATCATTGCCTTGACCGCAGATGCAGGCGAGGACAGTCGTCAGCATTGCCTTGCCGCCGGTATGGATGGGTTTCTGACGAAACCCATCAGCATCAAGACGCTCGCGGCGACGCTGAGCCAGTATTTTCGCCCTGCCGCAGAGGATCATCCAGTGACTGCGGCAAATGCAGAAAGACCCTGATTACATCGGACCATCCTCTTGATTTCGTGATCGGCTCGAGGCGGAATTCGCCGTCGAGCAGATGCAAAATCCCGCTGTGCCGGGATGATGAACAGACGTTCCATGATCAACTCCACCGGGACCTTGGTGGAGCGGGAAGGATCTCGTGGAGGTGGGTCGCAACGGCTCGCAGGTGATTCAGGATTTCGCGATGAGCCTTGCGCGATCATCCCCCACGACACGCGCGCCACGGAGCGCATTCACGAGCACCGCCAGTGTCGTACCGTTGTGCAGAAGCGCGCTGGCGGCGGGTGAGAGCCGCCCCATCAAGGCGCCAGCCATTATGGCGGTATTGATACCGACGGTGGCGTTGAAGTTGGTACGGATGACGCTCAGGGTTCCTAGGGCGATTTCGCGGGCATCGGCAAGCGCGAGCAATCGGTCGTCGGTCAGCACGATATCGGCGCTGGCACGGGCGAGGTCCGCACCGCCCGACATGGCAATGCCAATGTCTGCCGCAACGAGCGCGGGGCCGTCGTTGATGCCATCGCCAACGAAGCCGACCCGCCGGCCGTCACGCTGCAGCGCCTTGATGAGTTCGGCCTTTTCCTCGGGCCGAACCTCGGCGTGGATGTCATCGAGCCGAAGCTCTCGCCCGAGGGAGTCCGCCTTCTCGCGGCGATCGCCGGAGATCATGACCAGCCGGTCAATGCCAAGCGTGCGCAGCTTGGAGAGGGCCGCCGCCGCATCGGTGCGCAGGGTGTCGCGCAGGGCGATCAGCCCTATGGGGCCACGCTCGTTCGCGATATAGAGCAAGATTTTGCCGTCGTTGATGAGCGAGGCAAGACGCGACTCATAGGCGTTGAAGTGAATACCCTCGTGCTCTTCGATGTAGTGCCGACTGCCGACGATGATCCGCCCGCCTTGGATCTCGGCCGAGAGGCCGTGCGCGACCAGATAGTCGACCTCGCCATGGGAGATATGCTGCAAGTCGCGCTCGCGCGCGGCCTCAACCACGGCCTGAGACAGCGGGTGACTGGCATGCTCCTCGACCGAGGCGACGAGCGCGAGCAGGGCCTCCTCGGAGTAGTCGCAACTGCGGTTCAGGACCACCACGTCGGTGACCTCAAGCGCGCTATAGGTCAGGGTTCCCGTCTTGTCGAAGACCAGGGTATCGATCTCGGCCAGACGCTCCATCGCCTCACCGCCCTTGATGAGGATGCCGCGTCTAGCCGCCTCGTAGAGACCAGACTTGAACGCCACTGGCGTGCCGAGCTTGAGCGCGCAGGAATAATCGACCAAGAACACCGACTGAACGCGCGTCAGATCGCGCGTCACCGCGTAGACCGCGCCAGCGGCCCCAAGCGTGAGATAGACGCGATTGTCCGCCAGGACATCCGCGAGGCGCTGCGTCTCCGAAGCTTGGTCGAGCGAGCTGCGGATGAAGCGCGAAATACGTGCGGCGGTGGTGTCCTCCCCCACTCGGATGGCTTTGATGCGCAGACGCCCCTCGACCAGCACCGAGCCGGCAACGACACGTTTGGGCGCCTCGCACGCAACGGGCACGTCCTCGCCGGTCACGGCGGCCTGATTGACCAGGGCGACCCCAGCGACGACCTGGCCGTCGACCGAGATGGTTTCACCGACACCAACGACGATGATCTCGCCCGTTCGGACCTGATCGCTGGCGACCTGGATGAGTTCACCGCCGCGCTCGACCCAGGCGGCCGTAGGCTGGGGACGCAGTAAGCGCCGGAGCATGCGATCGGACTGCTGTTGGGTACGAACTTCAAAATACTCGCCGAGCGTGAGCAGGAAATCCGTAACGTTCGCCGTATAAAGCTTACCCCGGCCCGCCGAGAGGCCGACGGCCAAGGCATCCAGGACCTCGACTTTGACCCCTTGATTGATGAGGGTATCGGCCCCCTTGAGAAGCTTGGTACCAATGTTCAAGAAGGTGGCGACCCGCTGAGCCGAGCTCGGCAGCAGAGGCAACAGCAGCAGGGTCAGCACGCTCCTCACAAGCGGTGTAATAGATGGATCATCCGACTCGGGGTGGAGATTTTGTTCCGTTGCGCTCTGAGGGCGGAAGGCGACCAGCCGATCCAGGATCCGCTCGCGCGGAACCTGCTGCGGATCGAACTGAATCACGAGGGTGCACGCACGCACATTGATACGAGCCTCCTCCACGCCGTCCAACATCTCCAGCCAGGAACGCAGGGTCTCGGTTAGACCGCCGCAAACGGTCGGCTGCACACGCACCCGCATCCGCCCGGGCAACTCGTGGAGGATACGATAGGGCATTGACGACATACTCGATTCCACGGTCAGCGGCCAAGGCTGCCGAATCAAAGGCTGCGAAAAGATGGTTCAACGCACACGACGTGGCAGCGCCACGTCGAAGTCCGCAGAACCATCAACTCAAACTGGAAATGGGGTGCTGGTCGCTCGCGGCTCAGCCGCCTTTTTTCTCGCTCGCGTGATGCAGCTCGGCGGCCGCGTCACCGAACTTTTCCTTCACTTCCTCGACCCCGCCCTGCAAAAGCGACCACACCTTGACGGCCCCCTTGATAGCCGTGCGCTGCACCTGCTCGTTGGTCAACAGATAGGTCGCTGCGGCACCAATCAGCATTCCTTTCAGGAACCGATCGTTGGGCAGACCGAGCGCGGAGCGGTTGGGCTGCTGATTGAACTGCTGACTGAACTGCTGGTTGGACGGATAGGCGGTGTGGTAGGGCATTCCGGGCTGAGCCTGACCGGAATAACCGCCGCCGACCGAACCACCGGGATATTGGCTTGCCCTTTGGCCCTGCTGATAATCGTTCTGGCTCATGCTGAGTCTCTCGTCGTTGCTTGAGTTGAGGGTTTGGTTTGAGGGGTCGTCGAAGCGCGTCGACCGAAAAGCCCGCGTAGAAAGAGTACCAGTGCGGCTCCAGCCAGGAAGCCACCAGCACCCTCGACCAGGTTCTTCGTCACACCGTGGCGGTGAGCCTGCCCCTGTGCAGTGTTACTCATAATCCACCTCGCCGCCGCCAAATCGGTCCTGGATGCCATAAACCACGACCGAGCCAATCAGGAACATGAGCCCTAGCCGCATCGCACCCTGCTCGGCCACACTGGAGGCAATGGCCCCAGCCGCTAAGGTCGCCAACCCAGCCGTAACGGCCGCCTTCCCGGTCTCCGCCAGCGCGGCATTCGGCATCTGTTCGCCCGCTCGAAATCGGCGGAACTGCTGCGCAGCAGCCGCACTGCCACCCACGACGGCGCCCATGGTCGCTAGGCGCATCATCGCCGAACAATCCGGTCCGGCGACCTGTTGCGGTTGAGCCGGATAGCTGGGATGGTATGGAATCAATTGGCTTTGCGCTTCATAGGCACCGCTCATTTCTCGGACTCCGCATCACCTGCCCCCTTTCCCGTCGACGCACCCGCTCGCCCGAACAGGCCCTGAAGCGAACCGCTGCTCAACACCAGCACGGCCGCCGCACCGACCAAAGCACCCTTCCAAAAATCCGGATCTTCGAAATTCAGCATCTTGGAGATCGTGGATAGACCGTTGCCGCCGTTCGCAACCTCGTTCATGAGGTCGCTCATAACCGGTCCACGGCCTGCTTCGGCCCCTGCACCAGGTCCATAACCCGGCGGATAGGAGGGAGGCTGTGCCCAATAAGGCACCTGCCCCGGAGGCATGCCAGGCACAAAGTGCGGCGGATAGGCGTGTTGGGCATAGGAGGGACCAGCCCAAGGTCCAAACTCTGGAGGCATGGGGGGCGTGTATCCATAACCGTAAGCAGCCCCCCCTTGAGCGAAAGACGGATGGGGCGATTGGTACCCGTTGACTCCGCCAGGTTGACCACTCCAAGCGCCATCATGACCCTGAGCAGCGGACGGGCCATGCCCCATACCTTCAGCTGAGGCAGAGACGCTCTCGCCATAACCGCTAGCATCACCCTGTTGTCCTGGTGCCGCGCCCCTGGCATCACGCGAATCGCCCGGTCCCTGAGAGGTAGGCCCGAGACCTGTATCTGGGGCGCTTCCTGGATGCTCACTCATTCGAAAATATCTCCAATACAGTTCAAATTGCTGGGATGGTTTTGCACGCAGAGGACTTCCAGGAAGCCCTCTTGCGGGTGCAACTGAAATGCTCCTCCTGGGCGACAAGCCTTGCTGGCTTGGCCATTTCAGTTGTCTGACGATTTAATGTCAAACCTGGGGTATGACCTCCATCAAGCGGCGATCCGATCCGATCTGACTGATCGTTCACTTGCGCTCCATCGCGGAACGGAACCTTGTTGACGACCAGTTCCAGTTTTCCAAATCCCTTGATGCGTCTCCAGTTCTCCTGCGCCGACTGGAGCAGCTTGAAAACCATCGCCAGCGTGGTCTCGCGCGCCCCGCAATTGCGGGTGCGGTTGGTGCGCAGGCGCACGGTGGTGTTGGCCGACCGCCCATCGGCCCGATCGCCGAGCTGCGTACCACCGCTCGGCGCCCATCCTCAAGACGCTGATCGGCATACCCAGCCAGAAAGCTCAGGCCAACTCTGCCTCGACGGCCTGAGCGATGAGTTCGCGCACCCAATTCCTGAGCGACGCATGCAGCGGGTTGTGCTCCTCGGTCATGGCGTATCCACCTCTGTCGTCTGTGATCTTGGTCGTGACCAGTCGACAGGATACGCCATCCCTCCTCGGGCGCCTGTACACCAGAAATCACAAGAATTCTTGACTGGCCGGTATCGCTTCGCAGGCACGGCTATTAGGCCGCAAGACCTTAAACTGCGACTGCGGGCGCGACACGGATCGGGATGATTGGCAACCATGCGGACGGTCCAAAGGGCGAACCCTTCGGTCATTGCAAGTGCTTGCCGCCACGACGCTCCGGCTTCGGCTTCTGTTGCGAGACCGAGCGACGATGGGATGTCGGAATCCAGACTCCGAGCGCACCCAAACGTCTAGCGCGGGTCCGGCGGCTCGTCGCTACAGGAAGGCGCCGACCAGTTTGAACGCCGAGCGCTCGACGGCTTTATTGATGACGGCCCCAACGAGCGCTTTCCCAAACATGGCGCCGGCCTTGCCCGCAACCGCCGACCGATTTGTCACATCGCGCTCCAGATCTGGAGTAGGACAGCCGAGCCCCTTCATCGCAGCCAGCAACTCCAGATGCGTGAGCTGCTCCGGGCTGTAGTGGACTGTAATGCTGCCGGCATGGGTGTTCAGCCGAACCTGGCGAACGCCTTCAAGACCAAGCAAAAACATCTGCGCTGCGCGCGCCTCCGCAGGTTGACAGCGAAAAGCAGCGGAGCGAACACGCAAACGTCCCGGAACGTGATGAATCGAGTGGCTCATGGCATTTTCTCGTGGTCGTGAAGCGAAAAATAATGCAACTGTTTCTCATTATATTTTTCGCCGAACGATAAATGCAACCAATTCTTATTACTTTGTCGAGACGGGAGATAAGCGAGAGCTTTTAGAGAACGATTAGCATTAGCAACAAAACCGAAAGTCACGTATCTTTACACCTCCAGGTACACCCTAACGAGTTGATTGAAGAGGCGAGGCGATGCTGTACTTACTAGGACAGTCCAGAGATACGCACTTGTTTACTGTCTGTCACCAGGTTTCCGGAAGAACCCGTCTGCGCGTGCCTGCCGTGATGCAGGATCCCAGTCTGGCGGCGCGGGCCGCCGCAGCTCTGCGTGAGTTGGAGGGGGTCTGTGAAGTGCGCGCTAACGCCGCCTGCGCGAGCCTCGTCTTGCGGCATCACCACGCATTTGCACCCTCGGCCACACGACTCGCACAAGCATTGCGGCCGGTACTCAACCAGTCGCTGCCTGAGGTCTGGAGCGACTCGGAACGATCAAAGCAACCGCCACCCATGAAGTCTGTGCAGCGCTCGAAGCAACCGCCACCCGTGAAGTCTGTGCAACGCTCGAAGCAACTGCTACCCGTGAAGTCTGTGCAGCGCTCGACCAGTGCCAGCTCGCAGCGCAAGACGCCGCCCTGTGCAATTTGCCAGCTGAAGCTTAAGGCCGTGCGCTGGCTCTTGGCAGATGTTTGGCAGTGCTGGCGCAAGTCTTGGACGCAACGCCTGCGCGAACGGACGGCCATGATCGTCGCAATGCGTAGCTCTTGAGTTCGAGTCCTGCCCGGCCCCCTGCCCGGCCCGATCGAACTGCTGGTCTATATCCGCCGCCAGAACCGGATGGCCTTGCCCGCCTTTTCCACAGAACGGCGGAACGGCCGAAACACCTGGCTCAGCGCTGACGAGACGCACGGACTCGGGCTGCGCACGATCCTCGCCCCCCTATCGGTAGCCTGATTCAACGACACCCTTCGGTGCTCGATTGACCTCGCAAGTATTACGGATTAACTTTACGTGTGATGTGGTCATTGCGAGACACTCGTGGCTTTACAGCCAAGATGCTTTTCGGTATAAATAACAACAATTATCGTTAACATCCACAGCGAGACTTGATACTTGGTTTCGAGACATCACTCGATCATGTCGGCCCTATCCCACATCCATAGGCTGACAAGTCGAGTCTCGACTGCAGGCATAAGACCCATCGCCAGTTATAACCGCTAGGCACCCGTCGCGGACGGCTGTTGCCCGATCTATTCGCGTCTTTTATACAACAAGATCCCAAACCCATCTCGTGGCAGCACCAAGCATCACGAGACCACCTGACACCAATCCTACGCATGCAGGAGTACGAAACCATGAGAATGCTGATGCTGCCAACGGCCATCGCGCTCGCGCTCGCCACCCAAAGCCCGGCTCATGCCGAAAGCGTCGAAACCCGGCTGGAACGGCTGGAGACCCAAAACAGCGCCTTGGAGGCACAGCTCAAGCGTCAGGAGGCACGGATCGCCGAACAGCAAGCCCAGTTGCAGGGCGCCCCTGGACGCGTAAAGGCGATCGAGGAGGACATGGAAGACAAGCGTCTCGCAGCCGCTCAGAGCGGCGCAAGCGCCTGGTTCCGTAACATCGAGATCGCAGGTCTGATCGAGGTCGAAGGCGCCTATATGTCGCCCTACGAGGGCGACAACGAGAGCGATTTCACCCTCGCGACCGTCGAGCTCGGCATCAGCTCCCAGGTCAACGACTGGGTCGAGGCGGGCATCTCCTTTCTCTACGAAGAGGACGACACCGACCTTGAGGTCGACACCGGCTACATCACCATCGCCAATGCCGACGTAACGCCCCTCTTCCTGACCGCCGGTCAGATCTACGTCCCCTTTGGCGCCTACGAGACCAACCTGGTTTCGGATCCGCTCACGCTGGAGATCGGCGAAACGCGCGAGAGCGCACTCCAGATCGGCTTCGCCCACGGCGATTTCTCGGGAAGTGCCTATGCCTTCAACGGCGACAACAAGGTCAAGGGCAAGAACCAGATCGACAGCTGGGGCGCAAACCTCGCCTACGCACATGAGGAGGCGGATCGAGCCTGGGCATTCGGCGTCGGCTACATCAACGATCTGGGCGATTCGGACACACTGCAGGACAGCATCAACGACAACCGCGTCGCAGCACTGGATGAAGCCATCGGGACCGGCATCGATACCAGCCACTACAGCGTCGATCCGACCGAGCGCACCGGCGGCTGGACCATCAATGCCGGGGCGAATTTCGGCCCCTTCAACCTCATCGGCGAATACCTCTCCGCTACCGAGGAGTACGACCCCATCAGTCTGAGCTTCAAGGACGGGGGCGCCAAACCCTCGGCCTGGAATGTTGAGGCCGGTTACAGCTTCTCGATCATGGGCCGCGAATCGACCGCTGCCATCGCCTATCAGGGCACGGACGAGGCCCTAGCGCTCGAACTGCCCAAGGAACGCTGGCTGATCGGCTGGTCGGTCGAGGTCTTCGACAACACCGCACTCTCACTCGAATGGGCGCATGACAAGGATTACTCCGGCAAGGACGGTGGAACTGGCGAGTCCGCCAACAGCGTCGTCGCACAGCTCGCAGTCGAATTCTGATGCCTGCCGCTGGGCGCCACCCAGGCGCCCAGCTCCCAGCTCCCAGCTCCCAGCTCCCAGCTCCCAGCTCCCAGCTCCCAGCTCCCAGCTCCCAGCTCCCAGCTCCCAGCTCCCAGCTCCCAGCTCCCAGCTCCCAGCTCCCAGCTCCCAGCTCCCAGCTGATTGTGATCGAGAATGTTATGTCATAACATTTGCCACGTTCAGAGAGCTCAAATCATCCATTCCAGGCGCGGCGATCCGAGTGTCGCGCTCCGCCAAGGGCAAACAGATGCGCCAACTCCAACAGCTGATTCTGCTTTTCATCCTGGGCCTGCCGCTCGCGGTCGCCGCCGAACCGCTGAAGGTGTTTGTCAGCGTCCTGCCCGAACAAACCTTCGTCGAGCGCATCGGCGGCGCACAGGTCCAGGTCGAATCGCTGGTGAAACCCGGCGACAATCCGCATACCTTCGAGCCGACGCCGAGCCAGATATCCCGACTAGCCGATGCCGACCTCTATCTACGCATCGGAATGCCGTTTGAATCCGCCTGGATCGACCGCATTCGCGGGGTCAATCCCGATATCCGTATCTTGGACCTGAGCGCCAACATCAAGCGGCGCACCCTGGAAGCGCACGATCACGACGATGATGCGCATCATGACCATGACGAAGAGCACGAGCACGAGCACGAGCACGAGCACGAGCACGAGCACGAGCACGAGCACGAGCACGAGCACGAGGCATCCGAACCCGATCCACACATCTGGACAAGCCCAATTCTGGTCAAGCGCATGGGACAGGCGATCGCGGCGGTTCTGAGCGAGATGGATCCAAGCCATACCGCAAGCTATGCCGCCAATCTCGCTGCCTTCGAAGCCGATCTGGACGCGCTCGACCGCGACATCCGCGAGATTCTGAAACCCATTACGCAGCGTCGTTTCATGGTCTTCCACCCTGCCTGGGGCTACTTCGCCGATGCCTATGGGCTCACCCAAATCCCGATCGAGCATGAAGGCAAGGAGCCCGGCCCCCGAAGCCTGGCCGCGCTGATCGACCAGGCGCGCCACACGGGGACTCGGGTCATCTTCGTCCAGCCCCAGTTCAGCCGCCGCGCAGCCGAGCAGGTCGCCAACGCCATCGGCGGGCGTGTCGAGTCGATCGACAACCTGGCCCCCGACTATTTCGCCAACATGAGGCACGTCGCCCAAGTCATCGCCGACGCCCAGCGATAAACGCAAGCGCGTACCATGAACCGATGAATCCCAATCGCGCATTCGTCGGGCTCGACATCGGCACATCCGGTTGCCGGGCCGTGGCGATCGACGACCAGGGCAACGAGATAGCCCAGGCCAGCGCCGCCATACCGGAGCCGCTGCGTCCTCGGTCTGGCGCGGTCGAGCAGGATCCCGAATGCTGGTGGCGAGCCGTCTGCCAGGTGCTGCGAACACTCGCCGACCCGCTGAAGGACTGCCCGGCAGCAGCCATAGGTCTGGACGCCACCTCGGGCACCCTGCTCCTCGCGAACAGTTGCGGGCTGCCGCTCGGACCGGCGCTCATGTACGACGACCGCAGCGCGGTCAAGGCGGCCGAGCGGATCGCCGAATTCGCGCCAGCCGACTCGCCGGCCAGAGGCCCGGGATCCAGCCTCGCCAAGGTCCTGGCGCTGGTCGAGCGGACCGAACCAACCTCGGAAGCGCTCGCGCTCCATCAAGCGGACTGGATCATCGGCCGACTCACCGGCCACCATGGCCTCAGCGACTGGAACAATGCGCTGAAGCTGGGATACGAAACGGAGCGTCTGCTCTGGCCCGACTGGGTCCATGCATGCATCCCGAACGGCATCCGGCTACCCCAGGTCCTGGCGCCCGGAAGCCCCATCGGCACCCTGGATCCCGCCATCGCAGAAGAGATCGGTTTCCCGGCCACAACCCAGGTACTCGCCGGCACCACGGACAGTACGGCGGCCGTCATCGCGGCAGGAGCGGCGAACCCCGGCGATGCCGTGACCTCGCTCGGCAGCACCCTGGTGATCAAAATCCTCTCCGAACGCCCGGTGACCGCCAGCCGCTATGGGATCTACAGCCACCGCTTCGGAGATCATTGGCTGGTCGGCGGCGCCTCGAACAGCGGCGGACGGGTGCTGCGCCAGTTCTTCACCGACGCCGAGATCGCCGCGCTCAGCCAGCGGATCGATCCGGAGACGAACTCGGGTCTCGACTTCTATCCGCTACCCGGCCCAGGCGAACGCTTCCCGCATCAGGACCCCCATCTGCGTCCCCGGCTGAATCCGCGTCCCTCCGACCCCGCCCGATTTCTCCAAGGGCTCCTTGAAGGGATCGCCGCGATCGAGGCCGAGGGATACGCGCGTCTGGCCGAACTGGGCGCCCCCGCGCCCACCCGTATCCTCAGCGTCGGCGGAGGTGCCCGGAATCCAACCTGGACCCGTCTGCGAGCACGTCGACTGGGCATCCCGGTCATCGCCGCCCAGCACAGGGAGGCCGCCTTCGGCGCAGCCCGACTCGCACTCGACTCGACCGCCAAGCTCGAACTGGCCAGCCATTCGGATCCCACCTAGAATCGCGTGACCAGCAGTCAATCAGGAGACAGGGGCATGGCGGTTTCTTTCACTCTGGATCGGGCACGAATCGGGATTATCGGTCTTGGCTACGTAGGACTCCCGCTTGCCGTCGAATTCGGCAAGGTCTATCCGACGCTAGGCTTCGACATCAGCAAGCCCCGCGTGGACGAACTACGCTCCGGGCGAGATTCATCGCTGGAGGTGGAGCCGGCTGACCTGATCGCCGCCACCCAACTCAGCTACAGCCTGGATGCGCAGGACCTGGCGGACTGCAATTGCTATATCGTCACTGTCCCCACCCCCATCAACGAGCACAAGCAGCCTGACCTCACCCCGCTCGAATCGGCCAGCCGCACGCTCGGCGGCATCCTGTCCGCAGGCGATGTCGTCATCTTCGAATCGACCGTCTATCCGGGTGCGACTGAGGAGGTCTGTATCCCCATCATCGAGTCGATTTCGGGACTGGTCTACAACCAGGACTTCTTCGCCGGCTACAGCCCGGAGCGCATCAATCCGGGCGACCGCGCGCATCGTCTGCCGACCATCAAGAAGGTCACCTCCGGCTCGACACCCGAGGCCGCGCGCTTCGTCGACGCGCTCTATGCCTCCATCATCACCGCCGGCACCCATCTGGCGAGCAGCATCCGCGTCGCCGAAGCGGCCAAGGTGATCGAGAACACCCAGCGCGACCTCAATATCGCGCTCATCAACGAGCTGGCGCTCATCTTCAACCGCTTAGGCATCGACACCCAGGAGGTGCTGGAGGCGGCCGGGACCAAGTGGAACTTCCTGCCCTTCCGCCCTGGACTGGTCGGAGGACACTGCATCGGCGTCGATCCCTACTACCTGACCCACAAGGCGCAGCAGATCGGCTATAACCCCGAGATCATCCTCGCCGGGCGACGTCTGAACGACGGCATGGGCGCCTATGTCGCCGGACAGGTCATCAAACTGATGACGCGCCGAGGCCGTCTCGGACCTGACTCCCGCATCCTAATTCTGGGTCTGACCTTCAAGGAAAACTGCCCGGATCTGCGCAACACTCGGGTGGTCGACATCATTGCCGAACTTCAGGACTACGGCATCCGCTGCGACGTTCACGACCCTTGGGCCAACCCGGCCGAGGCCGAGCACGAATATGGCATTCGGCCGATCGCCGAGCCCCAGGAGGCCTGCTACGACGCCATCGTCCTGGCGGTCGCCCACCACCAGTTCGCCGAGATGGGCGTCGAGCGGGTCCGTGCCCTCGGCAAGACGGATGCGATACTCTACGACGTCAAACAGCTCTTCCAGCGCGACGCGGTCGACGGGCGCCTCTGATCCTTCGTGCAGAGCATTTCGAACCGAAAAGGCGCCAAGAGCGCAAAGACACCGAAAATCAGGTAGAGCCACTCGAATGGGTCATGGTTTGGCCGAGCGGCTCATGTCCTCTCATCATCCTTCGCGTCCTTTGCGGTTCATCGCCATATCCTTCGCGATCAAAATCTACGGAGTCTCCATGAAAGTCCTCGTAACCGGCAGTGCCGGATTCATCGGATCGGCCCTGTCGCTGCGCCTCTTGGAACGGGGTGATGAGGTCATCGGTGTCGACAACCTCAACGACTACTATGACGTCAACCTCAAGCTGGCGCGGCTCGCCCGCACCCAGGATCACCCGAATTTCACCGATGCCCGGATCGACATCGAGGACGAGCAGGCGCTGAGCGAACTGTTCGCCACCCACAAGCCGGATCGCGTGGTCAATCTGGCAGCCCAGGCCGGGGTGCGCTATTCGATCGAGAATCCCATGGCCTACGTCCGCACCAATCTGGTCGGATTCGCCAACATCCTGGAGGCCTGCCGCCACAACGGCGTCGAGCATCTGGCCTACGCCTCCAGCAGCTCGGTCTACGGCTCCAACACCGAGATGCCCTTCTCGGTCCACCATAACGTCGACCATCCTCTGAGCCTCTATGCCGCGAGCAAGAAGGCCAACGAGCTGATGGCTCACACCTACAGCCATCTCTATCGCCTGCCGACCACCGGACTGCGCTTCTTCACCGTCTACGGCCCCTGGGGCCGTCCGGACATGGCGCTGTTCAAGTTCACCCGCGCCATCCTCGCCGGCGAACCCATCCAGGTCTTCAACTACGGCAAGCACCGACGCGACTTCACCTATATCGACGACATCGTCGAGGGTGTCATCCGGGTGCTGGATCGAGTCCCCCAGGGCAACCCGGAGTGGTCGGGAGCGGTGCCCGACCCGGCGACCAGCCAGGCGCCCTATCGGGTCTACAACATCGGCAACAACGCACCGGTCGAGCTGATGGAATACATCCGGGTGCTGGAACAGAGCCTGGGCCGCAAGGCCGAGATGGAGATGCTTCCGCTGCAGCCAGGCGATGTCCCGGACACCTTCGCCGACGTCGAGGATCTGGTGCGCGACGTCGACTACCAGCCGAGCACCCAGGTCGCGGTTGGCGTAGCACGGTTCGTCGATTGGTACCGAGATTTCTACAAGGTCTGATCGTCTGCGGATCGATTTCCGACCCAAGGATTCCCCGGATGAAGCGACAGCCGAATCCGGGGACTACGGAACCGGCGACCGGAAAGCCACCGCCGAACGGCGCTCTCAGAAAGGCGCATCCTGGCGGGTCGTCACAGCACTCGGCTCGGTCGGACTGGATTCGGTCGCACTGGCCGCAGCCAGACTCGCCGCAGACAGGACGAACAGCTCGTCGAAGCGGGCGATCAACTGGCGCAGCTGCAGGGCCAGGATGGCGAACTCGGCATCCAGACGCATCGCCGGGTCCAGATCATCGTCGTCGAGCTCCTCCAGCAGCGAGTCGCCAACCCGCAGACGCTTGAGCGACAGATCCTCGGCCAGAGTGAAGCTCAGACGCTCGTCCCATTCGAGGGCCAGCTTGGTCGCCCGCTTGCCGGCACGCAAATGGTTCAGGATCTCCTCGCTCGCCAGATCCTGCTTGCTGCAGCGGATCACCCCGGCATTGTCTTCCGCATCGCGCAGCTCGCAGGAATCACCCGCAACGAAATCGTCGGGCGCGGAGTCTTCCAGCAGCCAGTTCGTCATGATGGAGGTCGGAGTCTTGCTCGGGGCGGGAAGTTTCGCGGGGAGCGACTCCAGAGTCTCGCGCAGCAATGACACGATATCCTCGGCCTGTTTCTCGCTCGCAGCGTCGACCACCAGCCAGCCGGCCTCGGTGTCCACATAGAGCTGGGTGCGGCGCGAACGGGTAAAGGCCCGAGGCAGCATCTCGTTGATGACCTGCTCGCGCAGACGTCGGCGCTCGGCACGACCGATATCGCGCGCCTCGCCGGACTCCAGCTCGGCGACACGCTCATCCAAAGCCTCGGCCACCGCAGCGGACGGCAGCAACCGCTCCTGCTTACGCGCGCACATCAGGAAACAGCCGCCCACCGCATGCACCAACGCGGAGGTTTCCTCGCCGAGCGGCGAGGCCCAGCCCATCGTCGCTGTCTCGATGGGACCGCAGGGGCGGAAGCGCCGGGTCGCCAGACGCTCCTCCAGTTCGGTGGCATCCAGGCCGAAGGAGGTATCCAGACGGAAGAATCGAGCGTTCTTGAACATGGTCAGCCCCTGTCGAAAAAGGGCCGGAGTATGCCCGACTCGGCGCGAACTGCAAGGGGAAGTCGATCGAGCGCCCGCTCAATGCCGCACGAAACTCAGCGATCCAGCATCCGACGCAGCTCGATCTCCAGGGATTCGACCATGTCCGCCAGCTCGGCTGCCTGAGCGAAGGCGGCCTCCTGCCCCGCTTTGGCGGACCGTTCGGTCAAGGCGGCCTGCTCGACAATCCGGGCCGCCTCCAAATTGGCCGCCGTACCCTTGATGGAATGGGCGACGAAATCGATCTCGCCGAGATTTCCCGACGCGATTGCGGCGCGCAAGCGTCCGGGCGACTCGACAGTGACGCTCAGGGAGACACGAATCAGTTTCTCGACGAAGCCAGGCCGGCCCTCGAACCGGCGTGTCAGCCTATCCCAGTCGACACAGGCGCGCCCTGAGTCAAGCACGCATCCAGCTTCCGAATCCGGCATGCCTGCATCTTCCTGCTCGATCGCTCTGTCCGGCTGGGTCCGCGCGACATGGCCTAAAATAGCGGCCACAAGCGCATCCGGCTCGATTGGCTTGGAGACATGATCCACCATGCCGGCGCTCATGCACTTGGCACGCTCTTCGGGCAAGGCGTGTGCAGTCAGGGCAATCACCGGCAGATCGGGGGCCAGCGCGTGGATCCGACGGGTCGCCTCGTAGCCGTCCATCTCGGGCATCTGCACATCCATCAGCACCAGATCGAACCCTTGAGGTCCAGCCTTTCTCACGGATTCAACCGCCAGGCGACCGTTCTCGACCAATCGGCACCGAGCCCCCTCGTGCTCCAACAGATCCTCCAGGATCACCCTGTTCAGCTCCACGTCCTCGGCCGCGAGCACATGAATTCCGGCGAGCCGGCGTCCGGCCATTTCCGATTCGAACTTCGTCCGATCTTGAACTGGCTCGGCGATCGGCAACGACAGGCTCAACGTAAAGCGGCTCCCCTGACCCGGGGCACTCTCCACCAAGATTTCGCCCCCCATGAGCCGCGCCAGATTGCGGCTGATCGCAAGCCCCAGCCCGGTGCCGCCAAATCGGCGAGTGGTCGAGCCATCCGCCTGCTCGAACGGCGTGAAGAGACGTGCAATCTGTTCATCGCGCATCCCGACCCCCGTGTCCGTCACGTTGAATCGAATACAGGGACCGGCCACCTCAACGCGCAGACACACCTCGCCCCGCTCGGTGAATTTGACGGCATTGGAGAGCAGATTGACCAGAATTTGCCGCAGCCGTTGGGCATCGCCCATGACCCAACCGGGCAGATCGGGTGAGCACTCGATACGGTAATCCAACCCCTTGTCGCGTGCCACGCCGACTTGCAGATCCGCAGCTTTGGAGATTAGATCGACCAGCCGAAAGGCGTGAGACTCGAGCACGAAACGCCCTGCTTCGATCTTGGAATAATCCAGGATGTCGTTGATGACGCCAAGCAGATGCTCGCCGGCCATCAGGATACGCTCGAAGGTCGACCGAACCTTGAGGCCGAGGCTATCGCGCGCCCCGATTCGGGCCAACCCCAGAACCGCGTTGAGCGGGGTTCTGATCTCATGACTCATGTTGGCGAGGAACGCGCTCTTGATCCGCGCCAGGCGCTCGGCCTCGTTGCGCGCGGCGGCCAGTTCTGAGGTGCGGACCTCGACCAGCTCTTCCAAATGCAACCGATACTGCTCCAGCTCCGCGACCAAATGCTTCTGGTCCGTCACATCCATGTTGATACCGAACAGCCGCGGCAGACCCGAAGCGTCTCGCACCAGATGCCCCTTGGTGAAGATCCAACGCACCTCGCCATGCTCACGAAAGATACGGAACTCATCCTCGAAGAAGGGACTGGCGTCCGGATTCGCTAGCCAGCCCGAACGCAGACGCTTGAAATCCTCGGGATGCAGACAGGCGCCCCAATCGTCGATCCTGGAGAAACTATCCGGTGGCAAACCATAGAGCCTGTGGCACTCGGGCGAGCAATAGAGCCGATCCTCGGCCGGATCCCACTCCCAGATCCCAACCTGCGCCCCCTCCTGCGCCAACAGCAGACGCTGCTCGCTCTCGCGCAGCGACGCGAAGGCAGTCTCGGCCCGCTCGCGAGCGGCGATGGCCTCCTCCATCAAGCTGAGAGCGGCGATCTGAGCGCGTCGCTGTTCCTCGAGCGCCGCCGTTTGCTGCTCGAACAAGACGCGGTTGGCCCTCTTGCGCTCGCCGATATCGCGGATGAACACGAAGAGCCGGCCACCGGACGCAGGACTGAATGAGACGCTGACCTCCACCGGCCAAACCACCCCATCCTTGGTCCGGTGGCGGGACTCGAAGAGATCGTGACCAGAACGCTTGATGCGTGCGATACGCGGCGCGACATGTTCGGAGGTTTCCATCGCCTCAAGGTCGGCGACCCGCATCCCGAGCATTTCCTCGCGCCCATAGCCGGACCGCTTCAGATAGGCATCATTCGTCGCCAGGATGCGCCCCTCGGGATCGAGCATCCAGAAACCGTCGATTGACGTCGCGATCATGGCCTCGTAATGCAGGGTCTGCTCGGCCAGGGCGAGCTCGGCCTGCTTGCGGAAGGTGACGTCCTGCAAGGTGCCGCGCAGCGCCACGACCTCGCCCGAGCCATTGCGCAACGCCTCTCCGCGCATCGTAGCCCAACGCTGGTCGCCGTCGTGACACAGGATGCGCAGATCGCATTCGCATGCGACCCCTTCCACACGCACGCGCCTTAGCGCTTCGGAAAGAACGCCCCAACTCTCTGGATCGAAGAGATGCCGGAGCTCCACCAGCCGGGGTGCCGGAGAGGTCGGATCGAGCCCGCAGATCTCGTAAATCTCTTCGGACCAGACTGGATGCTTCCGATCCAGACTCCAGTGCCAATGGCCCAATCGAGCCAATCGCTTGGCCTCCCTCAGGTTCGACTCGCTCTCCCTGAGCGCGGCATCGCTCTGCTGGCGTGCCTGCAACCAGAGATGTTGGCGACGCACCGCCAGAATCACGATGCCGATCGTAATCATCAAGGCCAGAACCGCACCGGTCAGGGTAACGACGAAATTACGCTCGATCAGCCCATTGAGCGCGACCATGCCTTGCTCAACGGCCGCATCGGACTCCTCGGCCCGGCGCTCTAAATCACCATAGGCAACCCGTAGCGCGACCATGCGCGATGGATCGGGGGACGGATCCAGACGCCAACGATCCAGCAGATGCTCGAACTCGGAGGCGGCACGCTCGAAGGACTCCAAGGAATCTGTCGACGCGCTCCCGCGCGCCGCGAGTGCCCGTTCGAATGAGTCGATCGACTGATGCAGCAAGACGATCCCGGCATCGCGACTGAAAGGGGCGCCGGGACTGCCGGACAGGGACACCTGCAGAAAGCCCTTAGCGAGATCGATCTGGGCCTGACGCATCTCAGCGAGGCCCTGCACGACGCGCTGCATAGCCAGACGATGTTCCCAGTGCTGCCAAAAGAGAAGCACGCAGACCCCGATGGAGAGCAGAACCACAATAGGCACCGATCGGCTAAGACCGGCAGCAAAGGGTCTTGAGTGATTCGGTATCATCGGCGCGAATGAACCTCCGTATTCTGGAAACCGAATCCAAGCAGTAGACGACGATGGGCCTCGCTACCGATAAAAAAACGCTGCGCGGCATTCCAGGCCGAAACAAGCGCCCGATCCTCGAGTCTGAAGGCGAAGGCACCGACGCCATACGTATCTCCGAGCGCCAGAGTGGCGTCCTCGGCAGGAATGCACAATTGAGTCAGCCCCAATCGATGCGCGTTGGTCATCCAGCGCAACGTCGGCGCAGAAAGCATCAGGGCATCCGCAAAACCCGATTCGACGGCAACCCGTCCGGTGAGCGCATCCGGAACCCGGACGAGACGTTCCGGATCGACACCCAGTCGCTGAGACAACGACTCTTCCACCGAACCCGAGAGAACGGCCAGTCGCACGCTAGGGTCCTCGGCGATCTGACGAAATGAGTGCAGCCCGCGCGGATTGCCCTTGTAGACCAACAGATCAGGATGAACACGGAAGGTTGGGGTGGAAAACCGCACCCGACGCGCACGCTCCGGGGTGAAAAAGAGTCCGGCCGCGATCACATCAATCCGCCCGGCCTCCAACTCCGGGATCAGACTGCCGAACTCCATCTGACGCCATTGGATACGGCCGATACCCAGCGAATCCACGATCCGCTTCGCCACCTCGGGCGACTCTCCGGTGACCCGCCCGCGCGCGTCGATGAAGGCATAGGGCGGCTCGATGGCGTAACCGATACGGATGACGCCCGAACCGCGCAGACGCGACAGTGAGTCATCGCGTAGATAGGCGGCTCCGAGAAACACCAGGATGACGACCGCAGCCAGCAGGATCGCACACCAGACCCGTCCGTTCGTACTCACGCCACGACCTCGTCAGCATCGTGCGCCCGAGCGGCGGTTTTCTGGCCGATGGAGACCGGCACTCCCGTTGCTTCACCCAACGCGTCGCGACCAGAGATAACCATCGAATGCGAACCCTCGCGATGCCATCCAGAAGACTGCAGGATGTCAATATCGATCCCTACGTTCTACAAATGTAGCGTCAAACAGGGCCTCGAACCTGTGATGGCCTTGATATACCCGTCACACGCCAAAGACCTCCCCCCGCCCGATTCGCGGGCCACCGGGAGTTTCGCTAAAATGACCCCATCTTTCGCCATTGACCGGCCCCACGTGAACGATCTCCCCCTACCCGGACTCTTCTTCGCACTCTTCATACTCATCAACCTTTCGGCCTTTTTCTCTGGCTCGGAAACTGCGCTCCTGACCATCAACCGCTACAAGCTGCGGCACATGGCCGATCAGGGACACCGAGGAGCACGCATCGCCCGCCGACTGCTCGAACGCCCCGACCGGCTGATCGGGCTCATTCTGCTGGGAAACAACTTCGTCAACATCATGGCCTCCTCGTTGGCCACCATCATCGCCATCCGTCTCGGCGGTGAGGCGGCGATCGGCATCGCCGCAGGCCTGCTGACGCTCGTCATTCTCATCTTTGCCGAGGTGGCGCCGAAAACCTATGCCACGCTCCACCCAGAGCGTCTCGCCTTTCCGGCAGCCTATCTCTATCGGCCGCTGCTCAAGCTGCTCTACCCTATCGTTTGGTCCGTGAACTTTTTCACCAACGGGCTGCTACGCATGGTCGGTATCGTCCCGGAGGGCGCGCCGCCGACGGATCTGAGCCGAGAGGAGCTGCGCACCGTGGTCAGCGAGGCCGGTGCCATGATCCCGGAGCGCAGCCGTTCCATGCTGCTGGCGATCCTCGATCTGGAGCACGCGACCGTGCGAGACATCATGATCCCGCGCAACGAGGTCGAGGGCATCGACATCCAGGACGACGAAGAGGACATCATCAAGACGATCCGCAACGCGGGGTATACGCGTCTACCACTCTATGACGGCAGCATAGACAACGTCATCGGCATCTTCCACGCCCGCCACGCACTGCATGCGCTGCTGGAGAAGGGCCTGAGCAAGGAGCATCTGCGCAATTTGGCGCAGGAACCCTACTACGTGCCGGAGGGAACGCCGCTCTACCAGCAGCTGCTCAACTTCCAGCGCGGACGCCAGCAGATCGGACTGGTCGTGGACGAATATGGGGACTGTCTCGGACTCATCACCCTGACCGACCTCCTGGAGGAGATCGTCGGCGAGTTCACCACCGACCCCTCGGACCACACCGAAGAGATTCACCGCACCGAGGACGGCAGCCTCTTGGTCGACAGCAGCATCAGTCTGCGCGCGCTCAATCGGGCGCTACGCTGGGAGCTGCCGACCACCGGACCCAAGACGCTCAACGGACTCATCCTGGAATATCTGGAGACCATCCCTGAAACCGGCACCAGCCTCAAGCTGCACGACCATCCGATCGAGATCATCCAGACCTCGGACAACGCCGTGAAGACCGTCAAGATCATCCCGCGCCCCGTGCGCAAGGTAAGGCGCTGAGTTGGGGAGAGAGCCGCCAGCCGCCAGCCGCCAGCCGCCAGCCGCCAGCCGCCAGCCGCCAGCCGCCAGCGGAGAGTGTGCTGGAGTTGGGTGCGTCAGTCCCGGGCAATCGGTTGAAACCGACCTGCTCCTTGCCATTCAATCGTCAAGATACGGCGTCTAGCGCCTCGGCTAGGGTCCGCACGGCGGTGATCTCCAACCCCTCGACTCCCTCCTTGGGCACGTTGCCCTTGGGGACCACGGCCCGGCGGATGCCGTGCTTGACCGCCTCGCGCAGCCGGTCCGGACCGTTCGGCACCGGACGCACCTCGCCCGAGAGCCCCACCTCGCCGAAGACGGCCAGATCCAGCGGCAGCGGACGATCGCGATAACTCGACAGCACGGCCATGATGACCGGTAGATCGGCGGCGGTCTCGGCAATGCGCACGCCGCCGACGACGTTGACGAAGACGTCCTGATTGAACATCCCCACCCCGCCATGACGGTGCAGCACGGCCAGCAGCATCGACAACCGATTCTGATCCAACCCCAGCGCGACCCGGCGTGGATTGGCCAGCGGGCTCTCGTCGACCAGCGCCTGGACCTCGACCAACAGCGGCCGGGTCCCCTCGCGGGTGACCATGACCAGGCTCCCGGAGACCGGCGTGTCGTGACGCGAGAGAAAGATGGCGGATGGATTCTTGACCTCGCGCAGACCCTGATCGCCCATGGAAAAGACGCCCAGTTCGTTGACCGCGCCGAAACGGTTCTTGATCGAGCGTACGATGCGAAATGGACCGCCGTGCTCACCCTCGAAATAGAGCACTGTATCGACCATGTGCTCCAATACGCGCGGTCCGGCCAGCGATCCGTCCTTGGTCACGTGCCCGACCAGGAACACGACGGTTTCCTGCTGCTTGGCGAAGCGCACCAGCTGGGCTGCGGCCTCGCGCACCTGGGAAACCGAGCCCGGCGCAGACTGGAGCGCATCGGTGAAGAGTGTCTGAATCGAGTCCACGACCATGACGCGCGGACGCTCCCGAACCGCCTGTGCCAGTATCTGTTCGACGCAGGTCTCGGCCAACAGCCGGATACCACCACCGGAGAGACCCAGGCGGTGCGCGCGCAAACCAATCTGTTGCGGCGATTCCTCGCCGCTGACATAGAGGACGGACTGATCGCTCGCGAGCGCAGCGCAAGCCTGGAGCAGAAGGGTCGATTTGCCGATCCCCGGATCGCCGCCGAGCAGCACCACTGACCCCGTCACCAGGCCACCGCCCAGCACCCGGTCCAGCTCGCCGATCCCGCTCAGGATGCGCGTGCGTTCCTCTGGGCTGACCTCGGCCAGAACCTCGACCTTCGAGTCGATGACGACACCGGCATAACCACCGCCGCGATCCGAGGGACGACGCCGGATCTCGGCCGCCTCGGTCAGACTGTTCCAGGCACCGCAATCCGGGCACTGGCCAGCCCACTTGGGCTGACGCGCGCCGCAGGCATTGCAGACATAGGAGGTTCGGGTCTTGGTGGCGGCCATGGTCGTAATTACCTCTGGCCCATCGATGCGAACCACAACGACGCCAAAGACACCTTGATGCTTCGATCGGTCCGCGGCCGCACCGACCAGCACTCGCCTCCCATCAACATGGCTGGGGCACCACCTCAAGCTCGATCAGACCCTTGAGATTGACCATCATACGTTCGGAGGTCTCCTGGATCGCGCGTCGGACCATGCCCTCGAATGGTCGCAACGCACCGCTCAGATGCTCCAGCTCGAAGGTGAAGGCGATCTGGGTGCCACAGTCCAAAGGCTCGAAGCGATAGTCGATCAGATAGGAATCCGTGATCCCCTTGAAGGTGATCCGGCGGCCCGCCTCGAAGGTGGTGACACGAAACTGGCTATCGCTGCGTCGTCCGCGATCGAAGCGGATCTGACGACCGATCCAGCCGACCTGCATTGGCCCCTCGGTCACCGCCTCCAAGGAGCGGACCTCGGGCGACCAGCGTGGATAGTTACGCAGAAAATCCTCGGCGACGAACTGGAACACCAGCTCCGGTGGACGTGCGACATAGGTTTCCGCTTGGCTCGTCAACATGCGTTCTCATTCTCCCAGCAGCTGGCGTTTGGCTGCGTTGATCTTGGCTGCAAGATAATCGGATCCACCCCGGTCGGGGTGCAATCGCTGCATCAACCGTCGATGGGCAGCGCGGATGGTCTCGACCTCGGCGCCCGGCTCGACGCCCAGGATGGATCGGGCCTCGACGTCCGTCATACGTCCGTCACGACTCGACGAGGAACCGCCGGCGGATTGTTGCCCGGCACCGGCACCAGCAGCGGCCTCGCCGTTCGCCCAAGCCCCCAATCCCAGGCCGTTCAGCAGCTCGCGCAGCCCGGACACCGTGCGCAGCAGATAGACCACGCGCATCAGCGCCGGAACGGCTGCGGCCACGGCGGCGAGCAACGGATTCAGATGACCGAAAAGCACCGCGATCACCAGCAGTCCGAGGCCGCCCCACAACAGTGACTGGCGCAGCAGACGTCTGCGTCGCTCGATCGGCATGCGACGCCAGGCCTGGAACACGAAGAACATGACGGCGACCAGGATGAGCAGAATCAATACACGTGACATGGAGAGAATTCCTGAAAACCGTAACGCAAGGATTTGGACATCGAATCAGGCCGCGTCTTGAAGCGCGCCCAGGCGCACCGGATCACGGCCCAGCGGATGCCCCATGATCCAGAGACTGGGATGCGTCCGCCGAGTTCATCTCGAAGAACGCCCGCACATCCTCGATTTTGCGGGTGCGCGCCATCGGCGGCAGGCTGTCGAGAAAGGTGTAGCCGTAGGAGCGCGACAAGAGACGCGGATCGCAGACCACCAGCACGCCGCGATCCTCCACGCCACGAATGAGACGCCCTGCCCCCTGTTTGAGCGCGATCACCGCGCGCGGCAGCTGATAGTCGCGGAACGGATTGCCGCCGCGCTGACGCAACGCGTCGATGCGAGCCGAGAGCACCGGATCTCCCGGAGAAGCGAAAGGCAGACGATCGATCAGCACGCAGGATAGTGCCTCGCCGCGTACGTCCACCCCTTCCCAGAAGCTGGAGCTGCCGAGTAGCACCGCATTGCCGAGGGAGCGAAAGCGCTCCAGCAGCTCGGCGCGCGGCGCCGCCCCCTGGACCAGGATTGGATAGGGAATGCGCCCCTCCAACCCCTTCGCCGTCTCGCGCAACGCGCGGTGGCTGGTGAAGAGCAGAAAGGCGCGACCACGGCTGTAACCGATGATCTCGCAGGCCAGCTCCAGCACCTGGCGATTGTAGTCCGGCTCCGAGGGCTGAGGCAGACCGCGCGGAACGAACCAGAGCGCCTGGGTCGGATAGTCGAATGGACTGTCCCAGCGCGCAGTTTCAGCGTCCTGGATACCGAGCTGATGCGAGAAGTGCTCGAACCCCTTCCCCACCGCCAGAGTCGCCGAAGTAAAAATCCAGGCGCTGTCGTCGCGCCCGATCTGGTCGCGAAAGAGCTCCGCAACCTCCAATGGCGTCTGATGGAAGCGAAATCCGCGCCCCTGGATCTCGAACCAGCGCACCGCGTTCTCGGACTCGGGTGCGGTGAGGACATGCAGTCGTCCGAGCAAATCATTGGAACGCGCCTGGCAGGCATCGAGCCCCTTGTCGCGCCCGGCCAGTGCCTTGAGCCCATCGGCAAGGGCCGCGAGACGCCGATCCAAGGTCTCCAGCGCCCGCTTGATCGCCGGATTCTCGCCCAGTTCGCGCCAGGGACCACGTCGCTCGGAGTCGCCCAATTCCAGGCGCGCATCCTGAAGCACTCGCTTCAGACGCGCGATCCGTTCGATCAGATCCGGGGCATCCGATGCGACACGGTGGGCCTCCAACTCGGTGTCGCGGATCAGATCCATGAGCTGGCGGCTACTGAGCGAGACACCGAAGAAGTTCGAGGCGGTTCCTGGAAGCTGGTGAGCCTCATCGATGACGAAGCAATCGGCGCCGGGCAGGATCTCGCCGAACCCCTCATCCTTGAGCGCCAGGTCGGCGCAGAACAGATGGTGGTTCACCACCACCAGATCGGCGGATTGGGCCTCGCGCCGCGCGGCCACCAGATGGCAGTCCTGCAAATCGGCGCACTCCTGACCGAGACAGTTGTCGCTGCTGGAGGTCACATGAGGCCAAATGGACGCATCCTCGGGGATGCCCAGCTCGACGATATCGCCGCACCGGGTCGCTTTGGACCAGCGGGCCACCTCATTGAGCTGGGCGCGCTGATCGGCGTCCAGCGCAGCGGGATCGTCCAGCACCAGCTTAAGACGATAGCGGCACAGGTAATTTCCCCGCCCCTTGAGCAAGGCGATGGACAGCGGGCGCCCCAGCACCTTGCGGATCAGGGGCAGGTCGCGATGGAAGAGCTGGTCCTGCAGATTGCGGGTGCCGGTGGAGACGATGACCTTACGCCCCGAAAGCAGCGCCGGAACCAGATAGGCAAAGGTCTTACCCGTTCCGGTCCCGGCCTCGCAGATGAGCACACCTCCGCTGTCCATGACGGCGGCAATCCGCTCGGACATCGCCTGCTGCTGCTCGCGGTAGACAAAACCGGGGATCTGGCTCGCCAGCAGACCCTCCGGGCCGAAAACATGGGATAGGTCTGACATTGAGTCTGTAACGGATCGATCGAGGTCGCGCGCCAGCGATCAGTTGGCGTTCGCACGCTGCTCGGCGGCGCTGGCACCGGCCGCGTCGCCGGCACGCCGCTTGGCCTCGGCGATCATGCGCCAATTATCCCGCTTGACGTCCGCATCGCCACCGGCCAAGTCGTTGGAGCGCGACGCCAGATTACCCGCCTGAACCGCCTGCCCCTGCTCCATGCGTACCCGGGCCAGTCGATTCCAGAGATAGGCCTCACGCGGTGCAATGCGCAGCGAGCGTTCGAGCGAAGCGGCCGCGCCCGCGTAATCACCCGCCTGACGCTGCTGCTCGGCCTGGTTGGCCAGGGCTCGGGCGGCCGGGGCCAAACTCGGTGCAGCGACATTGGACGCGGGCAGCGGTGCCGGCGCGGGCTCCGCACTGGCGACCTGCATCGGCGGTGTCGGCGCCTCGGAGGAGGGCTGCGGCATGATCGGCGGCTTGGGCTTGGGTTTAGGCTTGGGCGGCTCTGCCTTGGCAACCGCCGGCTGAGCAGGGGCGCTTTCGGGCGCGGGCGTCCGAGCCGCCGCCTTCGGGGTCTCGGAGACAGGTGCCGTGGGACTGGATGGCGTGCCCTGAGAGGCTTGAGCTGGCGACTCTGGTTGAGCAGGCTCGGGAGGGGCTCCGGGATCCCGATAGGCATAGACCTGGGTCTCTTTCTTCTCCGGCTTGGGCGGCTCTGCCGGCTTCGGCTCGGGCGCGGGTTGCGCCGGCGTGGCGGCCGAGGGCGCGGCTGAACGCGGCGTCACCTGAACCACGGGCGCGGGCGGACCCTCTCGCGACGGCAGAGCACAGGCCGCGAGGATCAGAGTCGGAAAGAGGACCGAGAGGAATCGCAGACCGGATCGCACGAGAACGATTCGAGGCGCGACAGGACACCAATGAGCGACAGCTGACATCAGTTGTAGAAATCTCTCATGAAATGGTTGACGGGTTTGGACGGTTCCACCGGCTTGGGCTTCGGCGGAGGCGGCGGCTCCGGCCGAGTCTCTTCTTCCGCCTTCTGAGCAACGCGTTTCTCACCGCCATCGGAGGTCCGCTTGCCGGAGCCACCACCACAACCGCGTGCCGCCGCAGAGGCATCGCCGATGTAGGGAACGTCGGATCGGCCGCAGGCATCGGCGATCGTCACACCATCCGGTGGCACGTCGGGCAGCGGTTCGTTCTCCATAGCTAGCATGAACTCGCCCCAGACGCGCAGGGCTCCCGAACCGCCGGCGAGCCCCATCGGCTTGTAGTCGTCGCGACCGACCCAGACCACCGCAACCTTATCGCCCGAGAAGCCAGCGAACCAGCTATCGCGCATATCGTCGGTGGTGCCTGTCTTGCCCGCCATGGTCATGCCCTTGGGAAGCTGGCGGCCCAGCCATCTGGCCGTGCCATTGGTTACGACACGCTTGAGCGCCCAGGTGGTGAGAAACGCAGCCTTGGGATCGACCACCGCCTCGACCGCCAACGGATAGCGGTTCAAGGGGCGACCATGGGCATCCACGACTTCGCGAATCGCCCGCAGCGGGGCCCGGTAACCTCCGGCCGCGATGGTCTGATACACCTGCGCCACCTCCAACGGCGAGAGCGCCACTGAGCCGAGCAGCAAGGAGGGCACGACTCGAATCCGGCGCTGAGCACCGAGCCGGTAGAGCGTATCGGCCACCTTTGAGACGCCGACGCTTAGGCCCAGGTTCACCGTGGCGAGATTGAGCGACCGCATCAGGGCGTCGGACAGCATGACCGGGCCATTGACACGATGGTCGTAGTTCTTCGGCTCCCAGCGTTTGTTGCCGTCGGGCAGACTGACCGGCTTGTCCTGGATGCTGGTCGTCAGGGTATAGCGATCGGGCTGGGAAAGCGCGGTCAGATAGACCGCCGGCTTGACCAGGGATCCGATGGAGCGAACGCTGTCGAGCGCGCGGTTGAAACCCGCGTAGCCGGGCTGACGGCCGCCCGCGATCGCCAGCACCTCGCCTTGATTCACCGAGGTTACGACCGCAGCCGTCTCCAGGGTGCCAGGCTTCATGCGGCGGGACTTTTCGAGCTCGGCAAGCTTCTTGGGCAACGCCTTCTCGACCGTGGTCTGGACCAGCGGATCCAGCGTGGTGAAGATGTTGAGTCCCTCCGAGCGCAGGTCTTCGTCGCGGTAATCGCGCTGCAACTGGCGCCGCACCAGGGTGATGAAGTCCGGATATTCGCCGGCCGGACGCCCACCACCATCCTGGATACCGAGCGGCTTGGTCTTGGCCTCCTTGGCCTGCTCCGGACTGATGACGCCATCGCGCACCATGAGGTCTAGGACCAGATTGCGGCGTTTTAAGGCCGCCTCAGGATGACGTCGCGGATCCAGACTCGAAGGCGCCTGAACCATCCCGACCAACAAGGCCGTCTGCTGGATGCTCAGCGCGCTCAGCGGCAGATCGAAGAAGAACTGGCTGGCCAGACCGAACCCGTGGATGGCACGGCTACCATCCTGGCCGAGATAGATCTCATTGGCATAGGCCTCCAGGATTTCGTCCTTGCTGTAGCGACGCTCCAACAGGAAGGCCATGTAGGCCTCCTTGATCTTGCGCTCGAAGGTCCGGTCGGCACTGAGATAGAAGTTCTTGACCAACTGCTGGGTCAAGGTACTGGCGCCCTCGACCACGGCTCCGGCCTGGAAGTTGCTGATCGCCGCGCGCAGGATGCCTTTGGGATCGATGCCGAAGTGTTGGTAGAAATTGCGATCCTCAACCGCCATCAGGGTCTTGACCAGCAGATCCGGCAACTCTTTGCGGCGCACCAGCACTCGGTCTTCGTGATGGGTCGGATAGATGCTCGCGATCAGCATGGCGTCCAGCCGCACCAGGGCCGGATCCGGGTCCCCATCGGCCCCCTTAAGACTTGCCACCTTGCCGTCGGCAAACTGGATATCGAGATGCCGGCTCGGCTCCTGTCCGTCCCAGAAGCGGAAGGCGCGGGTCCGCACCAGAAAGCGGTCCTCCTCGCGGCGGTAGGTTCCAGGCGCACTGAGATCGGACGCCGTGTGATATCCCAAACGCTTCAGCTCATCCTCAAACTGACCGGGCTCCAGACGCCGCTCGGCATAGAGCTCCAACGGACGCGCATAGACACGCGCCGGCAAGGCCCAGCGCTGCCCCTCGAACTTGCCGCGCACCACCCGGTCGAGATGGATGCCGTAAACGACGGCCACCGCGCCACCGACGATCCCGAGCAGCAAGACCCAACCGAGGAGAAAGGGGAGAAGACGGAAACGCTTACGCCGGACCGAAGGTTTTCGGACGCGCGTGGAGGTTCGACGCTTATCGGCCACGGGTCAGCAACCGCCCGGCAGCGTCGAAACGCCACCATCCGTGTCGGACAAGGAAGGGGAAGGGTATGGATACATCCAGGGAGCTCGATCAGCCTGATTCAAAGACGGTTCAGCGGCTTATGGTCCCATTCGCGGCGCCTGGACACAACCGCTCGCAGCCGAGCGAAGACAGTGAGATGACAGAGCCGATCGCGGAAGGGAAAGACACGACGGGGTGGGATTATGGGGGCTCGGGGCGCGAACGGCAAAAGTCGCTGCGGTTTGTGATGACGCGGATGCAGCGTGGGGAAAAGACGGGAGAGACTTGCGGGAGGCCCAACCACCTCATCGGAATGAAGGCGGTCGGGACATGGATATCGATCGCTCAGGAACGGCTCAGGATACCGAAGCCACCTTCTGGCGACGCCGCCGACCGGCCCAGCCAACTAGGCCCAGACCACCGAGGAACAAAGGTGCGGCGGCCGGCACGGGAACCGAAGTGGGAGTGCAATCAAACGAAACCTTAGCCGATTTCAACGAGAAAACATTCGAAAAAAGATTCTCGCCTGTCTCATAGAACTTGAAATTCAACCCCGTATCATAATAAGTATTATGCTTATCGGACCAAGAATGATCTTCAGCATATGCAGCCAATGCCTCGACCACTTTCGCATCCAATTGCACAGACAACGAATTGCCAGTCAAGGCAATCGTCTGAACGACTGAAGAGCCATAAGAGCTAACCTCAACCTTACTCCAATTCTCTTTCCAACCATCAGTAAGCCCTCTATAACTCATATCGAGAAACACGCTCATCTCGCCATTCTTCGCGCTATTCTTCGCGGATTCCGTCCAGTCCCACTTCATTGGGGTCAAGTAACTAACACCAGACCCAATCCCAAGCAAATTTTTTTCCCAAACATCCTGCTTAATTGACACCGAGTTCTCCCAAGACGTACTCGGATCGCAATCCAAACAGGCTAAAGCGGAGCTCACTGGACCGAGCATCAACGCTACCGAACCAATAGCACCGAGAAAGAGTTTTTTCATCATCAAATTCCTTCGTTTATTAAATAAAAACTCGCAAACCAATATATTAGCGCCGAAATTCGATAAATGACCTCATTACCAATCGAATCCCGCAGCAATTGATTTCCCTGACCGGGGCACCGAGAGTCCTGTTAGCCGACGAATCTGGCGACTCTCAGCATATCTCAGGAACTCGAACCAGAAACCGGCTCAAAGGCAGATATCACAGGAATTCTTAAAGCAAAAAATGCACCACTTTCCATCAGCACAGTGAATCACATATATCTTAGGGAAACGCTGATCCATCGCGTTTCCCATCTGTGCCAAGGATGACCCGGCATTTTCAAGCAGCTAAGCGATTGAAAATGGAGCGCGCTGGAAACCGCGTTTTCGACCCGCGAGCTGATCCGATGCCAGGAAGGCATTTGATCAGCATCTCCTTATCGGCTGTTTATATCGAACACCCCAAAATCGAAGCCTCACACAACACATCGTGAATGTGACAAAAAACAGGATCCAAGAATCGAAGTGACGCAAAAAAGTTACACCCACTGCACTCGCTTTTCCCGCCCTCGATCAACCTCAGGTCTTGATTCCCACACCCCGTTGCAGTAACCGCAAACTGTAGGCAACCAGCACGACGATAAAGACCAGAATCATGCCGAAGGCGGCGCCGAGCGGGATGTCGCTCACGCCCAACAGTCCGTAGCGGAAGGCGTTGACCATGTAGAGGACGGGATTGGCCATGGAGACGGCCTGCCAAAAGTCGGGCAGCAACTGGATGGAATAGAAGACGCCGCCGAGATAGGTCAGCGGCGTGAGGACGAAGGTCGGAACGATGGAGATGTCGTCGAAGCTGTTGGCGTAGACGGCGTTGATGAATCCGCCAAGCGAGAAAAGCGTGGCGGTCATAAGACAGACCAGAAACATGACGCCCGGACTGTGGATATGGATATCCGTAAAGAGGAGCGCGACCGCCAGGACGGCGCCGCCTACCACCAGTCCGCGCGCCACGCCCCCGCCGACATAGCCGGCCAAAATGACCCAATGCGGCGCGGGCGAGACCAGCAATTCCTCGATATAGCGCGAGAACTTGCTGCTATAGAAGGACGACACCACGTTCGCATAGGAATTGGTGATGACCCCCATAAGCACCAGACCCGGGACGATGAAATCCAGATACGCGAATCCGTCCATGGTGCCGATACGATCCCCGATCAGACGACCAAAGACCACGAAATAGAGGGTGGTTGTGATGACCGAGGGCAGCACCGTCTGCACCCAGATGCGCGAGAAACGCAAGATCTCCTTGGACAGGATGGTCTGAAAGGTGACCGCGTAGCGCGTCCAACGACGTCCCAATCCATTCACGCCACACCTCCTTCGGCCGCAGCGACACGCCCGTCCACCATCTCCAGAAACAGACGTTCCAGCCGGTTCTGCTTGTTGCGCAAACTGATGACCTCGATCCCGTTGCGCGAGAGTGCGTCGAAGAGTCCGTTGATGGTGTGATCCCGGTTCATCTCGACCTCCAGGGTGCAATCATCGAGATACTGGAGCACGAAGCCGCCCAACTCCGGCAGCTCAGAGACCCGCCCCTTGAGATTGAGCACGAAGGTCTCGGTATGGAGCTTGTTGAGCAGCGCCGAGATGCTGGTCCGCTCGGCGATCAGCCCCCGATTGATGATGGCGATGTTGCGACAGAGGCTCTCGGCCTCTTCCAGATAGTGCGTCGTGAGGATGATGGTCGTCCCCTCGGCGTTCAGATCCCGCAAAAAGGACCACATGGAGCGGCGGATCTCGATGTCCACGCCGGCGGTCGGCTCGTCGAGAATCAGCAGCCTTGGCTGATGGACCAGCGCGCGCGCGATCATCAGGCGTCGCTTCATGCCGCCCGATAGCCTGCGCATCTCCTGATTGCGACGATCCCAGAGATCGAGCTGACGCAGATAGCGCTCGGCACGGATCTTGGCCTCGTGACGCGGGATACCGTAATAGCCGGCCTGATTGAGGACCACCTCGATCACCGGCAGAAAGAGATTGAAGTTGAACTCCTGCGGGACCAGACCGATGCAGGACTTGACCGCCTCCGGATCCGCGTCCTGATCGTTCCCGAACACCCGCACCTGCCCCGTGGTCTTATTGACGAGCGACGAAACGATACCGATGAAGGTGGATTTTCCGGCCCCGTTCGGACCGAGCAGAGCGAAAAAATCGCCCTCTTCGACCTGTAGGTCGATTCCCTTCAGGGCCTGAAAACCGCCCCTGTAGGTCTTGGTGAGCTGCTGGACATCGAGTGCGAACATGTGATTCTTGAGTGTCTCGAATCTGCCGGCTCGGTGCCGGAACCGGAGCCGAGCCGAAATGAGCGAGACCGGATCGATTGGACCGTCCCTCTTGAGCGACGGTCAGCGCAACGAGCCGGCCATGATTTGATGCGGGTCGAGGGTACCCGAGTAGCGGTAGGGCAAGTCGATCAGTCCGCCGGCAACGGACAGGCTACCGACAACCGTCCATTGGAGCGGGGTCTCCTGGCGCGCCAGGAGCAACAACTGCGGGGCGATCGTCAGCAGGTTACTGATGATCTCGACATCGACCGCCGCCTCGCCATGAGCCGGAATCTGGCGATCGAGTCGCGCCGACCCCTCGGCCACCTCTTGGCCCTCAAGCGCGAGCCGATAGCGCAACCCCTTCACCGGCAGCGCCCGATCGTTCGGATTCCTGACCCCCAAGGTGGCGATGAAAACCTGTCGCGCCAACCCCAATTGCTTGGGCTGCAACCCAATGAGCGACACCACCGGGGTCTGCCAAGACTGAAGAGGGCTCGCGCATGCGGCGATCAGGCCCACCAGCAAGGCGATCAGCGCGATAATGCCAACCGATCGGGTCCACGCCAAACCATAGCGGACGCGCGCCGCGATCATCACACCTCGGTGCAAATCCGCATTCGACATAGACCCACTCCGAGAAACAGAGCCTTCCGACCGTGCCATCCCTCGAACTCGCCCTCTGGTTGTTTCCGGTCGCCCTCGCGGCCGGCCTCATCGACGCCATCGCCGGTGGCGGTGGACTCCTGACCATCCCCGCGCTCCTCTGGGCCGGACTCTCGCCGGTCGAGGCGCTCGCGACCAACAAGGCACAGGCGGTCTTCGGCAGCGGGATGGCGACCGCGCATTTCGTCCGCCAGGGTTACATCGAGCCGCGCACGATGAAGGTCGCCATCGGCTTCACCTTCGCCGGCGCGGCGGCCGGGGCGCTCTTGGTGCAACTGATCGACGCGGCCTTTCTGGAGCGTCTCATCCCGCTGTTGCTGATCGCCTTCGCGCTCTACTTTCTCTTCTCGCCGCGCGTCTCCGATCTGGATTCGCATCAGCGCATCAGTGAGCCGGCCTTCGCCGTCAGCGTCGGACTGGGAGTCGGTTTTTACGATGGCTTCTTCGGACCGGGAACCGGCACCTTTTTCACCATGAGCTACATCGCCCTGCTCGGCTACAACATGCGCCGGGCGACCGCCCATACCAAGACGCTCAACTTTACCAGCAATCTAGCCTCACTGCTGTTGTTCATGGTCGGAGGACACATCGCCTGGACCATCGCGGCGGTCATGGCAGTCGGTCAGTTGGCCGGGGCCTGGATCGGTGCACATCTGGTCTTGCGGCATGGCGCGACGCTGGTACGGCCAGTCCTTGTCGTCTCCTCGCTGGCCGTCTCGGGCAAGCTGCTGTGGGACGCGATCAGCTCAGGCTAAACGGCCGATTGCTCGCCGCCCTCGAGAATGCCAGACTGCGCGCGGCGTTTCGATTCACTATGGAGAGGTCCTCGTGTCCGCCGCCCTACCCCCTTCCGTCGGCCCCACAGGGCTGACCGCGCGAGCCCTGCTGCTCGGCCGCAATCTCGATCTGAAACGGCTCGATGCGTTCGACTCATTGGCCACCAATCCGCTCCTGGTTCAGGTGAGTGGCGGTGGGCGCGCCGTGCTGCTGCGATCCGGAGCCGTCGTCCTGTTCGACGTCGACCCTCAGGCCGAGGTCGCCTTCCTGGCCTATCTGAGACCCTTCGTGCGCGAACCGCTCGATTCGCCGGAGCTGGAACAGCTCTCGATCAGCATCGACCCCGGACGCACCGAGGGGTTGGAGCACGACCGTCTGGTGATGACGGACACGGACACCGCGCGCCTGCAGGTCATCGCGGACATCCTCGGCAAGAGCGTCCTACTGGCACATCAAGAATCACGCGTCGCGCTCGCCTTCGACCGTATCGAACCGCTCGCCGATCAGCTGCGGCGATTCGGACGCGGTGCGGGCAACGCCCGCATTCTCATCCGTCACATCGGCGAGTCACTGGCGATCCAGCAGGAGATGGTGGGACGGGGCGAGGTGGGCGACAAGCCCGAGATCATCTGGGAGCGCCCGGACCTGGAGCGCCTCTTCCTGAACCTGGAGGCGGAATACGAGATTCGCGAACGACAGCTCGCGCTGGAACGCAAACTGTCCCTGATCAACGACACGGCCAACACGCTGCTGAACCTGCTGCAGAGTAAACGCAGCCTCAGGGTCGAGTGGTACATCGTCATCCTGATCGTGGTCGAGATCGTTTTGACGCTCTATGAGCTCTTCATCGTCGACCATCCTGCGCCCTGAACCGAACGAAGAGTGATGCCATGTTCAGTGCCGAGCGTCGAGCGCCGCTCGCGAGATCCAAAGAATGGCCGGCTCCTCATCCTCGCCCAGCGCCCCTTGGCGAACGAAGATCTCGCCATCGTCCACCGGGTAGATCTTGACGCCCTCCTTTGACTCGACCGCCACCGGCGGGGCCGCGCCGCGACCGCCGAGACGCCGGCCCAGCCAATCGGACAACAGGGCATGGTAGGCGTGACGATAGACGATCTTGGCGGCGCGCAGATCCGAGCCGGCGAAGAAAAAGGTGACGCTGGAGGCGGGGATCTGGTTGAAGGAGCCGATATCGGCCTTGCACAACCGATCCCCGAACGGATTGGTCCCATCGCCGCAGCGCCAATCGAGCTTGGGGAAGACCTCGCGCAGACGCGCCTCGCTCAAAGAGCCGTTGAAGGACTCCACGGCCGGATTGAACTCGGGATGCCCGAGCAGCGCCATGAGAGCCAGATCGGTCCGACGCTGACCGTCATCGGTGAAGGCCAGCCAATAGAACGGCCCCAGCACCAGGGCCAACATCAGCAGCGTTTTGTAGGTCTTGGGAAGTTTCAGGTCCTGTTTCATGGCGGCATTCTAAGCGCGGACGCCGGACACCGCCATCACCGCCCCCATCCAGCGTTGGTTCAACGAGGTACCAGCTCGATTCGACGATTACGTGCACGCCCCTCGGGCGTCGCGTTGGTGGCAACGGGCGCGAGGCTGGCCACGCCTCTGGGGGTAAGCCGCTCCCCCGGAATGCCATAATTGAGAATCAGCGTCTGAACGACCTCGGTCGCGCGCCGGCGCGAAAGATCGAGATTCCCGTCCAGGTTCCCTTGATTGTCGGTGTGACCCACGATGTAGACAGACAGGTCTGGCGACTCGCTCAGCATCCTGGCCATGGCCTCGAGCTGAGGCCCGGAATCGGGCAACAAGGTGGTGCTGCGTTCTGACTCGAAACCGATGGCATAGAGGACGGCATGCCCCTCTTCGGCCATCGATCGCGCCAGCTCCTGGGCGTCGATGACATCCCCGGTGGGCTTCGCCGTAGACCTGGCCGCCTCGACGCCCTCCACAAACACCGCGACCCGCTCACCCGCACCGGAATCGGCATAGTTGTCCTGATAGGCACCGAAGACGAAAAGATGCGCCTCCGCACCGCCCGAGCGCCGCTCGCCGACCAGGATCCAGGGATCCTTGGCCGAATCGCCCGAAAAGGCCCGCTTCAGCAGATAGGAGTCGGTCAACCTTTTCCCTTGGGCTTCCTCGGCATAGAAGTGGGCGACGGACGTGCCGCACTCGTCCTCGCCGACACAGGCGTAGAGCATCTCGTAGCCAGCGCGCCCCAGGACCTCTCGGTAGTGCTTCATAACCTCGCGCGACCCCACGGTGCGCGGGATGAGGTAGAGGATACGCGTGCGTCGACCGGCAACCTCGAGCGATTTCTTCCAATCGCCTTTGGACCGCCCAGCCACCCAGGGGCCGAGCGGCATGCGCGTGGACTGCCCATCCTCGACGCGATAGCCGATGATGACCGACTCCGAAAAACGCTCCACGCCCGCCGGATCCCGGGCTCCAGGCAGATCCCTGTCCAGCCCGCGCGCAAGACCCACCTGGACAGCGGCAAGCAGCAGGAGACAGAAACAGACCAGCTTGGGGCCGACATTCGGACGCATCGAGTTCCTCTCGGGTGGATTCGTAATGGCCTTGGTAAGGACGGGCATTCTAGTCTGGCATCCGACCGATATCGAATCGGACCGGGCTCGGTGCCTGCACATTTGCATCCAACCGCACTAGACTAGCGACCCTTTCGGCCCTCACCAGACAGAACGGATCGCATGTCCAACGATTTTTCCCAACACACGCCCATGATGCAGCAGTACCTTCGGATCAAGGCAGACCACCCGAACATGCTGCTCTTCTACCGGATGGGGGACTTCTACGAGCTCTTCTTCGAGGATGCCGAGCGCGCCGCACGTCTGTTAGACATCACACTGACCAAGCGCGGCCAGTCGGCCGGCCGGCCCATTCCCATGGCTGGCGTCCCCTATCATGCCGCCGAGGGCTATCTGGCCAAGCTGGTGCGCAAAGGTGTTTCGGTCGCCATCTGCGAGCAGATCGGCGATCCGAGTGCGAGCAAGGGCCCAGTCGAGCGCAAGGTGGCACGCATCGTCACGCCCGGCACCCTAACCGACGAGGCCTTGCTGGACGAGCGCCGCGAGAACCTGCTGACCGCCATCGCCGAATCGAAGGACGGGTTCGGGCTGGCCGTGCTGGAACTCTCCAGCGGCCGCTTCTCGGTATTGGAAGTGGCCAACCGGGAGGCACTGGCGAGCGAGCTGGAACGGCTCAAGCCCGCCGAGATCCTGGTCGACGAGGACAGCCGCCTGCCACTGGACCTGCGTCTGGAGCACGGCGTCACCCGCCGTCCGACCTGGCACTTCGACGCCGATTCGGCGCAACAGTCGCTGTGCGAGCAGTTCGGCACCCGCGATCTGGGCGGATTCGGCTGCGCCACCCTGCCGCTCGCCGTTGGCGCAGCCGGCTGTCTGCTGCAATACGTGCGCGACACCCAGTTCGCGGCCCTGCCCCACATCCGTGGGCTCAGCACCGAGCAGCGCGACGAGGCACTCATCCTCGACGCCGCGACCCGCCGCAATCTGGAGCTGACCGAGAGCCTGACCGGACGCCCCGAGCACACCCTCGCCGGCATCCTCGACCGTACCGCAACCGCCATGGGCAGCCGACTGCTGCGGCGCTGGCTCAACCGTCCGCTGCGCGACCTGCAGTCGGTGCGTGAGCGCCACGCGGCCATCCGCACCCTAACCGACCGGCGCCGACTCGAACCCTTGCGGGAGCATCTGGCCGAAATCGGCGATCTGGAACGCATCCTCGCCCGTGTCGCGCTGGGCTCGGCCCGACCGCGCGATCTGGCCGTGCTGCGCGACTCGCTCGCGGCGCTTCCCGCGCTGCGCGTACAGATCGGCGAACTCGACGACCCATTGCTAACGCGCCTGGATACCGAGATCGGCGAGCACCCCGAGATCCTGGATCTGCTGGTCCGCGCGATCCTCGCGCAGCCGCCGGTCCTGATCCGCGACGGCGGCGTCATCGCGCCCGGATACGATTCGGAGCTGGACCAGCTGCGCGATCTCTCGAACAACGCGGACAAATTCCTGATCGACCTGGAAACGCGCGAGCGCGAACGCACCGGCATCCCCGGACTCAAGGTCGGCTACAACCGGGTGCACGGCTATTACATCGAGCTCTCCCGTGCCCAGGCCGATCAGGTGCCGGCCGAGTACGTCCGCCGCCAGACGCTCAAAGGCGCCGAACGCTATATCACGCCCGAACTCAAACGCTTCGAGGACCAGGTACTGAGCAGTCGTGAGCGGGCGCTGGCGCGCGAAAAGGCGCTCTACGAGGAACTGCTCGGCCGGCTGACCGAACGACTGGCACCGCTACAGACGAGCGCCGCCGGAATCGCCGCGCTCGACGCCATCGCCAACTTGGCCGAGCGCGCCGAGACGCTGAATTGGTCATGCCCCACGCTGACCGAGGACAGCCGCATCGAAATCCGTGACGGCCGCCATCCGGTGGTCGAGCGGGTGATCGACGCACCCTTCGTCGCCAACGATCTGCTGATGGACGCCGAGCGCCGCATGCTGGTGATCACCGGCCCCAACATGGGCGGCAAGTCGACCTATATGCGTCAGAACGCGCTCATCGTCCTGCTCGCCCATGCCGGCAGCTATGTTCCAGCCGCATCGGCAACCATCGGCACGGTGGACCGCATCTTCTCGCGCATCGGCGCCTCGGACGACCTGGCGGGCGGGCGCTCGACCTTCATGGTCGAGATGGAGGAAACGGCCAACATCCTGAACAACGCGACCGAGCATAGCCTAGTGCTGATGGACGAGGTGGGACGCGGCACCAGCACCTTCGACGGACTCTCGCTGGCCTGGTCGTGCAGCATCGAGCTGGCGACCCGGATCGGCGCCTACAGCCTGTTCGCGACCCACTATTTCGAGCTTACGACGCTGCCCGAGGAGCATCCGGGCATCGTCAACGTGCATCTGGACGCAGTCGAGCACGACAACTCGATCGTCTTCATGCACGCACTGCGCGAAGGCCCGGCCAATCAGAGCTACGGACTGGCGGTCGCGGCCCTTGCAGGCGTTCCGTCCAAGGTAATCCAGCGTGCCCGAACGCGTCTGCGCGAGCTGGAGGCTTCGGCCCATCGTCATGCCGAGCGCGAGGCGGTTCAACTGTCGCTGTTCGCACCCGAGCCAGCGCCGGAACCGGAACCGATCCCAGACCCACCGGTGTGCGACGCGCTACGCGAGTTGGATCCAGACGCACTATCACCGCGCGAGGCACTGGCGCAGCTCTATCGTCTGAAGGAAATGGTTGATTAGCTACCAGCTACCAGCTACCAGCTACCAGCTACCAGCTACCAGCTACCAGCTACCAGCTACCAGCTACCAGCTACCAGCTACCAGCAAGATTGTACGGCTGGCGGCTGAATCAACCGATACGCTCGCCGACCTTGACCAGGGCCAGTGTGATGTTGTCGGCCCCGCCGCGCTCATTGGCCATACGGATGAGGGCGTCGGCCGCTGCGTCGAGCGAGTTCTCACCAACGACCATGAGAATCTGACGCATCCAGTCCTCCGGAACCATGCCGGTCAGGCCATCGGTGCAGAAGACGAAGACATCTCCGCTTTGAAGCTCGACCAGATCGGAGGAGACCCCGACTCCGGGGGCGGAGCCGAGCGCACGTGTCAGGATATTCTCGCCGATACCGTAACGCCGGGCATCCTCGCGCGAGGTGAAGAAGCCCTGATCCACGACTTCCTGGATGAACGAATGGTCGCGCGAGAGCTGAACGAACTCGCCCTCCCTCTGCCGATAGATGCGCGAATCACCGACATGGGCGAAGGCCATCCAATCCCAACCCAGCGACCCGACCACCACAGTCGTGCCCATTCCGGTGCACTCGGTGCGCTGCTTGCTGTGACGCCAGATGCTGATATTGGCCTCTTCGACTGCGGCCTCGACATAGAGACGTGCCTTTTCCGGGTCGGATCGTGGGGTCGTGAGGCGGCCGAAACGCTCGGAAATGGTCTCGGTCGCCAAACGACTGGCCACATCCCCGGCGCTAGCGCCGCCGACACCGTCGGCGACGACCACCAACCCCCATTCGGGGTGGACGACGACCGCATCCTCGTTACGCGATCGCACCCGCCCCTGATCCGTGCGCCAGGCGAACTCCAATTCAAATGCACTGATCGGACGACGCACCATGGTTCTCGACACTAAAAAGACAGAATGAGGGTTCGTTCCCGGATCAACTGCCGGTCCTGCCGTCGAGTTCAGCCGCCAGGCGCTTGGGATCGACATAGCCCGGAATCAGCTGACCGTCCTCGGTCACGATGGCTGGCGTACCGCGCAACCCGATCTCCTGACCAAGCGCCATATGGGCATCGACCGGATTGTCACAGGTCTTGACCGGAATCTTTGCGCCGGTCTTGGCTTTGGTCATGGCCGCGCGACGCGCATTGGCATCGCCGGCACACCAGACCGAAACCGCTTCTTCGTAGGCCGGACTGTTCTTGCCCGCGCGCGGGAAGAAGAGATAGCGCACGCGAATGCCTTCCTTTTCGTATTCGGCAATCTGGCTATGCAGCTTGCGGCAGTAACCGCACTCGATGTCGGTGAAGACCGTCACCGTATGTTTGGCGTCCGGCGTGCCGAAGATCACCATATTCTCCTCGCCGACCGAGTCGATCAGACGCTTGCGCGCCTCGGCCAGACGCGGCTCGGTCAGGTCCTTGCGGGTCTTCAGGTCGACGATATGGCCGCTCATGTAATAGCGCCCGTCGGCGGTCACATACATCAGCTCCGAGCCGGCCATCACCTCGTAGATACCCTTGATGGGCGACGCCTGAATGCTGCTGATCTCGATGTCCGGGATCACCTTCTTGAGCGCGGCGCGCACAGTATCCTCGGGCGAGGCGAGCGCCAGACTCGACACAAGGGCCAATGAACCGGCCAGTAGGGCGAAATCACGAAATCTCGGCATAGGAAAATCTCTAGTCTCTGAAATTGTTGAACTGGACCGGCAGCCCCCAATCTTGGGCGCGCAGGTGCGCGATCGCCTCCTGCAGGTCGTCACGCTTCTTACCGGTGACTCGCACCTGTTCGCCTTGGATCTGGGCTTGCACCTTGAGCTTGCTGGCCTTGATGGATTTGACCATCTTCTTGGCCGTGTCGGAATCGACACCCTGCTTGAGTAAGACCTCCTGGCGGGCGGCATTGAGCGAGGAAACCGGCTCCTTGGGATCCAGGCAGTCGAGATCGACTTTCCGTTTGACCAGTTTCTGACGGAGGATATCCATCATCTGCTGGAGGTGGAATTCCTGTTCGCCGACCATGAGGACCTTGTCGTCGGTCAACTCGAAACTGGCATCGATCCCCTTGAAATCGAACCGCGTACCGATTTCGCGATTGGCCTGATCGACCGCGTTGCGGACCTCCTGAAGGTCGATTTCAGAGACAATATCGAAAGATGGCATGAATAAATCTCTCGCTGGAACGCCGAAAGCGCCTAACTATAACGCGTTCGGACGTCCGGTGTGCTCGCAACGAATGGCATCGCGAACAGGAACAGCGCATGACTCATCCTCTCGGATGGTGCCGCGCATGCAGCTGCTTCAACCGCTCACGCGCCACATGGGTATAGATCTGAGTGGTTGAAAGGTCGCTATGCCCCAGCAGCATCTGAACCACCCGGAGATCGGCGCCGTGGTTGAGGAGATGGGTCGCGAAGGCATGGCGCAACGTGTGCGGAGACAGCGGCTTCACGACCCCCGCCTGGATGGCGTAACGCTTGATCAGCAGCCAGAATGCCTGGCGCGTCATGCAGTCGCTGCGTCCGGTCGGGAAGAGATAGTCACTGACCCGCCCACCGAGCAGATCCATGCGCGGCCCCCGAAGATAGTCCTTCAGCCAGGCGCAAGCCTCCTCCCCCAAGGGAACCAGGCGCTCCTTGCCGCCCTTGCCCATGATGCGCACCACCCCTTGGGTCAGACTCACCTGACTCGGCGTCAGCGTCACCAGTTCGGTAACGCGCAAACCGCTCGCGTAGAGCACTTCCAGCATGGTGCGGTCGCGATGACCGCGCGGATCCTGGGTATCCGGCGCGCCGAGCAGCGCCTCGACCTCGGACTCGCTGAGACTCTTGGGTAGCGGACGACCCAGCTTGGGCGAGTCCACGCGCACGCTTGGGTCCTCCGAGATCAGACCGTGGCGCAGCAGGTGCTGATAGAACTGTCGCAGACACGAGAGCAGACGCGCCGTGGAACGGGGGTTGCGACCCTGTTCGGCGAGCAGCGCCAGATAACCCAGTAGATCGACCCGCTGCGCCTGCACCAGGCCATGCCCACGCTCGCGGACCATCCAGACCGCAAAGGCACGCAGATCCGACTGATAGGCCGACAGGGTGTTCTGACTCAAGCCACGCTCCATCCAAAGCGCATCCGCGAACCCCTCGATCACCGCCCGATCGTCCGCCATCAGCGCTCACCCCGATCAGACATAGGCGACACCCTCGTGACGCAACAGCCAGCGCTTCACCTCCAGCCGACGACCGCTCGTATCGCCCGCGAAGCCGCCCAAGCCCTGCTTGGCAACCACCCGATGGCAGGGCACGACGATCGGACAGGGATTGGCGCGACAGGCCTGGCCGACCGCACGCGCGGCGCTTCCCAGCTCATGCGCCAGGTCGCCATAGGTACGGGTTTCGCCGACCGGGATCGCTCGCAGCACCGACCAGACGCGCAGCTGATAGGGTGTTCCAGCCAGCGCCAGGGGAAGATCGAAGCGGGTTTCGGGACGCGCGAAATACGCCTCCAGCCGCCGTGAGATCCAGTCAGGCAATGACGCCAACGGACTGGAATCTGCGGGGCCGAGACCCAGTGGCTCCAGGTCGATCCCGGTCAGGGTCTCGCCCTGCCAATGGACCGAGATAGGGCCGAGGGGTGTATCGAAAAGAGAGGATGGCATTGGACATGACCCCGGAATCGACAGAGACACCGACATTCCCGCCAGAGCCCAAATCGACCGGACTCCGTGCGTATGGACTCCGAGTATAACCCTAGCCGCATGCTTCAGCGGCGAGCCCCACCAACGGCCTCGCCCTTCCGCTATACTCGCCCGCCTGCGATGAACCACTGACGATGCACGGGCGGCGACAAGCGAGATGAACGAACCATTCTGGGAAACGACTCCACTGACAGAGATGACGGCCGAGCAGTGGGAGTCGCTCTGCGACGGCTGCGGCAAGTGCTGCCTCGAAAAGTTCGAGGACGACGACACAGGCCGCATCATCTACTCGCGCGTTGCCTGTGCGCTGCTGGATCTGGACAGCTGCCGCTGTAGCGACTACAGCAATCGCGCCCGCTCGATGCACGACTGCGTGACGCTGACTCCGGAAACCCTCGAGACCCCCTCCTGGCTACCCGAGACCTGCGCCTACCGGCGGCTCACCGAGGGAAGACCGCTCCCGATCTGGCATCCGCTGCTGACCGGCGATCCAATGTCCGTCTTCGAGGCCGGTCAAAGCGTGCGCGGTCGCGTCATCAGCCCGGACACGGGGGCAAATCCGCTGATGAACCTGATCGACTGGGTCGAGTGACGGCTGGGGTCTCGGAATCGATAGGATCCACAGGATTCCATCCGAACCGATCAAGAGGCATCGAGCACGCGCGCGAGCAGCGACATGGACGCGGGCCGCTCGGGCAGTGGAATACGGACGCGCCAGCCGGCGCCGGGGGCGACCTCCAGGGGGCCGTTTTCCAAATCCAGCATGCGATCGAGCCGAAAGCGCCGATTGCCCTCGGGAGACATGAGTTCCAGTTCGTCGCCGACGGCAAAGCGGTTGCGGACCTCGATCTCGACCCAGTCGCCCTCGCCCGGAGCCACATCCCCGACGAACAGTAGACGCTGGTTGCGCGAGGCACCGTCGGCATAGTTCTGCAGATCGGACGCTGCGGCATGGCGCCGGTAGAAGCCTTCCGTATAGCCGCGATTGGCGAGCCCCTCCAGATCCCCGATCAGTTCGGGACGGAACGGACGGCCGGCGAGTGCGTCATCGATGGCCGCGCGATAGACCTGCGCGGTCCGAGCGGCATAGTAATGCGACTTGGTGCGTCCCTCGATCTTGAGACAGTCGATCCCCATCGCGACCAGACGCCCAACGTGCGCGACCGCCTGTAGGTCGCGCGAGTTCATGATGTAGGTGCCGTTCTCGTCCTCGAAGACCGGCAGATACTCGCCCGGACGCTTGGCCTCCTCCAACAGGTAGACCTCGTCCGCCGCCGGATGGCGACCACCCTCGGATGTTTCGATAACCGGCGAGACGGCACCCAGCCGATAGTCCCAGCGACAGGCATTGGTGCAGGATCCCTGATTGGCGTCGCGGTGATTGAAATAGCCCGAAAGCAGACAGCGGCCCGAGTAGGCGACACAGAGCGCACCATGGACGAAGACCTCCAGCTCGATATCCGGACAGGCCTCGCGGATCTCGGCGATTTCGTCGAGCGAGAGTTCGCGCGAGAGGATGACACGCGTCAGACCCTGTCGCTGCCAGAAGCGCACCGACGCGGCATTGACCGTATTGGCCTGGACCGAGAGATGGATGGGCATCTCGGGCCAGCGCTCCCGGACCAGCATGATGAGCCCTGGATCGGCCATGATGAGCGCATCCGGCCCCAGCGCCAGGATGGGCGCCATGTCGTCGAGAAAGGTACGTAGCTTGGCCCCGTGCGGCATGAGGTTCGCCGCAAGATAGAAGCGCCGGCCATGGGCGTGCGCCTCGGCGATCCCAAGCCCCAGGTTCTCCAGGTCGAAGTCGTTGTTGCGCACCCGCAGACTGTAGCGCGGGAGCCCTGCGTAGACGGCATCGGCGCCGTAGGCAAAGGCATAGCGCATGTTGAGCGGGGTTCCGGCCGGCGACAGCAGCTCCGGCCGGCGATCGAGAGACGTCGTCAATGCAGTTCAACCTCAAGGGTCAAGCGTTGGTCGCCGCCGACCAAGCGTTTGCGCAGCACCTCAACGGAGAGACGCCGTCCAGGCGGGGCATCGAGCAGCGCGATACGGATGTCGGCGTAGCGGGCAATCGGCTGTCCCTCAATGCTCAGGATCCGATCGTCTTCCTGCATCCCGGCCAACTTGGCCCCGCTGCCCTCGCCGATACCGACCACCCGGACGCCCTCGCCCGGCGTGTCTTCGTCAAGTTGGATACCGAGCATCCCGGAGGGCGGCAGCTCGACCGGGGACGGGAATAGAAAATAGTCGGCGGCCTCTCGATCCAAGGAACGACCAGTCCCGTTGAGAACGACGGCGGCCGGCGCCGGAACGCGGCGCAGCAGACGCCTGGGAATCCCTTGTCCATATTCCAGATGCCCGGCCCCGGCCAGCACCACCAGAGTACGATCTGGATGCGATTTCAAATACTTGGCGGCGCGCTCGGCCATGCCCTCGTCCCACAACAGCTGCACTTCCAGGAAATGCTCGAAGTTGCGATGCTCGGCGCCCGGATGCTGATCGAAGACCGCGCGGAGACGGTCGCGATAGGCGGGATCCTCGCGCTCGATCTCGGCCGGAACCGACGTGCGATCGGCTGCGTCGAGTCCCTCGATTCCGACCTGGCCGACCTTGCTGGTCAGCTCGGCGGGCAGATTGAGCGCGATCAACGGAATTCCCTGGGCGCGCGCATAGCGCAGGATCGGACGGTAGAGCCGATAATCGTAGCGCCAGCGGTCGAAATACTGGGTCCGGCGTAACAGCTCGACCTCGTCGATCCGACCGGCGACATAGTCGTTTAGGGCGTCCTGAAAGGGCTGCTGGAAGAACTCCATGCCGATCGCGAGGGTCTTACCCCGCGCGACCAACCCCTGAATGATGGCCAGCTGGTTCAGATGGTCGGCGTAACGGTCGTGGCGCTCGCCGACGAAAACCAGCCGCCGATCGGCCAGGCGCCCGATCAGCCAGTCCATACCCAACAGTCGCGCCGACTCGACCACTCGAGTGTCGTTAGCCACCAGCGCGTCCATTGCATTGTGGGAAGAGGTCGTCCGATCCGCCATGCTCGTCGAGCAGGCCAGACCACCGAACCCAAACAATGTGGCCGCGAGGACCATGGCCGAATGTGTGTTGTGAGACACGCGTTCTCCCAGCCGCCGTCGAAGCGGGCGGCCTCTTTAGGTTGCGGCATCCATAGTTGGTTGCCTGTTCTTGAATCGTTCCCATCCCTCGGCCATTCTCATCCAGAGACCGCCGACCCCGAAAGGATATTTAATGTTCCCGCACAGACTCCAAGCACTCCAGTTCGCCACGCCCCTCGTCCTCATAGCGCTCGCGCTCATGCCGCCTGTCGCGCAGGCGAGCGAAGCACAGGTCATTGAACACCGGCTGAGCGTCAATCTCGACCCGGCCGCAGGTCACATCAGGGTCCAGGATCAGATGCGGTTCCCGGAGGGCCGGGACGCATGGACGCTGTTGCTCCATTCGGGGCTCGATCCAACGGTCGCATCGAACAATGCCGAGCTGATCCCAAACGGCCACTGGCGACACCTGGAACGCTTCATCCTGAAGCCAAACCAAACCGGTCCCGTCACTCTAACCTATGGGGGCACCATCCAGCACGGCCTGCAGCCGATCGGCGACGGCATGGGTCGCGCCCGGCACGCCTCCACCGGCACTATCCAGCCGAATGGAGTCTTCCTCGACAGCAACAGCGCCTGGTATCCGCTGGTGCCGGACACACTGCAGCGCTTCGCGCTCGACGTCGAGCTTCCGACTGGCTGGATCGCCGTCTCGCAAGGCGAGGGTCCCGGCGACCCTGCATCCGGACATTCGGTCTGGCGAGAAGCGCAGCCACAAAACGACATCTATCTGGTCGCCGGCCCCTTCAAGTTCTACCGCAAGCAATCGAACGGTCTCGACGCCCAGGTCTATCTGCGCCACCCCGACCCCGAACTGGCTCGGCGCTATCTGGATGCGACGCTGCGCTACGTGCGTTTCTACTCCGACATGATCGGCCCCTACCCATACGCCAAGTTCGCACTGGTCGAGAATTTCTGGGAAAGCGGCTACGGCATGCCCTCCTTCACCCTCCTCGGCCCCCAGGTCATCCGCCTGCCATTCATCATCCACACCTCATTCCCGCACGAAATCCTGCATAACTGGTGGGGCAACAGCGTCTATGTCGATTACGCGTCAGGGAATTGGAGCGAGGGCATCACCAACTATCTAGCCGACTACTGGATGAAAGAACAGAAGGGACAGGGTACCGAGCAGCGTCGAGACATGCTCAAGGACTATGCCGACTACGTCCGCGCCAGCCAAGATTTCCCATTGACGGAATTTCGCGCCAATCACGGATCGACCTCGCAGTCGATCGGTTACAACAAGGGGGCCATGTTGTTCCATATGCTGCGACGCCAACTGGGCGAGGAAACCTTCAAACAGGCGCTGCGCCGCTTCTATCGCGACAACCGCTTCCGCGCCGCCAGCTATGCCGATTGGCGCCTGGCCTTCGAGTCGGTCAGCGGACGCGATCTCGGCAAGTTTTTCTCCACCTGGACGCAACGCACCGGCGCCCCGAGGCTTGAGCTGAGCGACGCCAAGAGCCGGCGGACGAACGCCGGATTCGAAGTCACCGGCACCATCCTCCAAACACAACCTGAAACGCCCTTTCCGCTCCAGATTCCAATCCTCATCGAACAGCGCGACGGAGCGCCCGTGCGATTGAAGATCGCGAGCGACAGTCGCGAAACGGCCTTCACCGCCACACTGGACTCGGCGCCGACCCGAGTCGCGGTCGACCCAGAGTTCGATCTTTTCCGCCAGCTGCTTGCAGGCGAAACACCCGCGACCCTGAGCAATCTATTCGGATCCGAACAAGGCACCGTCATCCTGCCGACCAGGGCATCGAAGGCGCTCCTACAAGGCTATCGCCAGCTCGCCGAAACCTGGGTGAAAACACGCCCCGACTGGACGATCCGCAACGACGCGGAGGTCTCCGAACTGCCAAACAGTGGCCCCGTGCTGCTGCTCGGCTGGGAGAATGCCTTACTCGACAGGTTTACCGCCGATCCCAAGGGCTTCGTGCTGAATCAGGCATCGGGCCACCTCATGGTCGATGAAACACCGATCGATCCGAGTTCGGATAGTCTGGTGCTGACTCGTCTGCAACAGGGTCGCCCAGTCGCCTGGCTGGCAACCGAGGACGCGCAGACGCTACCAGCCCTCGCGCGCAAGGTGCCGCACTATGGTCGCTACAGCTATCTCGTCTTCGCCGGCCCGGAGGCCACCAACCGCCTCAAGGGGCAGTGGCCATCCGGCGACTCGGCGCTCGCCCATCGCTTCACCGCCCCCAAACCGCACTGACTCAAGGCGCTTACGCGACGCCTCAGATCGACCGATTATCCTAAACTCGGATAGGCACCCATAAGGCCACCAATCATGCCAACTGCGACGGATGAAGACAGCACGAAACGACCTTCCGGCTGAAAGTACGGCGTCACGCGCGAGTTAAGAGCCGCTGCCACCAGACTCTAATGAACGGCATCGAATCCGTGATCAGCATTGACACCAGCTCCAAATCATTCTGACCGAATTCAATCAAGCTATAGCGAAAAATGGGGATTATCGAATATGACCGAACTTGATAATAATAGCCGCAAAGCACTGGAGCAAATCGCCGAGGTTAAGCGAGTGCTCGTTGCGATCGAGCATGCCTTGAAAGGGAATCGACCAACCACGATTCTGTGCACGAGCGCAACCACCGGGGAGGGCAAGAGCCTACTCATGTCCTCTCTCGCCACCACCTCTGCACTCATGGGGCAATCCCGTGCAATTCTCATCGACCTCAACTGGTACAGGCCCGCAATACATCGCTTTTTCGGTGTGGAGCTGATGCATCCGCTGGAACGATTCCAAAACGCAGACCTCGCGGACCTAGCCTTGCGACCCGACGGTTATGAGTTAGACGTGCTACTGGCCCCAACCGATCATGAAACGCATGAGCGTACGAGCAGCGAATTGCTTCTAATCGGACAGCGACTGATCGAACAGGCGAAAGAGCGTTATGACCTCGTGCTGATCGACGGCGGCGCAATCTTCCCGACGAATCGGATGATGATGGACCCGGTCATGCTCGCGCGTATGGTCGACGGCGTTATCATGGTCGTCATGAGCGGAGTAACCGCACGGCAGAGCGTGAAAAAGGCGTGCAAGGCACTGGAGATTTCCGGAGTGAATATCATCGGAGCGGTGACCAATCAGCGCGGCCTATCAAAGAACCATTAAGGAATCGCTCACGAAATATCAGTCACGCTTCCCTGAAATTAAAATCCTCTCATAGCGCGCGAGAGCCGCATCGCTTAGGCCACACCAAATACGGATAACGACATCATGCACTTCAATGTAAAACGCCTTTTGACCGCATTAAACGCCAACCGGAAATGGCTGCCCTTAGCCTTACTCCCGCCACTCATCTATTTAGCCGCAGCGGCCTTATCGGATCGCACCGTGACCGTGGCGCAATCTTTTTCGTATTCCGGGAACGTACTCATCGCGAAAAACCCAGTGATTTCGATCGATCTCAACGAGTTGATCGCGAGCCCGGACCTATTGTTTCAGGAGGGTTTCGCCCTCACGGATTTATCAAGAAAGGCCGAACTCCTACAAAAAGCCAACTTTGCGACCGACGACACAACAGAACTCCGCCGACTCGTCTATAAATCGCTGCACCTGTCGAGCGTTGGCGATTCTGAGTTGCGACTCGCTTATCAGGGATCCCAAGAGGCGCTGGGGCGTTACTTGGTCGATTATTATAGCGATCGCCTCATGGCCAGACATCAAGAAGCCGCACAGCACACCAAGCAATCGATCGGAGCGACTCCCAGCCTCGACAAGGGCGCACTCACGATCACCTCCCGCCTGGTTATTTGGGACGCCAACCGACTGTTACCCGCATTTTGGGTGTTGATCGTCTCGGCGTTAGCGATCATGACGGCGATCGCGATCCGCGAATTCTCGGATCCAGCATTCAAATCAGAACGTCAAATCGCACGTTATCTCGGCTTGCCTATTCTGGGATCACTTCCAGACGCCGAGCCCCTGACAAAAAGACTGAATCATTAACACCATGATCGCGTTACGCCAAAGCCCAGCAATCAGAGCGCGTGATCAAATCGCGATTTCTGATGGAGTTCAGATATGAACAATCGAGCGAATTACCTGCAGTTGACATGCTTCCTGACCACCGCACTGGCATCCACCATCGCCGCAAGCCAGTCCAACTCGATTACCCTCGAATGGGATCCCGTCGATGACGCGCGCGTAACGCACTACGAACTCTACTATGGAACGCAAACCGGCGATTACGAAAGTCCACCCATCGAATTAGACAAAAACACGACCACCTATATTTTCTCTGATCTCGATCCGTTCCAAGTCTATTATTTTTCCATCAAAGCCACGGACGGGCAGAATGAAGCATCCGATTTCTCGAACGAAATCACATCCGGAGAATTCCGATATGTTCTTGGCGCAAAAGCCGGCGATGGAGAGGCCGGATGGGTCGAGATCGACGACAAGCACAAGGAACTGGAGCGCACACTGTCCGTCACCTCCCAGAGACCCCTTCAAATTGAAGGTGACTCGAGAGTCGCGGTCGGCGATATCGATGGCGATGGTCGCGATGAGGTGGTTATTGGCTATGCCGCTCGGGACGGGAGAACCCCATTGGAGGGTTCATTCCAGGTTCTCGACGATGACTTTTCCGTTCTGGCCTGGGGAACAGTCTCTTGGCCAGAATACAATTCAACGAACGGCGAGACATATCCGGCGATCGGCGACATCGACGGCGATGGTCGCGACGAGATCGTCATCGGCCTCGGAACCGGCGGCTTGGGCATGATGGAAGTGTTCGATTATAAAAACGGCGCCTTGACGTCGATTGGCTGGACGACGGTTGACTGGCCCGAATATTTCGCGGCTGGAGGTAAGACATTTCCAGCCCTCGGTGACATCGATGGCGATGGGAAGGACGATCTAGTCGTTGGATTTTCGGAGATTGAAGGCAACCCAGATATGATGCCTGGGGGAGTCTTCGTCGTTCAAAAGGGACTTTCACTGGACGAGAGTGCATTGACCGCCCCCGCACCGGCTCAGGGTGTCGCTCAGAATCGATTACTCCAGGCGTCAAACATGGTCAGCGGTGATCTGACCTGGAGCAGCTATGCGTCTCGGATCGGCGAAACCCGCCCCACACTCGGCGACATTGATGGCGATGGTCTCGATGAGATCATCATCGGACTCGCGCCGGCTGGAGACGGACTCGTGGAGATCTTCGACTATCAATCCGGCACACTCGTATCCATCGGCGCGGTCGGAGTCGCCATGCCCGATTATAACCTCGTGAACGGCGAAACCCGTCCAGCGGTTGGTGATGTCGATCTGGATGGAAGAGGCGAAATTCTCGTCGGCCTGGGAACAGGAAGCCACGGAATCATCGGGATGCTAGACGACGCCAAACAAGGCTTCGTTTCTATGGACAGCTTTCAGGGAAACTCATACTCCGTCGGGTACGAGGACGCAGGGTTCTGGCCCGTGCTCAAGCGTGAGAGGACGGAGACACCAGCAAAAACGACGACCACCCAGCCCAAACTCCGCCAGTAACCCGTTGAGCCTGTTGATCGGCTAAGACATCCCGCCCCGCAGCCCTTCCGGACCCGGGCGAAGCGTCCGCCAACGCGACTGAGCGAAGGCGGCCCTACCCAGCACCGAGAGAGCAGCAGGAGCGATCTCAGAACCACGACTCCGGGCGATCCTTTCGATCGGGTTCGAGACTCAGGCCACCGACTGGTAGTAAAGATTCTGCGGATGGCGCGCTTCGGCGAAAAAGGACCAGCGCTCCAGCATCAAACCGACGAACTGGATGACGAAGGCCAAAATCGGAAGCGTCGAGGATTCGGTGACATAGGCGGCGCCGATCAGCAGGATGGGAACCGGGAAGACCAGGATCAGGAAGCCATAACGGATCAGAACGAGGAGCCTGGAATCCCCGCCATGGAAGAACTCGCGGGTGTTGAAGCTCCCACCGGTCGCCCCTTGGGCTCTCTGGGTCAAGGCCGTGTGGCGCACGCCGATGGCCGTTTGAACGGTGCTTTTGTGCTTGATGCGGGCATTGCGCAGAAGATGGGCGAGACGCGAACCCAATGCGACGAGGGTCAGAATGGCCGCCCAGGTGCCGTAGAAGGTCACCAGCGGATTGCCGACGTAGGCTGAATAGGCCGCAGCCAGCATGAACCCGGAGGCCGCGCCGAAAAAGATGAAGTTGGTCACCGTCAAGGGGGTGTGCCACTCCTCAAGGAATTTGACTCCGGCATAGACCATGGCAGTGCAGACATAGAGTGCGAAACTCGCGACCGTTCCCAGCAGACCGAGCAAGAGCGTCACATCGACATCGAGCGACTGACCGACCCGAAACAGCGGCTGCGTCCAGTCCAGCAGGTGGGCGATGCCATAGGCGAAAACCAACGCCATAACCAACGGAAGCACGATGACCTCGCGTGACAGCCAGGATGTCTTCCACTTGGCGGCGGCGCGCCAGGCGCGTTCGGGACGCCCCAAATGGAAGAAGGACGCAGCCAGGCCAGCGACCAGCAAAACCAACGCGACCAGACTGCCGATCGCGTAGAACTGCTCCTCCTGCCGTGGCAGAAAACGGGCAACCGCATACAACTGCCCCGTAACCATGGCCAGATAAAGACCCTGACCGGCACCGATCAACGTGGTCAGGAAGATGACTGAAAAGGCTGGATGCATGGGGATGGGTCCTGGTAAATGTCCGATGTCCGGGGTGTGCGCGGAGAAAGGCGCCGAATCGGCGACGCTGGCCTACCAGGCCACATCATCGAGCGTCTCCTCGCCCGTGTAGCTGGTCAGGTCTTCCTTGCGCAACGGGTTGTCGACGCGGGTAAGCTCGTCTGGATCGATATGTATCCGGGTCTTCTGCCGAGGCAGATAGTGATTCGCCGGCTTGGTCCCCCATTCAGGCATCAGTTGATAACCGCCTCGCTCGCGGATCGCCACCGAGACCTCCGAATCCGGATCGTGGACATCCCCGAAGAGCCGTGCGCTCGTCGGGCATGCCAGCACGCAAGCCGGTTTGCGATCCCGTTCGGAGAGCTTGGCGTCGGTGATGCGATCGATGCACAGCGTGCATTTCTTCATCACCTTCTGTTCGGCATCCAGTTCACGTGCGCCGTAGGGGCACGCCCATGAACAATATTTGCATCCGATGCATTTGTCGTAGTCGACCAGCACCACACCGTTATCGGCACGCTTGTAAGAGGCCCCCGTCGGGCAAACGGGAACGCAAGGCGGCTCCTCGCAATGCAGGCAGCTCTTGGGGAAATGCACCGTCTCCGTATCGGGAAACGTCCCGACCTCGAAGGTCTGCACGCGATTGAAAAAGGTGCCGTTGGGCGAGGCGCCATAGGGATTCTGGTCGACCATCGGTCCGGCCCATCCGGAGGTGTTCCACTCCTTGCAGGATGTGACGCAGGCATGGCAGCCAACACAGACGTTGAGGTCGATCACGAGCGCGAGTTGAGTCATTTCTTAGCCTCCAGCCACCAGCATCCAACCACCCGCTCGGAAAACGATTGCGGTGGTCGAAAGCGGCGGGCTGGTCGTTGGAGGTTCATTTCTTGCCGAAGACACCGGCCACGTAGGACTGCCATTTGCCGCGCTTTTTCTCTTGTCCAGGCAGACGCGGCATCGCCTTGAACTGCGGCGAGGTCATCTTGGTCTCGCCGTCTTCCGCCTTATAGACCCGTACCCGCACATCGAACCAGGCCGCCTGGCCCGTCACAGGATCGGAGTTGGAGAGATGATCCCCCGACGCACTGGGCGGAAGCTCCTCGGCGATGACATGATTCAAGAGGAAACCCTTGCGCGACTCGTCCGCGTCGGCGCTCAATCCCCAGGCACCCGATGCCTTGCCGATGGCATTCCAGGTCCAGACGGTGCCAGGCTCGACCGCCTCCGAGAAGCGGCACATGCAGCGGACCTTGCCATGGGGCGACTCGACCCAGACCCAATCGCCATCCCCAAAGCCGTTCTCGAGTCCGACTCGAGGACTCATGAACAGATAATTGTGACTATGGATCTGGCGCAGCCAGGCGTTCTGGCTATCCCAGCTGTGATACATGGCCATCGGGCGCTGGGTTAGGGCATTGAGCGGATAGCGCCGGGTGTCGATCAGCTGAGACTCCAGCGGATCGTAATAGAAGGGCAAGGGATCGAAGAAGGTCTCGACCCGCTCGCGCAGACGCTCGGGCGGAATCCGTCCCGGCCACTTGCCCTGGGCGGCGAGCCGGAACTTCTGCAGTACCTCGGAATAGAGATGCAGATTGATCGGCTCGGCATAGCGGATCATGCCGTGTGCACGCGCCCAGTGCAGATAGCCCTTGTTCCAGTTGCGCATGTACTGGTAATTGCGCGGCAGCTCATAATGGAAGACGCAGCCGTTCTGGGCATACATCTCCCATTGGCGCGGATTGGGCTCGCCCTTGAGCACCTTGTCGCCGCTCTGACCGCGCCAGCCGGCCAGAAAACCGATACCCGAGCCGGGCGAGGTCTCGTAATTAACCACGAAGTCGGGATAGTCGCGGTATTTACGGCTGCCGTCCTCCTTGGTGAACGCCGGCAGCTTGAGCCGCGAACCGAGCTCGACCAGCACATCCTGGAAGGGCTTGCAGTCGCCCTTGGGCGGCAAGACCGGAATCCGCACCGCATCGACCGGCCCATCGAATTCGGAAATGGGACGGTCGAGCATGGACAACGCATCGTGGCGCTCCAGATAGCTGGTGTCGGGCAGCACCAGATCGGCGAAGGCCACGGTCTCCGAGGCGAAGGTGTCGCACACCACCAGGAAAGGGATCTTGTAGTCCCCATTGGGATTCTTGTCGACCAGCATCTTGCGTACCTCGACCGTATTCATGGTCGAGTTCCAGGCCATGTTGGCCATGAAGAGGAAGAGCGTGTCGATCGGATAGGGGTCTCCGCGCCAGGCATTGGTGATGACGTTGTGCATCAACCCATGCACCGAGAGCGGATACTCCCAGGAGAAGGCCTTGTCGAGACGCACCGCCTCACCGTCCGCATCGACGAAGAGGTCGTCGGGCTTGGCCGGCCAACCGAGCGGCATGCCATCGAGCGGGGTGTTCGGCTGCACCGCCTCGGGACCATGCGGCGGCTTGGGGCAAGGCGGAATGGGACGCGGAAATGGCGCCTTGTGTCGAAAGCCACCGGGACGATCGATGGTCCCGAGCAGTGTCATCAGGATGCCGAGGGTCCGGATCGTATGGAAGCCATTGGAATGCGCGGCCAGTCCGCGCATGGCATGGAAGGAAACCGGATTGCCCGTGACCGACTCGTGCTCGTTGTCCCAGCAATCGGTCCATTTGATCGGCAGCTCGATCTTCTGATCGCGCGCCGTGACGCCCATCTCGTGGGCCAGACGGCGGATGGTCTCGGCTGGAATTCCGGTGATCGGTGCCGCCCATTCCGGGGTATATTGCTCGACCCGCTCCTTCAGCAACTGGAAGGATGGCTTGACCGGCGTGCCATCCGGAAGCACGTAACTGCCCATGAGACGCGGATCGGCGCCAGGCGTATGGGTGCTGATGGGCCCGTTGATGTCGCGATCCCACCAGAGCTTGTTCTGCGGGTCAAAACAGCCCTCCTCCACGTGCATCTCGGCACGATAGAAGAGACCGTGATTCTCACGCTCCGGGTCATCCACGACCAACTCGGCCGAGTTGGTGTACTGAACCAGGAACTCGCGATCGAACAGCCCCTTGCTGATGATTTCATGGACGATGGCCAGCAACAGGGCGCCATCGGTGCCCGGCTTGATCGGTACCCACTCGTCGGCGATCGCCGAGTAGCCGGTGCGAACCGGATTGATCGATACGAAGCGCCCGCCGCGTCGCTTGAACTCGGAGATGGCGATCTTGAGCGGGTTGGAGTGATGGTCCTCGGCGGTGCCGATCATCACGAACAGCTTGGAACGCTCGAGGTCCGGCCCGCCGAACTCCCAGAAGGAGCCACCCATGGTGTAGATGAGACCGGCGGCCATGTTGACCGAGCAGAAGCCACCATGCGCCGCATAGTTCGGCGTCCCGTACTGCTTAGCGAAGAGGCCGGTCAGGGCCTGCATCTGATCGCGACCGGTGAAGAGTGCGAATTTCTTGGGATCCTCGGCGCGCAGCTTGGCGAGACGCTCTTCGAGCATCCCGAACGCCTCATCCCAGGAAATCACCTCGAAGGCGCTCTCGCCACGCTCGGCACCCGGCTTGCGCCGCAGCGGTTTGGTGATCCGCCCCGGCGAATACTGCTTCATGATCCCCGAGCTGCCCTTGGCGCAGATGACGCCCTTGTTCAACGGGTGCTTGGGGTTGCCATCGATGTAGCGGACCTCGCCGTCGCGCAGATGGACACGGATGCCGCACCGACAAGCGCACATATAACACGTCGTTTCCTTGACCTCGACCCGGCCGATCGTGCTATCCGAGTGGCTGACTGGATCCTGCATGGGGACACCTTCTGGCGGAATGCGGCGATAGATTTACCGCATTCTAATATTCGCGCAGTGAATGTTTCAAACCCACGCAATACTCGGCATTGATTTCGTAAAAAAAGAAAAGGGCCGCAAGCGGCCCTTATTCGAGATCGATGAGCGGCATGGCCTTAAGCGGCAACGCGATACTCAACCGGCAGCCAGCTGCTCAAACGCTCGCGCTCCTGATTGAAATCCAAGGTGAAGAAGTGGTTCAGCACCTCCAGCGCCTCGTCCAAATCCTCGCAGGGCCACTCGTTGGTGACCGTGCGGCAATTCCAATCCTCGACGTGGAAGCAGCAGTGACCGCCCTTCGCGGCGCCTTCGGCGTCGAAGCGCAGTTTGAATCCGGTCGATGTGCGGGGATCCCATTTGTAACGGATCGCGTTTTCGGTTGCATCAAACATGTCTGGACCTTCTCGGAATCTGGTTCATGAAGTCGGTAGTCCCACCCGAGACACCGCCAGAGCTGCCATCAAACCCCCGCCGAAACAAACAAACAACACGCTTGTATCATTTAGGCTGCATGCAGCATCTCATGGTTTAATTCTAGTACCAAAACGCAACAGTTGACAACCGGGATCAGCCCCCACTCACGAAAAAAAATGTGATGGATTAAGTATTATTAAGAACCCACGCTCAAAGGCTGGATGAACGAACTGCGCATCGACCGCCCAGATACCCGTATCCATTTCACAACAAAGTGTGTGGTAAAAGCATACGCAACCCTGACAACACAGCCCCCCCGCCCCAAAACCGAACCGACGGACTCATCGACTTCGGCCTTTCTGTTGCGAGAAAGTGTTTTTTTAGCCTTTAAAAGCAAGCACTCGGCCAATCTAAACCGAGCGGGTCATCCGGATTCACGTGCGACATGAAGTTCCGGGCGCGATCATGATGGGTGACCTTGTAGACGAGCCCCATCCAGTTTCCAAGCACCCCTTCGGCCGTGTCGTGCCAGGTATTGTGAAGTCCCTGGAGGATGAGTTCCTCCGGAAACTCGGGTATTTCGCACCCTTGACCTAGGGCCGCAAGCACATGGGCTCGGTGCTCGTCGAGAATGGCGCCTGCCTGCACTCCGAAATAATTCTCCGGGAACGGTGGGTAATCCGGTCGCGCACCGACGGCAAACCGCCGGACCTCGCGCTTATATTCCTTGAGCAGCGAGACGGTGTCGTATTCAGGATGCCCCTGAAAAAAGACCTGCCGGAAGCCGTCGGGGCTCACCGCCAGATGAACCCCGGCCTCATCGCTTCCGGCGAGCACGCACAAACCGGCGGACTCGAACTGCTCGCGACTGACGTCGTTGAAACGCGAATGGGGTACGTCAAAAAGCGTGTTCACGTTGCCGACCAACGGATGGGTACGCGCCAAGACTCGGTGCGTAAAGACGCCCCAACGCTTCTGGGGCAACCGCCGACGACGCTGTTGATAGCGGAACTGCATGACGGCATGGGTGGCGAGACAAGAGCATAGGGTGGAACAGACGTTTTCGTAGGCCCAATCGACCACCTCGATCAACGGCTGCCAAAAGGGCTCGTCGGCGAGTTCGGGACCCGAGACATTGGCGCCCGTGATGATGAGCGCATCCAGCCCCTCCGCACGGACCTTCTCGAACGGCTCGTAGAAACGCGCGATATGGGCGCCCGCCTCCGGGCCGCGCTCGAGACCGCTCAGGGTGAATGGATGGACGTAGAACTGCGCGATCTGGTTGCTTTGCCCAATCAAGCGGAAAAACTGACGCTCGGTCGCGGCCAGGGCCGCGTCGGGCATCATATTGAGCAGGCCCACGTGCAATTCCCGAATGTCCTGCTGCAACGCCAGATCGGGAGGAAGGATCTGCTGCCCCTCCTCGCGCAGACGGGCAAAGGTGGGCAGGTCGTTGTGGGCGACGATCGGCATAGTCTTGGCGTTCCTCTATTTTCATGCTCTGGAACCGTCCAACAAGTGACCTCCCAAGTCTCGTGGACGCGCATGTATACGCATCGCCAAGGCTTCAGGCGCGAAAAATCGCGCGGCCACGCCGGGTCGCCCTGTTCTTGAACGCCAGCCGCACCCAGAGACCGGGAAGCAATCGATGGACACTCAAAATATAGAGAACGGCGTTCTCTATCACAAAATAGGGCGCCATCGGCGATAGCCGATGGCGATAAGGGTCACTATCAGGCCGTCCCGGCCTTTCCGATCGCCGACTCGATCAAGTGCAGGAAGTCTTGCTCGTCACGGACCTGGGCCACGTCCTCGGACGACACCGTATAACCATACGGACGTGCGATCGCCTCGTATCGAGGCACCCGCGAATGGAAGAGACGCGGAAAGACCCAGCGCGTGAAGTCGTTCGGATCGATTTCGGCGACATAGTCGAGCGACTTGAGGGCGAGATAATCCTTGACGGCGGCCTGAAGGAACTCGCGACGATAGTAAAGCGGCTTAGGGTCGGCCTGCGCACGCTGGATGAGCTTGATTTCGTCCGCCTCCGGCACCCGGATATAGAGTATCAAGCTGTGCTTGGCGAGCATCTCGATGACCCTTGGCTCGTCGAGCTCGCACAGACTGCCGCCCACATCATTGACCAGATGGGCATAGCTGTAGATGTCCTGCGCCTTGCGCACGAAATCAGGGAGATCGAGCATGGCGGCGATCTCGGCCTCGCGATAGAGCGCCTGACGCCGGTTGAACTCGTCCAGCGGCAGGCCGCCCTGCTCCGGATTGCCGAGCTTGCCGATGAAACTCAGCACGGGCCCCAAATCGGTGACCTTGATATTGTTGCGGATTGCGATCCAGTCCCGACGCAGTAGTTCGCGCAGGAAGGGCTCGCGCATCGCCTGGGCCTTGATGAGGTCGAGGATCGGCTCATCCAGATAGCGGGTGCCGATCCGGTAGTCCCCCGAATAGTGGAACCAGTCGTTGCGACGCAGCATCGCCGACAGATAAGTCTTGCCCACCCCGGACATGCCGAGCAGGGTCACGCATTTGTGCTTCCAGGCGCGGAATTCGTCGACCGAGAACTTCAAGGATCAGGACTCCATTAGGCGATGATTGGGATGCCGGACAAACGACCGTGAACCTCGACCGACAGTTGCCGAGCACACCGGGACCAGCCAACCCGAGAAGGATTGATGGTAATGCAGCACGCGCCACGCTGACCAGAGACGCCACCCCAGAAACGCCTGGCGGTCGACCCACTCAACGCCGCGCCTCCAGCGTCTCCCAGCGCGCGTAGGCGTCTTCCAGAATCGATTCGACCTCCGTCAGACGCTCCTTGACCCGCACCACCTCGCCCGAATCTCCCTGATAGAGCGCAGGATCGGCCATGCGCCCCTGCAGTTCGGACTGCTCCGATTCGAGCGATTCGATGCGCGCCGGCAACTCGGCCAGCTCGCGCGTCTCCTTATAGCTGAGCTTATCCGATGCCCGCTTGGGATTGACCGGCTCGACGGTCGGCACCGCCGCCTTCGACTTAGGTTCGAAGTGCGGCTCCGGGGCCGGGCGCTGACGCAGCCAATCCTCGTAGCCACCGATATAGTCGCGCACTAGACCATCGCCCTCGAACACCAGGGTGCTGGTCACAACATTATCCAAGAGTGCGCGATCATGGCTGACCAGCAGCAGGGTGCCGTTGAACTGGACCAGCAGTTCTTCGAGCAGTTCGAGCGTCTCGGCGTCGAGATCGTTGGTCGGCTCGTCGAGCACCAACAGATTGGCCGGACGGGTGAACAGCTTGGCCAGCAGCAGCCGGTTGCGCTCGCCGCCCGAGAGCGCCTTGACCGGCTGACGCGCGCGCTCCGGGGTGAAGAGAAAATCCTTGAGATAGGAAAGCACGTGCCGGCTGGCACCCTCGACCTCGATTTGGTCGCTACCGCCCGCGACATTGTCCTGGACGCTCTTCTCCAGATCGAGCTGGTCGCGCATCTGGTCGAAAAAGGCCACCTGCAAGTTAGTGCCGCGCCGGATGAGACCCTGCTGCGGTTCCAAATCCCCGAGCAACAGCTTGAGCAGCGTACTCTTACCCGCACCGTTCGGACCGATGATGCCGATCTTGTCACCGCGCAGGATCAGCGTATTGAGACCGCGAATCACCGGACGCTCGCCCCAGCTGTAGCCGACGTCCTCGGCCTCGGCAACCAGTTTCCCAGAGCGGTCGGCCTCGGTCATACGCAGCCGCGCGGTTCCCTGCAATTCACGCCGCTGAAGGCGCTCATCGCGCATCGACTTGAGCGCGCGGACACGCCCCTCGTTGCGGGTTCGCCGCGCCTTGATACCCTGACGGATCCAGACCTCCTCCTCGGCCAGCTTGCGATCGAACTGCTCGGCCGCCAGCGCCTCGGCATGCAGCCGCTCCTCGCGGCGACGCAGATAGTTGGCATAGTCGCCGGGCCAGTCGGTAATACGACCGCGATCGAGTTCGAGGATACGGGTGGCGACGCGCTGCAGGAACCGGCGGTCATGGGTCACGAACAGCAGCGATCCGGAAAAGCCGAGGAGGAACTCCTCCAGCCAATCGATCGACTCGATGTCCAGATGGTTGGTCGGCTCGTCGAGCAGCAACAGATCCGGCTCGATGACCAGGGCGCGCGCCAGCAGAACGCGACGCTGAAGACCACCGGAGAGTGATTCGAATCGGGCCTCGGCATCCAGCCCCAAGCGCGAGATGACGCGTTCGGTGCGCTGCTCGATTTCCCAGCCGCCCTGGTCGTCGAGCTGGTGCTGAAGCCGCGCGAGATGCGCCAACTGCTCTTCCGTGGCATTGGCCCCGAGCGCGTGCGACAGCTTGAAATACTGCTGCACGATCGCGCCCAGCTCGCCCAAACCATCGGCCACCACCTCGAAGACGCTCGCCGTCTTGCCGCGCGGGACCTCCTGCGCCAGCGTGGCGATACGCATCCCCTGAGCACGCCGCAATTGGCCGCCGTCGGCCTGCACCTCGCCCGTGATGATCTTGAGCAGAGTGGATTTTCCCGCACCGTTGCGGCCGATCAGACAGATCCGCTCTCCCCGCTCGATGGTGAAGGAAACCCCATCCAAAAGCGGAGGAAGACCGTAGGACAAACTGACCGTGTCGAGACTGAGCAATGACATCTGAATTCCAGGAAATTGAACGTGCGATGGAGCAAGGGGTCTGAGGCCGAGATCCGGTCGAGAGTAGAGAGCGCGACCGGGTGACGCAACCTCAGCCCAATCCCGCGCCCTTGCGATATGTCAATGACAGGATTCGCCCGGACGCCATTCGGGGCAAATCGGTTACTATTCACAGATCGCGCGCGCCAAATAAGACGCGCATGCCTAAGGGATCAAACTAACCCGATGACGAAGAGTGTGACTTTACGGGACGCCTGGTCGGGCGAAGCCAATTGTCTGAATTGTTCCCTGCGCACATCGGTCTTGTTCGCCGGTCTGCAGGAACGGGACTTCGAGCGTATTCACGATCCCATCGATCAATTCACCCTCAAGCCCGGCAACAATCTCTACCACGCCGGCGACCGGGGTGACTACATGTTCACCGTGCGCACCGGCGTGCTCAAGCTCGTCCAGTACCTGCCCGACGGCGGTCAGCGCATCGTGCGCATCGCTCGCCCGACGGACGTGCTCGGACTGGAAGCCATCCTGGACGACGCCTATCACCACGATGCCGTCGCACTGCAACAGACCGAGGTCTGCCGCTTTCCCGCCCGGTTGGTCCGCGATCTGGGGGCGGAGACTCCGGAGTTGCATCGCGAACTCATGTCTCGCTGGCAACGCGCGCTCAACGAGGCCGACGCCTGGTTGACCGAACTCTCCACCGGATCGGCGCGCCAACGTGTGGCGCGACTGCTGCTGCGACTCGTCCGCGACCGCGAAACGAGCGAATGCCATCTCTTCAGCCGCGAGGACATGGGCGCCATGCTCGGGGTCACGACGGAGACCACCAGCCGCACTATCGCCGAGTTCAAGCGCCAGAGCCTACTGGTCGAGACCTCACCCAACCTCTTCCTGCTGGATATCCCCAACCTACGGCGTATCGCCGAGGACTGAGGTCGCACGCAGTCACTTCTCACCCGAGGCGCCCAGCGCACCTCGGTGACTGCGCCTCTCAGCCTCTCAAATGGCACGGACGCAAAACACCTCGGCGGCTTGACTGATTTCAATGCCCGAGACGGACGCGACCGCTTAGTCTGCCACCCTTCCGTCGCAATCGGCCGTGACGTCTCGGCCGTCGCGGGAATCATGACCCTGAGTGGACCTGAGAGCGCCACGCATCCGCATCGCTCTGATGTTGTACCGGCCCCGGCCATCCTCCTGCCGCGCGACTCCATTGTCACCATACTCGCCGCTGGAGCCCGCCATGAAACAGACGCTCTCAACCACAGAATATCCTGTCTTCACACTGGAATTTTCACGAAACGAGACCAGTTTCGATTCGGTGGATGCCATCTGCGGTTATTTCAGGGCCTGTATCGAGGCGCACAGGGCCGCAGTCTTCATCGCCGAGTTCGACCACCTCGCGCATACGATGCGTCTGCCCGAGGGGCAGATCGGGGATGGGATACGGGCGGCCAAGAACGTGGTCTTCTGTTTCGGCATCGCCTTACCCAGTCCACAGGCACTCGCCGGCCGGCCCCGTTCCATCGGGGTGGCCGAGAGCGAGCAGGGCTTCACGGTCACCTTCCTGGAGGCCCCCATGCCGATCGCAAACGCCGCCATGGAGGACTGGGCCAATGGCCTGCTCAAGGTCCAGAGCGCGGTCGCCTGATGTGACGGAACCACCCATTTCATCATCCTTCATTTCGTGGAGTACGCGATGCGTATTGCTGTCACCAGCCAAAACTTCCGGACCATCACCGGCCACGCGGGCAAGACCCGGCGATTTCTCATCCTGGAAGCCGACGGCCGCTCGGAGCCGATCGAAATCGACCGACTCGACCTCCAACCCAATATGTCGATGCACGATTACCAAGGCAACGATCACCCGCTATTCGACTTGGGCCTCGATGTCATTATCACCCAGAGCGCGGGACGCGGCTTCACCGAGCGTATGGCCCAACGCGGCATCCAGGTCCATACCACCAGCCTCACCGACCCGCGCGACGCGGCCACCACCCTGGCCGCAGGCCGCCCCCTACCCACGGCACCAGCGCACACGCACGCGCATGAGCCGGTCCAACTGAACGTTCAAAACAACTAACTGCATCATCGATTGCCCCGCAGCACTTGCGATTGCGGGGCACACACCCCATTTGGCTCTCCGCCTGTCCCCCTGAACCGCACCAGCCGTTCGGCACCCAGGCAACCGGACCTATTCGCCATTCGTTGGATCCGTCCCGTTTCGCGCGGGCACACGAGTTCCTATGTGTTGCGGTAGGTCATTTTTGATGCCCCCCGACTCATTTAGTCTGGACGCGAGCGCTGGGCAACCGGACTGCCATCCCAGACCCATGCCAGTCGGACCGCAGGGCCTCGGCACTCACAGCTGCACCATCCGCAAATCAGGTTTTCGTTCTCCAGGAGAATCGCTCATGCTCGACAGTTCCATGATCGAACTCTCGCGATGGCAATTTGCCGCCACGGCGATGTATCACTTCCTATTCGTTCCCCTGACACTAGGCCTCTCCTGGATTCTGGTGATCATGGAAAGCGTTTATGTCATGACCGGACGCGAGATCTACCGGGACATGACCAAGTTCTGGGGCAAGCTCTTCGGCATCAATTTCGCCTTGGGCGTCACCACCGGACTCACCATGGAGTTCCAGTTCGGCACCAACTGGGCCTATTACAGCCACTATGTCGGAGACGTCTTCGGCGCCCCATTGGCGATCGAGGGCCTGATGGCCTTCTTCCTGGAGTCGACCTTCATCGGTCTTTTCTTCCTCGGCTGGGAACGCCTCTCCAAGCGCCAGCATCTGACCGTCACCTTCCTCACCGCATTTGGCTCGAACCTGTCGGCACTCTGGATCCTGATCGCCAACGGCTGGATGCAGAACCCGGTCGGCTCCGAATTCAGCTATGAAACCATGCGCATGGAGATGACCAGCTTCGTCGATTTGGTCTTCAATCCGGTCGCTCAGGTGAAATTCGTCCACACCGTCGCCGCCGGCTATGTGACCGCCTCCATGTTCGTCCTCGGCATCAGCGCCTGGTACATCCTCAAGGGCCGCGACCTGGCATTCGCCAAGCGATCCTTCTCGGTCGCGGTCGGCTTCGGCCTCGCCTCGATCTTCTCCGTCATCCTGCTCGGCGACGAATCCGGCTACGAGGTCGGCGACGTACAGAAGGTCAAGCTCGCCGCCATCGAGGCCGAATGGGAGACCGAACCGGCACCCGCCGCCTTCACCATTTACGGCCAACCGAGCAACGACGAACAGGAAACGCGCAACGCGATCAAGATCCCCTGGGCACTGGGCCTGATCGCGACCCGCTCGCTCGATACCCAGGTAACCGGCCTCAAGGAACTCATGCGCGAACATGAGGTTCGCATCCGCAGCGGCATGATCGCCTATCAGTATCTCGAACGTCTGCGCGGCGGAGAGGACACCCCGGCGAATCGCGGACTCTTCGAGGAACACAAGGAAGACCTCGGCTATGGACTGCTGCTGAAGCGCTATACCGAGAATCCGGCCGAGGCCACCGAGGAACAGATCCAAATGGCGGTGAAAGACTCGATCCCCGAGGTCGCCCCACTGTTCTGGACCTTCCGCATCATGGTCGGCGCGGGCGTCTGGATGCTGCTTCTGCTCCTGCTCGGCTTCTACTACAACGCCAGACGCGTCATCCAAGAGAAGCGCTGGCTGCTACGTCTGTTCCTCATCAGTATCCCCGTGCCCTGGATCGCCGCCGAAACCGGCTGGTTCGTCGCCGAATTCGGCCGTCAGCCCTGGGCGATCGGTGAGGTCCTGCCCACGAGCATCGCCGCATCGAGCCTCACCGCGAACGACATCATGCTGAGTCTCTCGGCCTTCATCCTCTTTTACACCGGGCTATTCATGATCGAGATGTTCCTCATGTTCAAGTTCGCCCGCCTCGGCCCCAGCTCTCTGCACACCGGGCGCTACCACCACGAGCGCGGCGACCTCCACGCCGGAGGCATGTCACCCGCGACCGCCCCTCAGAAACCGGCTGAATAAGCCCAGGAGGAAACATCATGATCCTCGACTATGAAACGCTGAAATTCATCTGGTGGGTTCTGGTTGGCGTGCTGTTCATCGGTTTCGCCGTCACCGACGGACTCGACATGGGGGTGGGCGCACTGCTCCCATTCCTCGGCAAGAACGACCTGGAGCGGCGCGTCATCATCAACACGGTGGGACCGCACTGGGACGGCAATCAGGTGTGGCTGATCACGGCCGGAGGCGCCATTTTCGCCGCCTGGCCGATCGTCTATGCCTCGGCCTTCTCGGGCTTCTATTTCGCCATGCTGCTGGCGCTGTTCGCGCTCTTCTTCCGCCCGGTCGGGTTCGACTATCGGAGCAAGATCGCCGACCCACGTTGGCGTAACGCCTGGGATTGGGGCCTGTTCGTCGGCGGCGCCGTGCCTGCGCTGGTATTCGGCATCGCCTTTGGCAACCTGCTCCAGGGCGTCCCCTTCCATCTGGACGGCATGTTGCGCCCCTACTACAGCGGCGGCTTCTTCGGCCTGCTGAACCCCTTCGCCCTACTGGCAGGCGTCGTCAGCGTCGGCATGCTGGTGATGCATGGCGCCATCTGGCTGCAAATACGGACGGCCGACCCCGTGTCGAGCCGTGCCAAGGTCGCGGCGAAAAGGGCGGGCCTGGTGACGATCGGGGCCTTCGCATTGGCCGGTGTGTGGCTGAGCCTCGGGATCGACGGCTTCCGCGTCGTCGCCATGCCTGCACTCGACGCCACGCCCAACCCGCTGACCAAGGAGGTCATTCAGGAATCGGGCGCCTGGCTATCCAACTATGCCAACTATCCTTGGACACTGCTCTTCCCGCTCCTGGGATTCGGCGGACTGGCGCTTGCGATTCTCGCCTCCATGTCGAACCGTCCCGGCCTCGGCCTCGTCGCCAGCAGCTTAGGCCTGACCGGGATCATCGTGACTGCGGGGGCCGCCATGTTCCCCTTCATCATGCCATCGAGCACCAATCCCAATAGCAGCCTGATCGTCTGGGACGCGGTGTCGAGCCACCTGACGCTCACGGTGATGTTCTGGGCCGCGATCATCTTCGTGCCACTGATCATCGGCTACACCACCTGGACCTATACCAAGATGTGGCGTCGCGTGACGATCGAGGAGATCGAGTCGCAGGACCATCTGGCCTACTGAAACCGGATCCGGGTCGCCGTCGCGGCGAACCCGGCCTTCGCGGTCGGGGCGCCGGACGGACGATAGCCCTGGGATCACCGCAGATTGAGAGAGGAAAACGCGATGTGGTACTTCTCGTGGATCTTGGGCGTCCTTCTGGCGCTCGCATTCGGCATCGTCAACGTCATGTGGTACGAATCGGAGCAGTTCGCCGGCCCCGCATCGGATGACGATAACGCCCCAAGTTGACGCCTGAACAGGTCGGGCGGACGTACGCCCGACCTTATCGAATCGAAACTCAGTTCGCCCGAATGGGGATGATGACGATATCGACGCGGCGATTCAGACGCCGCCCCTGCTCCGTGTTGTTGCTCGCCACCGGCCGCGTCATTCCATAGCCACGCGACTCCATACGCCCCGGATTGACCCCACTGCTCGCCAGATAATTCTCGACGGAGGCCGCGCGACGGCGAGAGAGGTTCATGTTGTACTCGGCGCTCCCCGTGTTGTCGGTGTGACCCGCAATCGCCAGCTGGGTCTTGCCGTACTTGTTCACCACGTTAGCGATCTTATCCATGGTGCTGTAGAAGGTCGGTTTGATCCGGTCCGAATCCACCTCGAAGCTCGTGGCGCCGGTCATACCGACCAGCAACTGATCGTCGGGCAGTTTCTCGACCCAGATCACGCCACTCGCGATCTCCGGGGCGAGCACCCGCTCGAAATCTTGCCGTTGCTGATCCATGTAGGACCCCACGGCCGTCCCAAGCAGCGCCCCGCCAACGGCCCCGATCAAGGCGCCCTTACCCGCATCGGCGCTCAAGGAGCCGATCAGCGCCCCCGCAGCCGCACCACTTGCCGTACCGATCGCAGCGCCCCGGCCGGTCTCGGTCATACCAGAACCATCGGCCGCGCAACCAGAGACGAGTACGGCGACAGTCGCCGAAACGATCAGGCGTTTCGAGATAGCAGGACTCATTGATGCCCCCTTCAGTAAATTAGGATGAGTGATTGATCCAGAGCTGAACAGCACAACGAGACGCCGCACAGACGCTGGAGCAGCCCGAAATAGGACCTAGCCCAATGACGACGGGTGCTCCCAGCATCATAACTGATGTCCGCATGACTCAGCGGCAAGAACTGACGACGACAGGCGCGACCCAGCTACCAGCTACCAGCTACCAGCTACCAGCTACCAGCTACCAGCTACCAGCTACCAGCTACCAGCCCCAGGATCCTATAAATCCGCCAACCCCTTCAGCGTCAGGATCGCCAAGGCGGCCACGACGCTCGCCCGGAGCAATCCATTTCTCGATGCAGTGTCAGACATCAGCACCTCGATGGCGTAGAAGAGAATGATGGCGCCCAGCGCCAGCCAGCCGAAACGCTCATACAAGGGTGCACTGAGATTGGGTACGACGACGGCGACGACCAGGATCAGGACATCGAGCGAGTTGATCTGAAAACCGGTCTTGGAAAACCGCACCCAAATCGCCGTCAACCCACCAAACACAGCGAAGACCGCGAAGGCCCAGGATTTATGGGATTCAATCGCGGAGATGCTCGACATGAAATAGACGACGGCGACTGCAATCACATAGGCGGCCAACCGCTCGGCCCAGAACCGCCAACTCGGCGGCAACCAGAACCCGAGCAGCAGTAATACAAGCAAAAGACCCGAGAGGGTCGCCACATCCGAACCGACATCCGGAGCGATCACCGCGCCGACGACCAGGGTCGAGGAGACCGCGACACCGAGGAGCCGAGAGGACCAGGTTGCCAGATATCGGCTGACCAACTCCATCGATCGGCGGCCCTGCCAATCTACGGCCGGGTCTGCCCGATCATGATCCAGCCCCGAATATGACAGGCGTGCCGACAAGACCCAGAGGATATAGAGCAGGCCCGCGGAGAAACCGGCATAGACGGCCAAGATCACCAGGTCGGCACTAAAGCGCAACACATAGGCCAGCAGAATGAGAAATAGCTGAGCGCCATAGATGCTCACGACCGCCTGGTACTGATTCCACCCCAAGCCCAACAACCGGTGATGCAAATGCAAGCGGTCTGGCGAAAAGGGCGATCGACCATCCAGGATGCGGCGAACCATGACCGAAAGCGTATCCAGAATCGGCAGACCGAGAATCAGAACCGGGACCACCTTGCTGACCGCCGTGTCGGGACGCTGCGTCACGATCAGTGCGATCACGGCGGTACTGAACCCGAGAAACTGACTCCCAGTGTCCCCCATGAAGATCTGGGCCGGATTGGTGTTGAAACGCAGAAACCCGAATGTCGCCCCCATGATGGCAAAGGAGACCATGAGCGCCGACGAATCCTCGCATTCGTAGGCGAGGACCGAGAGCGCCCCCAGCGCAAGCAGACTCAAACCGCCCGCGAGCCCATCGAGACCATCTGAGAGATTGACGGCGTTGGTCAAGCCGACCAGCACGAGCAAGGTCAAAGGAAGCCCAACCCAACCCGGCAGTGGATCGAGCCCCAAGAAGGGAATCCGCTCGATCAGCACCCCGCCCAGCAAAACCACGACGAGCGCCGCCACCAACTGTCCCAGCAGCTTCAGCCTGTAGTCGAGATTGAACCGATCATCCAAGACCCCGAACCCGAAGATCACAATCGCACCCAGCACCCAGGCCGACAGATCGGGTCGCATCGGCACCCATAGAAGAACCGGTATCAAGGCCCCGATGACGATCGCAATCCCACCCGTTCGTGGAATGGCGCCGCGATGAATCTTCCGGTCGCTCGGCTGATCCGTCATACCGAACAGACCGGCGAAACGCGACAGCGGTGGGACCAACAGCATCGAGATGAACAAAGCCACGAGCAATACGTAGATGGCTTGCATATTCAGATAGGCATCAGGTCGCCTTTCACCTCCGAATGAGGAACGATGTATCCAGAAGCCGGCCTGTCTCAGCGCCGACACCGATATGACGGCCAGGTGTCGAAAACGCACGTAAATGGCAACATCCCGACCGATCCGATGCCCTGGCGGCGGAGTCGGTCGCGGTCCATTATAGCCGGAGCATTAGCTTCAACTCATGGACGCACACGGATCGTCACCAGTCAGCGAGCCTGTTGCGATGTGAGCGTTCGCACCACCACTTCAACGTTGGTTGTCACAATCCCAGTTCGCGCCACCGCCCCTGCAGTCGCTTGATCGACACCGGAACGGGCGTTCCAAGCTGCTGGGCAAATAATGAGACGCGTAACTCTTCGAGCAGCCAGCGGATCTCCTCGAGACGGGGATCCTGGCGTCCCGCCGCCTGGGCCGCCTTGTCGCGCTCGCGCCAGCGGGTGTGGACCTCGGCCATCTCGGCCATCCACTGTCTATCTCGACCGGGGGCATGACCCAACCGCTCGATGCGTTGTTCGATCGCCTTGAGATAGCGCGGATACTCCTTGAGACGCCTGTAAGGCACCCGTTGCGTGAAACCGCGAAAGACGAGCGCGTCCAGCTGATCGCGCATATCCATCACCGATGGCATCCAGTTGACCTGGGTGATCGTGGCAAGCCGCTTGCGCAACGACTGATAGCTGGCGAGGATGCCGCCGATCAGGACGCCAACCTCCTTAGCCGTCGCGAAGAGGTGCGACTTGCGCCCCGCCAGTCGCTGCTCGAAGACGGACTGCCCCCGAATCGGGTGCAGATCCTCGACAAAGGTCAGGTCCAGCGCGAGCGCGACCAGTTCGTCGGCCAGGTCCGGCTCCTTGCCGCCACCGGAAGACGCCGTACTCACACCCCCGGGCGGCTTGGGTGCCTTGGCATACTGCAAGCGCATCCGATCGAGATTGGGCAGATCCTTGCGCAGCCGACGCAGATCCGGGCCGAGATGCAGCATGAACAACCGTCTGAGTCCATCGCGCTGAGCTAGCGCGGCACTCTCGGCCGAATCCAGCACCTGGATCGCAACACAATCCCCACGATCGACCAAGGCCGGAAACCCGCGCAACCGGATACCGGCTCGGGTCAGATCCACATGTTCGGGAAGATCGCCAAAATCCCAACGGGTGACGCCCTCACGCTCCAGCCCGCTGGTTGGAATGTGGGCAAAACCCTCCTGGGCCTGTTCGCCGAACTGGCGCTTGAGCCGGACCGGATCGTCGCCAACGGCGAGACGCTTTCCCGACTCGTCCACGAGCCGGATCTTCATTCGCAGATGCTCCGGAATATCGCTTGCATCCCAGGCGTCCTCCGGAATCTGGATCCCGGTCATGGCCTTGACCTCCTCGCCCAGCGCCTGGATCAGCGGACGATCCGACGGCACGAGCCGCGCCGCCAGCCGCGCGGCCGTATCCGGGATCGGCACGAACGACTTGCGCAGCTGCTTGGGCAGACCACGCAGCAAGGCGATGATGCGTTCCTCGATCAACCCCGGCACCAGCCATTCCAACCGATCCGGCGAGACCTGATTGATCAGCGGCAGCGGAACCACCAGGGTCACGCCATCGGCCGTATGACCCGGATCGAAATGGTATTCCAGAGGCAGTGCGGTCGCCCCAACCTGGAGACTGTCGGGGAACGCCTGCTGGGTGATGTCCGCTGCCTCGTGGCGCATGAGGTCGGACATACGCATGTGCAGGATCTTGGGATCCTTCCTGGATGCTGTCTTCAACCATTGCTCGAACAGCGGCTTGGAATAGATACCGCTCGGAACCCGTTCGGCATAGAAGGCGTAGATGGACTCCTCGTCGACCAGGATGTCGCGGCGGCGCGATTTGGCCTCCAGATGATGGATGGATTCGACCAGTTCGCGGTTATGACGCCAAAAAGGCGCGCGGGTATCGAAGTCACCCTCGGCCAGAGCGAAACGCAGAAAGATCTCGCGCGACTCGGCCGGATTGATGGGACCGTAGTTGACACGCCGCTTGGGCACCAGAGTCACGCCATAGAGCATCACCTTTTCGAAGGCCGCGACCTGCCCCGACTTGGCCTGCCAATGCGGTTCGGAATAGCTGCGCTGAATCAGATGTCGGCCCGCCTCCTCCACCCAGGCTGGCTGGATCTTGGCGGCAATACGACCGTACTGGCGCGTCGTCTCGACCCGCTCCGCGACCATGACCCACTTGGGCGGCTTGGCGAACAGGGCCGAGCTGGGATGGACGAAGAAGCGACTGTTGCGCGCACCCTGGAACTCGCGCTCGGCCTCGCGGAAACCGATGTTGCCGAGCAACCCGGCAAGCAGGGCGCGATGGATCTTTTCTGAGCTGTCGGCCTCCAGCTTCCAGTCTCCAGCTTGAGCCTGCAGCTTCTGAGCTGGAGGCTGGTGGCTGGCAGCTGAAAGCTGAAACCCCATCTCCAGCATCTGTTCGCGCAGTTGGGCATGGATGTCACGCCATTCCTGCACCCGGTTCCAGGACAGAAAATGACGCTGACAGAGCTTGATGAACTTGTTGCGCGAGAGCGCCTTGCGCTCCTGCTCGATGAAGCGCCAGAGGTTGAGATAGGTGAGGAAATCCGAGTCCTCGTCGGCGAAGGTGGCATGGATCTCGTCCGCCGCCTGCTGCTTGTCGAGCGGACGCTCGCGCGGATCCTGAACGCTGAGCGCGGCGGCGATGACCAGCACCTCCTCCAGACAGCGGTGCTCGGTCGCGGCCAGCAGCATGCGCCCGATCCTCGGGTCGACCGGCAGCCGCGCCAGCTGCCGACCCAGCTGGGTCAGATCGCCCTTGTCGTCGATCGCCCCCAGCTCTTCGAGCGTGCGGTAGCCGTCCGAGACCAGACGCGTGTCGGGTGGATCCACAAACGGGAAACGCTCGATGGCGCCGAACCCCAGCAGCTTCATCTGCAGGATGACCGAGGCCAGGTTGGTGCGGGAGATCTCGGGCTCGGTGAACTCGGCGCGGGAGGTGAAATTGTCCTCGCTGTAGAGCCGGATACAGATGCCCGAGGCCACGCGTCCGCAACGCCCCTTGCGCTGGTTGGCGCTGGCCTGCGAGACGCGCTCGACCGGCAGCCGCTGGACCTTGGTGCGATGGCTGTAGCGGCTGATGCGCGCGAAGCCCGGATCGATCACGTAGTGGATGCCCGGCACCGTGAGCGAGGTCTCGGCCACGTTGGTGGCCAGCACCACGCGCCGGGTGCTATGCGAATGGAAGATGCGCGCCTGCTCCTGCGGCCCCTGACGGGCGAACAGGGGCAGGACCTCGGTCGAGGGCGGATGGTGCTTGCGTAGTGTCTCGGCGGTCTCGCGGATCTCACGCTCGCCCGAGAGGAAGACCAGCACGTCGCCCGGCCCGCTGTGTGCCAACTCACCCACCGCGTCCGAGATCGCTTGCTGCATGGCATCGTCGCGCTCGGCCGCACTCTCCTCCTCAGGCGGACGGTAGCGTACCTCGACCGCATAGGTCCGGCCCGAGATCTCGATGACGGGGGCCGGATCGCCCTGCGCACCCGCAAAGTGCCGAGCGAAGCGCTCGGGATCGATGGTCGCCGAGGTCACGATGACCTTGAGATCCGGACGCTTGGGCAGAATGCCGCGCAGATAGCCGAGCAGGAAGTCGATATTGAGGCTGCGTTCGTGGGCCTCGTCGATGATGAGGGTGTCGTATTCGGTCAGGAAGCGGTCCTGCTGGATCTCCGCAAGCAGCATGCCGTCGGTCATCAGCTTGATCGCCGTCTCGGGCCGGACCTGATCGTGAAAGCGCACCTTATAGCCGACCAGACCGCCGGTCTCGGCCCCCAATTCCTGGGCCACACGCCCGGCGAGCGTGCGCGCGGCGATCCGCCTCGGCTGGGTGTGACCGATACGCCCGGCGATCCCTCGCCCCAGATCGAGACAGATCTTGGGGAGCTGGGTCGACTTGCCCGAGCCGGTCTCACCGCAGAGGATAACCACCTGGTGGCGCTCGATCAGCTCGGCCACCTCGTCGCGGCGTTCGCTGACCGGAAGTTCGGGCGGATACTGGATCTCGGGTATCGAGGCGCGGCGCTGCTCCAGAATCGAGCGGGATCGCTGGATATCCTGCCACAGCTTGGCCAGGCCCTGATCGAAGGGCTGACCGGCACGCTGGCGTTTGCGCAGACCGCGCAGACGCGCCCTTGCGCCATGTCGATCGCGAATCAGACAGGCATCGAGATCCGCCTCGGTGGGAAACTGGGAGGCGTCGGGTAAAACGGCAGTCATCGAAGGAATACACCGCAGGCCGCGAGCGCAGCACCCGCGGATGTGAAGATAAAATCAGGCCTCGGCAACCGTGAAATCGAAGCCCATCTCCGGGCTGGGCGGCTGCACGTAAGGCCCCTGAATCAGATCCACGCCCGCCCCATAGAGACGTGCGATGGTAACGGGTCCGTCCACGCCTGTCGCGATCACCTTCGCCCCGGACGCCTTGAGCGACTGAATCAGCCAGGCGATCGCATCCAGCTCCGGCCCCTGCACCACACGTCGTTTGATCCGCACGAAGCTCGATGACAGCGCCTGCAACACCCGCGTGCTCTGTTCGCTGAAATCGACGCCATTGAGACAGACCCGAATACCGAGACGTGCGAGCTGGCGGGTGCGACGAATGACCAGTTCCAGATGTCGGTCGGCATCCGCCACCTCGAACTGCAGAACGGGACGCAGCCGAATCAGATCGCGCGCATTGATCTGATCGCGCAGCCAAACGACCCAGTCGTCGTCTGCGATTCCCGCTGGAGACTGGTGAATGAAGAGCTGTACCGGGCGTCTCTGGTCGAGTCGCATCTTAAGCGCATCCAGTCCGGCGAACAGAATCCTGCGATCGAGATGCGCGGACAGCTCCGCCTTGGCCGCAAGCGAGATAAACTCGCCTGGCCCGAGCAGTTCGCCATCGCCGATCAAAAGACGCGGCGTCAGCTCATAACGCTCCCCCATCAGACCGGTCAGCGCGACCATGGGCTCATAGAGCGGCTGTAACTGTTCCAACCGGATCGCCTCGACGACCAGAGAGGGCCGGTCGGGTTCTTGCGTAGACGCCTCTGGCGAGCCGTACCGCCCCAGCGTCCTTGCACCATCCTGTAGCGACCAATGCGCTGCCTTGCTCGCGCGCGACAGCAGGGTGACCGAATCCGGACAACCATCCGTCAGCGGATACCAGCCGGCGCCCAAGTGGGCCTCGGGGATATTCCGACCGAGCACCTGCCCGATCTCGTAGGCGAGATGCTGGGCGAACTCGGCGAGCGACAACGCATCCTGACGATGGATGAGCACGGCGACGGCCTGATCGGCGACCCGCGCGGCGACATCCCCGGGGCCCATCTCGGCGGCCAGGCTGGCCGCGACCAGTTCAAGCGCGGACGCATCTCCGTCGACCTCCAGATAGACCAGAGCCCGCTGCACGCCAGGGTATTGTTTCCCGAGCCGTCCACCCTCCTTGGCAATCGCCCCGGATTGGACCTGCCCGACCAAACGATCCAGTTGCCGCAACAGCCGGTCTCGCGTTCCCAGACGCGTCAGATCGTCGATGGAGTCCGGCGCATGCACCGAATGTCGACGGTTCCTGACGCGCGTCAGACGCCCCTGCACGCTGGCAACCAGCCGATCCGGGGCCACCGGTTTGGAGAGAAAATCGTCTCCGCCAATGCGCAGCGCCGCCATCTGCTGATCGGGATCCAGTTCGGACGACAGAAAGATGATCGGCAGATCGGCAAAGCGCTCTTGGGTGCGAATGACGGCGGTCAGCTCGATCCCGCTCGCGCCCGGCATGTGCAGATCCATCAGGATCAGGTCTGGAGCGAAGCGGTCCAGCGCTTCCATCACGGCGAGCGGATCCAGGACACGCTCGGTCACCATGCCCACGCCCTGCAGGACACGCGCAGCAAAGAGCGCGGCGACCGGCTGATCGTCCACCACCAGGATGCGGTCCGGTCTCTGCCCTTGGATACCGAGGATCTGAACGAGCCGTTCGGCGAGATCCTCGGCTCTCGAAGAAACTGAAAGATAGGCGCTGGCCCCGGCGCGCATGGCGGCGAGACGGAAACGGATCTCCTCGGAGTGCGCCAGGACGATCAAAGGCACGTGGCTCGAAAAACCCTTCAACAGGGCCGAGGCCGTCGCCTGCAACGTCTCAGGCTCGGCAAAGACGCGCGAATCGAGCAGCAGCGCCGCCGGCCGCTCCTCCGCGCCATCCAGACTCGCGGGCGGCTCGACATAGGATCGGAGCAACACGCCGGCCCCCTCCAGTGCCTCAGACAAAGAGTCCGACAGCCTCGTATCCGACGTGACGAGATGAACGACAGCCAGAACGCGGGGATCAGAAGTCATGGATTCAGGGTCACCGGAATATGTCGCGCCAAGACTGGCCGCACCAAAAGACACGTAGTCGTATGATCGAATCTTGCCACAGCGTACACGCGAGCATCCAGGGCATGGACAGAACGAGCAGGAGACGCGCGGATGAAGATGACACCAAGGGTGTGGACGGGATTATCCGCCACGGAGACGCGAGGTGGAAGCGAATAACCATCCCTGGAAATTGGCCGCCGGAACGGTGAAGCCGATCGGGAAGAGGCGTGCGGGGGGGGTAGCCGCCGGCGGCCCCCGCACGGGAATCACAAACCGTAGGGATCCTGATACCAGTCGCGCAGCACCTTGAGATCGCGCGCGGGAAGATAATCGTAGGCACCCATGAGGTCCGCATGCACCGCCTCGGCCAGCTTGTGCGAGACCTTACGATTGGTCAGCATGTGGAAATACCAGGCGAAGGGATAACCGGCCTCGCGATCGAAACCGTGGATCTGATTCGCCAGCCCGGAGCCTCGGGCGACCTGGGAATCCGACAGCACCGGCAAGGGGTTGGCCACGACCGGTACGGGTTTAGCGGTCAGATGACCATCGCCATCGCGATCCTGGTATTCGCGGATCGACAGGACCCAATGGCGGCAGAAGCCCTCGGACTCGGCGGCCGAGCTGCGATCCCATTCGTCGAGAAAGCGCATCAGGTGCGAACCGGCATCCTGAGAATCCATGAGATCGGAGACCCGAACCAGACGCCGGAACAGCAGCCTGGGCGAACCGACCGGTTCTGGCTCCAGACGCGGAAAATCGACCGGATCGACGAAATCGGCGATGCTGTCCGGAAACCAATCGGGATCCGAGATGCAGCGATCGAGCACCTCTTGGAGCTGCTCGATCTCGATCTGGATGTAATCGCGCGCGCGCGGACCCGTCTGGGCCACCAAATAGTGCGTCTGCCCATTGAGGCGGGTCGCGAAATACTGAACGTCGGAGAGCTTGAACATCAGCTCGTCGATATCACCCTCGGACTCCGCCTCGGCCCATTCGGTAATATTGTGCGCAATCCGGTTGCCGTCCAGGTCGACCACGCCGCCAAGCCGATGCCAGCCCGAACGCGTCATCGCATGACGCACGCTCAGGTCCGGCAACACGGCCTGGATGGCCTCGATCAGGGGCGCGATTCCGTCCGTCACCTCGACGGAGCGACAGATCTCGGCAACCTTCAAGTCGAGTTCGGCTGCCAGACCTGAATCCAGGTTGCTCGCTGTCTTCGCCATAGTTATGTACGCCATTGTTCTATTCGTTGTGGTTCACGAATCACGGTCCTGGCCGAACGCGTCTCGATCCGGCTCATCCTCATCGAATCCGGCACGTTCGACCCGGTTCCGCGCGATCGTCCGCACATCCGGATCCGAATCCGCGAGCAAGTCCCCCAGCTTATCCAGCGGAAGACGCTCGGCGAGACGGGCGCGCACCCGCCAGTCGATGTCCTTGACCATGAGTTCCGCCTCGTCGAACGGAATGCGCTCGGCGACCTTGAGCCGCACCTCGGGCTCGGCATCATCACGCATCAGCCCGAGGCTTTCGAGCGGCAGCCGCTCGGCTACCGTCACACGCACCTGACGGTCTGGATCACGGATCATGCGAAACAGACGACCCGGCGCGAGCCGCCGAGCCACGTACTGTCGCACCAGATAATCGGGATCCGAGGCCAGACGCTCGACCCGGTCCGGCGGCAGACGATCGGCCACCGTCACCCGGACCTCACGGTCGGGATCGCCGATCAACTCGTCGAGCGCCTCGATCGGGAGTCGATAGGCCAGAACCCGGCGCACGACCTCATCGGGATCGCGGATCAGCGGAAGGAGTTTTCTCTGCGAGAGATAGCGCGCGGCGATCGCACGCCGCTCCCAGAAGCTGTCCCCGGCATAGTCGTCGGCCAGGGCCGGATTGACGCGGAAGAAACGCTCGATCTGACGCCCGCTCATGGCCCGGACACAGACGTCGCCAGGCGTACAGCGCCCCTCTGTCAGCAGATCCCGACGATGGGGACAGCCGCTGCAGTTGCCGACGGAAGGCCGCGTTGGCTTGACGTGATCCGAATTCATATCCGCGGAGGCGACGCGACTCAGTCCTCGTCCTCGACCTGAGCGAGGAGCAGACCGGTCGCGCCATCGAGATCGTTCGTCAGTTTCAGACAATGCGAGCGTCCGTCGACCAAATAGATATTGAAGTCCTCGTCGCGATGCACAGGCTCGCCGACACCCACATCATCATCCAGACAACTGGTGAAATGCAGGTCGGTGAAGGTTTCTCGCAGCAGTGACAGGGTCTGATCGTTGAGACCGGCGCGGCGCAGGATCTCGGCGACCTGCTTGAGACGGGTCTCCTCGATCATGCCTCGGCCTCATCGCGTTCGAAGCGGATGCGGTCCTCGGGAGCCTGACCCATGACCTTGGCCAGCCAGGGCGGCGCCTTGCCGGCGAGAATCCCCTGGAGCGCGACCATACGATCGCGAGCACTGCCGCCATCGGCGTCCTTGATGGGATGGATATCCCGTTTCACCACCTTGGCCGCTGCGGGTCCGCCGATCGAGGCGACGTAGAGCACCTGACAATCAGAGATGAGTTCGGCGCGATAGGCGTTCTTGTCATCGCCCGCCTTGGAATCGTCCACCACACGGACGTCGATCAGGCGATTCTCCTTGGCCGACACCTGATAGATGAGGAAGCAATGCGCGGCACCGAAATGGCCGTCCAGTTCCTCGCCATGATCGGAGGCGCAGGCAACCCGAATGGAATCGGGCATGTCGCCATCGGCATAGGGTTGGACCGGCGGAGGCGGATCGGCCTCCTCAAGCCCTTCACCCTTGAGGATGGCGAGTGCGGCCTTGAGCTCGGCCTGGTCAAGATGGGCGAACTCACCGTCGGCGGCCTGCTTGAGGTCCTTGACCTTGAGCGAGGCCAGGCTATCGGCGGTCGGAGGAAGACCGACGGCATCCGCCAACACCCGAATCAGTCGGGCGGGATCGGTGTCCGGAAGGGTGCGCGCGGCGAGGCCAATGCGCAGTGCGATGTCTTCGGAGAGTGTTCCGGCAACCATGGTGAATCTCCTCAATCTACGGGTCTCGGGCCGATAGGTGCAATAGGCTGGGCTATCGCACCTGACCCAGCGAGCTCAGCCTCGCGGCGGCGCCCGGGGTGTGGGCGATCCCTCGCCCCGAGCCGTCTCAGACGGACACGATACAGTCGTCTTCCATGCAGGCGTCCATGCACTGCGGGACGCCGGGCTCGCCGTCGCCCTCGCATTCGGTACAGGTCGCCGCATCGATCTTGTAGACACCCTTGAACGGGGTGATGGACATTGTCGGGCAGACCGGCTCACAGTCACCGCAAGCGGTACACAGATCACGAACGATTTTCAAAGCCATTGGACGTCTCCATTACGAAACAAACGAGGGGGCATGATCGCCCCCGCGATCATCACTCGTCGCCACGCTTGAAACGCAGCGTCGTCGGGAAAGTGGGCGGAGGACTGATGGGATCGATGTACCAGCGCGATCCGTCGGTGAGAACCACATCGCCGCCCCAGGTCTCGGGAGTATCCATCTCGACGGAGGAGATGGTCTCTTCCATGTCTTTCTTCGCGACGTAAAAGAGCAGATCTCCCGCGTCGTTCTTACGAATCATCACATTCGGCATAGGGATCTCGCTTCGTCAAGGATGCGTTCATTCGGTTCGATCAGCAAACGCGAAGAACGGCATTCTCCAGTCATTCAAAGCCTCATTGAAACGCAAGCCGCGCACCCCGCACGAGGCGGAATGCGCGGAAGCTTACATCAGCGGACCAGATCGTAGTTATAGTCGGTCACGCCCATCTCGCGGGTTTCATCATCGAGACGATCCAACACCGCGTTGACCAGGGTCGTGAGGATGTACATGGCACCCTCGTAACCCAGAGTCGTCATGCGATGCAGGTGGTGACGATCGAAGATCGGGAAGCCGATGCGGATCAGCGGAACCTCGAACTCCTTGCCCTTGTGCAGGGTGTCGCGCTGGATGAACTTACCGTAGCTGTTGCCGATCAGGAAGTCCGGCTTGTCGGTGAAGCACAGCGAACGCAGATGCCAGAGGTCCTTGCCGATGTGAACCTCGCCGCCCGCGCCGTAAGGCGAGGATGCCAGCACCTTTTCCACTTCCTTCTTCCAGCGCTTGTTGGCGTGGTTGCAGAGGATGTGGGTCGGCTCGGCGCCCAGTTCGAGCAGGAACTTGACCATACCCAGGACGTAGTCCGCATCGCCGTAGAGCGCGAACTTCTTGCCGTGCAGCCAGGTGTGGCTGTCGGTCATCATGTCGACCAGACGACCGCGCTCCTTGGCCAGCGACTCGGGGATTTCCTTGCCGGTCAGTTCGGAGACCTTCATCAGGAACTCGTCGGTCCACTCCAGTCCCATCGGGATGCTGACAGCCGGAACGTCGTGCTTCCAGGTGATCTGCGCGAACTTCTTGGTCTTCGGCAACTGCCAGGGCTGGAGCAGGATGGTATCGATGGCGTTCGGCGCATCCTTCATCTCGGAGACCGGGGTACCGCCGTCGTACATGCGGAACTGACCGTCGGCCGGGGTATCCAGCACCTCGGTCGGATCGCACAGCAGGCTGTAGCCGACGCCCATCTCCTTCATCATGCGGTGCATGACGCGATAGTTGCCGAGATAGGTCTCGAAACCGGGCACCAGGTTGATCTTGGCGTTGGAGCCGACGACCTTGTCTTCCATCTCGTTCAGCGTGAAGTAGCGCTGAATGCCCTCGAACATGTTGTCCCAGCCGGTGGTGTGGCTGCCGACAAAGCTCGGGGTATGGGCGAACGGCGTCGGGAACTCGGGCGGAATGTGCCCTTCCTTCTTGGCGTTGCCGATGAAGGCATTGAGGTCGTCACCGATGACCTCGGCCATACAGGTGGTGCTGACCGCGATCATCTCAGGCTTGTAGAGCGCCTTGGCGTTCTCCAGACCGTCGAACATGTTCTTCTGGCCGCCGAACACCGCCGCGTCCTCGGTCATGGAGTCGGAGACGCAAGCGACCGGCTCCTTGAAGTGACGGTTGAAGTAGGTACGGAAGTAGGCGACGCAGCCCTGCGAACCGTGCACATAGGGCAGGGTCTTCTCGAAGCCGAGCGCGCAGAGCACGGCGCCGAGCGGCTGACAGGCCTTGGCCGGATTGATGGTCAGGGCCTCACGCTTGAAGTTGAGCTCCTGGTATTCCTTGGTGGTCGTCCACTGGAAGACCTCTTCGATCTTATCGAGACTCTCGACTTCTTCGACGGTGTTACGCTTGGCGGCGAGATTGGCCTTGTAGTCCTCGTCGCCGAACAAGGGGTAGCAGGGTTTGATCTTATCGACTGTCTGGCTCATGAGTGTGCTCCTACCGCGCCGCTAATCTGCGGACGAACGGCATGACAAAGGGGATCGGGCTTCCAGCCGTCAGCCTCCAGCGGCCAGCTCGAAGCTGCTGGCGGCTGGCCGCTGAAGAGCTGATGGCTAATTCAATCAGGCGCTGGCGGCGACCGCCTCGGCCTCACCCTCGGCAGGCTTCTGCCAGGGTGCCTGCATGCTCTTCCAGCAGGGATTGTTGACCGTCATATCCATATCGCGAGCGAAGATGGCGAAGCCGTCGTAGCCGTGGTAGGGACCGGAGTAATCCCAGGAGTGCATCTGACGGAAAGGCACGCCCATCTTCTGGAAGATGTACTTCTCCTTGATGCCGGAGCCGATCAGGTCGGGCTTGACCTTCTTGACGAACTCCTCGAACTCGTAGCCAGTGACGTCGTCGTACAGCAGGGTGGCGTCACCCATTTCCTTGATGGTGCGGTCGTAGTCGTCGTTGTGCGCGAACTCGTAGCCCGTGCCGACCACTTCCATGCCCAGATCTTCGTAGGCGCCGATGACGTGACGCGGACGCAGACCGCCGACGTACAGCATCACCTTCTTGCCTTCGAGACGCGGACGGTACTTGGCGATGATGGCCTCGTACTCGGCGGTGTACTTCTCGATGACCTTCTCGGCGTTGGCCTGGATGGTCTCGTCGAAGAAGGCAGCGATCTTACGCAGCGACTCGGCGATCTTGGTGGGACCGAAGAAGTTGTACTCCATCCACGGAACCCCGTACTTCTCTTCCATGAAACGACTGATGTAGTTCATGGAGCGATAGCAGTGGATGAGGTTCAGCTTGACCTTGGGGGTCAGCTCCATCTCGGACAGGGTACCGTCACCGGACCACTGAGCGACGACGCGCAGACCCATCTCTTCGAGCAGGATGCGCGAAGCCCAGGCGTCACCGCCGATGTTGTAGTCACCGATGACCGCCACATCGTACTTGGTGGTTTCGAACGAGGTATCGCCGTCGCGGTTACCGATGACCCAGTCACGAATGGCGTCGTTGGCGATGTGGTGACCCAGCGACTGGGACACACCACGGAAACCCTCACAGCGCACCGGAACGATCGGCTTATCGAGTTCCTTGCCCATCTTCTTGGACACGGCTTCGATGTCGTCGCCGATCAGACCGATCGGACACTCGGACTGGACACTGATGCCCTTGACTAGAGGAAAGAGCTCATTGATCTCGGTGATCAGCTTAGCGAGCTTCTTGTCGCCGCCGAACACGATGTCCTTCTCCTGGAAATCCGAGGTGAAGTTCATGGTGCCGAAGGTGTTCACGCCGGTGTGACCGACGTAATAGTTGCGACGACCGGCGCGGGAGTAGGCACCGCAACCGACAGGACCGTGGGAGATGTGGACCATGTCCTTGATCGGACCCCAAACCACACCCTTGGAACCGGCGTAGGCACAACCACGAACGGTCATGACGCCCGGCTGGGACTTACGGTTGGAGATGATGCACTTCTTGGACTGCTCGATCGACTGATCGTTGACGGCCAAGTGCTTGGCGCGATCCTTCTTCGCCTTATCCGGATAGACCTCGAGCACCTCTTGGATGAGGTTCTGGGTCTCTTCGCGAGTCAATGTTGCCATGTTGGCTTTCCTCTATTCGGCGCCGCGGCTAATCCGCCGACAGTCACACGGTGAGAAACCTTAAAGCGATGGACGACGGCACTCGGGTGCCGCGCCCGCTGGACGATCAGAAGACGACTTAGGCCGTTGCGTCTGCAGCCTTGCCGATGATGCTCTCGTCTTCCTCGTCCATCAGACCGAAGTCCATCAGCAGGTCTTCGAGCGCATCCATGGAAATCGGGGTCGGGACGACGAACATCTTGTTGTCGATGATCTTCTGCGCCAGGGTGCGGTACTCGTCGGCCTGCTTGGCCTTCGGGTCGTACTCGATGACGGTCATACGACGGATCTCAGCGCGCTGCACGACGTTGTCACGCGGCACGAAGTGGATCATCTGGGTGCCGAGCTGACGGGCCAGCTCCATGATCAGCTCGTCTTCGCGAGCGGTGTTACGGCTGTTGCAGATCAGGCCAGCCAGACGCACGCCGCCGGAGCTTGCGTACTTCACGATACCCTTGGAGATGTTGTTGGCCGCGTACATGGCCATCATCTCGCCGGAGCAGACGATGTAGATCTCCTGCGCCTTGTTCTCGCGGATCGGCATGGCGAATCCGCCGCACACCACGTCGCCCAGCACGTCATAGAAGACGAAGTCCAGGTCGGCCTCGTAGGCGCCTTCCTCTTCGAGGAAGTTGATGGCGGTGATAACGCCGCGGCCAGCGCAGCCAACACCCGGCTCAGGACCACCGGACTCGACGCACTTGATGTTGCCGAAACCAACCTTGAGCACGTCTTCGAGCTCGAGATCTTCCACGGAGCCAGCCTCGGCGGCCATCTCCATGATGGTGTTCTGCGCCTTGGAGTGCAGAATCAAACGCGTCGAGTCAGCCTTAGGATCGCAGCCGACGATCATGACCTTCTTGCCCAGTTCGGCCAAACCGGCCACCAGGTTCTGGGTGGTGGTGGACTTGCCGATTCCGCCTTTGCCGTAAATGGCGCATTGACGCATTGCCATGGTATGGTCTCCTGTTAGCTCGCTACCGCGAGCGTTGAACGAATTCTTCACTCGACAGCTATTGAGCAATCGCTGTGCCAAACCGCGAAAAAAGACGCAAGCCATTGATTGCAAAGATAACAAAACCATTGTTGGAGACTGTTCGAGTTGGTCGCATCCCCGACAAAGCCGCAGGGGCTGTATGGATAACAACAGACAAATCGAACAAGAAACCCGACAACCGCCCCCCAGCCTGCCGCCAAACGCCCAACTGCCCATCAACCGCTGCAACCTCCCCGCCGTCATCCTCGGCAGCCTGACCTTTCAGGAGCATCCGGTCGCACTGGAGATCGACGGCATCCGGGACTTCCACGCCGGACTCTTCCGCACGCTGGACGCCATGGAGCAACGGGACGAGCGCGCCCAGCGCTTCATCGACTACATGACGGTGCGTTTCTTATTGGAGGAACTGGAGGAGGCGGGACTGACACCCGGACGCAAGCGCAAATCCAGGATCAACGCCAACTATCTAAGGATGGTACGCGGCTGGTCGTTCGACTCGGACGGACGCGAGGGCGCCATTCTCAAACGCTGGGTGGAGAGCCGCTTCGGGCTGCTCGCCCGCCATCACGCCGGGCCTCTGCTCGACCCGAGCGGCGACGCCTATCACCGCTACATCAGCGAAGGCACCCGAGGGCTCTACGCCACCAACGCTCTGGAGGCGCAGCTCGACCTGCTCTTCACCTACTGCCAGTACGAGCTGACCCGCGAGCACGGCGAAAACACGCACCTGAAGCTCTATCGCGGCATCAACCGCATGGATGAACACGAGATCCTCGAGACCCGCCCCTGCGGCCGCAACCGCGTCCTGCTCAACAACCTCAACAGCTTCACCAGCAACCGCGAGCGCGCCGACGAGTTCGGCGACTACATCCTCATGGCCCAGGTCCCGACCTCCAAGGTCTTCTTCTACAACAAACTGCTTCCAGGCATGCTCAAAGGCGAAGACGAATATGTCGTCATCGGCGGCGCCTACGAGGTGTGCATCAGCTCCATCTGAACACTCCACTGCCGACCGACGCCGAGGAGCGTTTTGTCGGAGACGCTCCACAGGTGCAAGCCGATCGCGACATGAGCCAACAAGGGTGTCGTCCATCAGCCCCATCCCGCAGACGAACACCCTCGATACGCCTCAGGCGCCGTCATCCCCCTGGATAGGCTGGCTCCACCAGCGCGACAACCGCTGCTCGGCGCAACGCCCTGGCAGCGGGTCATAGTGTGAGATGTCGTTGAACAACCGCAGCCGAGCGCGAACGTCGTTGGCGAATTCCAGAATGTTCAGAGCGGCGGGGCTCTGGTCGAGCCGATCGCGGTAACCCCGCGCATCGAACCCCAGCAGGCTGCTGATCAGGAGACGATTGGTCCCCTTGTGTGACACGACGAGCACGGACTGATGGCGATGACTCTGAACGATGCGCCGCATCACCGGCAAGGCACGCGAAAGCACCTGGATACCGGATTCGCCGCCCGCCGGGGCCGTCGTCAAAGGATCTTCCTCCCAAGCCCCATACTCCTCTGCAAACTCGCGCTCGATCTCGTCGCGCGTCCGCCCCTCCCAGCGCCCGTAGGCGATCTCGCGCAGATCCGGCTCGACCTGAACCTGACAATCGTGAGACGCGCCGACGATCCGCGCGGTCTCGATGGTGCGCCCCATGGGGCTGGCATAGATTCCGTCGAGCCGATCGCACTTCAGCCGCTCCGCCAGCGCCGCCGCCTGATGCCGCCCCTCGTCGGAGAGCGGAACATCCGTCGACCCGGCGAAACGGTCTTCGGCCGTGAGTTCGGTCGCCCCATGTCGGACGAGATAGATTCGAGTTGGCATGTTTGCTTCTCCACACGTGGTTATTCGTGCGCATTATCGTCACAGATCGTGACAAGCGCACAGACTTAACCGGATCGCTGTCTCGCTCATCCCGAACCTGGGTTCGCTGGCTGAGCGGCATCACCCAAGCCCCCGCCCGCGCCTGACCCTAGTGCCACACAGCCTTTCCCTCCGCAAGAACCGCCTAGCGCCAACACTCGACCGCACACAGGTCGCGCATTACCATGCCTCGATCGAGCTCCCAACAGGCAACCCACTCCAAATAAGCCAGGAACTGGGCATCCGCCACAATCGCCCCCAATTCGAAGCAGGCCGACGCACAGGATCAAGGTGCATCGCCAACACGCCAAAAACGCAGGCTCACAAAGAGACTGGACCAGCAGTCACCCGTTACAGCCAACAATAGGCACCGAAAACAACACCGCATCGAATCCAGTCCAACCGAGGGAGAAGGGAGAAACGATGGCCATCACATCCATCCAGCAAAAAATCGCGCTCACCGGAGGGGCCTGCCTCCTCGCCACCGCAGGCATTCTGGTCGGCTACGGCGTCTATTCCGCCTACTCCACCCAGAATCTGGTCTCCGAACGGGTCGAAACACAAGCCGAAAAGGCCGCTCTCGACAGCCTCGTGAACCTCGCTGGCAAATATGCCGGAGACATCCGCGCCAAATTCGATGTCGCCCTCGATGCGGCACGCACGATGGCGGGTATTTTCGCCGTCTCAAAGACGCAGACAGGGCTTGCGGCCGACCTCAGCCTAAAGCGGCGCGACGTCAACGCCATTCTCCTGGAGGTCCTCAAGGAAAATCCCGAATTCAACGGCACCTACTCCTGCTGGGAACCCAACTCCATCGAAGGACAAGACCTTCTGTTCACGGACGAGGGCAATGGGAATAACACCAAAACCGGCCGCTTCACGCCTTACTGGACGCGCGACCCCAACGGAAAGATCGATGTCCAGGCACTCGTCGAGTACGACAGTCTGGATACGCATCCGAACGGCGTCATGAAGGGCGGCTGGTACATCAACCCCAGCAAGACCCACAAGGAAAGCATCCAGGCCCCCCTGCCCTACGTGGTGCAGGGCAAGCAGGTCTGGCTGGCCACGCTATCGGCACCGATCCTGGTGCAGGACACCTTTCTAGGCGTCGCCGGAACGGACTACAACCTGGACTTCGTCCAGCGGATCAGCAAGCAGGTCTCCCAACAGATCTTCGACGGCCAGGGCGACGTCGCCATCGTCAGCGATCAAGGTCTCCTGATCGCGGCCAGCAAGCATCCCGAACTCATCGGCCAGCATTTCAAGGCGCTCGACACGAATGGCTGGCAGAACAGCCTGGAGATCATCCAGCAGAAACAGGCCGTCGCCAGAATCAATGAGGAGTCGCACAAGGTCGAGGTCTTCTCACCGATCCAGATCGGTCGCACGGGCACCATCTGGTCGCTCATGCTGACCGTCGATACCGACTTGGTTCTGGCCAGCGCACGCGCACTGAGTCAGGACATGGCCGAACAAGGAAAGCGTAGTGCCCTGATGCAGGTTGGCGTCAGCATCCTGGTCGTCCTGCTCGCCATGGCGGCGCTCTGGTTCGCCGCACGCTCGATCGCGGGACCAATTCGCCGTGCCGCAGACTTGGCTGGCACCATTCGGGCCGGCGACCTATCGCAACGCCTCGCGCATCGCTCGGCGGACGAAGTCGGACAACTGACCAACAACCTCGACGAGATGGCCAACAGCCTCCAGGAGCGCGCCGAGCTTGCGGAACAGATCTCGCAAGGCGAGCTCGATCTCGACGTTCGACTGGCGTCCGACAAGGACCAGCTCGGAATCGCCCTCAGCCGCATGGTTAAAAACCTCAATCAGTTGGTCGCCCAAGTCCAATCCGGCGCAGCGCTCATCACCGACAAAGCACAGTCGGTCTCGGACCTGAGTCAGAGCTTCGCCAGCGGAGCCACGCAATCGGCGGCCTCGGTCACCGAAATCAGCGCCACCATCAACCAGATGGCGGGACAGATTCGCCAAAGCTCGGAAAAAGCGGACAGGGCGAACACGCTCTCCAACAGCACCGAGCAAGCCGCGCAGCAAGGCAATACACTGATGGAGGGTCTACGCTCCGCCATGCGGGACATCGAACACTCCGGCCAGGACATCACCAATATCACCATCGTGATCGAAGAGATCGCGGCTCAAACCAACCTGCTCGCGCTCAACGCTGCGATCGAGGCGGCCCGAGCAGGCGAGCACGGACGCGGCTTCGCGGTGGTCGCCGACGAGGTACGCCGTCTCGCGGCCCGCAGCGCCGAGGCCGCCCAGCAAACGGCTCAGCTGATTCAGAAGACCGGCGAACGCACGGTCAAGGGCATGGAGCTGACGGACGAGACCGCGCACGCCCTGCAAAAGATCGTGACCGAAGCGGCGGAATCCTCCTCGCTGGTCGCGGATATCGCACTGACGTCCAACGAGCAAGCGAACGGCACCGAGCAGCTGAGTGATGCCATAGGGCAAATCGACGAGGTCATCAACCACAACAGCGACAACGCCGAGCAATCCTCGATGGCCGCACACACACTGACCGAGCAGGCCAAGCAGCTGGAGCAGCTGGTCCGCAAATTCAACATAAAAGCCGATGCTAATCGGGCAACGTAGGACCGGGTAGTTTGCGAGGACCACGTCCTCGCATCGACTCTTCCTCGACTGTACCAGGCTCGCCGAGACACGACGCCTGGTCGAAAACCGGCCATGGACGGCCATGACTGGAACCGGAACACACAAAGAACGCCACGAAAGACCGGCAAGACCAAAAGCGCTGATCCCAATCGCAGCCAGTGGCTCATCGGGGTAGGCTCAGCGAGAGGCCACGCCACTCTCTTGCAGTGACGCGATGGGCCACAGCCAAGCAGCGCCCCGCACGCCCGAAGCGTCGCCATACCTCGCCGGAAGCAGACGGGTCGAGATCTGATCGGAAAAGATCCACGCACCCCACAGCCCGGGCACATTCCGATACAGCCGTTCGAGCTTCGAGAGCCCGCCTCCGAGCACGATGACGTCGGGATCCAGCAGATTGACGACACCCGCAAGCGCGCGAGCCAGACGTCGCTCGTAACGTTGCAGCGTTTCAATGCATCCGGGATCGCCGTCCTCGGCGCCCGCCGCGATGGCCACCGCATCCAGCGCCACACCGGTATGGCGCACATGATCCAATGCCATACCGTGACCGGAGAGATAGGTTTCGATGCAACCCGAACGACCGCAATAGCAGCTCGGCAACGGCAAATCCTCCTTCTCAGGTGAAGGCAGCGGCGAATGCCCCCACTCGCCCGCGATGGCATTCGCCCCGACCAGCAAACGACCACGCACGACCAGACCACCGCCGACGCCCGTACCGAGAATGGCGGCGAATAGCGTTTCAGCCTCGGCGCCAGCACCATCGCTCGCCTCCGACATCGCCAGACAGTTGGCATCGTTGGCCAGCCGGACCTCACGACCCAAACGCGTCTCCAGATCCTTGCGCAGCGGCTGTCCAATCAGACAGGTCGAATTGGCGTTACGAATGAGCCCGGTCAGGGGTGAAACCGACCCGGGAATGCCAACCCCAACAGAGGCACCGGCCCCAAGCACACGCTCGGCTTCCTCCACCAGGTCGCAGACCGTTTCGACCGTGGCGCGATAATCACCTGCAGGTGTCGGGACACGCCGACGCCATCGTTCGCGCCCATCGGGGTCGAGCGCGATGATTTCGGTCTTGGTGCCGCCAAGATCGATTCCGATGCGAATCATGAGGGCCCCCTGAATGGATCGGTGGCATCAAGGTTATCATCACCCCACGGTCAAAAGGCGTGTGGCCTTCGCTCTCAGGGTTTCCTTTTCAGTGCTGACGGGTTCATCCCAGGACCGGTCACTGGCTCATCCAACCTGAGCGTCCGCTAAGCGCGCGTTTTCTGAGATTCAAGATCCCGCAGAAACAGTCGTTTTCGCGAACCGTGATCGCAGCACGGGCTTGCGAAATTACAGCGAAGGGATCGTTGAGCACTCTCGCTATGTACGGGGCTTTTACCGTACAATTTCATCATACTCATAGAGCGAGACGACGATGAAAACAAAGTCCAAACGTATCGAGGCCCGGGTCAAACCGGATACCCTCGTCCTGGTACAGCGGGCCGCAGAACTGCAAGGCAGCTCGGTGAGCGAGTTCGTCGTCGCTGCGGCAGAGACGGCGGCACGCAGGACCTTGGAGGAGGCGTCAACGATACGCTTGTCCGTCGAGGACCAACGCCGTTTCGTGGAGCTGTTGCTGAATCCCCCGCAGCCGACGCCTGCTTTGGCGCGTGCGCGTGCCGCTCATGAGGCACTGATCGGTCAACCATGACGGATCGCCCCTTCGAGATCGGGCTTCTCGGCAAAGAGGATCGCTCGGACTTTTGCTGCGGCAGCGAGCCGTTGGATCGCTACCTCAAGGCCCAGGCCAGTCAGGATGTGCGCCGCCGGGTCAGCGTCTGCTACGTAGCACTGGATAAGGCCACTGGACGGATCGCGGGCTACTACACGCTGTCGGCAGCCGATGTCCCGGTCTCCGATCTTCCCCTCGAGGTCGCAGGCCGACTGCCCCATTACCCCTCGGTACCGGCGGCCCGCATCGGACGGCTTGCCATCGATCAGCGCTTCCAGGGCTGCGGACTCGGGGGGGCGCTCCTACTCAACGCGGCGATGCGCGCCCTACGCTCGGAAATCGCGGTCTTTGCCCTGGTGGTCGATGCCAAGGACAACGAAGCAGCAACCTTCTACCGCCACCACGGATTCACGGCCTTCGTCTCCAATCCGCTCCAGCTCATCGCTCCGATCACGACTTTCCGTAAACTTCTCAGTTGAGCGAGGCCACGCACTTGTGAGGCCGCCCGGCGGTCAGGGTCAGATGTATTCTGCGCAGCGCATTCTTCACTGTAACCGTCCGTAGATTCGCTTTTCCTTGTGTTGCTGACGCTTTTGGTCCGATCGCAACGTGAGGATCAGGGTTCATGCACGGGCGATCCGGAGCGTGCTCGCCAGCGTCAGCAAAGCGTCCTTTGCGGTCGTTCGGCCAACGAGCGTTCGGTGACCGCCCCCCGCGTCGAAGAGACGGTCGCGTCAGCAGGCTGACCAACGCTTCGGACCAAGGAGGTTAGCAGCCCTCAGATGGCCGCAGACGCTGGGTCTACCCCTATCGTCAGCGCGCGGATTCAGTCCTCGGCCCGGAGACTGATCAACGTCACCGGATCAAGCTGATTGAGCGCTTGGTTCGCCGGAAGGGAGACGCCGATGGCCAGTCCCTCCAGCTGGATGGATCCCATCGCTTGGATCGTCTTGCGGGATCGACGCCGCCGTTCGAGTCCCGGTTCGAGGACCGCGATCAGCCGATCGGCGAACCCGGTATCTGCGATCAGCTCCGCCACCAGATGCGTGTCGTCGGGCGTCATGCCGGCCGGCCGATTCAGGCTCGGCAGTGGGGCCGGATCCGCGCGATCCCACTCGGCATAATGCCTCCGCAGCCTGACCGCGAACTGGCCGATCGGCAGCAGATCCGCCGCGCGCGTTCGGCCCCGATCGCTCTGGTGCCAGCAGGCGAGCTGACACAAGGTTGCGACGACCAGCGCGGGGCGCTGCGCGAAGCTCTCCGCAACACCCAGTACCGCCGACGCATCGGGCGCCTCCAGGAAGGAGCGCACCAGTCGACGCCCGGCCTCGAGGCAAGCGGTGCGGATCAATGTCTTGACATCGTCGGGCAGCCGGCTCCAATCCTGGCGCAAGCGTTGGTCGAGGATCTCGCGGGCGTCAGCCGGCTTGAGCAGGACGAGCCGGTTGGCCATGCGGCGGATCTCTTCATGAAAGAGCTGACGCAGGCTCGGCGAATCGCCCGCAAGGATGCGATCGACCCAGGGCGGCGGTGGGGAGAACACCTCCAAGGCCTGCGCGAGGGCGCTCCGATCCGGATCCTCCGCAGGCTGGGGCTCCACGCGGCCAAGAGACCGTGCCGCGAGATAGGCGACGAGAACGCGGCTGGCATCGGCCCGCCGCGCCTGTGCGTCTTTCCAGAGCCCGTCGGGCAGCGGTTTCTCCAGGGCCTCCCCCAAGGCATCCCAGGTCTGTTCCAGGGGTGCCGTCAGGGTCTCGGCCAGTACGGTATCGGCTGCGTCGGTGAGTGCCAGTCGCTCGCGTCGCAGATAAAGCGCCGCTTCGAGGTGCAGCGGGAGTTCAGCGCCGGTCGCTACCGGACGGGCCGAGCGCGCACTGTTGCGCTCCTTGAGCGACGGTGACGGCTCGTGCGTTTCCGCGCCCGGTATCTCGCCCCACGGCTGGCCGGTGATGGCCTCCAGACACCGCAGCAGGTGATAGCGCTCGCCACCGCCCACCAGCCGCGCGAGATAGGCTTCGGTCGCCGGGCCGGCCCCCATCCAGTTGCGCAAGGCCGCAGCCAAGGCCACCCGTTCGCCGGCGAAACCGATGAGTTGTTGCCAGCGTGGCGGGTCGCCTTTGATCAACTGCGTCGTGAGTGCACGTCCGCGCTCGCTGTAGTCGACCAGCTTCTCGGACGTCTCCCGGTCGGGATCGACCTGATCGTCAGGTCCGTGAAACAGGGTCACGAATGGCCGAATTTCGCGCTGCCACGCCGGTCCGTACAGCTTCCAGCTATCAACCTCTTTCTTGATCAGAATCATCGGCGCCATGGGCGGGGAGCCGAGAACCAGCATCGGCAGCAAATCGAGCGCCGTCCAGTCTGCGTCGGCGAGCGACCCGGCGCAGCGCTCCTGCTCGTGCGCATCCCGATTGCAGCCCAGCAGGATCGAGAGCTGCTCCCGCGCGTCCAGGTCGCCACCGGTGCCACCCTCTGCCGCGCTTGCTGGAGTGTCGGCGTCGAGCGGCGTCTGGGACCCGATCGCGGGGATTCCGGGGACGCTGAGGGTGATGGGATCCCCGCTCATAGAATGTTGAGATAGACCGATCGTCCAGTCATGCCTCGCCGGATGCCCGGTGTCGGATGCGTGCGCGACCTCGGGCACGATCGTCGCCAAGCCTGGGACGTGCAGCAGCTTGCATGTCTGCCAGGGCGCGTTCTCGGCCGTCATCAGTGGCAGCCAGCTCCCCGCCACATGCGCGAGATCGCGCATGTGGATCACCACCAGCAGCCCTTGCCCCCGGTGGCGGCGTCTTGCGAGGACATTCAGCCACTGCAGGTCCGTATCGGACAGCGTATCCACGCCCTTCAACACCACCAGCCCGAGATCCACCGAGCGCCAAGGCACGCCGAACAGGTGATGCTCGGCCCAACGCACAGCGGCCGCCTCGTCCAATCGCGTTGAAACCTTGCCAAACCAGCGACCAAGCCCCGTCTTGGCCAATTTGGGCGGCACTTCGGCAAACGCCCCAAGCGTCGCCAGGCGCACGACATCGAAGAGAAAGTGAGCCAGCGGCACGCGCACATGGAGACGCGCTGGCAGCATCAGATTCAGGATGCCGGTCCAGAACAAGACGGCGGCGACCACGGTTGCAAGCCACACACCCCGCTGGCTCCATGCCACGGTGTGCCATTGTTCCGATGCCGCCGCGATCAGCGCCTCCAGATGCACCCCGTCCCGCGCCACCAGACCCGTGAGTGCCGGGTAGCCGGCCAAGTCCCAGGTCAGCAGCCATCCCAGTCCGATGGCGAGCAACGTCAAGCCTAGGGCCTGGAGCGGTATCTCAAACGGCATCACCAGCAGCTCGCGGACCTGCTCCGCCGCGCGACGCGTCCATCGCCCCCAGCCACCCGCGCGTCCCCGCGACTCGGTGGCGGACTTCAGGAACTGCCCCTCGAACAGGTCGCGCAGCGGCTCGCGCGTCGCCGCCATACCGGTCAGATCGACGACCAGCGGGGGACTCAGAGACGGCAGGCGGGCGCTTGGATCTTGATGTTCATCGCTCCAGCCCATGACGATGGGGTCAAGGCGCGCCTCGGCGTCTTCGGCCAAAGACGTGAGCGCGGCTTCCAACGAATGGGTGTCGACGCAGACCACCGCCAGACTCCAGGCCAGTCCCGCCGGGTCGGATCCAGCGCTGGCCTTGGCGCGGTCCATGTCCTTGGTGCGCGACCACAAGTCTCCGCTGCCATCGAGCCACTCTTCGACGAACCTGTCGAACACGCCCGCTACCGAGGCGTGAGACGTCTGGTCCTCTGTCGCCGTCTGAATCGCCCGCGTGGAACTCCGGTCAGGCGCGGTGCTGGCCAGGGAGGGTGACGGCGTCTCGCCGAGTTTGAGCTGATACAGCCGTGGCGTATCCGCCGTTGCGGTCATCGGCTCTGCCCTGCTCTCCAGCGACGCTGGGCGCGTGATGGAGTCCACCGTCTCACCGAGCCAGAAGCGCACAAAGCAGGACCGGCAGCCGCTGCCCAGATAGTCGGCCAGCCAGACGGAATCGGGCGCCTCAGCCGCCATCAGGGCCTGGATCAAGGGCCCATCCGATCGCGCAGCCAGGCGCTCGATCGCCGGATCCTCGGGCGGTGGCGTCGTCGCATGGTCGGTGACCCTGACCTCCGACTCCGGTAGCAAGCCGAGAGTCGGGTGATCGGGATCCTTGAAGGCGCGCTCCTCCGCTGGTCGATCTCCCCCTTGATTCGCCCAACAGCGGTTCCCGATGCAGTGTCCCGTCGACGACTGGAATCTGATGCCGGCGCCGATGTTGTGGTCGCAACGGTTGCCCAACAGCGCCACCTCCGAGGGGGCATCAGGGGACTTCGGGTCGCGCTGCGCGATGATGCCCGAATCGCCATTCCCCCAGCAGTCATTGCCCTCGGCGCGCCCTTGGGAGGAGGTGAACAGCACGCCCGCCTGCTGATTGTCGTGGCAGCGGTTGGCGAGCAGCGCCACGTCCGAGGGGGCATCCGGGGAGATCGGGTCGCGCGCCGCGGCGATGCCCGATGTGCCATTCCCCCAGCAGTCATTGCTTTCGGCGCACCCTTGGGATGAGCCGAACGCCACGCCCGCCTGCTGATTGTCGTGGCAGCGGTTGGCGAGCAGCGCCACGTCCGAGGGGGCTTCAGGGGACTTCGGGTCGCGCTGCGCGGCGATTCCCTGTGCGCCATTCCCCCAGCCAGTCATTGCCCTCGGCGCGCCCTTGGGAGGAGGCGAACCCCACGCCCGCCTCCTGATTGTCGTGGCAGCGGTTGGCGAGCAGCGCCACGTCCGAGGGGGCATCCGGGGAATTCGAGCCGCGCTGCGCGGTGATTCCCGATGTGCCATTCCCCCAGCAGTCATTGCCCTCGGCGCACCCTTGGGAGGATAAGAAGACCACGCCCGCCTCCTGATTGTCGTGGCAGCGGTTTCCGAGCAGCGCCACGTCCGAGGGGGCATCCGGGGAGTTCTCGTCGCGCTGCGCGACGATTCCAGCGCCATTCCCCCAGCAGTCATTGCCCTCGGCGCGCCCATGGGAGGAGGAGAAGAGCACGCCCGGCCCCTGATTGTCGTGGCAACGGTTGGCGAGCAACGGCGCACTGGACGGAACATCCAGCGTCTCCGGATCCCGACCCAACGCGATGCCATTTCCAACGTTTCCGAAGCACCGATTCGCCGTGCCACACCACTCGGAGGACCAGGCAGCGATACCGTTGCGGCATCCCTCGGCCACACAGGTCTCGATCACGACCGCCTTCGAGCGACGGATGGAGATGCCATAGAAATCCTCGCCGCCCTTGCGGAAGCTGCAATCCGTGACCTGGACGCCATGGCTGTCGAGGATGAGCAGCAGGGCCTCATAGATGCGGTCAGAAGAGTCGTCCTGGTCACCGCTGGGTGGTCTGGATGCCCGGATTGCGATCCCCTTGATCGCGACAGCCTCCCCCTCGACCTGGAGCGCCGAGCCGGTCCCGGTCCAGAGGAGGCTGGCCCCCGGATCCGCCTCGAGCGTCACCCCGGTCGGCACCCGAAGCGTCACCGCGCCGTGGTAATCCCCGGCGGCGCAACGGATGCGATCGCCGGGACCGGCCGCCGCCAGGGCCTCGGCGAGGCCGTCCCAGCCAGTGTCTGGGGTGCATACAACGACAGCATTCCGAGACCGTTCCGAGTGCATGATGTCCATCCAGGACGCTGAGCGGGAAGGATCGATAGGTTACAGGATCCACGCTCCTTGAATCGAGCGACTCTCGGGCGGAGGACACGGCCCCATGGCGTCTGGCGATCTTCGCCTGCTTCCAGGCGAAGCCCACACCAGCCCGGCTGGCAGGTGCGCGAGGATGCCCACAGGTGACGTCGCGCCGCGCGAAGTGGCGCCCATGGCGGCCCCGGCCTGACGCGCCTGCATGCGGTGACCGCCCCGATCGCTGAGCCGTTCCACGCCTGTTCCACGCCTCGCCGGGGTGGATTCCCCTCGCCTCCCCTTCCCGCCCCGCCCGAGCGCTCAGTCCTTGTGCCGTCTTGATCCGCGCACACCCCGCACGCGCTCGGCGCGCCGAGCGCCCCCCGTCTCGCAGGCCTGCAGGGGCCATGTTCCACGGCGAGCCTGGCCGAGGCGCCCCGCTGGACCCGGTTGCGGGGTCCGCCAGATCAGTGACGATAGTGTCGGCTTCCGCACCCTCGGCAATTCGCGCGAGGCCAGCGCCTTCGTCTGCGATGCTATCGCCTTGGCCTGGGAGCAGCAGTTCCACGCCCGCTATCCGACGGCCACGGAGGTATTCTTGACCTTTGATGCCGGCGGGGCCAATGCCGCGCGCTCCTGGCGCTTCAAGGAAGACCTGGTCGCACTCAGTCGGCGCCTCGGCATGCGTTTGCGCATCGCCCACTACCCGCCATACACCTCGAAATGGCATCCCATCGAGCATCGCCTGTCCAGTCAGGTCGAGCACAGCCTGCGCGGACAGATCCTCGATACCCCTGAGACGGTGCTCAAGGCGGTGGAGCGCACCACCACCGACACCGGACTGCGCGTGACGGCCTGCCTCCTTGATCGCGTGTATGAGGCGGGGCGTAAGTGCTCTGAGATCTTCCGCGCCATCAAAGACCAGTTCATTCATCATGATGAAACGCTCGGAGCATGGAACTATGTTGTCGACGCCAATGGAGTTTGAGGGAACTCATCCATTCAAATGCACCATTTGTTAGTAAACAGCCCCTTATGAACAGATCAGCGGAGATGTGTGTAAACGAGATGCCCTAAAGCGAATCAAGCAGGTCCGGAATGCTTGCAATGGCTGTAGAACGCGTCTCGTTGTCCGCTGTGACGACCATTAAGATCTGGGCCCCTAGCATCCGCAGCCTGGTTTGTTGTTCCTCGCTTAATCTGCTATAGGCAATCTCGCGTACTGCCTGCTCAGCGGCGAAGGCCAGACCCACTTTCACCTGGTTGCCGAAGCGCGCCATATCGTCAACAGCATCCGGATTGGCCCATCCTCCCTCGATTAAAGTGATAATCATTTCATTACGCCGTACCAGCCCGGCGTTCAACTGTTCAAGCCAATAGGCCTTACCGTCCGCGTCTGCAGAACGTCCGAATATGTTTTGATACAGGGCTTCTATGAGCTCCTCATAACCCAAATCATCGGGATACTTCTCTTTGACGAGTGGTTGATCAAAAAAACTTTGTGCCACGGCAGTTGGAGTCCAACCTGCATCGTCGATGTTTCCGATCCAATATTGCAGACCTTCATTGTCAGGAGAATACCCCATTGTCGCGATGTATATCTCTGTAGCACGCCAAGCGGTATCACGCTGCACTTGTTCAATCTCGTCTGTCGAGAAAAAGAACGTCCGCCCCCCCACTGATAAGGTCGCTTGCACATTGGGATCCGCAAAATCAGATTCGGCCACTCGAACCGTGACAGACTGACCACTCTGAACAATCCCAGGCTCCGTCGTGAAAGAAACGTCGTCGATACTGTACTCACCATTGGCGATCGAAATAGAAACCGGCACATTGATTCCACTGACCACAGCCGGATTGGAATAGACCCATTGCGGTATTGACTGAGAATCACTCGGCGCTAACGCGATGTCGTCGGGCGATTCGAGGCTTCGCGAACTGACTATGCTACTGACGAAACTCTCCTTACCGTTTGCATTGATCGCCACAATCACATACTCGCGCGCCAATGCGCTACTACCGCTTGCAACCGCTGGGGTGTTGTCGGTATAGCGTGTGAGTGTTCCAGCAAGCTCCTCATCGAGCTGAAAGTTTAGGCTACCTTCTTCACGACTGAAGATTCGGTAACCGGTCACAGTCGTATCGGCAGGCGCTACCCAAGTCAGGATCGTCTCAGACTGGTCTTCAGAATAAGAAACACTGAGGTCTATCGGGCGTTTTGGCTGATCGACAATCGACAAGGCACCATCGTCGGAGAGATCAAAGGAGATCTCATCTACGCCATCGGTTTTCAATACGCTGGCACGAAGCGTCCGCATCTCCCCGTTAACTCGGGTTTCGAAATCAATGAAAAAGAGCCGATCTTCAAAACCGATTCGCGGATGGATTTGAATACTGTAGCGCCCCGCATCAAAATCCCTGAGCAACAACGAGGTGGCGTTTGACTCGGTCGAGAACTCACCATCAAGAAGGCTAGTGTCAGATTCCTCGCTAGCGTTGCCGATGGTTCCTCCCGGCCCTGTCAGCATGAGCGGTAACGCCTCCCACACCTGAACACGTATTTCAGATGTTTCCACAGCCTCTGCTGACTGGGCACTTGTTAATGCAAGATCTGAGCTGAGGTTACCTACCATGCTAGCAGATTCTAATGACGCTCTTCCTGCTTGGAGAATTTCAAAAATTTTCTCTTGAATGACAGGATCATCCGGTTGGGTGCCGTGATCGTTGTTACCAATCTCAAGAATGCAATCGTTACCAGCAGAGTCCAATGCCTCAAGTCCCATTTTTGCAAGATCAGTAGGAACCGTGCCATCACCATTAGCAGATTCAAAAACAAAGTTGTTTGTTGAAGAATCGGTTTGTGGCCAATAGTTATCGATATCATCGCTACATGTGCTGGATTGGCATGCCGGATTATAGACAAAAGCATAGCGAGGCATATGCGCCTGTGGTTTATCCGTCAAGATCAGCCATGTTTCTATCTTGTCTGGACTTAGTGGATTCTTTAAGCCATCAGCACTCAAAGGATTGCAGATAAGATTCCTATCCCTAACCGCATACAATCTCTCCAACTCGTAGTTTTCTTCTGTAGTGTGGCCATACCGCAGTGGGCCAAAGATCTTAGCGTTACTCAATGGCAGCAATGCGTTACCGCCAGGTGCGAGCGCTCTGATTGCACGACGCCGAAGACGTGTATCGCCGCGCCACTTGTCAGTGTAGCCATAGACCCCGCCCCCTTCATCTATATTCGCTTCATCATCAAGATTGTTTCTACTGTCACGCAACAACGCGGATCCAAACGCTGCAATAAAAAGATTGTTGGCAGTAGACGAGTAAAATAGGGGTGCAATGACCCTGCCAGCCAAGCCCAACTCCTCAGTCGATATGTCAAGGCTCAAGGGATCTGCAGCTGACAAGAAATAATAGGTCTTTACCGATCCGCCGTTGGGGGTTCCAATCATAATAAAACGGTCAATTTGGTTAGCTTGCAGTTGACCTGATAATTGAATCAAATACCGCGTCAGAAGTCCGCCCATGGAATGGGCGATGATATCCACTTTTTCATACCTGGAATTTCGATTTTTTGCGTCATTCAGCGCATTATCGATGGCAGGAATGAGATAATTATAGACGTTATCATGTAAGGTTGCGCGCCAATCCCATGCCACTCGATAGACTACAAATCCCCTTGCTATTAGATCCGACTCGAGATCAGTCCATCCTGTCGGATCCATTCCAAACACCGGAACCTGCGGCCCCCAAGTAGTAAAAAACTCTAGGTTATCGCAATCCGGATCATTGAAAGCCGCATCCCGCCCGCCTTGTGCTTTCTGACAAATCTGTTTCGGCATCCTTGGGTATCTGGCACTCCTCGCACCTAGTGTACTTCCAAAGATTCCATGAACCAACAACACAGGCCGCCCTTGATTTACGAAGACGGGTTTCGCAAAGAGTCCTTTCGATGGGACTGTATAACTTGTATTGCCGTGATCACAAGCAGTATGGGTATATCTATACTGATACTCACTACTATTATCAGTATATCCAGCCGTTATCCAAGACTCATCGAGCTTATATCTGATATCTATTGATTTTCCAAGTTGCAAAATAGGAGTTCGGCTATTCCACTCCTCCCGTGTTGCGATGGAATAAAAATACTTCTTCTTCTCCATACTCACCCACGGTGATGTTTCCGATAACCGATATTGAAGAGTTCCAGTTATAGGTATTCCCTTTTGTGTTAGCGGGACACGCACAATAGTGTTCAGATAGGCCTCTTCACAGTTTCCATAAAGGATGCTCGATATAGGGTGCTGGCTATCCAGACTTCCGACCCCGGAGGTTAATTTAGAATCCACCCCGAGCGCCCTAGATCCTTCTGCTGTTGCCGTCATTTGACTGTCAAACACTACTGGAACTTGAACGGATAAAGCGCCCAATCCCTCCGTAATGGCTCTAAAGCCAGTGATGTAAGCCTGTCCTCCATCAAACCAAACCAACCGTCGACCGCCTGCGTCGAGACCACCTAAGGTCTCGATATCGATGCCGGTCGCCCACATCGCTGCAGGACCAGAGAATCCAGAAACGATAACTCCACTCGAATCAACCAAAGAAAGCTCTAGGGTATACGACACACCAACTTGTAATTCGTCTGGGACGCTATCCCAACGAACCGTTGCTCCAACCGGAACATGATTGCTACTTGTCCTGACGACCTTTCCCTGAACCGGATCAGCGTGTAACCCTTGCGTATCGTAGGCTTCGACTTCCCAGGTGATATCGCTACTCGAATCCAACAATGTCACACAGTCGCGCGTGCTGAAATTGATCAGGCCAGTCTCGACTGGAACCTCATAACCTGCTTTGAGATAATCGGTATGACAGACATTCCCCTTTCCATCACTAAAGAATACGCGAAGATTCTTGACTTCATCACCATCGCTATCGGTAATCATAAAACTGCCGCCAAAGAGGCTGCCTGTCGCACCGATGCTTACCTGGCTAACCACAGGTTTATTACCCGGACCCGGCTCGGGGATACCGCATGTGGTTTTTTGACTATTTTCCCATCCCGGATCGTTTGCATCGAGGAAACTAACAACTGCTGAATCCAGGGTCGATGCTTTAAGGCAATTGTCGGCCACCTTAAGAACGCTTAAAGTATTTAATTGGGCTAATCCTTTTGCAATTCCTGTAATGTTGTTATTGTTTAGATAGAGTTCTGTCAGGTTGGAAAGCTGCCCAATCTCTCCAGGAACATCTCCACTAAACTTGTTACTTTCGAGACTCAAGTAAGTTAGCGTTTCTAGATTTCCCAAGGCTGCAGGGATAGGTCCACTAAGCTGGTTGTTGTAGACGGTCAATCCCTCTATTTTGCCAAGATTCGCCAACTCTGGCGGGATAGCACCACTGAGCTGATTACCTCCAAGGTTCAACCAGATTAACTGGCCCAGATTGCCTAGTTCTTCAGGAATAGTTCCAGTAAGCTGATTGTTTCCGAGTTCCAGCCAACCTAGCTGATCTAAATTCCCCAACTCAGAAGGGATGGCTCCACTAAGCTGGTTATCGTCGAGACCTAAATATGTGAGTTTTCCGAGATCCCCCAATTCCGGAGGAAGGGCCCCACTGAGTTGGTTAAGATTGAGCTTTAGCCCCTTAAGGTGATCGAGACCTCCCAGTTCCCTTGGAATAGATCCAGTTAGCTGGTTATTCTCGATTGCAAGCCACTGAATCTGGTCGAGATCGCCTAGTTCTTTTGGTATATCTCCAGAGAGCTGATTATTTCCGAGCTCTAACCGGCCCAGTTGACCCATATTACCCAAGGTCGCCGGAATAGCTCCACTGAACTGGTTATTGCGAAGATCTAAAGTTATTAGATCAAGATTGCCCAGCGCCTCTGGAATAGTACCGTTGAATTGGTTATGCCCGAATTTGATACGTGCGAGCTGATTAAGATTCAATAGTGAAAGCGGAAAAGATCCGGTAAGTTTATTATTCTCTAGATTTATATACCGTAATTCAGTCAATTGTTCCAATTCTGTTGGTAAGCTCCCGCTCAACCTGTTGTCTGGCAATTCTAGTGAAGCTACATGTACCTGGCCGGTAGAATCACGAGAACACAATATGCCATACCAGACAGGCCAGGTGCACTCTGTGCCTACCGCACCCAACCAACCCGTATGGTCTTTCCACTGAGGGCCATTGGTCGCATTGTATAAGGCGATCAAAGCTTGTCGCTCAGTGCTTGGTATCCCCCATGTCTCTGAAATTTCAGATTTTTGAAACCAATAGTATTGCTGATCCGCCTGTTGGTGGCTGGTGTCAGTTGCTCCAACTTCAATCTTATATGAACCAGACTCTAAGCTATCGAGATCAATCGCAAAGATTGCGGTTGCTCCAGTCCCCGTCAGGTCTGCGCTTCCCTTTTGCCCGGTCGAACTACCTGAAGAGGTCTGTACGTCGTAGGTAGCCGCTACTAATCCTATATCATCAGTCACCGTAACTTCTAAGGAAAACCCATTGGTCTTGGGATTATTTGAACCGCCTCCAGGAGTATTAATTGTTACGACTGGAGGATTGTCGTTACTGGTAGATAAAGTGGACCCTAAAAATCGGACAGTCATTTAAGTTGTCAGGCCGGCACGAAAGGGTTGATCACAATGGGTGAAGCAAAGCGCAAAACCTACGCCGCCGCGTTCAAAGCCAAAGTGGCCTTGGAGGCCACCCGTGGGGTGAAAACCGTCAACGAGATTG
>NZ_AFWT01000019.1 GCF_000224065.1 Thiorhodococcus drewsii AZ1
AATGCATCGCAGGTCTGTCGCACCAATTCGCGAACCCTCTCCTCTAGTCCCCTCTCAGCACTTTGTAGCGATACTTGGTAACCCAGACAAAGTGGTACTCAATCCGGAAAACCGTGTGGCTACCGTAGCGATAATCCATCCTCTCTCCGCTCGTTGCTCCAGGGGCCAGGATCAACCGTAGCAGCGAGAGGGCTGAAGATGAAATCTGCCCGCCTGAAAGGCGGGGGTTTGAACCCTAGATATCGAAATCAAAATCTTAATTTTAAATGTACTGTACTGAGGTGGTCTGGTTTGGTCATAGTGTTCGGTGCGGGGACGAATCTTTGGGCGATCAAGCAATTTGACTCCGGCCTCGCTCTAAGGGCAAGCCTGCTTCGAGATCCGAATTGCGTCTTGCGATGTTCTCGGGCGACCCGCGAGTGATCGCGTTCAGCCGGTCGTGGTGCGTCTGACGGGTTGGCTGTCAATCGGGGGCGGCGCTAGCCATGTGGCCAGCTTGGCATAGAACGCTGAGGGGTCGAGCGGCTTGGAGATGAAATCGTTCATGCCCGCTTGCTCGCACAGACTGCGGTCGTCGTCGAAGGCATTGGCCGTCGTGGCGATGATCGGCATTCGATGGCCTAGGGCGCGGATGCGCCGCGTTGCCTCCAAGCCATCCATGACCGGCATCTGTATGTCCATCAGGATCAGATCGAAATCCTGCCGTTCGAGCGCTGAAATGGCCTCCGCTCCCTGGTTGGCGAGCGTGACCTCCAGGTCGAGATGGCTCAGGAGTTCCAATGAGACGAGCTGGTTGATTTCGTTGTCCTCGACCAGAAGCAGTCGACTCCCGGCGCGGATCTGATGCTCCTCTTGGTTCGTGCGTTCGACGACCTGTCGCGTGCCGTGCTTCAGCGGTAGCCTGAACCAAAAACGGCTGCCAGCCCCAAGTTGGCTTTCCGCTCCGACCTTTCCGCTCATCAGCAATGCGAGTCGCTTGCTGATTGCCAACCCCAGACCGGTCCCCCCGTATTTGCGGGTGGTTTGGGTCTCGGCCTGTTCGAAGGCGTCGAAGATGCGTTGCAAGGCGTCCTCGGCGATGCCTATTCCCGAGTCCTCGACTTCGAAGTAGACACGGACCCGCTCCGCGTTCCTGTCTTCCAGTCTGGCGCTCAGTTTGACGTAGCCGTGCTCGGTGAACCGAAGCGCATTGCTGACGAAGTTGATCAGGATCTGGCTGATTCTCAATGTATCGCCCAGCAGCGGTAGGTCGATCAGTTCGGGGTCGACATCCTGCTCGAATCGGACCTTATTGGAGCGTGCGCGTTCGGCCATCATGTTGTCGATCTGATCGAGGATGCTCGGGATGTCGACTGCCGTTTCCTCGATCCGGATCTGCTCGGCCTCGATCTTGGAGAAGTCGAGTATGTCGTTGATAATGCCGAGAAGATGCTTTGCCGCACTCAAGATGCGGCCGATCTTTTCCTGATGCGTGGGTTCTTCTATCTCCCGCTGAAGGACATGAGTAAAGCCCAGGATTGCGTTCATGGGGGTGCGGATCTCGTGCGACATGTTCGCCAGGAACGTGCTTTTGGCTCGGTTCGCCATCTCCGCAGATTCCTTGGCAACACGCAGATCTTGGGTTTGGGCCGCGACCAGAGTGGCGAGATTGTCTCGATGCTGGGTGAGTTCTTTCGCCGTCTGTCGTAATTGGCGTTGGTTCTCGCGTAGATCCGATTCGCGGGCCTTGAGCGCGGAGATGTTGGTGGCGACCAGAAGGGCTCCCTCAAGCTTGCCTGATGCGCCGTGGAGGAGGGTTGCGTTGACCAGATAGGGGATATCCTGTGCCCCGCCGCTGTGGCGGAGCCCGATCTCGACGCTGAGATGGCCGCCCCGAAAGCGAATGGCGTCGATGAGCGACGGTCCGCCCGGCAGGTCGGTAGGGAGATCGTCCAGAAGCCGTGCGCCGTCCTCGGCCAGATAGGACTCCAGGGGTGTGCCGAGCACCTCGGTTCTGGCATGGCCCAGCTCCCGCTCCAGCACACCATTGACCTTGAGGATGCGACCGTTCTCATCGAGCAGGACGAAGATTTCGGCCATGGTGTCGATGGCCCGTTCCATGGCGCTGTTGAGCTGGGAGAGCTCAACCGAGCGCTGCCGCAGCTCGTCTTGTTGCACCTCTTGCCGTTCGATCATGAGATCCAGCGTCTCGGCGCTACGGATCAGCTCGGCTTCCAGTGCCTGGTTGGCTTGACGTAGCATCTCCAGCTCATCGGTGAGTTCCCGATCGCCGACCGGTGTCGGGTTCCGTGTGGGTCGCAGCCAGCGGTCATGAATGACATAGACTGCCTCGCCGACGGCGGCGGCGACTTCGAGCGAGAGGCCCGGCGAGAAGGGCGTGCAGCGGGTGATCTCGGCCGCGATGCAGTGGATGGGCGGCAACGCGTCATAGGCCGCGCGGGCGGCGGCAATCAGGTGTCCAAGTCCTGCATCGTGGCTGCCGGGATGCGCGGATTCGAGCGGGATGTCCGAGGCTGAAAGGATTTGGAGTCGGCCTGGCTGGTCGCCTTCAAGCGCATCGATCAGGAGCAGTTCGGGGCTGTCCTCGAAGAGATCCAGCGTGTCGAGCCCACGGGTTCCGCACTCGATGAGGCGCACCCCGTCCGGCAATTGGTGGCGCTGCAGACTCTGGGCGACCGCCGGTCCGAACCCGTCGTCGCCGTGCAGCGGATTGCCGAAGCAGAGGATGCGGAGTCGATCAGGCACAGGGGTAGCGTCTTCTGCCGCGTCCGATGAAGTGAACGGTACAGACCAGGCAGGGATCGTGCGATCGCACGATATGACCCACCTCGACCGGATCCTCCGGATCCTCGACACGAACCCCGATGAGCGATCGCTCCCAGTGTCCGGGCTGACCGTTGCTGTCGCGTGGCGAGGCATTCCATGCGGTTGGCGTGACGATCTGGTAGCCGTCGATGACACCGTTCTCGATCCGCATCCAGTGCCCAAGGGCACCGCGTGCCGCCTCGATCATGCCGTAGCTCTCGCCGTCCGGCCAGTCGCGGATGTTCGGATCCGCGAAGTGTGGTTCGTCCAGCACATCTTTGAGCGCGGTCAGCGTTTCCCTCATGGCGCGGATGCTCCAAGCCGCGCGGCGCAGTCGCGCGAATTGACGCAGCCAGGTGTTGTCGCCCTCCAGCGCCAGTAGATCCGCGATCAGCGGGTCTCCGCCGATGCGTAGTTCTGCGAGCGGGCCGGTCTGTACGACCTTGTCGTCGTAGCGCGGGGCTTTGGACCAGGTGTAACGGTCGTTCCCCGGCATGTAGTCGGGGATGGTCTCTCCCTGCCAGGGATGGCGACCGCCCGGATAATGCTGGAACCAGCTGTGCCGGACGTGCTCATTGATGCGCGATTGATCGAGTGATTCAACCTGGCTCTTGTCGGCGTCATAGAAGCCGGGCCGAAAACCGCCGTAGCTACCGTCGGGGAGTGGATTCACGCCGTAGCTGATCAGGTGCCCGGTGCCGCACCCGAGCTGGTGCAGCCCGACCGAGCGCGCGAAGCGGCAGAATAGCCCGAGTGCGGCGTTTGCGACGGTTGGCGATGACTCCAGCCACTGAAAGAAGTCCTCGGCCCGTTCGATGGTCAGCCAGTGGTCGAGGTCGTCCCCCAGGACGCAGGTTTCCATCCAGTCGCGCGTCCTTGAAACCAGGTCCTGGGCCTCGATCAGACGTGTGCCATTGGCCGGCAGGGTGACGCCACCCGGGATCATGAAGCTTGAATGCGGCCATTGTCCGCCGAAGATTGCCACGATCTCCAGTACGCGCCGTGTGACCTGCAGACATTCGCGCGCCACACGCCCCTTGAAGGGCGTGAATGATGCGGTGATTGCGTCCGCGAGTGGGTGTTTGGCGTATCTGGGATGACAGAAGTCGGGTGTGAAGAAGAGAAAGCTCTGGCGCAGATCGCTTTGCAGATTCTCGGCCATCAGGCAGAGGTTGCGGATATGCGCGGCATGGGTGGGGGGGCGGATGCCGCCGAGTTGTTCGAGCGCGCGGACGGTGGCATAGAGATGGGCGGTTCCGCAGATGCCGCAGACGCGCGGGGTGATGACGAGCGGGTCGCGCGGCGCGCGGCCGATCAGGATCTGCTCGAATCCCCGATAGAGGGTGCCGATGCAGCGCGCGTCCGCGATGACGTCGTCCTCCAGGTCCACCTGAAGTTCTAGGTCGCCCTCAACCCGGTTCAGATCGATGTTGACAGTCACGCGAGCCATCGTTCAAGGCTCCATCTCGCGATTGATGATGCGCTCCGGTGCGGCCGCCTTGGCCAGGTTCTTGTATGCCATGTACTTGGCGCGCGAGACGCCGAGCGGGAGCATCTTGGGTATGGTGCCGATCTTGGGCGTTTCGAAGAGGTCGCGATTCGGCGGAAAGGCGGGGGAGACGCAGCCGAAGCAGGGGACGCCCGCGCGCGTCTTGCTGCTGCGTCCGTTCCATAGATCGACATTGCAGGGCGCTGGGGTCAAGGGTCCCCGGCAGCCGAGGCTGAAGAACATGCAGCCGCGTCCGCCAAGCACATCGTCCTCGGCATCGTATTCGTGATACTCGTTGCGGGTGCAGCCCTGATGCACCAGGCTGGAGAAGAAGGGGGCGGGGCGATTCAGCTCGTCCAACGGAATTGGCGTCCCTTCGAGCAGCATCGCGAGCACCTTGGTCATGGTATTCGGATGGGCTGGGCAGCCCGCGACATTGATGACGGGTTGCCCGCCTCGGCTGCGCCAACCCGGGCCTAGAAGGCCGCCAGGGGTTGCTTGCATGAATTGCATTCCGGTGCAGTCTGTCGGGTTCGGTGGTGCGGCATGCACTCCACCGAAAGCCGCGCAGGTGCCCATGGCGACGACAGAGCCGGCGATCCCGGCCAGTTCGCGCACGATCTCGATCTTGGGGCGCGATCGCCAGGTGTCGTAGAGACCGCTGCCCGAAGGGCCGGTCATGAGGCTGCCCTCGATGCAGAGGATATCGAGCGGTTCCCTTCCGCTGGTCACGGCATCCAGCACGGACCCGAAACGGGTCTCGGCGGTCAGCGACGGGTGCCAGAGCAACCGCGCTCCGGCATGTTCCAGCAGGCTTTCGAGGCTAGGTCGTTCCGCGCACAGCAGCGTCATCGAATCGCCGCTACAGGCGCCGGTTTGCATCCACACCAGATTGGCCATGGGTTCTCCCCTTGGAAGCCTGGACCCGGAGGTCTTCGATATTGATATTGTTATACTCGAAGAATCCTCTCCTTGCTGTGACGGGCAAATCGAATCGGGCTGCCTACTGCCGGTCCGGCATCAGGCATGGCTTTTCATCTCATCGCGATTCCCTCCGATTGATAAATGTCTGGGTATTTTGGTTGGTTTCTGGCGGAAAATACCTCTTAACAGCGACGCAGGGTCGCAGATTCAACCATGACCCAAGCGACCGAAGCAGTCGCTCGGTTGGCGTATCTGCTTTGGTCAGGAGTGAATCCATGAACACAGAGGTTGAGAACAGAGGAAGGCGGCGTTTATTGGTTGCCGCAACCAGTCTGGTCGGTGCCGTTGGGGTTGGTTACGCCTTGGTACCGTTCGTTCAGTCCATGAACCCGAGCGCACGAGCAAGGGCCGCAGGTGCTCCGGTCGAGGCCGATATCGGCAAGCTGGAGCCGGGCGCGCTGCTGCGCGTCAAATGGCGCGGCAAGCCGGTATGGGTCGTCCATCGCACACCCGCGATGCTGGCGGCACTGCCGAGCAACGATCCCAAGCTGGTGGATCCAGAGTCCAGCGTGCCGCAGCAGCCGAGTTACTGTCAGAATCCGACCCGATCGATCAAGCCGGAGTATCTGGTGGCGATCGGCATCTGTACCCATTTGGGGTGTTCGCCGACCTATCGACCCGAGGTGGCCCCCGACGATCTGGGCGCCGATTGGAAGGGCGGCTTTTTCTGCCCTTGTCACGGATCGCGTTTCGACCTGGCCGCGCGCGTCTTTAAGGGCGTTCCGGCCCCGACGAATCTGGTCATTCCGAAGTACACCTATCTGAGCGATACCACCATCCTGATCGGCGAGGATCGCGAAGCCGCCTGATGGATCAGGCTAGGCGCCCTCCGATGGCGTCTCACTCCCCCAAGGCCGCATGAGTTGGTGCGGCACCCCCAGATGATCCAGAACGCGGGCCACCATGAAATCCACGATGGCCTCGACACTGGTCGGCTTGTGATAGAAGCCCGGACTGGCCGGCATGATGATCGCGCCCGCCTGGGTGAGTCGCAGCATGTTTTCGAGATGGATGCTGCTGAAGGGGGTCTCCCGAACCACCAGTAGCAGCGGCCGGCGCTCCTTGAGTGCGACGTCGGCGGCGCGCTCGATCAATGACGAGGAGAGCCCGGCGGCGACGCGTCCCAGCGTGCCCGAGGTACAGGGGCAGATGACCATGGCGTCGGGCGGATTGCTGCCGCTCGCGACCGGGGCGGTCCATTCTTGGCGTCCGAAGACCCGGATGGAGCCGGGTTGGGGGCCGAAATGGGTGCGGAAGAACTGTTCGGCCTCGTTTGGGCGCGAGGGGATTTCGAGGTCGGCCTCCATCTTGAGTACGACCTGTCCGGCCTGGGAGATCAGCAGATCGACCTGGACGCCCGAGGCCGCCAGACAGTGGATCAGCCGCAGCCCGTATTGGGCACCCGAGGCACCGGTGATGGCGACCGTGACCCTGTTGGGCTGGCGCGGATCCTTCATCGATCGCACCGTTCAGTTGGCCGGTTGGCCCTGCAGCGCATCCAGAAGGCGTTGGTGGATGCCGCCGAATCCCCCGTTGCTCATCACCAGGATCTGGTCGCCCGGCCGGCTCTCGGCGGCGATGTGCTCGACCGTTGCTTCGATCGAATCCAACACGGTCACGCGCCCTTGCTGCTCGGCGAAGACGGCGGCCGCGTCCCATCCCAGATCCGGCGGTGCATAGAGAAAGACCTGGTCGGCTTCGGCGAGCGAGGCGGCGAGCTCCTTGTTGTGGATCCCCAGCCGCATGGTGTTCGAGCGGGGTTCGAGCACGGCCAGGATGCGCTGCTCGCCGACCTGACGGCGCAGACCGTCGAGCGTGGTGGCGATGGCGGTCGGGTGATGTGCGAAGTCGTCGAAGATTCGAATGCCCCGGACCTCGCCGCACAATTCCATGCGGCGCTTGACCCCCTGGAAACGCCCCAGCGCATCGATCGCCGTTTCGGGCGGGACGCCGGCATGACGTGCGGCGGCGATGACCGCGAGTGCGTTCTGCACGTTGTGCAGACCCGTCTGTTGCCAGGCGAGGGTTCCGACCTCCTCGTCCTTGAACAGGACCCGGAATTCGGATCCGTCGGCCTGAACGAGCTCGGCGCTCCAGTCGCCGTCCGGTCCGAATGATTCGCGTGGTGTCCAGCAGCCCATGCCCAGGACATGATCCAGTGCCGGCGAGCGGCCCGGATGCAGAATCAGTCCGCTGCCCGGAACCGTGCGCACCAGATGATGGAACTGACGCTGGATCTGCGACAGATCGTCGAAGATGTCGGCGTGATCGAACTCCAGGTTGTTGAGGATCAGGGTCCGGGGACCGTAGTGGACGAACTTGGAACGCTTATCGAAGAAGGCGGTGTCGTACTCGTCCGCCTCGACCACGAAGAAGGGGGCGGAGCCGAGCCGGGCCGAGAGACCGAAGTCGAGCGGAACACCACCGATCAGGAAGCCGGGCTGGAGTCCCGCGTCCTCCAGCACCCAGGCCAGCATGCTGGAGGTGGTGGTCTTGCCGTGGGTCCCGGCGACGGCGAGCACCCAGCGTTCGCGCAGCAGGTTGTCGTGCAGCCACTGGGGGCCGGAGCAGTAGCGCAGGTCGCGGTCGAGCATGGCCTCGATGGCCGGGATGCCGCGCTTCATGGCATTGCCGACCACCACCACGTCCGGGGCCGGGTCCAGTTGGGAGGCGTCGTAGCCCTCCGTGAGCTTGATTCCCGCCGCCTCCAGCTGGGTGCTCATCGGTGGATAGACGTTGGCATCCGAGCCTGTGACCTGGTGGCCTTGTTCGCGCGCCAGCAGGGCGATTCCGCCCATGAAGGTGCCGCAGATTCCGAGGATATGAAGATGCATGTCTGGACCTTTACGAGAACCAGTGGGATTCGTGTCTGGGCGGAGCGGGCCGATGAACCTCAGGCGCCGCCGAATAGGCTGGTCACGAGGGTGACGGCGAAGATCTCGAAGGCGATGGCGATGGCTGCGCCCTGGCCGAGCGTGATGCCGAAGCTGTGGCGCAGGATATGTCCGGTGACCACAACCCCCCAGATGATCAGTCCCAGCAGCAGGAAGGCGCCGAGCGTGGCCAGATCAGTCGTCTCGCTGCCGGTTGGATTGAGGCTGAGCGGAATGAGCGCGATCAGTCCCAGCAGTGTGCCGCTGCCGAGCAGGGCGGTACCGGATTGGACGAAGCGCTGGGCGAGCCGAAGCTGCTTGAGGGTCAGATAGAGCGCTGTCAGCATCAGCGCCACCTCGACCAGGCTCTGGAGGAAACCCTCTATCCAGCTCAGTCCGGCGGTCATGCCGACCAACATTCCGACGATGAGGTCGGTGACGAGCACCATGGCGAGGAGCACATCGGAGGCCGGCAGGTCCTGCGGCGGGCGGCGGAGCAAGCAGAGCTCAATGAAGAACGTGATCAGGGCTTGCACGAGTAGATCCTACACCGGCGAAAGGAGGGACAATGATAACCGCCCACGCCCGGAAAGGGACAATCCGCGTTGTGTTTCACGGGCGGCGGTCGCTCATGTGGCGTTCGATCTGGCGCGGCGGGAGCGCGCGACGGCGATGCCGAGCATCGCCAGAGCGAGCCCGATCGCGAGCTGGTTGTGCAATCGTGCGAATGGCGTCGCGCCTTGGCGCGGCTGGATTTCGGCGCTGGTGGCGCCACGGATGAACGAGGGCAGGGTCGCGGCGAGTCGTCCACGCTGGTCGATGATGGCCGAGACGCCCGTGTTGGTGGCGCGAACCAGAGCGCGACCGTTCTCCAAGGCGCGCATGCGTGCCATCTCCAGATGCTGGTGGGGTGCGAGCGAGTCGCCGAACCAGGCGTCGTTGCTGACATTGATCAGATACTCGGCCTCCGGTAATGCCTCGACCACCTCGCTGGGGAAGGCGTCTTCGTAGCAGATCGAGACCCCGACCTGATACCGGCCCACGGTGAGCAAGGGGCGTTCCGCATCGCCGGGGCTGAAGTCCGACATGGGAACCTCGAAGAGTTCGACCAGCGGGCCGAGCCAATTCTTGAAGGGCATGAACTCGCCGAAGGGGACCAGATGGCGCTTGGCGTAGAGGTCCTCATGGCTGCCGATGCTGAGGAGTCCGTTGTAGTACCGCCGCGTCTCCACATCCAGAACCGGGATGCCGAGCACAATCTCGGTGCCCTCAGCGCGGGCGCGCTCGGCCAGCGGATCGATGAGCGGGGCGCGGAGCTGGTGCAGGAAATCCGGGAGCGCGGTCTCTGGCCAGACGATCAGATCCGAGTCCAGGTGATCGCGGGTGAGTTCCAGATAGGCCTGGGCGATCGCCATGCCTCCCTCGGGCGTCCATTTCATGGACTGCGGGATGTTGGCCTGCAGGACGCTGACCTTGAGCGGCGGTCCGTTCGGGTGGGTCCACTCCACCTGTTGCAGCCCGGCGCCGCTGAACCAGATGGCCGCGAGCGCTGCGCCTGCCAGGGCGCGCGCCCGACCGGACCAGCGCACCAGGGCCCAGAGCAGCCCGCTCGACAGTGCGGCGAGCAAGGTGACCCCATAGACCCCCATGACCGGGGCATAGCCGGCGAGCGGTCCGTCGATCTGTGTGTAGCCGAGGTTGAGCCAAGGGAAGCCGGTGAAGAGCCAGCCCCGCAACCACTCTGTCAGGAGATAGATGGCAGGGAAGACCAGGACTGGGGTGGTCCAGTTTCGGCTGAGATCCAGTCGTCGAATCAGCCAGCCCGCCAGACCGTAATAGAGGGCCATGGCCGCGATGAAGAGCGCGGTGAGCAGCTGCGCGACCCAGGCGTCCATGTTGCCGAACTCGTTCAGGCTGATGCGGATCCAGAAGACCCCGAACCCGAAGAGTCCGACCCCGAACAGCCAGCCGCGCCAGAAACCCTGTCGTGGCGAACTCTCGATCAGTTGGTCGTAGAAGAGCGCGAGGCTCAGGATGGCGATGGGGAACCAGTTGAAGGGTGCGAATCCCAGGACCGTGAGTGCACCGCTCGCCAGCGCGATCAAGGCGGGCCATAGAGGGCCGAAACGCTGAAATAGGGAGGGCATGGAGTCTGTCGACCGAGACTGGTGTGGAGGCGGTGCCGTTTCTAGCAGCCTGGGGCGCGTGGGTCAACTTAGCTGGCAGCTTCCAGCTTCCAGCTTCCAGCCGTCAGCGGCTGGCCGCTGGCCCGAGCCGCCCTGGAGGGGCGGGACTCGGGCACGTACGAAGCCGGATCAGGCGGCTGCGGCCGAGGGCTCGTGGGTCAGACAGCCCTTCGGACAGACGCGCGAACAGGCCTCGCAGCCGATGCAGTCGAGCGTGTCTTTCAGGTTCATGACCATGCCTGGGGCTTCGTCATCGAAATCGTCGTCCATGTCCTCGAAATCGTCATCGTCGTCGAGGTCGTCGCGATCGATCAGCTCGAAGACGTTGCGCGGGCAGACCTTGTAGCAACGGCCGCAGCCGATGCACTTGCCCTGGTTGAGCGCGATGACGAATGAGGGCGTCCATTCGACGCCGCCCCGGGTAATACCTGTGATGACCGACATGTCTGTACTCCGAATGCGACGCCCCAGCGCCGCCTGAGAGGGTTGATGGAAAAGGGTCAGTTGGATGCCGCAGCCTGTGCTGCGGCGAGTTGGGCACTTGCCTCTGCCCATGCCTTGCAAGCGTCGTAGGTCGTCTGCGCGATGACCGGGATTTCCTCATAGGCGCCCGGCAAGCGGTCCTCGACCAGATCGTGCAGCTCGCCGGCCTTTTCGGAGGCGATGCGCTTGGCCTTTTTGACGGACTTTTCGAGGTCTTTGAGTTCTTCGGGTGTCATGGTTGGCGTTCCCTTGGCGAATGTAGAGCGAGGGGCAGGATGCCGTGCCCGCCCGGTCTGTTCGACCGGGCGGGCACGCGGCTCGATCTTTTAGGGGCTGCTCAGAGTCCGGCGACCTTGGAGTGGTTGCCGATGAGCTCCAGCGCGACCGAGAGGATCTTGTCGGCCTCGTCCTTCATCTTGGACAGGCTGGGGAAACCGAAGCGGTGGACGTCGCGCACCGTGCGGTCCATGACCACCAGCTTGCCGACGGTGATGAGCGCGCGGCCGAATCCCTCGTGGGTGAGGTTGACCAGAGGCACGGCCATCAGACCGCATTCGGACTCGATCAGGGCCGAGATGGCGTTGTAGAAAACCTTGACGCGTGCGACCACGAGCTCGTCCGGGTCGCCGATGATGGGGATCTCGCGCTTCTTTTCCTTGGTCAGGATGAAGGGCTCGAGGATCTCCAGTGTGGACATCGCGTCGTAGTGCCCATAGGGGTCGATGGCGCGCATCTGGCGCACCATTTCAACGACGAATGCGGACTCTAGGAGCCCTGCGTTTTCGGTGCTCGCCGTAGCGGTCTCGGTCATGATGGATGCCTCGAAATGGATGTTGAAGCCGTATCGTTCGCGATCAGGCGGTGAAATGTTTGTGATCGTGCAGGGTGCTGCCTTGGGTCAGACTCGCGAGCGAGACCTGGCTGCCAGAGCCGTCGCGTCGGACCAGCTCGGGTCGGTAGCGCGCCTGCCCGGTCGCTCCGCCGGTGAGCAGGCGGGCCAGCAGGAGACCCAGTGCCAATCCGGCGATTCCGGACAGCGCGACCATGCCTTCGCTGAACTGGAGGTGCGTCGCCACTGCGGAGGCGCCGATCAGCGTGATCATCGGCAGCATGTAGGCCATCAGGGCCGCGCGGTTCAGGGTGGCGTCGGCGATGCCGATGACGACCTGCTCGCCGGTTTGCAGTCCGATGGGATCGATGATCTTGAGCCGGTTGCTAGTCGGGCGGAACAATTTGGCCAGGATCGATGTGCCGCAGCTCGCCGAACTCGCGCACTGGGTGCAGGACGAGCGGCGCTGGGTCTCGACCCAGGCAAAGCCGTCGCCGACCTCGACTACGGTGGCGCGTTCCTCGATCATTCGCTCCATCCCTCCGATTCCATAGCGTCGAAACGGTTGGCGCGATCGGGATTCTGGTTCTCGATGGCGCGGGCGAGCCAGGCGCGCGGCCCATCGCGCATCTCGGTCTGGAGCGAGCAGATGGCATGGCTCAGCGGCGTGCCGGGCGTGACCTTGACCGGTTGGATGCCCTTGGGGCGCAACTGGTTGACCGCCGAGGCGCCGATCGCCTGGCAATAGATGGCGATGCAGCCCTGGAGCGCGTCGATCTTGGAGGCTAGCTTGTCCTCGTTGCCATCCATGCTCAGTTGGCCGAACTGCACCACCTCGACCAGATCGGCCGCCTCTTCGTCCACCGAATAGATGGCGAACGCCTCTGCCGTACCGAAGTGCTGATCGATGTGCTTCATGTCGGAGGTCGCGAAGGCCACCTTGATCACTGTACCCATGGGTTTTGCCTCGCTACAGCAATTCAGAATTCTCAGTCGTCGTTCCATTGGTTTGGGACTCCAGTCCTCCCATGAGTGGCGCGGCGCGAGCGCATCGGGTCGATGGGTTTCGCCGCGCTCTACCCATCCTATGCGGCGTGTTTCACGTCGGCATGGCGTTCGTCGTCCGGCCATTGTTTGAGTCGTGAGCGATAGGGATGGATCTCGCCCTTCTCCAGGGTCAGCAGGATGTTGGCCAGCTCGAAGAGCGTGGCGCGCGTCCCCTGATAGCCGATCCAGGTGCGGGTGTAGCCGCCGAGCTGGTCGTACTGCGGAAAACCGGCACGCAGCAGCGGGATGCCCAGCCGCGCGGCGGTATGGACGCCGTGCGAATTGGTGATGAGCACCTCGGCACCGCGTGCGCGCGCGGCGATCTCCAGGTCTTCCAGATCGCCGATCTTGACCTGATCGCAGACGGCCCTTTCCAGTGCCGGCGCGTTGCTCGGAGCGACCGCGACCACCGTCTCGGCGCCGACGCCGGCGAGCATCTGGGTCAGTCCGACCAGAAGGTCCGGGTCCGCAGCGATGGCGAAGCGTGACATGCCGAGCATGAAATGGCTGTCGAGCATGGCGTCCTGAAGCTGGGCGCGCTGGCGCTCGATCTTGGCCGGAACCGGCACGGCGGCCAGCTCGGTCAGGGTCGAGATCAGTGCATCGACGGCGTCGATCCCCATGAGATGGGTGAATCGATGATCCGGTACCCCGGTGCGCGCCTTGAGCGCGTCGGCCGGCGCGTCCATGGAGGGGCCGATCACCAGGGTCGCCAAGGCGTCGCCCACCGTGGCCAGCTCGCTGACGAGCGCGCCGCCGATGGTGAGCGGGCTGAAGTCGCTCTCGGGCAGATGTCCGTCGAGCGAGTCGGAGAGGTCGGGCAGCACCACTGGACGCAGATCGAACGCCTCGATCAGATCCTTGAGGTGCTCCAGGTCGCCCGGAGTCAGATGGGATCCGGCCAGCACGTTGATCTGGCGGCGGCGCTGTCCCGGCTGGGTGCCCGCCTCGGCGGCGGTCGGGACCAGGGATTCGATGATCGCCTTGGTCGCATCTGCGTAACCGGACTCCATGGATCCGACGAAATCGGGTGTCGAGACTGGCACGACCGGAATCCGGTTGAACTCGGGGTGGGTCTGACGGAAGGCGCGTACCGCCATGCGGATGTCGGCGCCCTGGGTCTCGACCAGCCCGGTGGTCGGAAGCCCGATCATGTCGGGGTTGTTCTTTTCGCACAGGGTCTTGAGCCCCTCGATCACCAGATCCTGGCTGCCCATGACGGCGCTGACCTGATCGATGGCGGTCGTCTGCAGCGGGATGGGCTCGCGGAAATGACGCACGAACAAGATCTTGCCGAAGGCGGTACAGCCCTGCGAGCCATGCAGCATGGGGATGGTGCGACTGAAGCCGAGGAAGGCGAGCGCAGCGCCGACGGTCGAGCTGGCCTTGAGCGGATTGACCGAAAGGGCCTTTTTACGTTTGACGATCTCAGGCATGACTGTTGGCCTCCACGGCGATGGGCTCGACCTCTGGGGCATCATCGGCGCTCGACGTGGTCGCGGCGCCTGGAGGGATCGCGGGCTGTGCCTGCGTCCAGGGTGCGGGGCGACGTACCGCCTCCCAGATAGGGCTCTCGACGGTCAGGCAGAGCTGTTTGGCCAGTTCGAGCATGCCCACGTACCCGGCATAGCCGAATTCGCGCTCCTGGTTGATGTCGAGGAAGGGGATACGCGCCTTGAGCGCCGTGTAGAGGTTGCGTCCGCCGGCGATCAGGATGTCGACGTCATTGTCGCGCACCATGTCGATGAGCTTGCGCGGATTGCCCTCGTCGATCATCACCGCATCCTCGCCCATGAGCTCGCGGATGCGCGCCTTGTCTTCCTCGGTCGACTTGCGGGTGCCTGTGGCGACCACGGTCATGCCGAGATCCTGCAGCGCCGAGATCACCGACCAGGACTTCACACCGCCGGTATAGAGCAGCACCTTGCGGCCCTTGAGTCGGGCGCGCCAGGGTTCGAGCGCCTCGTGGATGCGTGCCTCTTCGCGGGCGATCAGCTCCTCGGTGCGGGCGGTCAGGTCGGGGTCATCGATCAGACGGGCGAAGTCGCGCAGCGACTGCGAGACGTCCTGCACCCCATAGAAACTGCCCTCGAACCAGGGCGTGCCGAAGGCGTCCTTGAGCTTGCGGGCGACGTTCACCATGGCCTTGGAGCAGACCATCATGTTCGCCTCGGAGCGGTGCATGGTCTGCACCTCGCGGAAACGGGCGTCGCCGGAGAGGGTGCAGAGCACGCGCAGTCCCAGTTCGTCGAACAACGGCATGACGTGCCAGAGCTCGCCGGCGATGTTGTATTCCCCGACCAGACCGATGTCGTGGACCTTGAATCCTTCCCTTTCGATCCCTTCAGGAACCGGATCCGGCTCGCGTCCGCCGCAGACGTAACGCACCATGGATTCGCCGGCGATGCGATTGCCGAGATTCTTGGTGCCGTAGAAGCCGGCCGCATCGACCGGGACCACCGGCGTGCCCCAACGCTTCTCGGCCTCCTTGCAGACCGAATCCACGTCGTCGCCGATCAGGGCCGGGACGCAGGTGTTGTAGACGAAGACGGCCGCCGGATGATAGCTGTCGATCGCCTGTTTGATGGAGTGGAAGAGCCGCTTCTCGCCGCGCCCCATGATGATGTCCTGTTCGGTCAGATCGGTCGTCATGCCGATCTTGAACAGCGTGGGTCCGGTGGAGCGGGTGCCTCGGTTATCCCAGGAATTGCCGGCACAGGCGATGGAGCCATGCACGATATGGGCGACATCCGCGATCGGCAGCAGCGCGATCTGAGCCCCGTCGAAGGTGCAGCCGCCCGCCGTGGCACCCGGTTTGGGCTTGGCGCAACCGGACTTTTCCTTCTTGTTGTGGGCACAGGCCGGCTCATCGAGCAGTGCTGAGATGTCTTTCTGCTTCATGCAAGGCTCCGAGGCGTTTGCTATAGATACAATCATGCAGAGCCCGTGCCAATAGAAAAATGTCTGTTTTGGAAGGGAAAATGTTCGGTGTAAGGGTGTAGCTTTCCCGACAATCGGATGGATTGCAGCAACCGCGACAAACGCGGTTCGTTTCTGTTGGCTTTGTGACCGCGACCTGCTACCAAGCGTATGCAGCCGAGACGTGCCACTTGATGCGCGTACGCAATAACGTACTATAAGTACATCTAACTCTCGTTGTGAGGTTTGTCATGACTGCAATTACGGCCAGCAAGGCACGCGCTAACCTGTATGGCCTGATCGATGAGGCCGCATCCTCGCATCAGCCGTTGCTGATTACAGGGAAGCGGAACAGTGCGGTGCTGGTTTCCGCAGAAGACTGGGAGGCGATCCAAGAGACGCTGTTCTTGCTATCGACTCCAGGTATGCGCGAGTCGATCCGGGAAGGCATGGAGACGCCTGTTGACGAATGTGCCGAGGACCTGGATTGGTGAAGTGGCAACTGGTCTATACGAAGCAAGCACAGAAGGACGCGAAGAAGTTGGCTTCAAGCGGATTGAAGCCCAAGGCGCAGGAGTTGTTTGCAATCCTCGCAGAAGACCCATTCCAGAGGCCGCCCCCTTTCGAAAAACTCGTTGGCGATCTTGCAGGGGCCTATTCGAGGCGAATCAATATTCAGCATCGGCTGGTATATCAAGTGCTGGAAGAGGATAGGGTCGTCAAAGTGTTACGGCTATGGAGCCATTACGAATAATGCACGGCGCTTCTTTTTTCTGGTGACGAAGCGTCTAATTTGCCACCTGTTCCTCGTTGGCCATTTTAGTATTTGTTCAGACCGCTAACTGCCGGAAGCTTCAGGAGTGCGGAAAATGAGGAGGCATGAAACCCGAACGTCGAAATTGCCCTGATCGAAGTTACGGGCTTAAGATGCAAACTGTATGCGTCAGTCATATCCGTTTGGCATCGGGAGAAGCCTGATTGGCGTCCTCGTTTCCGTCTAGCACGGCGGGTTGCGTTTACGCATAGACGGTGTGAGGCCGTTGGCGGCAGTGTTGGTGCGACATCTTCGGGGTGTACGGAACGGCTCGGATGGACGGGCTCAACTCGGGAGGGAGAGCTAGACAGCATCTGTCTAGCACATAAATTAGAGAATCCGTCTAGCGCAGTAATTATCGATTCTGTCTAATCAACTGTTATGCCTTTGATATGGCATGCAGAGAACTCCAACTATACTGGGTAACCTTTAACCCGCATCAGGAGATGCTAAATGGAAGCTACGAACGAATCTCTCTTTCAGCTAATGCGTTTCAATATTCTAAATTCTGGGCGTTCAGATCTAGATAATTCTCCATTTACATCAGCATATATTTATGCATGGGAGTCCGGCGTATTCCCGGCATTTAACGAAGCAGCAGATTGGCACAAACCTTTTGCTGAACAGTTTGACATTACTGAAGAAGAAGTTTTAGAGCTTGGCAAGCTATTGGATGAAAAGTGGTTGGCGAAGACGCCACTTACATTTTATGAGCTTGAAACACATTATGGCGTAAGTGGTTCCGCTTATTCATCAGGAAGCTGGAATCGCACAAAGTTGGTGGTGACATGTAGATACATGTATTTAAATCGTATGTTTGATGACTCTTTCTGGAGTGCCCTGGCTAAGAACGGCGAATGTCCAAGTGAGGCACCTCAGCACAGTACAAAACGAATAGCTTCCCCAGCTAATACAGCACGCGCCTCATGTCATGTTGGACGTTGAACGGTCGCCCATCGAGCATGAAACCGAGGACGCAGAGCAACTCGGCAGCGAAACTGGCCTGCAGGGTGATGAGGCGCTGAAGGAGGTCGAGTCCATAGCGAAAGAAGCTGAACTGAGGGCGCTCGAGTGTTTTTTTTGGCGAATCGGCTGTTGCTCGTGCGCCCAGACACCGGCATGAACCGCCCACAGGGTGGTCAGCGTCAACAGCGCGAACAGTCGCTCGAGGCGCTCGGGCTTGGTGAGATGGGTCTCTTCGAGGTGGAACCCGTGCGATTTCAAGGCGGCAAACAGGGTTTCAATGGTCCAGCGTTGGGCATACTCCTCAATGGCCTGGCGGCTGAAGGACTCGCTGACGATGAGCAACCATTCATTGGTTTCCAGGCGTTTGGCACTAAGAAAGGCCTTCTGTCCCCAGAGCTGTCGCGGCTGGCGCAGCACCCGTGTGCCCCCGACGGGCAGGGTCTGGAATTCGCGCAGCAGCGGATAGGCCCCCTTGGTGGACGTGAGGTTGACGTTGGCCTTCAGGCGCAAGCGAAATGGCAGCTCGCGTCGCAGGAGATACGCCAGCCAGTCGCGCCCGACGAACTCGCGATCGGCCAACAGGAAGGCCACTGGCTGATCCGGAAAGGTCGCGAAAAAGCGCTCCATCAGCGCGATGCGCTCTTTGGTGTTGGAGTTGCCGGCCTTGGGCAAAGCGGTCCACAGCAAGGGGATCGCCAATCCTCGGTAGGCGACACCGAGCACCAGCAGATTGATCTCGGCACGTCCGAGTTTCCAGTTGGTGCGATCGAGCGTCAGCACCCATGGCTGCTGCGCGGGCAGGAGATCGCCAACCGTGCGGGCGATGTCCGACTGATCAATCGTGAAGGAGCGCATGAAGCGCTGTAACCGGATGTAGTTCGAACTGGGCTTCGCGCGGCTCGAGAGCACCGGCGCCAGGCGGGCCAGGTTGACCGAGCGCACTTGCAGGACGGCCAGGATGAAACGGGCGAGAAAATCGAGACGAGAGCCATGCCAGTCGAGGTGAGTGGCAAGCAGGGTTCGGAGCAGTCTGACAGTGCGGGTTTCGGGCATCGTGACATTGGGGCGGAGTCTCAAGAAGACGCCATTATAATCAAAAGCTTAATTTTAAATGTACTGTACTGAGCCGCCGCGCTTTATTTTCGCCATTTATTTTCAGCGTTAGTCCTCAAAGAGCTTGCGAAGATCAAGGCAGATCTTGGTGCGCCAGGGAAGTTTGGTCGCTTGGAATCGTCAGGCGGAGCTTGGCGTGAAATGACGAGGAGGAGCCCGGCGGGTGATCAGTCCCGCTCGGCAAGGGTTGGCCACCCACCGGAAGCGAGTCTGCTTTGGGCGCGCGGGTCGGCCGGCGCTGCCTGCCCGTGCATCGGTTCCATCAGGTTAGCGGCGGGGTGTTCCCGCTGTTTGCGGCATTGATGCTGACGAAGGTGTTCCGAGTGGCGGTGGAAACTACCGTCGGTGTATCTGGGAGTCCTGGCCTTGACCGCCTTTGTCCTCACCGTCTTCCTGCTGGTCTATCTCGGGCTCTTTCTTGGCCGGCTGCCGTTCCTGCAGCTCGACCGCACGGGGGTCGTGCTCTTGGGCGCGATCGCCCTGGTCGCCACCGAGGTCGTGCCCCTGTCCGGGATCGGCGAAGTGGTCCATCTGCCGACGCTCGCCTTGCTGTTCGCCTTCATGGTGATCTCGGCGCAGTTGCGGCTCGGTGGTTTCTACGACTGGGTGGTCGTCTGGCTGGATCGTCGCGCGCTGGCCCCGCCGGTTCTGCTGGGGGCGGTGATCGCCGTGGCTGCAGCACTCTCGGCCGTGTTCAGCAACGACATCGTCTGTTTGGCGATGGCGCCGGTGCTCGCCCAGCTGTGCCGGGCGCGCGGCTATGCCCCGCTGCCGCATCTGCTGGCGTTGGCCTGCGCGGCCAATCTCGGGTCGGCGCTGACGCTCATTGGCAATCCGCAGAACATGCTGATCGGCGAGGTGCTGCGACTCGACTTCGGCGACTACCTACGCGTGGCGGCGCTGCCAGTGCTGCTCGGTCTCTTGAGCACTTGGGTGATCATCGCTGGGCTCAGCCGCGGGCACTGGCTGGAAGCCTCCGCGTCGCTCCTGCCGTCGGCGCTCGGGCGTGCCGGCGAGGTCGGCGTGCCGCTCGATCGCTGGCAGACGTTCAAGGGTCTGACGGTCGCGGCCCTGCTTTGCGCGGCCTTTCTCTGGGCGCACTGGCCGCGCGATCTGCTCGCTCTGGCCGGGGCTGGATTGTTGCTCACGAGCCGGCGTCTGCATTCACGCCAGATGCTTGGACTGGTCGACTGGCAACTGCTGGTGCTCTTCGTCGGACTCTTCATCGTCAATCATGCCATGCAGCAGACCGGACTGCCGGCCCAGGCGGTCGCCGTTCTGGCCGACGAGGGACTCGATCTGCAGGAACCTGCGCCGCTCTTCGCCGCCAGTGTCCTGCTCAGCAATCTGGTCTCCAACGTCCCGGCAGTGATGCTCCTGCTGCCGGTGGCGCAGGCGCCGGTCGATGGGCCGCTTCTGGCGCTCTCGAGCACCCTGGCCGGAAACCTGCTGCTGATCAGCAGCATCGCCAACCTCATCGTCGTTCAGGCTGCGGCGCGACAGGGCGTCGTCATCGACTGGCGAGCCCATGCCCGGGTCGGGCTGCCGGTGACCCTGGTCAGCCTCGTCATCGCGGCTGCGGCGTTGCTGCCGTGGCGTGCATGAGGGTGTCGTGGCGTCAGACTGCAAGTGCCCGAGGAGACGCTGGTTCGATGATCGTACAGGCTGTCCTCCCGGATCGAGCTCTGGACACTCGACTCGGGATGAGGTTTGCGTGAAATATAAATCAATCATATGATTGATTCATGTCAGATACCAAACCGACCCAACAGTACATTCGCAAGGACGACCGCCGCGAGATGATCGCGGAGGCCGCGCGTGCCCTGATCTTGGAAAAGGGCTACGCCGCGCTGCGCACCCGCAGCGTTGCCGAGCGAGTTGGCATCAACATCTCGACCCTGCATTTCCACGTGCCGAACAAGACCGCGCTTGTCAGGTTGGTGGCGGAAACGAGCCGGGACGCCTTTCTGGCCCTGCTGCCTCCCCGGCCTGACGCCCAGCGCCCAGCCCTTGCGCAGTTGCGGGCCGAGGTTCGGGCCTATCACGACAGTCTGCGCGACCGGCCGGAGTTGGCGGCCTGTTTTGGCCAGCTCACCCAGGTCGCGACTGCGGAGCCGGAGGTTGCAGGGATACTCGATGCCTTCACCCAGGACTGGTGTCGGCGTTATGCGGAGATCGTCGCCATCGGCCGCAGCCAGGGCGTGTTCCGCTCGACACTCCAACCGTTACCCGCCGCGTTGATGATCACCGGCGCATTGGCGTCCTTTGGCCCGCGCGGGCCGAAGGGGTTGGCGATGTTCTGGCCGGTGGTGGACGAGATCGAGCGCTCGCTGCTCGTCCCTGAGTCGAGGGAATGCTCCGATGCCGATTGAGGCGCACTCCTCACCGCACAAAAGGTCTTGGGTGGCGTTAGGCTTGCTTGCAGCGGTCAATTTCCTGGTGCTGCTGGACGTCACGATCATCAACGTGGCGCTGCCCTCCATCCAACGCGATTTGGGCGCCGAGAGCGCTGCTCTGGCCTGGCTGGTCTCGGGCTATATCTTGACCTACGCGCTGGGACTGATCCCCTGCGGCCGAGCTGGGGACCGGCTTGGGCCTGATCGGGTCTTGTTGGCGGGGCTGATGGTCTTTGGTTCGGCATCGCTCCTTTGCGCGCTGGCCCCGGAGATGGCATGGCTGCAACTCGGCCGCGTGGCGCAGGGCGTGGGCGCGGCCATGGTCTCGCCTCAAACGATGGCGCTTGCGCACCGGATGTTCCAAGGCAAGAGCCGCACCACCGCCTTTGCGGTCTTCGGCCTCGTGGCTGGTCTCGCCTCGGTGATGGGACCATTGGCCGGGGGATGGCTGGTCGAGCACGACCTCTGGGGGTTTGGATGGCGGGTGATCTTTCTCATCAATCCGCCGCTTGCGCTGACGCTCGGCGTTTTGTTGTGGCGGTTTCTGCCGCACGCTGAGGGCGATCCCCGCATTCGCTTCGATCTTGTCGCCACAGTGCTGGCGGCCCTTGCCTTGCTGTTGATCCTGGTACCGTTGATCGAAGGCCGTCAATGGGGTTGGCCGCTCTGGGGTTGGGCGATGATGATCGTCGCCCTGCCGACGCTCGCTGCACTCATCTGGTGGGAGCGCCGCCGCGCTCGGTTTGGGCAGAGTCAGCTTCTGCCGCTGTCGCTGTTCGAGGCGGGTGAATACGCGTGGTTCGGGATCGGTGTCGGCCTGTTCTTTGCTGGTCTGCCAGGCTTTTTCATGATCCTCGCACTCTTTCTTCAGACGGGGTTTGGGTTTTCACCTTGGCAGTCGGGTCTGACGGCCTTTCCCCTATCGCTCGGCATCATGGTCACCTCCATGCTCGCCCCGGCCATGCGGGGCCTTTCCGACCGGCTCCGCCTTGTGCTGGGCGCCGGAATCGCGCTGGCGGGTCTGGTTCTGTTGCGAGCCGCCGTGCCGGGATTTACCGGTTTGGCTCAGCAACCGATTGTCATGGCATGCCTGGGGCTGATCGGGCTGGGATTCGGCATGGCGGTCGGGCCGCTCTTCCATCTGGCGCTCGAGCCGGTGGCAGCGGCCGAGGCCGGGATTGCCTCGGCGTTGCTACAGGCATTCCAGCAAGTGGGCGGCGCCTTGGGCGTAGCGCTGACCGGCGCGGTCTTCTTTTCCGGGCTCGACGGTATGACGGAGTCCGCCTTCCGCCATGCGCTGACGGCTGGGCTGATGGTGCCGCTGGCCTGCTTCTCCACCTTTCTTGTCCTGATGCTGGTCCGCTGGCCCTTGGCGAGGGCCCTGGCGTCAAGATAGCCCTGTGAGACCTGGGGCAGATCTTGTTTCTTTTTCAAAAACAAGGCGATGTCTGCGTCGGAAAGCTGTTGTTCGCGGGGGGCGAGGCAGGCGCTTCGGTACCAGAGTCAACAGCTTCCCTGCTGTCGTCCTCCAGCCAGCCGTTTGACCGACCCTCTCGGGATCGGAACGCATGACCGGCGTCGGCGGGATGTCTCTGTCCGCCGGTCTCAGCGCTTGCGGTTGGTGAATTTCTTCAGGCGATCGCGGTGCTTGATCTGACGCTCGGTCAGTTGATTGCGCTTGCCCTGGAAAGGGTTGCTGCCGCTTTTGAACTCCAGTCGCAAGGGTGTGCCGAGTAGGTTGAGTGCCTTGCGGAAGCGGTTGATGAGGTAGCGCCGATAGGTCTCGGGGACGTCTTCGGTCTGGTTGCCGTGGATGACGATGATCGGCGGGTTGCGTCCGCCCTGGTGGGCATAGCGCAGCTTGATGCGGCGTCCCCTGACCAATGGGGGCTGATGCTCCTGAACTGCGGATTCGAGCAGGCGGGTCAGTTCCGGGGTGGCGAGGTTGCGGGTGGCATTGGCGTAGGCCTTGTCGACCTCGTCGAGCAGCAGTCCGACCCCGCTGCCGTGCAAGGCCGAGACCAGATGCAGCTTGGCGAAGTCGAGGAAGGCGAGCTTACGCGAGAACTGTTCGCGGACGTGCTCGCGCTCGTCGGGCTGGAGTCCGTCCCATTTGTTGATGGCGACGACCAGTGCCCGTCCGCTCTCGATGATATGGCCGGCGAGGGTCGCGTCCTGTTCGCCGACACCCTCGTGGGCATCGATCACCAGGATGACGACGTTCGATTCCTCGATCGCCTGCAGCGTCTTGATTACGCTGAACTTCTCGATGGCGTCTTGGACGCGTGCTCGGCGTCGCAGGCCGGCGGTGTCGATCAGGGTATAGCGACGTCCCAGTCGCTCGAAGGGGATGAAAATGCTGTCGCGCGTGGTGCCTGGGCTGTCGAAGGTGACCAGACGCTCTTCGCCGAGCAGACGGTTGATCATGGTCGACTTGCCGGCGTTGGGGCGCCCGACCAGAGCGACTCGGATGCCCTGATCGTCATCGGCGGTCTCATCCGTGTCGATCGGTAACTGGCCGAAGACGTGCTCGATCAGTTTGTTTACGCCAAGGCCCTGGCTGGCCGAGATGGCCCAGGGGTCGCCGAGTCCCAGCCCGTGGAAGTCGGCGACGGCCAGATTGGGGTCCGTGGTGTCGCTCTTGTTGACCACCAGCGCGATGGGCTTGCCGAGGCGTCGGAGTCGCTGGACGATCTCGATGTCTTCCGGTGTGGCCCCGTCCTTGGCATCGACCAGGAAGAGCAGGTGGTCCGCCTCCTCGATGGCGCGCTGGACCTGGCGCTCCATCAGCGCCTCGACGCCCTCGGCAGCGGTGCCGATACCGCCGGTATCCACGATGATGTAGGGGCCGGGGCCGACGCGGCCGATGCCGTACTGACGATCGCGGGTCAGGCCAGGGAAGTCGGCCACGAGGGCGTCCCGAGTGCGGGTCAGCCGGTTGAATAGGGTCGACTTGCCGACGTTGGGGCGGCCGATGAGGGTGATGACGGGTAACATGTGATTTATGGCGCCTGACTCGATGCCTCGGCTGCGCTCGCCGCATCGGCTGGGGAGGCAGCTGTGGGTCGCGAGGTGGCCGCTGGGGTGGTTGGCCGTGTGGCCGAATTCATGGTTTGGCCGATGCGTAGCGCCGCAATGGTGCCATCCTCCGCATAGACGTAGAGGCGGCCGTCGGCATAGAGCGGACGGGCCGTGATGCCCGCCTTGGCGATTCGGGTCCGTCCCACGAGCCGCCCATCGCCCTTGTCCAGCAGATGCAGATAGCCGTCTAGGTCGCCGACCGCGACCAGATTGCCGACGAGCGCCGGGGCGGTGAGTTTGCGATAGCGCAGTTGATCCTGCTTCCAACGCCCGCTGCCGTCCACGAGGTTGGCGCCCCAGATTTGATCCTCGGAATCCGTCACGAAGAGTCCCGTTTGGTCTGCGGTCAGTCCGGCGTGGGCGGACAGGTCGCGACGCCAGAGGACGTCGCCGGTTGCCGTGTCGACGGCGGCCAGATCGCCATGGTAGGAGCCGACGTAGAGCGTTCCGCCGACCAGGATCGGGTCGGCGTCGATATCCGCGATGCGCGCGAGTTCGGAGCGACCGCTCGGTCGGGTGACGACGACCTCCCACAAGGGGATGCCATCTTTGGGGTCGAGCATGACCAGCTTGCCGCCCGAGAGGCCGACGCTGATGCCGATGGGGGTGACCACTGGGGTGCTGCTTCCGCGCAGGGTCAGCACCGGTGCCGGATAGCTGGTTCGCCAGAGCTCCTTGCCGGTGGCGGCATCGATGCCGAAGATGCTGTCATCGAGCGTGTGCACGACGATCCGACCGTCGCCGACGAATCGCGGCTCGGACAGCACCTCGCTCGCAAGCGTCGTGCGCCAGCGCTCCTTGCCGTCGGCGGTGGCGAGTGCGACCAGCAGGCCCTGGCTGGTGCCCAGGATCAAGGTGTCGCCGGAGACGTCGGGTCCGCCGCTGAAATTCAGGCGGGTCTCGATCTTCCAGAGCTCGCGCCCGCTGTCGGCTGCGAGTGCGACCACCCGTCCACGCGAATCGGCGAGATAGAGATGTCCGCCTGCGAGTGCCGGAACCAGATAGAGGCGTCGGCCATCGCTGCCGTGGGTGGGTCGTTCCGACCAGAGACGATCGATGGAGACCTCTTGAACGATTTTGGTCAGCTTGGTTGGGGGCGTCGGGTCCTTCTCCTGACCCAACCAGGGAATGATGCCACAGCCCGTCAGCATGCCCGTTGCCAGGAGGACGCCGAGTAGCGAAGACAGCGATCTGAGTTGGAAGCCCATGGACTGTGCCCCTAATGTGATTAGCTGGCCGAGGGAAGGTTATCGAGCTTGAGACGCACGAGCTGGGACAGCCCAGTGCCCTTGTCGATCGCCTCCTCATAGGCGGCGCGGGCCTTCGCGGTGTCGCCGCGCGCCAATGCCAGATCGCCGCGCACGGCCGCAAAGTCTCCGGCGAAGGCGGGGCTGTCATCGTATTTGTCGATGATCTTCTCGGCTGCGTCGAGCTTGTTCTCGGCCACCTGAATGCGGGCGAGACGCAGCGCAGCGATGCGGGCGATGGCCGGGTCCGGGGCGTCGGCGATCACGCTCTCAAGGGCGGCGATCGCTTCGTCGGTCTTGCCATCCTCGTACAGGGTTTTGGCCGAGACCAGAGATCCCAGTGCGGCATAGGGCGTGGAGCCATAGTCGTCGCGCAGCGTTTGGGCCTGCTTGGCGACCGTCTCGGCGGTGCCGGCCCTGGTTTCGTTCAGGAGCACCTCGAAGGCATTGGAGGCCATGGCCGCTTGGTCTGCTTGGTAGCCGACCCAGTAGCGCCAGCCGTAGATGACGCCAAGGCCGATCACGGCGCCAGCGATCACGGACAGACCATTCTCCTTCCACCATGTCTTGATGGCTTCGACCTTTTCCTCATCGGTTTCGTAAGACACAGACTTCTCCGTCGGGCGAAATCGGCACTGGAGAGTGCCGGGGTCGATTCGGATGCGCGCTGATCGAACCGGTCGGACGATAGGCGCGCACACTATAAGATTCAGAGCCGAGCCGCCAAGACTGGCGGCTCGGCCAGGGGTTCGATGTCAGTCGCGATGCGTGAGCTGCTCGGAGAGAAAGGCCGCGAGCGCCTCGAATCCGAGCTCGCACTGCTCGCTGTCGTCGCGTAGCGGCTTGACGCCGAAGGTGTTGCGCGTCAGCTCATCCTCACCCAGTACGAGCGCGAATCGCGCTCCGCTCTTGTCGGCCTTTTTGAACTGGCTCTTGAAGCTCCCGCCTCCGCAGTGCGTCAGCAGACGCAGTTGCGGGACGGCGTCGCGCAGACGTTCGGCCAGCAGTGGAGCGGCACTCTGAGCGGCGTCACCGACCGCGACCAGATAGGCATCGACCGACGCCTCGGTGCCGTGACCGGCGAGACTCATGAGTTCCACCAGCCGCTCGACCCCCATCGCGAAGCCGAAGGCCGGGGTGGGGCGTCCGCCGAGCTGCTCGACCAAACCGTCGTAACGGCCGCCGGCGCAGACCGTGCCCTGGGCGCCTAGATCTTCGGTGATCCATTCGAAGACGGTTCGGTTGTAATAGTCGAGACCGCGCACCAGGCGGGGGTTGACGCTGTAGGCGACGCCTGCCTCGTCCAGTCCCTGGCGGATGTGCTCGAAGTGGCTGCGCGTTTCCTCGCCCAGATACTCCATCAGGGTCGGTGCGTCGGCGACGATCTGCTGGGTCTGCGGGTTTTTGGAGTCCAGGACGCGCAGCGGATTGGTATGCAGACGCTTGAGGCTGTCCGCGTCGAGCTGGTCGGCGTGGGCGCTCAGATAGGCGATGAGCTGCTCGCGGTAGACGAGTCGCTCGGCGTTATCGCCCAAGGTGTTGATTTCGAGTCTGAAGCTGTCGAACCCGAGTAGGCGCCAGAGGCGCGCGGTGAGCAGCAGCAGTTCCAGGTCGATGTCCGGTCCGGCGAGACCGAATGCCTCGACACCGATCTGGTGGAACTGTCGGTAGCGTCCGCGCTGCGGGCGCTCGTAGCGGAACATGGGACCGCGATACCAGAGGCGCTGCGGCTGTACCAGCAGGCCGTGTTCGATGGCCGCGCGCACGCAGCTCGCCGTGCCTTCCGGGCGCAGGCTCAGGCTGTCGCCGTTGCGGTCCTCGAAGCTGTACATCTCCTTCTCGACGATGTCGGTGACCTCGCCGATCGAGCGCTTGAAGAGATCGGTGACCTCGACCAATGGGGTGCGGATTTCCGCATAGCCGTAGGCGGAGAGGACCTGGCGCGCGGTGTCTTCGAGTCGGTGCCAGAGCGCGATGCGCTCGGGCAGGATGTCGTGCATCCCACGGATCGCTTGGATGTTTTTGCTCATGCTGGATATGTCGAGAATCTATTGGGATGCGAGGATCCGGGTCTAATTCATTTAGGGCGCGGTCGGATCCAGCGAGAAGCGGGCGACATTTCCTCGCGCGCGTGACTCGATATCGAATGGTTTGTCGCCGATCGTCATTCGGGTTGCGGCCGCGTTGCCGATCACGAGCTTGTAGGGCGGCTCTCCGGTAAGGACGCGGCGTTCGCCCTCGCCCATCTCGCCGTTCAGCACGACCTTGCCCTTTGCGTCGCGCACGTCGATCCAGGTGGTGCCCGTGAATTCGAGCGCGACCTCTGGAGGACCGGTCTGTTCGGGCGGTGCCTCTTCCTCCTGGGGGGCGGGCTCTTCGGTGTCGGCTGCGGCCTGCGTCGTCGATTGGGTGGCGGTTGTGGGTTCCTCTGTCGCCGCTGTCGAGGCGGGCGTCGGCTCCAGTGTCCGCAGCGGTATCGTGTCTGGTGGGACCTGCGTCTCGGAGTCTTGCGGCTGTCCCTCTTCCGACTGCGCGCTGGTTTCCGCGTTGTCAGCGGCGGCTGTGTCAACGGCGTTATCGGTGGAGGCCGGGTTTTCCGCTGTGGCCTCGGTTGTCGTCTTCTGTTGGTTTTGCCACCAGAAGAAGGCGCCGGCCGCGCCGCCGCCGATCAGGGCCAAGATAATAATCCATGCCCAAGGTACGCTGGACCGACGTGGCGGGAGCAGGGCACCAGCGGTGCTGGTGTGCTGCACGTAATCAGGGAGACTGGCCCGGTAGGCGGCCACGATGGGCGCCGGATCCGTGCCGAGCAGGCGGGCGTAGTTCTTGAGATAGCCGGCGACGAAGACCGGGGGCGGCAGGTCTTCGTAACGGTCTTGCTCCAACGCATCGACAACGCCGCGTTGAAGGTGCAGTTGGGCGATGACGCGTTCGATCTCGATGCCGCGCGATTCCCGTAGTTCACGCAGTCTGTGGCCGGGTCCCTTGGACAGGTCGGCCGGATTCTGGTTGCCCGATTGGATGTCTTGCGACGGATTCATGACAACTGGTGTTCCTAAAGCTCTTTGGTTTTGGGGGCGACAGGGAAATTCTGCTTGAGCGCCTTTGCGTAGTATCTGGCGCGCTTGTTGTTCCCAAGGCGGCGTTCAACCTGAACCCCGACGGTGAGGGCCGTGTAGGAGGTGCTGGGGGTGCGTATGGTTCCCTTGTCGAAATAGCGGTCGAGATAGCCCTTGGCTGTCTTGGCATCACCCCGCTTGAAGGCGGTTTCGGCCATTTTGACCAATGCCGGTCCGAAGTTCGGATTGGCCCGGATGGCGTCTTGATAGTAGCCCTCCGCCTTTGTGTTGTCCCCGGACGCGCTGGCGCAATTGCCGGCGTTGGTCATGGCTATCCAAGGTGTGGTGTAAAGCGGGTTTTTAAGCGCCTTTTTGAAATAGGTATCGGCCTCGGCATAGCGTTTCTGCCGGCACTGGAAGGAGGCATAGGCGTTTAGGATATCTGAGCTTTTGGGGGCGAGATCTACGGCCTTCTCGTAATGATCCTCGGCGAGGTCTTTTTTGTCGATTTCCTCGTAGAGGAAGGCGATCCACACCTGGGCGCGCGCATAGCGCCGGTCCGCCTCGATCGCCTGCTGGGCGCGGCGGAAGGCGACCTCGATCTGGCCGCGCGCATAATATTCCTCGGCCATGCGCACATAGAGTTCAGCCGGGCTGTCCTGGGGGTCCAGTCCGAGTTCGTCGTCGTGCTGCTGTGTGCCCATGCTCGAGCAGGCGCCAAGCAGCCAGCAGAGGCCGATTACGGCCAGCGGCCTGTGAATCAATCGGGACCTTGCATCCAGCACGCTCATCGCGGGATCTCCATGCGGCCGTCTTCGACCCGGATGCGTCCGAGCCGGCGCGTGCGATCTTCGACGCGTCCGACGAGCTGACCGCAGGCGGCTGAGATCTCGTCGCCGCGCGTCTTGCGCGTCATGGCGAAGATCCCGGCGCGGGTCAGGCGCACACGGAATGCCTCGATGCGCTCCGGCGTCGAGGTTCCGAAGTCGTTTCCGGCGAAGGGGTTGAACGGAATCAGGTTGAGCTTAGAGGGAACGCCTTCGAGTAGCCGGATCAGCTGCTTGGCGTGGGCGATGCTGTCGTTGACGCCGTCCAGCATGACGTATTCCCAGGTTACCTTGCGGCGTTTGTCGTTGGCGATATAGGCCTTGCAGGCGGGGATGAGCTCCGACAGCGGATATTTGCGGTTGATCGGTACCAGCTGATCGCGTAGCTCGTCGTTCGGCGCGTGCAGTGAGACGGCGAGCGAGACGTCGCTGACCTCGCGCAGCCGGTAGATGTTGGGGACGATGCCCGAGGTGCTGAGTGTAACGCGCTGTTTGGCCAGCATGTAGGCGAGATCGTCCTGCATGATGTCCATGGCCTTGACCGCCGCCTCGAAATTGGCGAGCGGTTCGCCCATGCCCATCATCACGACGTTGGTGGGCGCCGTGCCGAGTTGGCGGGCTGCATGCCAGACCTGGCCGACGATCTCGGCGACGCTGAGATTGCGGTTGAAGCCCTGGCGGGCGGTGGCGCAGAAGGCGCACTCCAGTGCGCAACCGACCTGAGAGGAGACGCAGATGGTGCTGCGCTTGCCCTCGGGGATGAAGACGGTCTCGATACGTTGGCCGTCGGCGAGTTCCATCACCCATTTGGTGGTCCCGTCCTCGGACGGATGGTCGGCGATGATGCGCGGCAGATAGATGTCTACCGTGCCGCGCAATGCCTCGCGCAACCGTTTGGGCACATCGGTCATGGCGTCATAGTCGGTGACGCCATGCTTGTGGATCCACTTGAAGAGGTTGCGACCATGAAAGGCCTTGAAACCCAGGTCGACGACCAGCGCCTCGCAGTCGGCGAGGTCGAGATCCAGCAAGTTCGTCCTGGTTTCGTTGGCGATCATGGTGTTTCTCGATCAGCGGGTGCGGGGGCAGAGCCCTTCGGGGAAGAAGAAGGCGATCTCGGTGGCCGCATTCTCGGCGGAGTCGGAGCCGTGTGCCGCGTTCTCGGTGAAGGAGTCGGCGAAATCGGCGCGGATGGTGCCGGGGGCTGCGTCGGCCGGGTTGGTCGCGCCCATGATCTCACGATTCTTGGCCACAGCGTTCTCGCCTTCCAGCACCTGGACCATAACCGGGCCGGAGATCATGAAGTCGACCAGTTCGTCGAAGAAGGGCTTGCCCTGATGGATGGCGTAGAAGGCGGACGCCTGCTCGCGGCTCATGTGCAGCATGCGTGCGGCAACGATGCGCAGTCCGGCCGACTCGAAACGGCCGAGGATGGCACCGATCGCGTTCTTGGCGACGGCATTGGGTTTGATGATGGACAGCGTGCACTCGATAGCCATGGTGGCTCCTGCTAAAGGCGTGATTGGTGAGGGGTGGATATAGGGAGGCGGAGGGATCCCCCCGCTGAGAAATGCGGGTCGGTGGAAACCATCTGCTTCAGTATAAGTCAACCCATAAGTCTAACGACAGCGGCATGCCCCGGCAATGGGACGTTGATCGCGTCCGTCGGGTCGATCGGGTTTCGCTCGCACGAGCGGTTCGTGCCGATCGGCGCCTTGGGCGATAATGAACCGCTTCGATTTCAATCCATCGATACATTCGACACCCGCCATGCAACATTTCGACGTTTTCAATGGGGATGCAGATGGTCTCTGCGCCCTGCAGCAGCTGCGTTTGGCCGAGCCCCGCGACAGCATCCTCGTGACCGGCCCGAAGCGCGAGATCGACCTGCTCGGGCGCGTGCCCTCCGGTGCCGCCGGCAGTGTGACCGTGCTCGATGTCTCGATGGAAAAGAACCGGGCCGCCTTGGATCGATTGTTGGCCGAAGGCGTTTCGGTGACCTACTTCGACCATCACTTCCCGGGCGAGATCCCATCACATTCCGCGTTATCCACGCATATCGAGACACTTCCGGACAAGGGAACGAGTCTGTTGGTGGACGACTATCTCGCCGGCCGTCATCGCGCCTGGGCGGTGGTGGGAACCTTCGGCGACAACTTCGACCGTGCCGCCCGCCGTGCGGCCGAGCCCCTGGCACTGGGGGCGGAGGCGATCGAGCAGCTCCGTCAGCTGGGGATCCTGCTCAATTACAACGGCTATGGGGCCAAGGTCGAGGATCTGCACTATGCACCCGACGATCTATTCGGTCGTCTGCGCCCCTATGCCGACCCGCTCGATTTCGTCGCCGAGGATGCCGCCTTCCGTGCGTTGCTCGATGGCTACCAGAGCGACATGGCAGAGGTCGGCTCGCTACGACCGGCTGTCGAGGACGACGCGCATCGTCTTTTCATCCTACCGGCCGAGCCCTGGGCACGGCGTGCCAGCGGGGTCTTCGCCAACGACCTGGCCCAACAGGAGCCAGGGCGCGCGCATGCCATCCTCACACGGCTCGCCGACGCGTCCTTCCTGGTGAGCGTTCGGGCGCCGATCGCGCGACCGACCGGTGCCGACGACCTCTGTCGTCAGTTCGCGACGGGAGGGGGACGCAAGGCCGCAGCTGGAATCAACCGGCTTCCCGAAGCAGACTACGACCGCTTCGTCGACGCTTTCCAGGCGGCATTTCGGTCCTGATCGCCGTCCGGCCATCATCGGGTTACGGTAACCGGATCCCCGATCTGTAATCGCTCGAAGAAGAATCGGGCGTCCGGTTCTCCGACCCGCACGCATCCATGAGAGTCCGGATAGCCCGGTAGCCAACCTTCGTGCAGAAAGTAGTTGCCGTGGAATTGGATGGCGTAAGGCATCCAGGCCTGCATACCGAGCTGGTTGGTATAGCGCGAGGAGACCTTGTCCTCGTCCTTGCTCAACACCGCGAACTGTCCGGTGGGGGTCGGATATCCGTCCGCGCCGGAGGAGATGGGGCCGGTGCGGACGGTTTCGCCGTCCTCCGAATAGTCAAAGGTTTGATCCGCGAGTGAGATCACCAAGGCACGTTTTTTGACGGTGGAGGGATCCGCTGCCGGTTCGCTCGTGGTGTCCGTTGGGCTGGAAGGCTGGTGGTCTTGAGCGGGTTGCGCAGTCTGCTGGCCGGCGGTTTTGGGAGGCTGTCTCTCCGGGGCGCGGCGCTCGGGAGCACCGGCACAGGCGGCGAGGATCAGCGGTAGGAGAATAACGACGAGCGGGACTTTGCATCGGGGCATGGCGCTCCCTCGGAACGACAACGGATGATCAGACTATAGTCCGGCGTCGGCCCTTGGGGGCGCGATGGGTCAGTCCGCCATGGTGACAAGGATGCGTCCCATCCCCGGGGCCAGGTCGAACTCGAACGGCGTCGGGAGAAAGTCCATCGTCCATTCTGGTGATAGATCCTTCAGGGTGCGCGGCCGCGTAAGGTGGTCGTAGAGATTCTCGACCCGCAGAGACTGACGGTTCCAAGGGTCCTTATTTAGCGCCAGGAGTGCCTCTTCGTCGCCGTCGGTAAGACGCTTGTGCAGCAGCAGGACTGCCGGGTTGGACGTCTCGATCACCGTGATCGGACCCTCGCTGCTCAAGACCGGATGGCTGTCCTTGATATGGTTGATCTGGGTGATGAATGGGGTCAGGTCGATGTTCGGAGACTCCCAGTGATCCGGCTGGGTGTTGACCACGTCGAGTCGGCGGCGAAATCCGTACTCGAACCCCATAGGGATCATGACGCCGGTCGCGAAGAGCGCGGCGAAGAAATAGCGTTGCTGCATGGCGTGCGGATTGTCGCCCGATTCGCTGAACAGACGTTCGGTATCGTGGCTCTCTGGAAAGCTGATCGAGGGAACCTGATCGCGGGTTGCCGCATATTGATCGAGCAGCCAGTTGCCGGAGAAGTCCCACCATTTGGAGCTGTTGAAAATGGCGTTGAATCCGGCCTCTGCGGTGCTGCGCGTCTGCTCGGGCGAGCAGCCCAGCGTTTCGGCGACGAAGACGGTTCGCGGATGCGTGCGTCGGATCCGCGTGATCAGCGTCTCCCAGGTTGATGTGGGGAGCTGGTAGGCCGCATCGCAGCGAAAGCCCGTGAACCCGAGATCGATCAGATGCTCGACCAGTTTGACGCAATAGTCGAGCAGTGCGTCGCGGTTGCGTGAGCCTGCGTGATCGAACTGGGCCAGATCGCGCCAGACGACGCGGGTACCGTCTTCCTCGACGCAGAATGGATTGGCGACCTTCTTGCCGTCGCGCACGAACCAATCGGCGTGCCGTTTCACCAAGGCCGAATCGATCGCGCAGTGATTGATGACCAGGTCGATCATGACCGAGAGACCCTGGCTCTCGGCCTTTGCGATCATGTCCCGCACCTGATCGTCCGGCGATCTGGCGGATGTGGGCTCGATAAAGTCGGGATCGATCGCGAAATAGTCGGCAATCGAATAGAGGCTGCCGGAACGGCCGGTGCGCTGGATCGGGTTGACGAAGATCCAGTCAAACCCCATAGCGGCGGCGCGGCTCAGATGCGGATCCCAGTCCCCGAGAGGTCCGGCGAGACGCGGGAAGAGGTTGTATATCTTCATTGGAAAATGGGGCGCCCTGGTGATTCTGTGTCAGTGTCGAGTGCTGGGCGCGAGGCGCTCAGGCGTCGCGGATATAGTCGTAGATGTTCAGATAATCCTGGCCTGGGATGTTCCACGAATAGTCCGATCTCATGGCGTTCAACATGAGGTCGCGGAAGTGGTTGGGGAAGTCGTTGTAGCAGGCGATGGCTCGGCCCAGTGCCGACTCCAGACCGGCGTTATCGTAGTCCTTGAAGACGTAGCCGTTGCGTTCGTGCAGTGGGCGCGCCGAATGATCCTTGTCGAAGACGGTATCCGCGAGTCCGCCGACGGCGCGCACCACGGGAATGGTGCCGTAGCGTAGAGCGATAAGCTGTGTCAGTCCGCAGGGTTCGAAGCGACTCGGCACCAGCATCATGTCGGCGCCTGCGTAGATGAGATGCGACAGCTCCTCGTCGAATCCGATCTCCAGATGACAGTCCGGGCTGTCGTTCAACATCTGCTTGAGGCCCCAGAAGTCGGCGTTGATACGCGCGTCGGGGCTCGATCCCAACAGCACGAATTGGGCGCCGCGCTCAAGGGTGTTGAAGATGGCGTGACGGACCAGATCCAGTCCCTTCTGCGGATCGAGTCGGCCGATGAAGGCGACGATCGCCTTCTCGTTTTCGGCCAGCATCAGACGGTGGCGCAACGCGCGCTTGTTGTCGTATTTGCGCTCGATGGAATCGAGTCCGTACTGGACCGGGATGTGGCGGTCAATCTCAGGGTTCCAGACGTCGTAGTCGATGCCGTTGATCACGCCGCCGTACTTGATGTGATGGGTGTGAAGGGTGGGCTCCAGCCCGAATCCCTGGCCCTGATCCTTGGTCTCGTAGGCATAGCGGGGCGAGACGGTGGTCACGAAGTTCGAATAGACGATGCCGCCCTTGAGCAGATTGAGCGCTTGGCGGTAACGCTTGTCGCCCATGCGCACCTGGTCGAGGAAATGTTCGGGGCGGTGCAGTCCTGTGGCGGTCAGCACCTCCTTGCCGGTGACGCCCTGGTGAGCGAAGTTGTGGATGGTCAGACAGACGCGCGGGTGCGTCATGCCCATCGGTTGGTAGAACTCGTAGAGGAATACGGGGACCAGCGACGTCTGCCAGTCATGGCAGTGGATGATGTCCGGGTGCTTGCCCGACTTCCAGAGAAACTCCATCGCGGCGCGCGAGAAGAAGGCATAACGCAGGATGTCGTCCTGGAAGCCGTAGATGCTGGGGCGATTGAAAAAATCGTCCTGCGAATGGGGTTCGATGAAGAAGCACTTGCGTTCGTGGACGAATCCGAAATAGACGGTGCAGTGGATGGCAGCGTCATACCAGGGCACCCATAGATCCTTGTAGACCTCATGCAGATCATGGATCTGGTCGTAACGCATGGAGGCGTATTTGGGCAGGATGATCTCGACATGGTTGCCGCGGATCGCCAGTTCGCGCGAGAGCCCGAACACCACGTCGGCCAGACCGCCCACCTTCGCCACGCCAGCCAGCTCCGGCGTGATATGGACGATGAAGAGGCTTGGGCGCGGTGGCTCCTGATAAGCGGGCGGTGCTGGCTCGGGTTCGGGTTCGGGTTCGCGGGACTGAGGCTCCAGTGGGCGCTCATTATCCTGGGACTGAGTCTGATGCTCTTCGGGCTCGGTAGCTGGACTCCTGTTCGCTTGCGATGGCTCCATCGGTTGTTCGGCTGCTTGGGGCGGATCGCTTGGTTCCAGGGTCCGAGAGGATGCTTCGCTCATCTCCTGGCTTACATCAAAGATGTCAGACTCTTTTGATATGGTCTGGAGAGGCTGTCTGACGTCGGACGAAGACTCAGGTGTCTCAGGTGAGTTTGTCGCGTTCGAATCCAGGCTGAGTGTCGCTTGGCTATCCTGTTTGGTCGAAGTCGAGCGTTTGCGCGCAACTGCCTTCTTGGGTGCCTTGGACACCTTGCGCACAGGCTTCTGGCTGGCGGTGTCGTCGATCGGCTCTTGGGAGGTTGGCGCCGCTGATGATGAGGCTGTGGCTTCGGTCGTTTCTTTCCCGGCGTCTCCGGTTGGTTTGCGGGTCTCGTCGGCCACGGCGAGCCGCGCGGTCTGTTTCTCTTTGGATCCAGTCGGCTTCTTCGCCATTCGCTCGATTCCTACAGCTGGGTCGGGTCAGGTGTTAGCACGTCGTCGGTTACGTGCATTCTGCCATGATCCCTCATTTAGGGGGGAGATGATGGACATAGCTTTACCCATATCTTCTAGCGCTTTTTGTGTGCGGCGAGATAAGTGCCTGATTGAGCGACTTGGAGTCATGAGTTGCCAGCTTCGTGGGACGAAAACCGGGTGCCGTAAGTGTCTGAGCGGGAACGCGGACTCGACTTATGGGTAAAGCTATGATGATGGAGGCAGGAATGTGTGGCGCGGCTCCGACTGGGCGTGATGCCGAGTCGGGGCCGTCTATTGAGTCTCCCGCCTTTACAGGTGAGGAGGATAGCAAGTGTTCACAGTTGGTCCAGGAGGCTGGGGATGTTGTCGATCGCAGCCTTGCGAGTGGCTGAGTCGTCCGTCACCGTGGCGAGTACCTCACGACCGATTTGGCGCAGCATGACCTGCTGATCCTCGCTGAGTTGGCTGTAGACGATTCCGCGCTCGGCCTGTTCGGCAGCAAAGGCCAACCCAACCTGAATCCGGTGACCAAAGCGTGCCATATCGCTTGTCGCATCGGCATTGGCCCAACCGCCCTCGATCAAGGCAATAATCATCTGATTACGCTGGACGCGACCGGAATCGAGTTCGGCCAACCAGTACTGGTAGCCTTCTGCATCCGGAGCACGCCCGAAGAGGTTCTCGTAAAGCGCCTCGATGAAGGGGCCGTAACCTTGGTCGGTTGGATACATCTCCTGAACCAGTGGCGCATCAAAAAAACTCTGTGCCACTTCCGTGGGTGTCCAGCCGCCATTCTGGAGATTGGCGACCCAATATTGCAGCCCTTCGTTGTCAGGTGCATAGCCAAGGGTTGCGGTGTAGATCTCGGTCACGAGCCAGGAATCGTCGCGCTGCAGCTCGAGAATCCTTTCGAATGGGAGCAGGTAGCAACCGGAGTTTGCCTCGTCAAGCGGGGTGTAGTTGGGAGAGGACGCGGGGTGCGCATACAAGCTGACCGAGCGAACCCCTACCGGGAGAATGTCGAGATCGAAGCTCGCCTCTAGCGCGCTGCCTTGATAGGCCGATTCGACTGGATAGTCGATATCGAGGTCTTGTGTGGGATCGTACGGAGAGACGACTGTCGTGCGTTCGCCGTCGGCTGTGGCGTAATCGTTGTAGATATAGATTTTGTCTTCGACCTGGCAAAATTGATCCCAGTGATAGTTGAAGCTCAAGTGGTAATGCGAATACTCTTGCGAGGGCGTATGTGGCATCTGGATCGTGCCCTCGACCTGCATCAGGAATCCCATCCGCTCGGCTTCTTCGTCGATGGCGGCATAGACCGCCCGAATGTCGGTCGCACTACTGCCTTCTTGATCATCTGCAGGGTCCGTTATAACGGGTTCAATATCACTCCAGTCGTCCGTTAGACCGTCGACCTGGATCGCTGCAGAGGGTAGGGTCGCGAAACCGGGTCCCTGTGCGCATGGCTCCGGCGCTTGAGTCATCGAGGATGCATAATCGAGCGCCTCTTGGCGGTCGAAAAAATACAAGTCTACATTATCGACTTCATTCTCATACATATAGTGTGTGCGAATGAATTCATCTGTATGGTTGCATGCGATCAGATTGCCTTCGGTCGCATCGCCATCGAAATACAGCAATCCTGTATCATCTACCGCCCAGGTTGCTGTGGTGTCACCCGAGTTCAATAGGCCGCTGATGACTGCTGTACCGTTGGCTTGAAGCTGAACCTCAAGTGCAGCGGGCACGTCATCAAGCTCATTTCCGCTTTCATCTTCACCGCTGCCGAACCACACCAGATAAAATGTCTTTCCGGCAAGATATGCCTCTGAGAACTGCGAAGGTATTGATTCTGTAGTCTTGGTTGAAATAGGGTTGAAGGCGCAGATGCTGGAGCTGAAAATTAGAAGGCTGACTGAAACTGCGACGAAATAAAGTGATTTTTTTTCGAGCATGATTCTTCCTTTAAAATCATGCGTTTTTTGATGGTGTCTCATGAATTGATACCTATAGTCATCCAGTGTGATGTCTCCATGGATCCTCTGTTGGTAAGGATCTGGGAAATCAGATTGCATCAGAGGGCGCACGATTATTACACTGAATGTCTATAGGCTCAATCTATTCGGCTGTTAGACCGTATGCCCCCTTGTGTTGAAGGAAACGTTCCAGTGTTCGCCGCTGCCATCGACAGAGATTGCGGCCAACTCTAGCGTACCCACCTCTGTGACGGCTGCCTGTAACCGCACAGCCACTACCTCTCCTTTTTTGCGGTCCTCGGCGTTCAAGGTGGTCTGAATCTCGTCGAGTTCAGCTAGCTCGTCTTCGTTCCATTCCTCTAACAGTTCGCCGATTTGATCGTCGCGTCTCACGCTGGAGCCGAAGAAGCGGAAGCGGACCGGTTCACCGACCACCAGTCCGAATTCCTGCGGTGGCGCGACCGGGTCGGAGCCTTCTTCCAGGCCGAAGGGGACCAGGCACAGCGCCTGGAGTTCGGGGTCCATGCCCGGAATGGCGGGCATGGTGCTTTCGACGCCGACGTAATAGGTGTGCGAGGTACCGCCCCGGATCCGGATGCCGCCGTGCCGACGGACATGGGCGTAGAAGGCTGCGCCGCGCGCGACGGCCAGATCGAGATCGCGGGATTCCAGCAGACGCGCGGCGGGTGCCTCCTCGGCGTCCAGCCACTGATTGAGAATGTCCAGCACGCGCTCGCGCAGCACCGAGGATTTGAAGACGCCGCCATTGAAGAGCACGGCCGTGGGACGGATGAAGTTGGCGTGCTCCGGTTGGTCCAGGAAGCCTGGCAGGTCGTGGGTTGCACCGGCCTGGCGTCCCAGGAAGGCGGCGAGGTGTCGGGTGACGGCCGGGTCCTGGGCGTACGGGAGACCGACCTTGGTCAGTGCGCCGCGCGAGCGGCTGGCCGGGCGACTGTCCGAGTCCACCTCGGGGAAGAAACCCTCGATCAGGCTTTTGTGTACCTCGTCGCGGGTGAGTTCGGTGCGGATGCTGCCGCCGATCAGGCGCGAGCCTCGGCTCGGTACCACCACCGGCATGCGCTCGAGATCCGGGTCGGCCAGCAAGGCCTCCTTGGCCTGACGGCAGCCGTGGGTGAGCGCCTGCAGCTGCCAGCGATCCAGCTCGACCCCCGTCTGGGCGAGCTTGTTCTTGAGCAGATAGGCCAGGGCCAGGTCCATGTTGTCGCCGCCGAGCAGGATGTGCTCGCCGACGGCGATGCGGGTCAGTTCCAGCGCGCCCTCGTTTTCGGTGACCGCGATCAGCGAGAGGTCCGTGGTGCCGCCGCCCACGTCGACGACCAGGATAACGTCGCCGACACGCACCTGATTGCGCCAGTCGCCTTGGCTGTCGTTGACCCAGCTGTAGAGCGCCGCCTGCGGCTCTTCCAGCAGAACCAGGTGCTCGATGCCGATGGCCTTGGCCGCCTCGGCGGTCAGCTCGCGCGCGGCTGGGTCGAATGACGCCGGTACCGTGACCGTCACTTCCTGCTGGTCGAGCGGTGCGTAGGGATGTAATCCGTTCCAGGCGTTACGCAGATGGGCCAGATACTGGATGCTGGCCTCGAAGGGCGAGATCCGTGGGATCTCGTCCGGGGCCCCGGCCGGAAGGATGGGGGCCTTGCGGTCGACATCGGGATGGCAGAGCCAGCTCTTGGCGCTGGAAACCAGTCGGATCGGGGTGCTCGAGCCCTGACTGCGTGCCAGTTCTCCGCAGATCCGCGTCGAGTCGTCCTGCCAAGGCAGACCCAGATCGGACTGTTTGAATTCGTCCTGATGCGGTAGGTACAGGAATGAGGGCAGCAAGGGGCGCGACTCGACCGCTCCGGCGGAGACGAGCTGGGGGATCGACAGCATCGCCTGGACGATGTTCTCGCCCTCGCTCGTCTGCGAGTCCACGAAGGAGAGTGCGCAATGCGTGGTTCCTAGGTCGATGCCGATGGCGAAGCGTGCTTGGCTCACAGTTCGACCTCCGCGGCAGCAAGGATGCTCAGATCGTGACCGCTGGTGATGTGCGGCAGCCGGGTCTCGACCACGCGCCAGCCTCTGTGGACGAGCGCGCCGCTGAAGGGCGGGCTGCCAACGACGTTGCCGGTCGGGCGGATGGAGGCGGCGTCGAAACCGGCTGCCAGGGTGACGCGGCTACCCTCTGGTTCGTCGCGAACGGGTGCGATTACGAGGCATTCCTGTAGCACGCGCTGGCAGCCCTGATGAATGACCCGAGCGGCTGCGCCGACCTCCTGATCGGAATAGCCCTTGATGTCCTCATGTAGGAAATCGACCAGGCGACCTTCCTTCTGGAGGAGTCCGAGCAGCAGCAGCGCCGAGTCGGGGGCCGATGACGAGGGCGGGGTGGATGCCGGCGCGGCCGGGCGCGACGCGGGATGTGGCGGATCTCCGGCCGCGAGCGACGCGACCGATTGCGCGAAGCTGGGATCCTTGAGTACGCGTCGAAAACAGCGGAAGGCAATGAAGGTCCTTCGAAGGAAGGACGGCGCCCGTGCAGACATGAATGGTTCCTCTTCGAAAACGGGGAAAGACGTGGAATGAGGGTCGAATGGCGATGCGCGATGGCATCCATGTTAACCCGCCAGGCGGCGAGGCTCGACCTGGATCGAGCTGGCGGTTCCGATGGGCATCCTGGTGCGTGGCATAATCCGGGCCCATTCTGAACGTCGGCCTCACCCGATGATGATCAATTGGAGTTACCAAGATATGAACGTGGATCCGAACGACTCGCCGACGCCTGAGCAACGACACGAGATGATCGAGATCGCGGCCTATTATCTCGCCGAGTGTCGAGGTTTTTCTTCCGAGGAAGCGGAGTCCGATTGGTTCGCCGCCGAGCGCGTGATCGATGCCCTAATCGCCGAGCGTCGGCTCGATCGCTCGATGGAGCGCGAGAGACGTAGCGTGGCCATCCGCAACGCCCTGGTCATCCAAGAGTCGTGAGGCGCGAGATCGATTCGATGTGTTGCTGGGTGTGGAAAAAAAGAAGCGCGACAAGCGCCGCGCTCTCAAAATTACCACCAAAGGAGGATGGAGGAGTGTACTGGAGCCGTGAAGCTTCAGTACATAATAAGTTTCTTATTTACTTGTCGATTTGTCAACCGCGTGTATCCCTTTGCTAATGTCGCAGTCCGCGCGTGATCTTCGGCTTGAGGTGATGCCTGCTAGAATGGGCTCCCGGACCTGAGTGTGATTTCCGCGGGTGCTGACCGAGGATTCAACTGGCGGCTCAGTCTATCCGGTTGGTCCGCCAAAGATTCGAATCCATCGTCTTGGGCTGTGTGTCGAATCGGTGGCGCCTGAATGAGTGCGTCGCGCAACGCCTTTGGCGTCTCTAATGATCGCTGGCGCGTCTGTGCGCTATCCAGGGGGCTTGAGTGGACGAACAGTTATTAACGCTTGAAGACTATCTGGCGATTTTGCGGCGACGTAAATGGCAGCTGATCGTACCGATGCTGCTGTTGTCGGTGATCGCGGTGTTGGCGGCGTTGCTGATTCCGGCGACCTATCGTTCGAGCGCGACCATCCTGATCGAGCGTCAGGAGATCCCCGACGATCTGGTGCGTACCACCGTGACGGGCTATGCCGATCAGCGTATCCAGGTCATCAGTCAACGTGTGATGACCACGGCCAATCTCAGTAAGCTGATCGAGCGTTACGACCTCTACCCAGAGATCCGTGCCAAGGAGAGCATCAACATGGCGGTCGAGGAGATGCGTAAGCGCATCCAGCTCGACATGATCAGCGCCGATGTTATGGACCCGCGTAGCGGTCGTCCCCAAGAGGCGACCATCGCCTTTTCGCTCGCGTTCGAGGACGCCTCCCCGGCTGTGGCTCAGAAGGTTACCAGCGAATTGGTCTCGCTGTTCCTGAGCGAGAATCTGGAGCGGCGCACGGCAGCGGCGAACGAGGCGACGACCTTCCTCAAGGCCGAGGCCGACCGGCTCGGACAGCAGATCAGCACGCTCGAGGCGCGTCTCGCGGAGTTCAAGGAGAAGAACGGCGACAACCTTCCTGAACTCATGTCGCTCAACCGCGAACTCATGATGCGCACCGAGGAACGGTTGCGCGACAACACCCAATCCAAACGCACGCTCGAGCAACAGGCCATCTATCTGGAGTCCCAGCTGGCTCAGCTCAGCCCGACCGCAGCCGGGTCCGGTGGCGCCAGTTTGGAAGGGTATCTGGAACAGCTCCAGGCGCAGTACGTGCGCATCAAGGAAAAATACTCGCCCGAGCATCCGGACCGGATTCAGATGGAGCGCGAGATTGCGTCATTGCAGCAGATGATCGGTGATTCGGGCACTGGCGCAATCGAGGCGCGACTGGCCGATCTGAACAAGGAGCTCGCCTCGCTCCGCAAGCGGTATTCGGACGATCATCCGGATGTCGTCGCGCTCAGGCGCAGTATCGACTCGACCAAATCTCAGCTGGCCAAGTCGCGCAAGGCCGCTCTCAACGGCGATACTTTGGCGGCCGCGTCCAACAATCCGGCCTATGTCCAGCTACTTGCCAAGTTGGACTCGACCCGGATCGAAATCGATTCGCTGACCAAGGCGCACGCTCAGCTCGAGCAACAGCTCGCCCAGTATGAGGAGCGGATCAAGGCCGCGCCCAAGATCGAGCAGGAATACCGTGCCCTGACCCGCGACTACGAGAACGCCTCGCGCAAGTATAAAGAGGTTCGCGAGAAATCGTTGCAGGCCGAGCTGGCCCAGGCACTCGAACGGGATCGTAAGGGCGAGCGCTTCTCGTTGATCGAGCCGCCGCTGGTTCCAGAGAAACCCTTCAAGCCGAATCGTCTGGCGATCGCGCTGCTGGGCTTGGTGCTTGCGATCGCCGGTGGAGTCGGAAACATCGCGTTGCGCGAGGGGCTCGACAAGGGGTTGCATGGGCCCCGTGCCATCCAGTCGGTGACCAAGATCCCTGTGCTGGCACTCATTCCTCGGATCGACACGACGCAGGATCGGGAGCGCAGGAAGCGGCGCTTCATCTATTTGATTGGTGGCAGTTTCGCTGCCCTGGTGCTCGGTGCATTGCTCTTCCATTTCCTGGTGATGCCGCTCGATGTCCTCTGGTTTACCCTGATGCGAAGGCTCGATCTCCTGATGCTGTCCGAATCCACCACCTTGGGTGTTGTCTTATGGAACGTTTGAAGAAGGCGATGGAGCGTGCTCGGGCCGAACGTCAGGCCTCGCTGGCAGGGTCCGCTGGGCGACCGGAACGACAGAAGGCCGGTGGCTCGCGCTTCGCCCATCGGACGCAACCCCGGCCGCCGGCGAGTGACGCCAAGGTCGATTACACCCATACCGCGACCCTCGATGTCGACGCCGATGCCATGCGCGAACGACGCGTCATCCTGGCCGATGGCGTGGATCCGATCGCCGATGCCTACAAGGTGCTGCGAACCCATGTGTTGCAGCGCATGCGGGCGAACGGCTGGAAGACGTTGGCGGTGACCAGTCCAGGGATCGGGGACGGCAAGACGATCACCTCGATCAATCTGGCGATCAGTCTTGCCAGGGAGGTCAATCAGACGGTGCTGCTCGTCGACCTGGATCTGCGGCGTCCCTCGATCGGGCGCTATTTCAGCGAGGGGCCGACGCAGGGGATCAGCGATCATCTGACGCATGGTGTCGATCTGGCCGATTTGCTCATCAATCCGGGTATCGATCGACTGGTCGTCCTGCCCGGACACGACTCATTCACGCATTCGTCTGAGATGTTGTCCTCGCCACAGCTCGTCCAACTGGTTCGGGAGCTCAAGGAGCGTTACGAAGATCGCCTCATCCTGTTCGACATGCCGCCGCTTTTCGCCGGGGACGACGTCATCGCCTTTCTGCCCTATGTGGATGCCGTGATGTTGGTCGTCGAGGACGGCAAGGTCAGCAAATCGGAGCTGGAACAGGCGAACCAGCTTCTCGGCGACAAGAATTTCATCGGAATCGTGCTTAACAAGGCCGAGCAGGTCGGCGATGTCTCCGGTTACTACTGATCTCTCGTGCTCGATCGCACCTGGTCGAGCTGCAATCGCGTTCGATCGATACCCGCACGCATGATTCAAGCGTACCTTTTGAGGAGATGACGAGGGTGGTCGAATCCGCGCTGCAGATCCTCGACCGCGTCTTCGGTTACGACCGCTTTCGCGGCGCTCAGGCCGAGATCATCGATCAAGTGGTCGGTGGTGGGGATGTCTTGGTCCTGATGCCGACCGGCGGTGGCAAATCGCTGTGTTACCAGATCCCCGCATTGATCCGCCCTGGTGTCGGCGTGGTGGTTTCGCCGCTGATTGCACTCATGCAGGATCAGGTGGATGCACTGCGTCAGCTGGGCGTGCGGGCGGCCTTTCTGAATTCATCCCTGGCCCCGGATCAGGCGCGCGCGGTCGAGCAAGACATGCTCGATGGCGCCTTGGATCTTGTCTATGTCGCCCCCGAGCGTTTGATGACGGAGCGCTTTCTGGGTCTGCTCGAACGGGTCGAGATCGCGCTCTTCGCGATCGACGAGGCACATTGCGTTTCGCAATGGGGACACGATTTCCGACCCGAATATATTCAGCTTGGTTTGCTCCAGGAGCGTTGGCCTCGCGTGCCCCGGATCGCACTGACCGCGACTGCGGACGCGCCCACGCGCAACGAGATCCTGGCGCGTCTGAGTTTGGAAGGCGCGCGCCAGTTCGTCTCCAGCTTCGATCGACCGAACATTCGCTACAGGATCGTCGAGAAAAACGGTCCGCGCCAGCAACTGCTTGCCTTTCTGCGCCGCGAGCACCCGCAGGATGCCGGTATCGTCTACTGTCTGTCGCGGCGTCGGGTCGAGGAGACGGCGACCTTCCTGCAATCGCACGGCTTCTCGGCGCTTCCCTATCATGCGGGGCTGTCGGCCGAGATACGTCGCGCGCATCAGGCCCGTTTTCTGCGAGAGGAAGGGGTGGTCATGGTGGCGACCATCGCCTTCGGCATGGGCATCGACAAGCCGGACGTCCGCTTCGTCGCCCATCTGGACCTACCCAAGAGTCTGGAGTCCTACTATCAGGAGACCGGGCGCGCGGGGCGTGACGGTCTTCCGGCCGACGCCTGGATGACCTATGGCCTGGGCGATGTGGTGATGCTGAGGCGGATCATCGAGGACTCAGAGGCCGAGGAGCGTTTCAAGCGGGTCGAGATGCACAAGCTCGACGGCATGCTCGGTTACTGCGAGACCACCGAATGTCGGCGCCAGGTCATGCTCAACTATTTCGGCGAGACCCTGGATGCCCCTTGCGGCAATTGCGATACCTGTCTGGAGCCGGTGGAGACCTGGGACGGGACGCTCGCAGCGCGCAAGGCGCTCTCCTGTATCCATCGCACGGGGCAGCGCTTCGGCAGCGCCTATCTGGCCGATGTACTGCTTGGCAAAGATCTGGAGCGCATCCGACGTTTCGGTCACGATCAGGTCAGCACCTTCGGTATCGGCAAGGATCTGAGCGCCGATCAGTGGCGCTCGGTCTATCGCCAACTGGTCGCGGCCGGGCTGATCGAGGTCGACATGGAGGGGTACGGCGCCTTGAAGCTGACCGAGCGCAGCCGGCCATTGTTGCGCGGCGAGACCAGCATCCGACTGCGGCGCGATCCGGAGCGTCGGAAGGCTTCGGGCGGAGGCCGTTCCTCTACCGCGTTTGCGCCGAGCGATCCAGAGGCCGCTGAACTGTGGGAGTCGCTTCGGTCGCATCGCCGCGAGTTGGCCCGAGAGCAGAACGTGCCGGCCTATGTCATCTTCAACGATGCGACCCTGCGCGAACTCTTGACCTATCGTCCGCGCGATCTCGACGAGATGAGCTGTATCAGTGGTGTCGGTCAGGCCAAGCTGGAGCACTTCGGTACTGGTTTCTTGCAGGTGCTGGCCGATCACGAGGTCCGGCATGGCCGCCCATCCGCTGTGCCTCGACTGCCCTCGGCGCCGCGTCGGGCGCTGGCCCGGGACGCGAGCCTCAGCGATACCATTCGGGAGACGGTCGATCTGCTTCGCGAGGGCTTGGATCCAGAGGCGATCGCGAGCCGTCGTGGGCTCAAGCTGACCACCATCTATACCCATCTCTCGCGCTGTATCGAGGAGGACGAGCTGAGCCTCGATGAGGTGGTGACGCTCGATGCCGATGAGCGGCGCCAGATCGAGCATGCCTTCGACCAGTTTGCCGAAGGCACCGTCTCGGCTCTGAAGCCCATCTACGATCTTTTCGAGGGGCGTTACGACTACGGTCTGCTGCGATGCATGCGCGCCGGACTGTGTAAGCGCTAGCCTGTAGCCGATTGCGATGGGCGTGCCGAGCCTGCGGTTCCGTGGGCTGCGGCGAATCCTGCTAGACTCGAAATGTCGATGGCCGACCCTTCCCCCTGACTGCCGCGCGACGAGGTCGGACACCCACTCAGCTTCCCGCCAAGAGGCCTTTCATGCCGCTTTACGAGATGCGCAAATTCGTGGCGCCCGAATTCATCTTCGGTGTTGGATCGCGGAGACGCGCCGGCTATTACGCGCTCAACCTCCAGGCGAGACGTCTGCTGGTGGTGACCGATCCGGGCATCATCGCGGCCGGCTGGATCGACGACCTGATGCCAGTGATCGAGGATATCGGGTTGGAGATCTGCATCTTCAGTGCAATCACTCCCAATCCGCGCGATCACGAGATCATGGCGGGCGTCGACGTCTACCGCCGCGAGGAGTGCGACGTTATCCTCGCCATCGGGGGCGGCAGCGTCATCGACTCCGCGAAGGCTATCGGCATCGTCGTCGGCAATGGCGGACACATTCTGGACTATGTTGGGGTGGATCGCATCTCGCTGCCTGGGCCGCCGCTCATTTGCATTCCGACGACTGCGGGAACCGCTGCCGACATTTCCCAGTTCGTTATCGTCAATGACTTTAAGCGTCGCTGCAAAACCGCGATCGTGAGCAAGACCGTGGTTCCCGACATTGCGTTGGTGGACCCGGAGGTCACCCTGACCATGGATCCCTATCTGACGGCCTGTACCGGGCTCGATGTACTGACCCATGCCATCGAGGCCTTCGTTTCGACGGCAAGCTCGCCGGTGGTCGATATCCATGCGCTCGCGGCCATCGCGCTCGTCAAAGACAATCTATGCCGCGCTGTCTCCGACCCCGACGATCTGGCGGCGCGCGAGAACATGATGCTGGCCAGTCTCCAAGCGGGGTTGGCCTTTTCAAACGCCAGCTTGGGTGCGGTCCATGCTATGGCGCACAGCCTGGGCGGCTTTTTGGATCTCCCGCACGGCGAGAGCAATGCGCTGCTGATCGATCATGTGATTCGATTCAACTACGCTGCCGCCGAGGAACGCTATGTGCGTGTCGCGCAGGCTCTGGGGGTCGCGCAGGAGCGGGAATCCAGCGTCTCTCAGCGGGAGGCGCTTCTGGAGGCATTGCGATCGTTGCGCACCGCTTGCGGTATCGAGGGTGGACTCGCCGAGCGAGGGGTCTCTCGGAGCGATCTCGCCGAGCTGGCGCCGCCCGTGATCCGAGATGCCTGTATCTTCACCAATCCGCGTCGCGCAGTCCTGGCGGACATCAAGGTCATTTATGCTGAAGCTCTCTGAATTGGACGATGAGTTATTGTGGGAGCTTCAGCGCAATCGCATCATCGGGCTCGGTGAGCGCTCGTTCCGCAAGAACTATTATCCGCAGCTGCGCTGTAGCCTCTCGCGGCTCGAACGCTTTCGTGCCCTTCTGGATTGCGCCGGAGAGATGATCCTGCTGGTCGCGTTGCCGAGCGGGCAGGTGATCGACGCCAATGCGGCCGCCGCCGAGCTGTTGGATCTGCCACTGGATGGTGTGATCGGCCAGCGTCTAGACGTGCTCGGTTTCAGCCATGCCGAGGTCATCCTCGCCGAACTCGTCGGCGAACAGGCGTCCGGCGGTTCGCCGTCATTGCATCATGAGGTTGCGCTGCAGGCCGGCGATGCCCCGCGACACCTCGATCTGGTCTGTCGCGCCGCCGATCTCGATGGCGTGCTCTACGGCGTTCTGCTGGGGCGCGACGCGACCCGGCGCGTTGCAGCCGAGTCGCGTCTGCGTCTTGCCGCTCGGGTCTTCGCCGACAGCGCCGAGGGTATCCTGGTTGGTGACCGGCGCGGGCGCGTCGTCGAGATCAACCATGCCTTCGAGGCCATCACGGGATACGCGCGTGACGAGGTGATGGGATGGCCGATGCACGCCTTTGTCAGTTCCAGGCACGATCCAGGATTCTTTCGCTCCGCGCGCCAGGCCCTGAAGGCGGACAATTCCTGGCAGGGCGAGCTCTGGAGCCAGCGCAAGAATCGGGAGATCTATCCCTTGTGGCTGTCGCTCAGCCTGATCCGCGATCATCGGGGGCGGGTGCAGAATTTTGTCGCCATGTTCTCCGACATCAGCGAACGCAAGGAAAATGAGGCCCGTATCCAGCATATGGCGCACCACGATTTCCTGACCGGATTGCCCAACCGTTTTCTGCTGATCGACCGTCTGACACAGCTGCTGGCGACGGCGCGGCGCGACGGTCGGCGTTTCGCCGTGCTCTTCATCGATCTGGATCGCTTCAAGACGATCAACGACTCGCTCGGGCATCGCGTCGGCGACCGTTTGCTCTGTGCCATCGGGGAGCGGTTGCGTGGCCGGTTGCGCACCTCGGATACGGTCGCGCGGCAGGGCGGTGATGAGTTCATCGTGTTGCTCTCGTACATCGAGGGGCCGACCGAGGTGGTGCGCGTCTGCAACATGCTCCTGAGCGCCTTGAGCGAGCCCTGTCTGTTCGAGGGGCACGAGCTTTCGGTCACGCCCTCGATCGGCGTCGCCATCGGGCCGGATGACGGCACGGACAGTGACACGTTGCTCAAGCATGCCGATCTGGCCATGTATCAGGTGAAACGGCGGGGGAGGAACGATTTCGAGTTCTTCCGCAATGAGATGCGCGTCCATGTCACCACCCTGCTGCAACTGGAACGGGATCTGAGGCATGCGGTCGAGCGCGATGAGCTGGAGGTCTTCTACCAGCCTCAGATGGATCTGCGCCGTGGAGGGCTCGCGGCTGTCGAGGCCCTGTTGCGCTGGCATCACCCCGAGCGCGGTCTGGTGCTGCCTGGGGATTTCATCCCGCTGGCAGAGGAGTCGCGGCTGATCGTGCCGATTGGCGAATGGGTTCTTCGCACCGCCTGCCGCCAGCTCGCCGCATGGCGTGCCGGTCAATGGCCCGAGCTGCGCCTGGCGGTCAATCTCTCCCCGGTCCAGTTCCAGCAGGCAGAACTGATCGAGGTGGTTCGCTCCGCCCTGGATGACTCGGGTCTGGATCCCGAGGTGCTCGAACTCGAGGTGACCGAGGGCCTGTTGATGGATAACCGGGATCTCACGCTACAGGCGCTCGCGGACTTGAAGGCGATGGGCATTCGACTCTCGATCGACGACTTCGGTACGGGCTACTCGTCGTTGGTCTATCTCAAGCGTTTTCCTGTCGGGCAGCTGAAAATCGATCGTTCCTTCGTGCGCGACCTGCTCGAAGACAGGGGGGATGCCGCGATCTGCGAGACCATCATCGCGCTCGCGGGGCATCTGGATCTGGAGGTGGTTGCGGAGGGTGTCGAGCAAGTCGAGCAGCTCGATTGGCTGCGCGAGGCTGGATGTGACCGTGCCCAGGGGTATCTCCTGGGGCGCCCGATGTCGGTTGATGCGCTTGAGCGACGCCTATCCGGCGATGCCGGACTGCTTTCGCTCGGATCCGCGTAGCAGGGTATCCGTGCCGAGGGCCGGTTCGGCCCTCGGGCGTTCGTGGGGGCCGGGTTAGACCTTGCGTGCCTCCATCATGCGCTCGATGATCGGCTGGAGAATGATCTCCATCGCCATTCCCATCTTACCGCCAGGCACCACCATGCTGTTGCGCCGCGACATGAAGGAGTCGTGGATCATCGACAGCAGGTAAGGGAAGTCCACCTGTAGCTTTTCCGGATCCTTGAAGCGGATGATGACGAAGCTCTCGTCCGGCGTCGGAATGTCGCGGGCGATGAAGGGGTTTGAGGTATCGACGGTCGGAACGCGCTGGAAGTTGATGTCGGTCAGCGAGAACTGCGGTGTGATATAGCGGATGTAGTCGGGCATACGGCGCATGATCGTATCGACGATGGCCTCCGCCGAATAGCCGCGCTCCAGATTATCCCGGTGGATTTTCTGGATCCATTCCAGGTTGACGATCGGAACCACACCGACGCCGAGATCCACATGCTGCGCGATATTGTCCTCCTCGGTGACGATGAGGCCGTGCAGCCCCTCGTAGAAGAGCAGATCCGTGTTGCCGGGAAGTTCCTCCCAGGGGGTGAACTGGCCCGGCTTGAGATCGGTGTCGAGGCGGGCGTTGTGCTCTTGCGCCTCGTCGTCGCTGTGGATGTAGTAACGCTGCTTGCCGGTGCCGCTTTCACCGTAGTCGCGGAACAGCTCTTCGAGTAGGTCGAAGCGGTTGGCTGCGGGGCCGAAGTGGCTGAGGCTGCTACCTTGTTCCGTGTACTTCGCCATCTCGGCCTTCATCGTCACGCGGTCGTAGCGATGGAAGCTGTCGCCCTCGATGACAGCTGCACTGATGCCGTCGCGATAGAAAATATGCTCGAATGCACGCTTGACTGTGGTGGTTCCCGCCCCGGACGATCCGGTGACAGCGACGATAGGATGTTTTTTCGACATGTTGTCTCCCCGTTCTCTTGCTATTATTCGTATTCTTTGTGTGTATCATTAGATCCCAATGATGGCCTAATATATCATGAACGTCGCGGGCCTAAACCTGTCCTCCGCGCCGTTCAGGTCGGTCGCTTGAGGGGCGTGAAATGGCTTTCGATGTCGCGAGCGAGCGGGTTCGAATCGGCTCCGGACTCAGGGCCGATGTCGTTGCAAATCCCGATCTGCAATCCGCGCTGGTACGCTTGGTCACCTGCGTTCTCGGCGCGGCCTATATCGGCCTTGCGGCCTGGACCCACTACTACCGGATCGATGTCTCGCTCTATCTCACGGTCTTCGGCATCTATCTGTTGACCAGTCTGGCCCTGTTGGTTAGCGTCATCCGGCACCCTGGATGGCGAGTGCGGCGTTATCTGGCGCTATCGCTCGACGTCATCGTCGTCAGTCTGGCGATCTTGATTACCCAGGATGCCATCAGTCCCTTCTATCTCCTCTATATCCTCATCTTCATCTCGGCCGGCACCCGTTTCGGTCGGAGGCACCTGATCTTGGCAACCCTGGTCGCGGTCGTCGCCTACAATTTCGTGTTGATTCAACTCGACGAATGGGAGCGTCATACCTATGAAGCGGCCTTTTTCCTGGTCCTGTTGATCTTGCTACCGCTCTATCAGTCTTCGCTGCTGCGTCAGATCCAGGAGGCCCGTGATCAGGCCCAGCGGGCCAACAAGGCGAAGAGCGATTTTCTGGCTGTCATGACCCATGAGCTGCGCACCCCGCTCACCGGGCTTGTCGGCATGGTGGAACTGCTGAAGACGACGCGCCTCGACGCGGAGCAGCGCGAGCATCTCCGTGATATCGACACGGCTGCGAATGCGCTCGCCATGCTGGTTGGCGACATCCTGGACCTGTCCAAGATCGAGGCGGGCAAGCTGGTGCTCGAACGCATTCCATTCGATCCGCGCGACCTGGTCCGTCAGGTGTGCGGCGTCGTTTCCAGCAAGGCACTGGAGGCTGGGCTCGAACTCGTGTGCCGCGTGGAGAGCGAGGTGCCGCGATCCGTCATGGGCGATCCCTTGCGGGTGCGTCAGATCCTCTTCAATCTCGTGGGGAATGCGATCAAGTTCACGCCGCAAGGCCAGGTGCTGCTGCGCCTGAGTCTAGAGTCGCCCGAGGCGGATCGGATGGGGGCGCGGCTGCTGTTCGAGATCGTTGACAGCGGGATCGGTATCTCGGCCGACAAGCTCGACACACTCTTCGAGCGTTTTACGCAGGTCGATGATTCGACCACGCGCCGTTTCGGCGGCACGGGTCTCGGTACCACGATCGCGCGCGATCTGTCCGGTCTGATGGGCGGTTCGATTGAGGTCGCAAGCGAGGAGGGTCGGGGAAGTCGGTTCTCGGTCCGGCTGCCGCTGGTCGAAGTCGATGACCTGCCGCTGGCGCCGGATGTGGATTGGGGTCTTGCCGGATTGCGCGTGCTGGTGATCGAACGCAATGACCTGCAGCGTGCTTGTGTCCAGGACGCCTTGGAGTCGGCCGGCTGTGTGTTATCGAGTGCGGCCGAGTCCCAGAAAATTGCGCGCGGGGCAGGGGGTTGCGATCTGCTCGTGATCGGCGATCCGCCGACCGGGTGCGATCTCGCGTCGGAGTTGTCCGAGGTCCGTCGGGCGTTGGCTGCCGAGCCGCCCTGTCTCTTGCTCACCTATGCCGGTCGTCGTCCCATTCCTCGCGCGGATACGCTGAGCTACTTGAACAAGCCGTTTCTGGCCGAGGATCTGCTGCGGCGCGCCAGTGCATTGATGGGGCGTCTGCCGGAGAGCGTCATGGCTCGGGATCGGGACATGCAATCGGCCTTGGTCGAGACCGAGTCGGCGGGCGGCATCCGGGTCCTGGTCGCCGAAGACAACCCGCTCGCGGCCAAGGTGTTGACCGCCTTTCTCTCCCGGATGGGGTTTCCATACGCGCGTTTCAGCGATGGCGAGACCGCGCTGAAGGAAGCACTGAAGGGCGTCTACGACATCGCGATCGTGGATCTGAACATGCCTAAGCTGGGTGGAATCGACTTTGTCCGACGCTATCGGGCCGAGCGCGCCGACCATCCTCTGCCGATCGTCGCCCTGACGGCGAGCGCCTCGGAAGAGGTCAGGCAAGACTGTCTGGCGGCTGGAATGGCGGGCTTCCTGGTGAAGCCCGTCAGTCCGGAGGCGCTACGCCAGACAATTGAGCGTCTGGCGCTGGTCGCTCAGCCGGTGGCGGGCTGAGTTGGCTGCGTCGTCGAGGGGACCGGTCGGGCGCGGCGCAGACCGGAAAGGCGCTTGGCCAGTTTATCGATGACGTTCTTCAGCGCGATCATCATTCCCAGTCCGATAAAGGCGCCCGGCGGGAGGATGGCGATCAGCGCGCCCTGATAGTCGTCGCTCAGGTAGAGGGTCAGATGCTTGCCGGCTTCACCAAGCAAGAGGTCCGCCTGGTTGAAAATGGTACCTTGTCCGACCAGCTCGCGTAGTGCGCCGAGCGAGGTCAGGACCAGCGTGGCACCGAGTCCGACCGCCAGTCCATCCACCAACGCGCGGTCGACGCTGTTTTTGGAGGCGAAGGCCTCAGCGCGACCGATGATCATGCAGTTGACCACGATCAGCGAGATGAAGAGCCCGAGCACCAGGTACATCTCGTAGAAGAAGGCCTGCATGATGAGCTCGACCAGGGTGACGAAGGAGGCGATCACCAGTACGAAGACCGGAATGCGGATCTCGGGCCGGACCAGGTTGCGCACCAGTGAAACGGTGGCGTTCGAGCAGACCACGACCACGGTCGTCGCCAGTCCCATGCCGAGTCCGTTGGTGGCCGAGGTCGTGGTCGCCAGCAGCGGGCATAGCCCGAGCAAACCGACCAGCATCTGGTTGTTGCTCCAGACCCCTTCTTCGACGAGCCCGGCGTAACCTTGCGAAGCCTTCATCAGTCTTGGCCTCCAGCGATCTGTTGCGGCGTTTCGGCGGCTTGCTCGAACAGCCGCTCGCCCTGTTCTTGGACGTAGATGAGCGTATTCTTGACCGCGTTCACCACCGATCTCGGGGTGATGGTGGCACCGGTGAATTGGTCGAAGGCGCCGCCGTCGCGTTTGACGCCCCATTGTTCCAGCGGCGGATCGTTCAGCGATTTGCCCTTGAAGCCGTAGACCCAGTCGGACTTGAGCTCCTCGATTTTATCCCCTAAACCAGGTGTCTCGTGGTGCGAGAGAACCCGCACGCCGCCGAGCGTGCCGTCGTGCATCACGGAGACCAGGAGTCTGATCGGACCTGCATAGCCGTCGGGCACCACGGGTTCCAGGACCACGGCGACAGGGTCTTGTCCGTGGCGGACCCGATAGACTTGGGTGGCATCGCTGCCGAGCAGATCTTTGGCCTCGACCTCGATGTGATCGCGTAGCGGGTCGTTGTCGGAGGCCCCTGCTGGCAGGATGGCGGTGAGCTTGCGCTGCATCGCCTGATACTGGTTGTCGGCGATGCGGTCGGTCACCGCCTCGTGCGTCACGGCGACCACTGTGACGCCACCGACCGCGAAGGCGCCGAGTACGGATCCGGCAAGCAAAATGGTCTTGGTCTTCATCCGCGTTTTCCCCCATGCCCAAAGACGCGTGGTTGGGTGTAGTGGTCGATCATCGGGGCGGCGATATTGAGCAGCAAGACCGAGAAGGCGATCGCGTCCGGATAGCCGCCCCAGGTGCGGATCACGTAGACGAGCGCGCCGATGCTGGCTCCGAAGATGATCTGTCCCCGTGTGGTGGTGCAGGCGGTGACCGGATCCGTCGCGATGAAGAAGGCGCCGAGGATGGCCGCCCCGCTGAATAGATGGAAAGCCGGGAAGGGATGGGTCTGTGGTTCGATGGCCCAGAAGAGGGTGGCGCAGACCAGCAGGCTCGACAGCAGGGACACAGGGATGTGCCAGGTGATGATCCGCTTCCACAGCAGATAGATCCCGCCGAGCAGGAACCAGGCCGCGACCCATTCCCAGCCGCGTCCACCGAAGGCGCCCCATAGCGGGCTCTGACGGATCTCACCCATGGTCAGGTTGCGATCCAGTTTGCCGCGCATCTCGTCGAGCGGGGTGGCCGAGGTCACGGCATCCCAGCTCAGACCCTGGGGGAGGGATCCGTCGAGGATGATTCGCAGCGACTCCGTAAAGGATAGATGGTGCTCGGTCAGCATGGTCGGGGTGAGCCAATTGGTCATGGCGACCGGATAGGACACCAGCAGGAAGACGTAGGCGGCCATGGCTGGATTGAAGGGGTTGTAGCCCATGCCGCCGTAGAGTTGCTTGACCAGCACGATGGCGAACAGCATACCCAAGAGCGTCATCCACCAGGGCAGGATGGGCGGCACCGAGATGGCGAAGAGCACGGCGGTGACGACGGCGCTCAGATCGGCGATGGCCGGGAGCGGCGAGCGTCCCCGTGCCAGGATGACGGTGCATTCGGCGGCGACGGCGAAGGTCACGGCGAGCAGGATGTTGATCAGCAGCCCCCAGCCGAAGAACCAGATCATGGCGAGGATGCCCGGCACGAGGGCCAGCAGGACCTGCAGCATGATGCTGTCGACCCGGTTGACCCGTGCGACGTGGGGAGAGGAGGCGATGAATGTCTTCATGGATTCAACGGAGGGCATCGTCGGCGAATAGGGTCTGTGTCACCGGAAAGTCAGTGGGATCCTGGGGGCGTTCCGCGTATCCGGCCGCCCGGGTCTCAGGAATCGTTTGCGGTCTCGGTTGGCGAGGCGGCGCTGGCCTGCTGCTTCGCGGCCGTCTCTGGCTTGGCCTGGGCCTTGGCCTTGGCGGCGAGCGCCTCCTTTTGCTTGCGCAGCTTGGCCTGACGCTCCTGCTCCTGGCGTTCCAATCGGGCCTGCTTGGCCGCGTGTCTGGCGCGCGCTTGCTCGGACTTGCGTTTTTCCTGCTCGCGGGACCAGATCTCGGTCTTGGCGTAGCGATAGTACTGGACCAAGGGGATGTGGCTCGGGCACACCTGGGCGCAGCAGCCGCACTCGATGCAGTCGAACAGGTTGTAGTCTTGCACCCGATCCAGGTCCTTGGCGCGGGCATGCCAGTACATCTGCTGTGGCAGCAGATTGGCCGGGCAGGCCTGGGCGCAGCGTCCGCAGCGGATGCAGGCAAGCGCGGGACCCGGGGCCGGACTTTCCTCCGGGGTGAGTGCCAGGACGCAGTTGGTCGCCTTGGTGATCGGGGTGTCGGCGTCACGCAGCGCGAAGCCCATCATGGGGCCGCCGCACACCAGTTTGCGGGGTGTTTCGCGATAGCCGCCACAGTGCGCGATCAGGTCGGAGGCCGGGGTCCCGATCGGAACCTCCAAGTTGCGTGGATTGGCGATGGCCCGGCCGGTTACCGTGACCACGCGCGAGACGAGCGGACGACCTTCCAGCACGGCATCCGCAACGGCTGCGGCCGTGCCCACGTTTTGGCAGACGATGCCAACCTGGGCCGGAATGCCCTTTGTCGGAACCTCCTTGCCGGTCAGGATGCGGATCAGCTGCTTCTCGCCGCCGCTGGGATAGAGCGTCGGGATGGGCACGATCTCCGTGTAGGTGTGCATGTCGGTCTCGGCCAGTGCGAGCCGCATCTCCTCGATCGCCTCGGGCTTATTGTCCTCAATCCCGATCAGCACCTGCTTGACCCCGAGCAGGTGGTGCATGATGCGTACACCCTCGAAGATGTGCCCCGAGCGTTCGCGCATGAGGCGGTCGTCGCAGCTGATATAGGGCTCGCATTCGGCCCCATTGATGATCAGGGTATGGATGTGGCGGTCTGTGCCCGGACTCAGCTTGACGCTGGTCGGGAAGGAGGCGCCGCCCATCCCGACCACGCCGGCCCAGCGGATGCGTTCGCGGATGAGCTCCGGATCGAGTTGCGGATAGTCGGTCATCGGAGGAGGCAGCTCGGCCCAGGCGTCCTCGCCGTCGGTTTCGATGATGGCGCAGGGAGCCATCAGCCCCGAGGGGTGCGGGATCGGATGCGACTCGATCGCGACCAGTGTTCCAGAACTCGGCGCATGCACGGGCGCGCTCACCAGTCCGGTGGGTTCGGCGATCATCTGGCCCTTCAGAACCCGTTCGCCGACTGCGACGATCACGCGGGCCGGGGCGCCGATGTGCTGTTGAAGCGGAACGACGAGACGAGACGGAAGCGCGATGGGCGCGATGGGCGCGCCATTCGACAGGGATTTCTCGTCCGGGATGTGAATACCGCCGTGGAAGGTCCAGAGACGGCGGTTCGCGATCAGTGAATGTGCAACGGCCAATCGGGTTTCCTCGCGTCAGGCGGCGGCGCGTTCGGGCTGGGACTTGGCGGTTTCTTTGAGCGGGGTGCTCGGGAAGGGCCAGCGCCAGCCGGAGATCTCCTCGGTGACCGGGACCATGCTGATGCAGTTCACCGGGCAGGGCGGCAGACAGAGTTCGCAGCCGGTGCATTCCTTCGAGAGGATGCCGTGCAGCTGCTTGGCCGCGCCGACGATGGCGTCCACCGGACAATTTTGCAGACAGAGTGTGCAGCCGATGCAGCGCTCGGGGTCGATGAAGGCGACCGCAGGCAGCTTTTCCTCGGCGTCCAGCGCCACTGGCTCGCGTCCAAGCAGATCCGCCATCGCCAGGATGGTCGCCTCGCCGCCTGGGGCGCATTTGTTGATGTCGTCATCGCCGCGCGCGACCGCCTCGGCGTAGGGGCGGCAGCCTGGGTGTCCGCATTGTCCGCATTGGGTCTGCGGCAGCAGGCTGTCGATCTGGTCGGCGATGGGATCGCCCTCGACGTGAAAGCGGATCGCCGAATAGCCGAGCATTAGACCGAAAAGGACGGCAAGTGCGGCGATAGCCAGGATAGCGGTCAGCATGAAACGTGGCCTCAGTTCGCGACCAGACCGGCGAAGCCCATGAAGGCGAGCGACATGAGTCCGGCGGTGATCAGGGCGATCGCGCTTCCCTGAAAGGGCTCTGGCACATCGGCGACGGCCACCCGCTCGCGGATCGCGGCGAACAGCGTCAGCACGAGCGAGAAGCCGATCGCGGCGCCGAAACCATAGAGCGCCGATTCGACCAGGGTGTGCTGCGACTGCTGATTGAGCAGGGCGACCCCGAGCACGGCGCAATTGGTCGTAATCAGGGGCAGGAAGATTCCAAGCAGCTGATAGAGCACCGGACTGGTCTTGTGCATGACGGTTTCGGTGAACTGGACCACCGAGGCGATCACCAGAATGAAGGCGATGGTGCGCAGATAGCCGATACCCAGGGGTTCGAGCAAATACTGGTTGACCACCCAGGTGATGACGGATGAGAGCGTCATCACAAAGGTCGTCGCCAGGCCCATTCCGGTCGCCGTTTCCAGTTTCTTGGAGACGCCCATGAAAGGGCAGAGTCCGAGAAACTTGACCAGCACGAAATTGTTGACCAGCACGGTGCCGATCAGGATGAGTGCGTATTCAGTCATGCGGACACAGGCGTGAGTGCGGAGGGCGTTGAGTGGTTGACGATATCGCTCCGGCGATTTCGCTCGGGGCTGGCCGGATTGCTCAGGACCGCGAAGGATACGCCCAGTGCACCATGGCTACAACCGAGATTCCGTAGGGTTATCCGTGATCCTGCGTGTTTAACTCAGAAAGCAGGCATTGTCTCTCGAACCCCAATGTTCGAGCGCCCTAGAGCGTCATGGAGGGCTGGTACATCGGTGCCCAGAGTCTGGGACGAGGCTTGCGATTCTGTGCGTCTATATGTCCGGTTTGGATGCTTGTTGCATTGAAAATCATCAATCGCAAATGATAATGGTTGTGATTTAATGCGCGCTGTCCGTTTCGGATATCACCCCTGGGGGTTTGCTCCAGCCCCGTTCGACGGGGGATTGGGCTGGTCCGGAACGGTCCGATCAGCGTTCCGCTCGCGCATGTCTCGGCGGCCGTGACCTAATCTGGCATCCGGAGAATCCTCAATGAAGTCTTCCTCGTCTATCTCCATCGGTGATCGGCCGAGCGGCGCCCTTGCGTTGCTCGCCATGGGGTGTGTCTGGCCAGCCCTCGCCGATGCCGAGGTCGAATCAGTGGCTCTGCCGACCGTCTATGTGACGACCGCGACCCGGACCGAGCACGCTCTCGCCACTACGCCCGCGCCGACTCAGGTCATCGATGAGGCGGATATCCTGTCATCGGGGGCCACTACGCTCCGCGGCGTGCTGGATTTGGCCCCCGGACTCTATGTCAGCCCCTCGGGGGGCAATCTCCAGATCCGCGGTCTCGGTGGCTCGGACACCCTTTATCTGCTTGACGGTCGTCGCATCCAGGGCGAGTTCAGCAATACCTTCGAGCTGGAGCGGATCTCTGCCTCCATGATCCAGCGCATCGAGATCGTGCGCGGTCCGGCCAGCATGCTCTATGGTGCCGATGCGCTAGGCGGTGTGGTCAACATCATCACCAAGCGGCCGACGACAGGGCTGGAGGGCAGCGTCGACATCCAGTATGGCGCCAATGATCGTGGCGATGGCGAGCGCGCCAATTTTTCGGCCGATCTGCGCGGAGGGGGCGAGCAGTTCGGATTCAGTCTCTATGCCAGCCATCTGAATCGCCAGCCCTATTCCGAGCGCGAAAGAGCGTGGGTCAAGGTGCCGCGATCCGGGTCCCTGATTTCGCCGTCCTCGCATCCGAACGGGATGATCCGTAAGGGACTCCCAGACAGCTACGAGGTCGACGTCGATTACCGTGACCAGGCGGACGTCGACACCGTTGGCGGTACCCTGGAATGGCGCTTCAACCCCGATCTCAAACTGACCCTCGACCTCAATGCCATGCACGAAGAGCGCGAGGGCACCTATGTCAGTAGCCGTTACGCGACCAACTACCGCGCTGCGGGCAAGCGCATCCAGGCGGCCAGCATTCCGGCCACTCAGTTCGACGACAACGATCGGATGGATACGGCCGTCACGCTGGATTGGTCGGTCATGGAAGGGTTGGATCTGAGCTATCGACTGCATTATGGCCGTTACGAGAAGGATCGCGTGGTCTACGCCGTCCACTATGCTGATCTCGGCTATTCCACGCGGGATGCATCGGCGAGTTCGGTGAACCGCTCGACCATGACCCAATGGACCAACGAGCTGACCGCCGTCTGGCGTCCGAATGCCGCTCACACCTTGGTCGGTGGTCTTGAGCACCGGGACAAGGAGGTCGACTCGACCGCGATGGACCTCGATACGCGCACCTTCGATTCCGTCTTCCTGCAGGATGAATGGCAACTCTTGCCGAGTCTAAACGTTGTCTATGGGACGCGTTACGATGACGACTCGGTGGGTGGCTCGCACCTGTCCTTTCAGGCCGGCGGGGTTTGGGCGCTCTCGCCCTTGGCCCGGATTCGCGCGAATTTTTCCCAGGGCTACAAGTCCCCGGATGACCGCAGCCTCTATGTCAATCAGGTGAACCCGCAGGGCGTGCCGATGCTCGGGGCCGAGGTGATCGCCCCTGATCAGGGCAAGACCAGCGCCCATACCTTGGACCCCGAGTCCAGCGACACATTCGAGGTCGGGATGGCCGGCGGAACCACGCGCTGGGACTATGGCGTCACGCTCTTCCAGACCAAGGTCGAGGACCGTATCGAGAGGGTGCGCGAGCGTACGGGTCTCATGATCTACAACACCTTCCGCAACATCAGCGAGGCGCGCATCCGGGGTGTCGAGGCCGAGGGCTCGATCGGTTTGACCGATGATCTGAGGGCGCGTCTTGCTTTCACCCATCTGGATACCGAGAACCGCAGTACCGGCGATCCGTTGCTCGATACCCCGGAAACCCTGGCCAACGTAACGATGGATTATTCCCCTGGAGCCGATTGGCTGCTGCAGGCGATCCTGACCTATACCGGCGAGCAGCGTTATTCGGGAACCGACGGCATCGAAACGGTCGCCGGCTACACCTTGGTCCATCTCAAGGCGAGCTATAATCCGCCGACGCTGCATGGGGTGGAACTGTACGGCGGTATCGACAATCTGCTCGACGAGAAGATCGATACCGCGCTGGGGTCTGATCCCGGCCCCTATGCCTATCTAGGTGCGCGCTACCGTTTCTGAGGGATTCGACCCCGTATCATGATTCGCTTCCAAATCCTCCGCGAGTTTTCATTCATGACAGAACATCCCCGCAGTCTGCGGCTCGCGGCCGTTGGCGCCACGGTGCCGGCCATGGTGGCGCTTATGTTGGCTTTGGCTCCGATGATGCCGGCTCGGGCCGCATCCGACGGTCGTGCGCCTATCGTGCTGCCGGCCGAGGATCGCGACCATCTGCTGGAGCAGATGCGCGACTACCTCGTCTATTCCAGCTCGACCCTAGGTGCGCTCGCCGAGCACGACATGGCAAAGGTCCAGGGATTGGCCGAGGCCGTTCGACCGCCGTTGGTACGGGCCAAAATGCTGGCCGGGGATGGCGCGCCAGCGTCCGCAGAGCAGTCGTCCGGGCCGCTGTTGCCGGGGCAGAATCCGGCCCGTTTCCAGCGCATGCGAAGCAATCTGCCCCAGCCATTTCGCCTCATGATGCTGCAGATGCGTCAGGGGATCGCCGAGATCGCCAGCGATGCCGTTGCGGTCTCCGACCCAATGCATACGCTCGGACAGCTGAGCCGTGTGCAGCAGGTCTGCATTGCCTGCCACGCCACCTATCGATTGGAGACGAAAGATGGATCTTGAATCACTGATGTGATGCAGCCTCCGTCAATCGCCTGAGCTCGCCGAAGGCATGCTGAAGTCGTGCTCTTTATCTGTCTGGCTCAACGCCACCAGCCGATTCTCCTTGAGACGCGCTACGAAATAGCCGGTCCTCGGCCTTCTGCGTAACATGAGAACAGTCAGTATGGCTGGGTGCTCGAGATTGGGGGGCACGCCGACCGGAATCGGTCGGCGTCGCTGTCGAATCGAACCCCGTGGTCGACCCGGTCGGACCGGGCGACCGGGTATCGATCGAGGTTCGGTTTGAAGGGGCTGCCAGTGAGCCCCAGGGCGCTGTTTTCGGACGTTGACCTACTTGACCTTCATCCCCGGCTCGGCACCTGAGTCGGGGCTCAGGATGAAGAGATCCTTGCCGCCCGGCCCGGCGGCCAACACCATTCCTTCCGAGACCCCGAAGCGCATCTTGCGCGGAGCCAGGTTGGCAACCATGACCGTCAGGCGTCCTTCCAGATCCTTGGGGTCATAGGCCGAGCGGATGCCGGCGAAGACGTTGCGGGTCTCGCCGCCCAGATCCAGGGTGAGCTGGAGCAGCTTGTCGGCGCCCTCGACCTGTTTTGCCTCGCGGATGAGCGCCACGCGCAGGTCGGTCTTGGCGAAGGTGTCGTAGTCGACCGTCTCGGCGATGGGGTCGCGGGTCAGGTGCGGGTTGGGCTCCGCAGTGGCGGCTGGCGTGCTGTTGGCCGCGCTCAGATCCTCTTTGGATGCCTCCAGCATGGCCTCGATCTGCTTGGGGTCGACCCGGGTCATCAGCGGCTTGAATCGGTCGATCTCGTGCCCGAGGAGCGGCTCGGCGAGTGCGTCCCAGGTGAGCGGCTCGATGCGCAGGAAGGCTTCCGACTCGGCGGCGGTGGCGGGCAGGATGGGACGTAGATAGCCGATCAGGACGCGGAAGAGATTGATGCCCATGGAGCAGATGTCCTGCAGCTCGGCATCGCGTCCCTCCTGCTTGGCGACCACCCAGGGGGCCTTCTCGTCGATGTACTGATTGGCGCGGTCGGCCAGGGCCATGATCTCGCGCACGGCGCGGCTGAATTCTCGCTTTTCGTAGGCGGCGGCGATCGAGTCGCCTGCCGCGACGACGTCGGCGAACAGCTGTGGCTCGGCCAGCGTCGCGGACAGACGTCCGTCGAAGCGCTTGCCGATGAACCCGGCGCAGCGGCTGGCGATGTTGACCACCTTGCCGACCAGATCGGCGTTCACCCGCGCCGTGAAGTCCTCCAGATTGAGGTCGATGTCGTCGACCCCCGAGCCCAGCTTGGCCGCGAAGTAGTAGCGCAGGTACTCCGGGTTGAGATGATCCAGATAGGTGCGCGCCTTGATGAAGGTGCCGCGCGATTTGGACATCTTCTGGCCGTCGACCGTCAGGAAGCCGTGGGCGAAAATGGCGCTCGGCACGCGGAATCCCGCGCCCTGCAGCGTGGCCGGGAAGAAGAGCGAGTGGAAGTAGATGATGTCCTTGCCGATGAAGTGGTACAGCTCGGCCGTCGAATCCTTGCCCCAGAAGCGGTCGAAGTCCAGCCCCTCGGTCTTGTCGCACAGGTTCCGGAAGCTCGCCATGTAGCCGATCGGGGCATCGAGCCAGACGTAGAAGAACTTGCCCGGATGATCCGGGATCTCGAAGCCGAAATAGGGCGCGTCGCGCGAGATGTCCCATTCCTGGAGCCCGGCCGCGAACCACTCGTCGAGCTTGTTCGCGACCTCTTTCTGCAGGCTGCCGCCGCGTGTCCAGTTCCGGAGCATCTCCTCGAAGTCGCCCAGCTTGAAGAAGTAGTGATCGGACTCGCGCTGCTCGGGCACTGCGCCCGAGATCGCCGAGCGGGCATTCTTCAGCTCGGCCGGCGAATAGCTGGCGCCACAGACCTCGCAGTTGTCGCCGTACTGATCGGCGGCACCGCACTTGGGGCACTCGCCCTTGATGAAGCGGTCCGGCAGGAACATCTGCTCGACCGGGTCATAGGCCTGGGTGATGGTCCGCTTGGCGATGTGTCCGCCGTCGCGGTTACGCTCGTAGATGAGCGCCGAGTAGTGCTGGTTCTCGGTCGAATGGGTCGAGTGATAGTTGTCGAAACCGATGCGGAAGGCGGCGAAGTCGGCCTGATGCTCCTCGGAGACGCGCGCGATCAGATCCTCGGGCGTGATGCCCTCCTGGCGCGCGCGCAGCATGATGGGGGTGCCGTGGGCGTCGTCGGCGCAGACGAACCAGCAGTTGTGGCCGCGCATCTTCTGAAAGCGCGCCCAGATGTCGGTCTGGATGTACTCGACCAGATGGCCGATATGGATCGGGCCGTTGGCGTAGGGCAGGGCGCTGGTGATGAGGATGTCGCGGGGCTGGCTCATGGAAGTGCTCGGATGATCTCGACCAAATTGGCGAAGTATCTCACGAGCGGGGATTCGGCGGCGACGTTGGCGAGCGGCGAGAGGATGAGCCCCTGCCCTCCGCTCAGCCTGATCAGTAAGACTTATTAGGTCATAACGCGAGCTTTGTCTGCGTGACCTATTTATACTTCGCAGGACGTCCATGGACCATTTAAGGATCAAGGTATCGCCCATGCTCGCGCTCGAAGCGGAATCCATCGAAATCATCCGCGAGGCCGTCGCGACGGCTCGCAATCCCGTGATGCTCTACTCCATCGGCAAGGACTCGTCGGTGATGCTGCATCTGACCCGCAAGGCGTTCCATCCCGCGCCGCCGCCCTTTCCTCTGATGCACGTGGATACCGGCTGGAAGTTTCGCGCCATGTACTCCCATCGTGAGCGCATGGTGGCCGAGAGCGGCATGAAGCTGATCAGCTATACCAATCCTCAGGGTGTGGCCGAGGGCGTGGGGCCTTTCACCCACGGCAGCAACTATCACACCGACCTGATGAAAACCCAGGCGCTCAAACAGGCGCTCGACACCCACGGGTTCGACCTGGTCTTCGGTGGGGCGCGGCGCGACGAGGAGAAGAGCCGAGCCAAGGAGCGCATCTTCTCCTTCCGCGCGCCTGGACACCGCTGGGATCCCAAGGCGCAGCGTCCCGAGTTGTGGAACCTCTACAACACGCGTATCCGCGAGGGCGAGACGATCCGGGTGTTCCCGCTCTCGAACTGGACCGAGTTGGATATCTGGCATTACATCCACGCCGAGAACATTCCGATCGTGCCGCTCTACCTGGCCGCCGAGCGTCCGGTCGTGCGTCGTGGCGGGCAGTGGATCATGGTCGACGACGATCGCTTCCCTTTCGCCGAGGGTGAGCGGGCGGAGATGCGCCGTGTGCGTTTCCGCACGCTCGGCTGCTGGCCGCTGACGGCGGCCATCGAGAGCGATGCCGACACCTTGGAGGCGGTGATCGCCGAGACCCTGAACGCGCGCGACTCGGAGCGTCAGGGACGCCTCATCGATAGTGACGAGCCGGGCTCGATGGAGAAGAAGAAGCAGGAGGGCTATTTCTGATGACGACGCTACAGGCCACGGACATCTCCACCTTCATCGCCGGTCAGCACGGCAAGGAGACGCTGCGCTTCATCACCTGCGGCAGCGTCGACGACGGCAAGAGCACCCTGATCGGGCGTTTGCTGTTCGAGAGCAAGAGCATCTTCGACGATCAGCTTCAGTCGCTTGAGACCGACTCGCGTCAATACGGCACCCAGGGCGAGCAGGTCGATCTGGCGCTGCTGGTCGACGGGCTGCAGGCCGAGCGTGAGCAGGGCATCACCATCGACGTTGCCTACCGTTTCTTCGCCACCGATCGCCGCCGCTATATCGTGGCGGACACGCCCGGTCACGAGCAGTACACGCGCAACATGGCGACCGGTGCCTCGACTGCCGATCTGGCTGTGATCCTGATCGACGCGCGCAAGGGCGTGCTGACCCAGACACGCCGCCACACCCGCATCGCCGCCATGATGGGCATCCGGCATGTCGTGCTGGCGGTCAACAAGATGGACCTGATCGACTGCGACCGCGCGCGATTCGAGGCCATCGTTGCCGACTATCGCGCCTTTGCCGACGGGCTTGGCTTCGCGAGCCTTCAGTCGATTCCGGTTTCGGGGCTGGATGGTGACAATGTCCTGCATCCCAGCGCGCGTATGTCCTGGTACTCCGGGCCGACCCTGATGGGCTATCTGGATCGCGTCGATGTCGGTCGCGAGGGCGAGCGCTCTGCCTTCCGGCTTCCGGTGCAGTGGGTGAATCGGCCCAACCTCGATTTTCGCGGCTTCTGCGGACGCATCGCCGAGGGTCGCATCGGTGTCGGTGCGGCGGTTCGGGTGCTGCCATCGGGGACGGTGACGCGGGTCAAGGAGATCTGGCTCGGCTTCGACAGTGTCGATGAGGCGGGGCAGGGCGATGCCGTCACCCTGACGCTCGTCGACGAGGTCGATGCCAGCCGGGGCGACGTGCTGGTGGCCGCCGAGGCCCCGGCCGAGGTTGCCGATCAGTTCGAGGCGCGTCTGTTGTGGATGGCCGAGCATCTGATGTCGCCGGGTCGGCAATACCTGATGAAGCTCGCCTGTCGCGAGGTCACGGCGACCGTCACCGAGATCAAGTATCGCGAAGACGTTAACACCGGCGTCCATCTGGCGGCCAAGACGCTCGGCCTCAACGAGATCGCCACGGTCAATCTCTCGACCAGCGCCCCGCTGGTGTTCGAGCCCTATCGGCTCAACCGCACTCTGGGCAGCTTCATTCTCGTCGACAAGCTCAGCTTCGAGACCGTCGGCGCGGGCATGATCGACTTCGCCTTGCGTCGTGCCAGCAACATCCATTGGCAGGCGTTGGAGGTCGACAAGGCCAGCCGGGCACATCTCAAACACCAGACGCCGCGCTGTCTCTGGTTCACCGGGCTGTCCGGCTCGGGTAAATCGACGATCGCCAATCTGTTGGAGAAACGCCTGCATGCCGAGGGGCGTCATACCTATGTGCTCGATGGCGATAACGTGCGACATGGGCTCAATCGCGATCTCGGTTTCACCGAGGTCGATCGGGTCGAGAACATCCGGCGCGTCGCCGAGGTCGCTAAGCTGATGGTCGATGCCGGATTGATCGTGATGGTCAGCTTCATCTCGCCCTTCGTCGGCGAGCGGCGCATGGCTCGGGATCTTTTCGCGCCCGGCGAGTTCGTCGAGGTCTATGTCGACACCCCGATCGAGGAGTGCGAGCGGCGCGACGTCAAGGGGCTCTATGCCAAGGCGCGCGCCGGTGCGCTGAAGAACTTCACGGGTATCGATAGCCCCTACGAGCCGCCCGAGTGTCCCGAGGTGCATCTGCGTACGGCGGAGCAGGGGATGGAGGATTGCATCGATCGGTTGATGGTACTCATCGGCGATTCGGCTTCCGAGCGCTGAGTATGCCGAGCCGGGATGGTTTGACAGTGCCTGTGCGGAGACGCGTGCGATGACATGGGATGCCTGGCTCGCGGTGACGGTGGTCGTCTGCGTGATCGGATCGCTGGCGCTCACCCGTTGGTCGGCCGATCTGGTGCTGGTCGGTGGTGTGAGTCTGCTGCTGCTCGCCGGTGTGCTGACCCCGGCCGAGGCCCTGCACGGGTTCTCGAATGCGGGCATGGTGACGGTCGCCGTGCTCTATGTGGTCGCGGCCGGTCTGCGCGAGACGGGCGCCATCGGCTGGTTGGTGCAGGGTGTGCTGGGACGACCGCGCACCTTGGTGCGCGCCCAGATGCGCCTCATGACGCCGGTCATGGCGATGAGTGCCTTCCTCAACAACACGCCGGTCGTCGCCATGTTTCTGCCGGCGGTCAACGACTGGGCGCGCCGCAACCGTCTGCCGCTCTCGAAGTTGCTCATCCCCTTGAGTTACGCCTCGATTCTGGGCGGGACCTGTACCCTGATCGGCACCAGTACCAATCTGGTCGTGAATGGTCTGATGGGGGCGCACGGTGATCTTCCGACCCTTGGCATGTTCGAGATCGCCTGGGTCGGTCTGCCCTGCGCTCTGGTCGGCATCCTGTATCTGCTGACTGCTGGGCGCTGGCTCTTGCCGGATCGCCGTCCGGTGATGAGCGATCTCGACGATCCGCGCGAATACACGGTCGAAATGCTGGTCGAGCCGGCCAGCCCACTGGTCGGGCGCACGATCGAGGAGGCCGGGCTGCGCCATTTGCCGGGCGTCTATCTGCTCGAATTGGAGCGCGATGGCGAGATCCTGCCGGCAATCGCGCCCCACCAGCGGTTGCAGGCGCGCGACCGCTTGGTGTTCGTCGGGGTGGTGGACTCGGTCGTGGATCTACAGCGTTTTCGCGGCCTGGTGCCGGCCAGCGATCAGGTGTTCAAGCTCGATGTTCCGCGTCCCGAGCGCTTTCTGACCGAGGCGGTGGTTTCGGATACCTGTCCGCTGGTGGGCAAGAGCATCCGCGAGGGGCGCTTTCGCGGGCGTTACGATGCCGCCGTGATTGCCGTGGCGCGCAACGGTGAGCGGCTGCCGGGGAAGATTGGCGACATCGTACTGCGGGCGGGCGACACCCTGCTCATGGAGGCCGACCCAGGTTTCGTCGAGCGCCAGCACAATTCGCGCGACTTCTTCCTGGTCAGCCAGATCCCGGATTCGCATCCGCCGCGCCAGAATCGGGCGCTGACGGCGGTGGCCATTCTGGTAGGCATGGTGACGCTGGTCGCGCTCGGTTGGCTGCCCATGCTGCAGGCCGCGCTGCTGGCGGCCGGGTTGATGCTGGTGACCCGCTGCATCGGTTCCCAGGCCGCGCGGGCTGCGGTCGACTGGAAGGTCCTGATCGCTATCGCCGCCTCCTTCGGGCTCGGACGGGCGCTGGAAGTCACGGGGGCGGCCGGTTTCATCGCCCAATATCTGGTCCAGCTCGCTCAGGGCGATCCCTGGGTGACGCTGGCTGCGATCTATCTGGTGACCATGCTGTTCACCGAGCTCATCACCAACAATGCCGCCGCCGTGCTCATGTTCCCGATCGCGCTCTCGACGTCGCAGACGCTCGACGTCCATTTCATGCCCTTCGCCGCAGCCATCATGATGGCCGCCTCGGCGAGCTTTTCGACTCCGATCGGCTATCAGACCAACCTCATGGTCTATGGTCCCGGAGGCTATCGTTTCTCGGACTATTTCAAGGTTGGCATTCCGCTCAATCTGCTCATGGCGAGCGTCACGATCGGTCTCGCCCCGCTGGTCTGGGGATTTTGAGTTGGCTTATCCTTGCCGTTTTCGTTCTTCGACTGCCCCATTTGCGGCTTGGCGTGCTTGCGGTTAATTCCCTTGTTAAAAGGTCGGTTATCTGTGATAGAGTGCGCGTTTCAGGGTTGAATTAGCATTCGCTAATGCCAAGCTAGCCACGACCCGACGATCTCTCCCATCGGCCGGATCCGCGACGCCAGTCCAGCGTCGGCGGCGTCTCCGACCCGATGGAGCACCAAAACACGTCAACGGAGTTTTGCCACATGTCTGACATCACCAAAGAAGCCGTTGAAGCGGCGATCAAGGGCTATAAGGAGCCCCATCTCGGGCGCGATCTGGTCGCCGCGCATGCCGTCGAGTCGATCGACATCAATGGCGATGCGGTTCGGGTTCAGGTGCGGTTGGGCTTTCCTGCCCAGGGTGTCCAGCAACTTATCGCCGACGCGGTGAAGGCGTGCGTCATGGGCGTGCCCGGCGTCGCCACGGCCGAGGTGAAGGTCGACTGGGACATCAAGGCCCACTCGGTGCAGAAGTCGCTCAAGCCGATCGACAACGTCAAGAACATCATCGCCGTGGCCTCCGGCAAGGGTGGCGTCGGCAAGTCGACCACCGCCGTCAATCTGGCCCTGGCGCTCGCGGCCGAGGGGGCGCGCGTGGGGCTGTTGGACGCGGACATCTACGGACCCTCGCAGCCGCGCATGCTGGGGATCACCGGCAAGCCCGAGTCCAATGATGGCCGCACCCTGGAACCCATGAACAGCTACGACCTCCAGGCCATGTCGATCGGTTTCCTGATCGAGGAGGAGACGCCCATGATCTGGCGTGGTCCCATGGTCACCCAGGCGCTGGAGCAGTTGCTCAACGATACCAACTGGTCCGACCTCGACTATCTGGTCATCGACCTGCCGCCGGGTACTGGCGACACCCAGTTGACCCTGGCCCAGAAGGTGCCGGTTTCGGGTGCCATCATCGTCACCACGCCGCAGGACATCGCCCTGCTCGACGCCCGCAAGGGGCTCAAGATGTTCCAGAAGGTCGAGGTACCGGTGCTCGGCATCGTCGAGAACATGAGCACCCACATCTGTTCCAACTGCGGTCACGAGGAGCATATCTTCGGTCAGGGAGGCGGGGTCTCGATGTCGGACCAGTTCGGTGTCGATCTGCTGGGTTCGCTACCGCTGGATATCCACATCCGCGAGGAGACCGACAGCGGCAAGCCGACCGTGGTCGCCCAGCCGGATTCGCGCATCACCGCCATCTACCGCGAGATCGCCCGCAAGACGGCGGCCAAGCTGTCGCTCCAGGCCAAGGACTACGCCTCCAAGTTCCCGCGCATCGTCATTCAGAACACCTGAGGTAGGTCGCGCCTCGAATCCCACCCGACGGCGCCTTGCGGGCGCCGTTCTGGGTTCTGGGGGGCGTTGCGCCCAGGCCCAAATCCGTTGCCTGGGATGCCTTGCGGGCGGTGGGTCGAGTGTCGATCGGATCGCGGATTTTGCGGGCGACCCCCGCCGCGTTGTATGCTCGCGCGTTATTTTTGTGCGAGGCTACCCGATGGCCATCAAATCCGACCGCTGGATCCGCCGCATGGCCGGACAGGGGATGATCGAACCCTTCGAGCCCACCCAGGTTCGCGAGGGCGATGCTGGGCGCGTGATCTCATACGGTACGTCGAGCTACGGCTACGACGTGCGCTGCGCCGACGAGTTCAAGATTTTCACCAACATCAACTCGGCGATCGTCGATCCCAAGAACTTCGACTCCAACAGCTTCGTCGACCTCAAGTCCGACGTCTGCATCATTCCGCCCAACTCCTTCGCGCTCGCCCGCACGGTCGAGTATTTCCGCATCCCGCGTAATGTTCTGACCATCTGTCTGGGCAAGAGCACCTATGCGCGCTGCGGCATCATCGTCAACGTGACCCCGCTGGAACCCGAGTGGGAAGGGCACGTGACCCTGGAGTTTTCCAACACCACGCCGCTGCCGGCCAAGATCTACGCCAACGAGGGCGTGGCCCAGATTTTGTTCCTCGAATCGGACGAGGTATGCGAGACTTCCTATAGAGACCGTGGCGGGAAGTACCAGGGCCAACGTGGTGTGACCTTGCCCAAGTCCTGAGTGTCGCGGCGCGGTTTGCGCATGGGTTCGGGTTGGCGAAGGTGGGGCGCGTCCGTTCGGACCTGACAGGGAACACCGAGGGAAACCCATGAGGTTCGATCGGCCGACCAAGCTCTTCGTCGTTCTCGGCGGCTTCTTCGTCTGCAACGCGTTGATCGCCGAGTTTCTCGGCGTCAAGATCTTCGCGTTGGAGGATACGCTGGGGCTCGCCCCGCTCGACTGGAATCTCTTCGGTCAGTCCGGCTCGCTGAACTTCACCGCAGGCGTGCTGCTGTGGCCGGTGGTGTTCATCATGACGGACATCATCAACGAGTATTACGGTCGGCGCGGCGTCCGGTTTCTCTCCTATCTGACCGTCGGGCTCATCATCTATGCCTTCGGCTTCGCCTATCTGGCGATCGGTCTGGTTCCGGCCAGCTGGTGGGTCGGGATCCAGTCATCGCGGGGCGTGCCGGACATGCAGGCCGCCTACAGCGTCATCTTCGGTCAGGGGATGTGGATCATTGCGGGCTCGGTGATCGCCTTTCTGGTCGGTCAGTTGCTCGACGTCATCATCTTTCACCGGATTCGACGCCTGACCGGCGAACGTTACGTCTGGGCGCGTGCGACCGGATCGACCCTGATTTCGCAGTGTATCGACAGCTTCGTCGTCCTCTATATCGCCTTCGTGCTGGGGCCTCAGAAGTGGTCGATGGATCTCTTTCTGGCGGTCGGAACCGTCAACTATCTCTACAAATTCATCGTCGCCATTGCCCTGACCCCAGTCATCTATCTGGGACGCTATTTGATTCACGCCTATCTGGGCGACGAGACCGCGCGGACCCTCGCGGATCGTGCGGCCGGGCATGGCCACCCGGATTCGTGACGCACATCTAAAAGACGGATCATTCACGATGATTACGCTTGGTCTTTGCGCTAGAGTGGCCTAAGAGCCAGATTTACAAGCGAGGTTAGGGTCATGATGATTTCGAGCGCCTTACAATCGGGGCTCGCCGGCATGTCGGCCGGCATGAATGGCATGAGTCGCGGCGCGGCCGAGATTGCGAGCAGCCAGCAGATGAACGGGACGGCCAGTCGCGACGTCGCCGAGCCGCTCGTGGAGCAGACGCAGAGCGTGCGTCAGGTCGAGGCGTCGGCGAAGGTCGTGGCTGCCTCCGATGAGGTGCTCGGCACCCTGATCGATGTGATGGCCTGAATGGCCTTTTCGGCTTCCAGCATGCGGGCTGGTTCGAATCAGCCGGCTTGAGTCTGTGTGAGTTCAGGAGCCGATGGCTGGCCCTGCTCTTCCGAATGGGGGCGGTTGGCTGCGAGCGCCGGGTGTCCCTTGCCGCGTCCCTTCTCCACAACCTCTTCGTAGAGTTCGAGCATCCGGTCGGCCAATACCGGCGACGACCATGAGCGCGCGTGTTCCACCGCCTCGACCGAGAGTCGCTCGCGGAGCGATCGGTCGGTGAGAAGACGGATCGCCTTGTTGGCGAAATCCTCCTCGTTTTCCTCGGCGATGAGCGAACCGCGACCGTCTCCCAATACCTCCTTCGTGCCCATGACCGCCGTCGAGACGACCGGCACGCCAAGCGCCATCGCTTCGAGCAGGACCAATCCCTGGGTCTCGGTGCGCGAGGCGAAGATGAAGGCCGAGCCGGCGCTATAGCAATCCTCCAGCGAGCCATCCCGGTCCAGATAACCGGTGAAGAGCGTGTTGTCTTTGAGCCCCAGCTGAACGGTTAGCCGTTCGAGCGGCTGTTGGGCGGGGCCTTCTCCGGCGATTGCCAGCAGCGCGTTCGGGACCTGTTTCACGACACGGGCGAAGGAACGCAGGACGAATTCGATGTTCTTCTCGAATGCCAATCGACTGACATGGACCAGCATGGGCCGCTCCGGCGGAATGCCGTAGCGCTCGCGAAAGCGGCTGCCGTCGCCCCGGCTGAACTGAACCAGTTCGATCCCGGTCGGGATGACTTGGGCGCGGGTCTTGACGCCGTAGCGCGCGAGCACGTCGAGCATCGCCTGCGAGGGTATCGCCAGCGCGTCCACCGCATTGCACTGGGCGGTCGAGAAATAGCGCGCGGCGCCCCGCAGCCAGCGGGACGGAACGAAAGAGACGTAGTGGTGCAGGTACTGCTCGAAGAAGGTGTGATAGCTCTCGACGACGGGGATACCCAATCGCTTTGCCAGTGCCAGACCCGAATAGTGGGCGATGAAGGGGGTTTGAATGTGCAGCAGGTCGAACCCTCGGCTGGCGAGCGAGGCGGTAAGTCCCCGGATTCGGAACGGCTGCAGGATGCGGTCCTCCGGGTCGATCGGCAGGTAGCGCGAGGGTACGCGGATGATCTCGAAAGGTTCGTGTGCGCTGCTGCCATAATCGGGCGCGATGAGGGTGACCTCGTGTCCCTTGGCGACGAACTCGCGTGCAAACGTCTGTATCGACGTCGAAACGCCGGTGACGCGAGGAAAATAGACATCCGAGATCATCAGGACGCGCATAGCGGGATTGACCGGCAGCCGAAAAATCCGCTGATGATACCCTCACCGCCTTCCTATTCGCATCTCGATTGAGGTTTCCCGACATGTCCCATGCTTCTTCAACTTCTGTTCTTCGGTTCGCCTGTCTGGCGGTGGCCGTCCTCTGCGTCGCACCGGTCGCCTGGGCGGAACGCGCCGAGACGGCTCCAGCGCTCTGGGGATACGGCGTCAAATCCTGCTCCGCGTTCCTGGCCGTGGTGCCTCGCGCGGATATCCCGCCCGAACTGATCGACGAGGAGTATTTCCGTTATCGCGAGTGGCTGTCCGGGATGGTCAGTGGATTGAATCTGGTCACTGGGCGCGATGTGCTGCGGGGAGCCCAGATCGATGCCGCCATGAGCCGTATTCGCGCGACCTGCGAAGACGATCCCGGCGATGACTTCTTTAATGCCAGTCTGCGTTTGGTGCGCTCGCTTGGTCAGCTCAAGGATCGGTCTGTCACTGAATAAGTCGTCGAGGCGCGAGCATGAACGATGCTTATTCGTCGAGACGTCTCGAATCGGTTGAGTCGCATGTACCTTTGATCGACGAGCTGTCACGGAATCGTCATTAGTCCTTCATAGAATATCCACGGGCAAAGCAGAGAATATCGGTACCTTTTTTGTACCTATTAGGATTTTCGCTATGAAGAAGACGATGATTGCCGCAGCCGTTGCGTTGGGCGTGGCCTCCCTCTCCACGCAGGCGATGGCCCGCGACAGCATTTACATCGTCGGCTCCTCGACGGTCTTCCCCTTCTCGACCGCTGTGGCCGAGACCTTCGGGCGGACCACGAGCTTCGCGACGCCCAAGGTCGAGTCGACCGGTTCCGGTGGCGGTCTGAAGCTGTTCTGCGCCGGTGTCGGTGTCGACCATCCGGACATCACCAACGCCTCGCGTCGCATGAAGGGCTCCGAGTTCGATACCTGCCAGGAGAACGGCGTCAAGGACATCACCGAGGTCAAGATCGGGTTCGATGGTATCTCCATCGCCAACTCGAAGGCGGCTGGACGTTACAACCTGACGCTTCGCGAGATCTTCCTGGCCCTGGCCAAGGACATCCCGGACGGTAAGGGCGGCTTCATGGCCAACCCGAACCAGACCTGGCATGACGTCAACCCCGATTTCCCGAGCAACAAGATTGAGGTGCTCGGTCCCCCTCCGACATCCGGTACCCGTGACGCCTTCGCCGAGTTGGCGATGGAAGGTGGCTGCAAGACCTTCCCCGAGATCAAGGCGCTGAAGAAGACCGACAAGAGCAAGTACAAGGCGGTCTGTCACGGTCTTCGTGAGGACGGTGCCTATATTGAAGCTGGCGAGAACGACAACCTGATCGTCCAGAAGCTCATCGCCAATCACTCGGCGCTCGGCATCTTCGGTTTCAGCTTCCTCGACCAGAATGGCGACAAGGTGCAGGGCTCCAAGATCGAGGGTGTCGAGCCGACCTATGACTCGATCTCGGATGGTTCCTATCCGATCTCGCGCTCGCTCTATTTCTATGTGAAGGACGCGCACGTCGGCACCATTCCCGGTATCGAGGAATACATCGCCGAGTTCACCAGCGAGAAGGCCTGGGGTCCCGAGGGTTATCTCGCCGACAAGGGCTTGATCGCCCTGCCCGACGCCGAGCGCGCCAGCGTGGCCAAATCGGCCAAGGCGCTCACTCCGATGTCGAAGCCCGAGTAATCCGGGCGCCCGTTCCTGCGGGGCAGGGACGCCTCGCCAGTCGCCGATGGCTCCATGGGCCATCGGCTCTTGTCTTTACGTCACCTGGATACTGATGAACGCCTGGACTCTCATTCTTTTGTTGCTTGCGGTCATGGCCGCAGCCTATAACTTGGGCCGCAAGCGCGCCATTTCGGGCGCCGGTGGTATCGCTCAGATCAAGACGCTGCATTCGCTGCCGGTCTATTACGGTCTCTACGCCGCGCTCTGGGCCGGTATCCCTGCATTGTTGCTGCTGGGGCTCTGGTCGGGGTTTCAGGATCAGATCATTACGGCCCTGGTGTCTTCGTCCCTGCCTCCCGATATCGTGAACGGCTTGTCCGAGGGGCGGATTGGTCTCCTGATCAACGACATCAAGAATCTGGCCACCGGCAATATCGTGTCCTCGACCGTGACCCCGGAGATTCAGGCGGCGGCGGATCAGTTCGCTCGACTCGAATGGATCGCAAGCGGTGCCAAGTGGCTGGTGGTGCTGGCGGTCGCGATCGCTGGTCTGGCCCTCGCGCTTTCACAGACCGCCCCCAAGATGCGCGCGCGCAACCGCGTGGAGACCATCGTCAAGGGCATCATGATTCTCTTTTCCTCGATTGCGATCCTGACGACCCTGGGTATCCTGTTGTCGGTGGTGTTCGAGTCGCTACGCTTCTTCCATAGCATCCCGCCATTGGATTTCTTCCTCGGCATCAACTGGAGCCCGCAGATCGCGCTGCGTGCCGATCAGGTTGGCGCATCGGGCGAGTTCGGAGCCATCCCGCTCTTCACCGGGACCCTGATGGTGTCGGTGATTGCCATGCTGGTCGCCGTCCCCATCGGTTTGATGGCGGCTATCTATCTGTCCGAATACGCCTCGCGCAAGGTGCGCGCGTTCGCCAAGCCGGTGATCGAGGTGTTGGCCGGCATCCCTACGGTGGTCTACGGATTCTTCGCCGCGCTGACCGTGGCTCCATTCGTGCGAGAGCTGGGTGAATCCGTCGGTCTGCACGTCGCCTCCGAGAGCGCTCTGGCGGCGGGGCTGGTGATGGGGGTCATGATCATTCCCTTCGTCTCCTCGCTGTCCGACGACGTTATCAACGCGGTTCCCCAGTCGATGCGCGATGGCTCCTTCGCCCTGGGCGCGACCCAGTCCGAGACCATTCGCCGCGTCATCGTGCCGGCGGCCTTGCCCGGAATTGTCGGCGGGATCCTGCTCGCCGTCTCGCGCGCCATCGGCGAGACCATGATCGTGGTGATGGCCGCCGGAATGTCCGCCAATCTCACGGCCAATCCGCTCGACAGCGTCACGACTGTCACGGTGCAGATCGTCACCCTGCTGACCGGCGATCAGGAGTTCGACAGCGCCAAGACCCTGGCGGCCTTCGCATTGGGTTTGACTCTGTTCATGGTAACCCTGGTCCTGAACGTCATCGCCCTGACGATCGTGCGCAAGTATCGAGAGCAATATGACTAATCCATCCACTCCTTCGGATTCTGTCACGCCGAGGCGTGCTGCCGACATCGTCAATGCCTCGCTGAAGCGTCGCTACGCCAAGGAGCGCCGTTTCCGCTTGATCGGAGCCGCAGCGGTCGGTCTGGGCTTGACCTTCGTGCTGCTTCTCTTCGGCGACATCATCAGCAAGGGCTACACCGCCTTCCAGCAGACCTATATTCAGCTGCCGGTCACCCTGTCCGAGGATTTGATCGACCCCGAGGGCACGCGCGATCCAATGACTCTGGCTCGCGCGGATTACATGACGCCGATTCGCCAGTCGCTGCGCCAGTTCTTCCCCGAGGTGAAGGACCGCCGCACGCGTCGTCAGCTCAACTCCATCATCAGCGTCGGTGCACCTCAGCTCCTCGGGGAAGAGGTGGTCGCGGATCCGGCTCTCGTCGGGACCACCCATGAGTACTGGATCCTGGTCGATGACGACATCGACATGCTGGTCAAGGGCTACATCGACCGCAATGCCCCCGAGTCCGACCGGCGCGTCAATGACCAGGTCATCGGGTGGATCGACCGTCTGGAGCAGGAAGGTCGGGTCGCCAAGCGCTTCAATACCATCTTCTTCACCCATGGCACCTCACGCGAACCCGAGCTCGCGGGAATCGCCGGGGCGCTGATGGGATCCTTCTACACGCTGATTCTGGCGCTGACCCTGTCGTTCCCGATCGGCGTGGGCGCCGCACTCTATCTGGAGGAGTTCGCGCCGAAGAATCGCTGGACCGACCTCATCGAGGTCAACATCAATAACCTCGCCGCAGTTCCGTCCATCGTCTTCGGTCTGCTCGGTCTCGCCGTCTTCATCGGCTTTTTCGGCGTGCCGCGCTCGACGCCGTTGGTTGCCGCTTTGGTGCTGACCCTGATGACCCTGCCCATCATCATCATCTCAAGCCGCGCGGCCTTGAAATCCGTTCCGCCCTCGATTCGCGAGGCGGCGCTGGGTGTGGGCGCTTCCCCCTTGCAGACCCAGTTCCATCACGTTCTGCCGCTGGCGATGCCCGGCATGCTGACTGGAACCATCCTGGGTATGGCGCACGCCCTGGGCGAAACGGCCCCGCTGCTCATGATCGGCATGATCGCCTTCATCGTCGACGTTCCGGGCGGCTTCACGGATCCGGCCACCGTGCTTCCGGTGCAGATCTTTCTCTGGGCCGACAGTCCTGAACGCGGATTCGTCGAGCGCACGTCGGCGGCCATCATGGTTTTGCTGGCCTTCCTATTCCTGATGAACCTGGCGGCAGTTCTACTGCGTCGCCGGTTCGAGCGTCGCTGGTAAGACCGGCGCCGATACACAGAGTTTTGAGGCTTTAGATTTATGAGCACGGTGGTTGAGGTAATGGAAAAGACGACTGGAGCCATGAGCTCCGCCGAATTGGCGGGCGAGCAGCATTCCAGGGCGACGGTTGGCGATTTTACGGTTGCCGACGCACGTATGGCCTGTCGCGAGGTAGAAGTCTGGTATGGCCCGAAAAAGGCGATCAACGGGGTGAGTCTGGATATCGGGAAGAATGAGGTTCTCTCGATGATCGGGCCGTCCGGTTGCGGCAAGTCCACCTTTCTGCGCTGTCTGAACCGCATGAACGACACCATTGATGGCTGTCGGGTTACGGGCTCCATCCTGCTAGATGGGCAGGACATCTACGACAAATCGTTGGATCCGGTGCCGTTGCGGGCCCGTGTCGGTATGGTGTTCCAGAAGCCCAACCCCTTCCCCAAGTCGATCTACGAGAATGTCGCCTACGGTCCGAAGATCCACGGTCTGACCAACAACCGGGCCGAACTCGATGCGCTGGTCGAGAGCAGTCTGCGCAAGGCAGGGTTATGGGATGAGGTCAAGGACCGGCTCGATCAGGCCGGCACCGGGCTCTCAGGCGGTCAGCAGCAGCGTCTCTGCATTGCGCGCACCATCGCCGTGTCTCCAGAGGTCATCCTGATGGATGAGCCTTGCTCGGCGCTCGATCCCATTGCCACGGCGATCGTCGAGGAACTGATCGACGAACTGCGCTCCCAATACAGCATCGCGATCGTCACCCACTCGATGCAGCAGGCGGCGCGTGTTTCGCAGCGCACTGCCTATTTCCATCTCGGCGACCTGATCGAGATTGGAGAGACCAACGATATCTTCACCAGCCCCAAGCACCGGTTGACCGAGGACTACATCACCGGGCGCTTCGGGTGAGTCTTGCGGCGCGGAGTTGAAATGACTGATGAAAATCCTCCCAGAGCCGCCTCCGACCTTGCTGGCGGGCATACTGTCCGTCGCTATGACGAGGAACTCGCCAAGCTGCGCGCCATCATCCTGGAGATGGGCGAGCATGTGGTCGGACAGGCCCGATCCGCCGTGATGGCGCTGGTGGATCGCGATGACAGTCAGGCCTATCGGGTTCTGGATCGCGAGCCGCAGATCGACTATCTGTCCCTGGACGCCGACGAGGAGGTCTTCCGGGTCATCGCGCGGCGCCAGCCGACTGCGGTCGACCTGCGTATCGTGCTGGCGCTTTCCAAGATCGCCAGCGATGCGGAGCGTGCCGGGGATAAGGCAAAGATCGTCGCCGAGCAGGCGCTTGAGCTCAAGAAACTGAGCGGCGACTCGGATTATCTGCGCGATGACCTGAGAGCCGCGCTCGGACGGCTTGAGGACGCGGCCTGCTCCATGTTCGAGCGCAGCATCCGGGCCGTCGTCAATTTCGATGTTGCCCTCTCGTTGGCGATCTTCGAGGACGAGCCGCGTCTGTCCGATGCCTCGACGGAGGTTCGTCATTTGCTTGGCGAGGATGACCAAAAGGGATTGAGTCAAAGGCAGGTCGTGTGCCTGCTCACCTGCGCCCACGGTTTGGTGCGCATTGGCAATCATGCCTCCAACATCGCCGAGCAGGTGATCTACGTCGCCTTGGGGCAGGACGTACGCTATCGCAATCGCGAGATTCTCATCGAGACGTTGCATCACCAAGGATACTAAGGCGATTCCCCTCGTCCCCAGGTGACGCTGGGGGATGCAGCCAGGAAGCGCTGCTGCCCGAGCCGCCGACAACGCTAGCCAATGACCACGATCAAGCTGGGCGCGCAAGGCATGAGGATAAGCGGCTTGAGTTCTCCGCCACTCGACCAGACAATGCTCCTACTTTCACATGTGCCTGATTCCTTGGCGCATCCATTCCCAATAGAGGAGTGTTCTCCATGTCTAGTGAAGGCTATCACGAGCCGATCGATGAATTGTCCGACGAGACCCGCGACATGCATCGGGCGATCGTCTCGCTGATGGAGGAACTGGAGGCCGTCGACTGGTACAACCAGCGTGTCGACGCCTGTAAGGACGAGGATCTAAAGGCGATCCTCGCCCACAATCGGGATGAAGAGAAGGAGCATGCGGCCATGGTGCTGGAGTGGATTCGCCGCAAGGATTCGACCTTCGACAAGGAACTCAAGGACTATCTCTTCACCGAGAAGCAGATCGCCCACCATTGATTCACGGCCGCCAGCCACCAGCCGCCAGCACACTCTTGCTGGTAGCTGGTAGCTGGTAGCTGGTAGCTGGTAGCTACTTCTCTCGCGGATAGGGCCAGGCCATGATGCCGCCTTCCATCACCTTCACCTGCGTCCAGCCATGCGCCTGCAGGATGGCCGCCCCCTCATAGCCGCGCAGCGAGATCTTGCAGTAGAGGATGATCTCTCTGTCCTTGTCGGCCGGCAACTCGTCCAGTCTGCCGCGTATCGCCCCCAGAGGGATCAGGGTCTCGCCGATTCCGAGTCGCATCTCCTCGAATTCCTGCGGACTGCGGGTGTCCAGGATGAAGCAGTTGGACCCGCTGTCGACCCGTTGCTTGACCTCCGTGACCGAAACTCCCTTCATGTGTCCGAGCAGCTTGTTCTCTAGGACGTGCGCGGACACGATCACGTGGTCGAGTGCGAGCGAGTAGGGCGGTGCGTAGGGCAGGTCGGCATTGGAGAGGTCATCCACGGTCAGATTGCCTCGGATCGCCATAGCCACAGTGGCGATGCGCTTGCTGCCGTCGCCTGGGCCGATGCACTGGAAGCCCAGCACCCTGCCGCTCTTACGGTCAGCGATCATCTTGCTGATGAGCAGCTTGCCCTGCATGTAGCCGGGGATGTCGAGACCCGAGACGGTCGCCGTTTCGATGTCGAATCCGGCCGCGCGTGCGGCGGCCTCGCTCAGTCCGGTGAAGCCGACGGTGAAGTCGAAGATCTTGCAGATCCCTGTGTGGATGATGCCGGGGAAGCTCGCGCTGCCGGGCTCGATCAGGTTCCGGCCGATCACGCGTCCCTGCAGGTTCGCGATGTCGCCAAAGGGTGCGCGGAGCATCTCTCCGGTGATGAGCGAGCGGCATTCCACGCAGTCGCCTGCGGCATAGATGTCGGGATCCGAGGTCTGCATCTGGTCGTTGACCGCGATGCCGCCCTTGGCGCCGATCGTGAGTCCGGCCTCGCGCGCCAGTTCAATGTTGGGTCGCACGCCGACCGCGATTACCGCCAGCTCGCAGGGCAGCTCGGTGCCGTTGTCGAGCTTCACGCCCGACAGCTTGCCGTTTTCGCCGAGGAAGGCGGCCACGCCGTTGTGTGTGATGATGTCCGCCTCCTTGGAGCGGACATGATTCTCGACCAGCTTGGCCAGATCCGGGTCCAGGAAGGGCAGGATCGACGCGGTCTTCTCGATGACCGTGGTCTGGATACCGGCCAGGTGCAATGCCTCGCACACCTCGAATCCGATCAGTCCACCGCCGACCACGACGGCCTTGGTCACCTTGCCCGCGTCCCGCACCGCGCGCAGCGCATCCGCGTCGCCCAGGCTGTGGAGCGTGCGGATGCCCTCGAGGTCGCTGCCCGGTACTGGCGGATAGAGCGGCGAGGCGCCGGTTGCGATGACCAGTCGGTCGTAGGGCAGGGTTTTGGTCTCGCCGCTCGGCAGATGGCGGCAAGTGACGGTCTTGGCGTCGCGGTCGATCGACAGGGCTTCGGTTTGCACCAGCGCCTCGATCCGCTTGGCCTTTTCAAAAAAATCGGGGTCTCGAACGATACCGGCCGGGGTGCAGATGAGCTGGTTGCGGTCGTCGAAGAAGCCGCCGATGTAATAGGGGTAGCCGCAGGAGGCCATGGAGAGGTCGGCTTCCTTTTGGATCAGCGTGATGGAGGCGTGCTCGTCCATGCGGCGTGCCTTGGCGGCGGCCTTTGGACCTGCGGCGGAACCGCCGATGACGAGGATTTTGAGGGGTTGCGAGGGCATGGAGGGAATCCTTGTTCGAAGCGGAAATGGGAGATGCCGCCGATGATTGCGGGGTGCGCGACCCTGATCGGCGGCATCCCCTAGTGTGCGGCGATTGTCGCTGGACTGATTTGAAGATTCGCAAGATTCATCGTCAAGCGTCCCGACATTCGTGCGTGTCTTGAGGGCTAGCGTGCACTTTGCCTCTGGAATTTCCTGCTCAGGGCGATGGTTCCAGGTCGAACAGCTGCTCCAATAGCGCACGCTCCTCTTGATTCAGATCCAGCAGGATGCTCGGATCCGAGCCGGCGGCCTTTAGGAAGTCGATGCCGGTGCGGAAGATGCGCAGCGGCAGCCGGAAAGCGTCGCTGTCCTGGCCCGCCTCCTCCCAGGCCGAGGCCCAGGTCTCCAAGTTGTCCGGGCTTGGCAGGTCGGGCGTGTTGGCATGCAGTTCGCCCAGATGTCGCACGAGGGCATCGCCGAGCTGGCTGATGGCGTCGGCATCGCGGTAGATCTGGAACAGATCGCGAATGCGTTCGCGACGCATTGTGGGTTGCAGGCTGCTGTCAAAGAAGGCGTGGATGATGCGCGTGGAGTCGCCTCGATAGGCTGGTGTTACGCTGATGCCGACCCGCAGGCCATCGCGCAATGTGGCGATGGCTTGATCCCATCGCCCCGTTGCGACTCGGAGTGCCGCCAGCGTAAGGTGTGATTGAACAAGACTTTTCGGCGCAACTCCTTCCACGCGCAGCACTGCCTCGACGTCTCTTTCAGCGGACGCTGTGTCGAGTCGGATGGAATAGATTAAACCCCGGACTAATAGCGCCATTGCTACGAGCTCTGCAGGCGCGTTTGGTAGCTCGATAATCGTGCTTAGATCGTCGGTCGCCTTGTCGAGGTCTCCCAGCTGTACATAGGCCATCCACCGTCTGAGGTATGCGAAGGTGATCAACTGGGCCGGAGCCTGCGGTATCTCGACAGCGGCACTGTAGTCCGTGATTGCCTTGTCGAGATTTCCGAGCTGTTCATAAGCGCCCCCCCGACTGACGAGGACCCTGGCGACATCCTTGGCAACCATCCGCGATTGCGCCAGAGCAGCGTCGAGCTGTCTTATCGCCTGAACCGGATCTTTTTTCTTGAGATGAACCTCAGAGGCGAGAAGCCGGGCAGAGACCTTGATTCCGATAGACTGACCACTGTTCTCATCAGTGATCTCTTCAAGGGTACGCAGCGCCTCGGAATCCTCGCCCTTCGCCCAATATCCGCAGGCCAGTGCCAGTTCCTCGCACTCCTCGGCATAGGTCTCGATCCGCCCTCCCCATTGCGCCCTCCCCGCCTCGTCCAGTTCGGCATGGAATGCGTCCACCAGTAATCGCGCGCGCAGATTGCCCTTGGCGGCGTTCGCCGCGATGGCGGACGCGAGATAGGTTCGTGCCATCGAGTCGGTCTTGCCGTCGGCGAGTCTGGCGTTCAGTTCGCGCCCGTCGTACCAGACGCGCAAGAAGTCCACCAATATCCTCAACGGACCCTGGTTCTGGTTCTCCTTGACCTCGACGCAGATGCGCATCATCGGCTCGGCGATCTCGTACAGCGATTCGCGCCCACGCTGGGCGGACTGGACGTAGCCCTTGCCGCGCAGATCCTTGAGCTGGCTGGAGACGGTCTGCTGGCTGGCGAACAGCCGGCGGGCGATCTGCTTGACCGGGGTGGGTCGGTCCTGGGTGCAGAGGAATTCGACGATCTTGCGCTGCTGGGCCGGCAGCCAGCGGATGCGCTCCTGATAGTAGGGCGTCATCTCATCGACCATCTTGGCGAAAGGCTCCACCAGTGCCTCGATGCTGTCGCGATTGATGAACTGGGACAGGACGATGTAGATGCGGTGTTTGCCGCCCGAGAGATGATGCAGTGCGCGGATGCGCGAGCGACCGGTCGCGCTCTTAAGGAAGGAGACGACGTCGCTCTGACCATTGAGCTGGGCGATGTTCTGGAGCAGCTCGCGGGCCTGCTCGATCGACAGGGGTTTCAGGTGCTCGGTCTGGAAGAAACCGAAGAAGGCGCTTTGGCGTTTGGCGATATCGTCGACGAGACGCTGGGCGGTGGCCGCCAGCGAGAGCACCGGGTGCTCCTGGATGAAGCCGCGCAGTTGCTGTTGACCGGCCTGGCCCAGCCCCTCGAAGAGTGCGTCTAGGTTTTCTACCAGGACCAGCAGAGTGCGCGCTTGCAGGGTCGTCAACAGCAGTTGGGCCAGCGCGCCTTCAGCCTCATTGGGCGTCAGGTCGAACAGAGGCTCCAGCGCTTCGGGTGTGAATTCCTCAGGGTAGCGTTTGCTCAGGGCCTCGTAGACGCGACGCAGCAGCTCCAGCAGGCTGGTGCTGGTCTCGTCCTCGTTGAGCCAGGCGATGCGCAGCCGATCGTCCAGGGTCCGGTCCTGTCCGAGACGATGGGCCAGCAGCGTGATCAGATGGGTCTTGCCAGTACCTCGCGGCCCGACGAAAAGCAGATGGTGTTTGCTGCCCGTGGTGGCGCTCTCGCGCACGCGTTCGACGGCATCTTCGATCAGCGCCTGACGCTGCACCGTGATGGCCTCCAGATCCTCCGGCGACGTACGGCTGGGGGTGAAGACGGACAAGAAGGCTCGGTCGTTCATGGCATGCGGCTCCGGTGCGCCATCAGAGTCCGCGCGCCAACCGCCACCAGCGCTGCAGCAGCGGGAAGCGGAAGCGGTAATGGCCGTTGGAGTCACGTGACAGATAGTGATCCTGCTCCATGAGTCGGAGCAGATCGATGAGTCGCTCGCGGTCATCCAGAGTGCCTGCCGCCCGGCCTTCGGCCAGCAGATCATTGATGGAGACGGCGATGGGTTCCGCGCCTGAGGCGCGGGCCGCGATGCCGTCGAGGATTCCGAGCACTGCCCGCTCCAAATGGGCGCCGTAGTAGTCGGGGATTCGGCTCCTGTAGTGACCGAGCTCCCAGGGGTCGTTGGCGTCGAGCACCTGACTGACCACGACCTGCTCGGCGAGTGCCGGGTCCGCTGTCGCGGCGCCGGGAGCGCGCTTCAACGCCTTGACGATATGGTGGATATAGAAGGGGAAGCCGTCGGCGAGCTGGGCGATGGCTGCAGCCGTTTCATACGGAGATGGCGCGCGGATCCGTTCGCCCTCGATCAGTCTGGCCGCCAGTTCGTGTGCCGGCTCGGCATCCAGCGGGGGCACCTCCAGCGGGTAGGTGTCGTTGAGCGGGGAGTTGCTATAGCTCTGACGCTTGAGGGCCGCGATGACGTGGTGCAGACCGATGGAGCCGGTCAGCACCATACGCAGACCTGCGGCACCGTGCGTTTGGCGGAGCGCGCGCAGGTTGTCCAGCACGGCCATGGCAACCGGCTCGCCTTCCTGCTTGCGGATGCTGTCGAGCATGAAGGGCATCTCGTCCCAGAGGAAGAGCGGGCGCTCGTCGTTGCGCGCTCGTTCCTGCACCAGGTCTTGAATGGCGCAGTTGAGAATGTCCTGCCAGGGTGCCTCTGCTCCGAACTCCGGAAGCTTGAGAATGCCGCCCACTTCGGTTCCGCCGAGCGTTTTGAGGAACGCGTGGCTCCGTCGGGCGATTCTCTCGCGACCGGACAGAAACCGATCCACCTCGCGGTAGACCGATAGCGCGAATTCCCGCGCGCTGTGATAGCGCTCCAGATCCTGAAAGATAGGCACCCAGCCGGACCGTGGCTCCGCACGCATCTTGAGGATGATGGTGGTCTTGCCGATGCGCCGCTCGGCGGTCATGCGTATGGATTGTTGCTCCAGCGTGTCCCAGATCTGCTCGATCAGTAGATCACGCCCGACGACCTCCGCGAGGTCGATTTGGCCGCCTGGATTTGCCTTCATGCCGAGATCCTGTTTGGATGAGCTGCGGCAATAGTACGTCAAAAAAAACGTACGTCAATTTTTACGTATGTTTAGGTGTTCTTGCCAGCCAAGGCTGGGCAGTCTCCAGAACACAGCTTTGCCGTCTGATGTGCGTCGTTACTCGTCGCGCCACGATAGGTTGGTTCGTTCGAGGAAGTCGCCTGGAGAGACCTGGTCGGACGCGCATCGGGAATCGATTGTCGGTCGGTTGCAACGCGAGGATTCCCGTTTGCGTCTGTCGGTTGAGGGTACCCCTGGTTCGGATGACGCCCTCGTGTCATCCGAACCAGGGGCTGGAGCTGATCAGTGTCGCGCGCACTGCGCGCGAATGCGCGCTCAGAGATTCTTATCCCTCAGACGCCACTGGAAGTGGCTGAGCAGGCGTGAACGCACCTTCTTCTCCTTGTGCTTGGCGGCGGCAGCGAGCCGTTTCTCTGCGACGCCGATCAGGGTCTCCTGGGCGCCCTTTTTGCTGTCGTCCTCGGGGGTGCGTTGGGTGTAGTCGCCGTTGGCGTCCATGTCCCAGGCCGAGCGCGAGTCTGCGAACTGGACGTCCAGGATGAGCCTCAGTTCTTGGCGCAGCTCGGGGTTCTCGACCGGCGCGTGCACCTCGACCCGGCTGTCCAGGTTGCGGCGCATCATGTCCGCCGAGCCGATGTAGTACTCCTCGTCGCCGCCGTTGCGGAAATAGATGATGCGCGCATGCTCCAGGAAGCGTCCGACGATGCTGACCACGCGCGCGCGCTCGCTGATGCCGGGCAGTCCGGGGCGGAAGCGGCAGGTGTCGCGGATGATGAGGTCGACCTGTACGCCGGCGCGGCTCGCCTTGTAGAGGGCGCGGGTGATGTCGGGGTCCTCCAGCGCGTTCATCTTCATCTGGATCAGACCGTTGTCCTCGCGCTTGTGGTGCTCGATCTCACGGTTGATCTTGTCGATGATGGCGCGTTTGAGGTTGTAGGGCGCAGCCAGAATCTTGCGATAGCTCGGTGGTGGCGAGTAGCCGGTCAGATAGTTGAAGAGCTCGGTCAGGTCCTGGCCGATATCCTCGTCGCAACCGAGCATGCCGAGATCGGTGTAGAGCTTGGCGGTGCCCGAGTGATAGTTGCCGGTGCCGATGTGGTAGTAGCGACGCAGCTGGGAGTAGTCGCGGCGGACCACGAAGATCAGCTTGCTGTGGGTCTTGAGTCCCATGACGCCATAGTTGACATGGATTCCTTCGGCTTCCAGTCGTCGCGCCCACTTGATATTGGCCGCTTCGTCGAAGCGCGCCTTGAGCTCGACCAGGACCGCGACCTGCTTGCCGTTGCGTGCGGCCTGGATCAGCGAGTCGAGGATGGCGCCGGCCGAGGTGCGGTAGAGCGTCATCTTGATCGCCAGCACCTTGGGGTCCTCGGAGGCGGTGCGCAGGAAGCGCTCGACCGAGGTGCTGAAGGGCTGATAGGGGTGCTGCAGCAGGATCGGCCCGTTCTCGCGGATGATGTGGAAGATGTTGCGTCGGTCGTTGGCGAGCAGTGGATGATCGACCGGACGATGCGTCTTGTCGTGCAGTTCGGGTCGGTCGATGGAGGCGATCTCGAACAGGTTACTCAGGGCCATCATGCCCTCGGCCTCGATCACGTCCTCCTCTTCGTTCAGACCCAACTCGGCGGCCAACATGCCGCGGTGTACCGGCTCCATGCCGGGCTGCACTTCAAGACGCACGATGGGGGCAAAGTGACGTTCGCGCAGTTCGCTCTCGATCATTTCGAGCAGGTCGTTGGCCGCCTCGACGTCGGGCTCCACGATGGCGTTGCGGGTGATGCGGAACAGGGCGCAGGAGACGATCTCCATCCCCGGGAAGAGCATGTCGAGGTTGTTGACGATCAGGTCTTCCAGGGTGACATAGGTGTGGGTTCCGTCGACCGAGATGAGCCGCTTGGAGACGTCCTTGTTGACCGGCACCTTGACGCGGGCCATGTAGACCTCGTTGCCGCCCGGATAGCGCAGGGTCACGAGTAGATTCAGCGTCAGGTTCGAGATGAAGGGGAAGGGATGCGCCGGATCCATTGCCAGGGGCGTCAGCATGGGGAAAATGTTGGCGCGGAAATGCTCGCGTAGCCGTTCCCGAGCATCCTCTTGCAGGTCGGCGTGGCGTGCGATGCGGATGTCGTACTCGTCCAGGGCCAGCATCAGCTCGCCGTAGATGCGCTGTTGCTCGCGGATGAAGCCGCGCACGGCCGATTGGCACTCGTTGAGCTGCTGCAGCGGGGTGCGGCCGTCCAGGCTCGGCGTATGGACGCCGGCGGCGATCTGCTGCTTGAGACCGCCGATACGCTTCATGAAAAATTCGTCGAGATTGTTGCTTACGATGGCGAGGAATTTGATCCGTTCCAGCAGTGGATTGCGCGGATCCTCGGCCTCGCGAAGCACTCGCCGGTTGAAGGCGAGCCAGGTCAGCTCGCGGCTGAGGTAAAGAATGGGATCGTCGAGATCGATGTCGTCGGGAATGGGCGGCGTTACGATCGTTTGATTGCTGGGCGTGTCGTCTTCGACGGAGTCCTGGACTTCGCTTGGGGCCATGGGGTAGTCAGAGTCCTTGGTTTTCGTAAGCAATATATCTCTCCGATTCTAGCAATCAGTTGCGATGATTTTATGACGTTTTGGCGTGTCTTCCGCGAGGGTGTGGCTTGGCACGTTATAGAATGCACAGGATATGATCGATACAGAGCCAGATGATTTGTTCGACCGGCCCAGCGGGCCGGTCCGCCCGTTCGAATTCGACGCGGATGTCGCCCGCGTCTTTCCTGACATGGTGCGTCGCTCGGTGCCCGGTTATGCCGAACTGGTGGGGCTTTCGGGCCTCGTCGCCCGGCGTGTGGCGCGTCCGGGGACGCGATGCTACGACCTGGGCTGCTCGCTCGGCGCTGTGACCCGATCCATCCTACGCCAGGTGACGGGCGAGGTGCGGGTGGTCGCCGTCGACAATGCGCCGGCCATGATCGAGGGACTGCGTGCCCGGCTCGCTGACGTGCCCCATTCGGGCCGGGTCGAGCCGGTATGCGCCGATGTGCGGGAGGTCGCCATTGAGAATGCCTCGCTCGTGGTGCTCAATCTCACGCTGCAGTTCATTCCGCGCGACGCGCGCCTTGAGTTGCTGACGCGGATCCGCCAAGGGCTGGTGCCGGGCGGCGTCTTGATCCTGGCCGAGAAGATCCAGGTTTCGGACGATCGCGGCGGTCGCTTTCTGACCCAGTTGCATGAAGACTTCAAACGCGCCAATGGCTACAGCGAGATGGCCATCAGCGGCAAGCGTGCGGCCCTGGATCGCGTCCTGGTGCCCGAGACGATCGAGGCGCACGAGGCTCGATTGAGCGCGGCGGGTTTCGTCGGTGTCGAACGTTGGTTTCAGAGTCTCAACTTCGTGGCCTGGATCGCATGGACCTGACACCGTTCAAACCCTTTTTCGATCAGTTGGACCGGACCGCTTTGGCTGCATGGCGGTCCGCGCTCGAAGCGGCGGTGCTGGCACGGCTCGGCCCCGGTGCGCATGGCGATCTGCCCCAGTGGGAGGCCGCGCTGACCGAGCTGCCGGATCTCCCCGAGTCCACCGCTGTGCTGGACGCGTCCTGTGTGGGTCTGCGAGGCGCCGATCCGCTGTCTGAGGCGATGGAGGCCCAGCTGCGCGAAACGCTGATGCGCCTGCACCCCTGGCGTAAGGGACCCTTTTGTCTGCGGGGGCTGCATCTGGATACCGAATGGCGTTCGGACTGGAAATGGGATCGTCTTGCCGAATCGCTAACCCCTTTGAAAGACCGCCTGGTCCTGGACGTCGGCTGCGGCAATGGCTACCACGCCTGGCGCATGCTCGGCGAGGGAGCGCGTCTGGTGATGGGGATCGATCCGACGCTGCTCTATGTGGTCCAGTTCCAGGCGATCAATCGCTATCTCGGCCGCGACTGTCTGTCCGTATTGCCGCTCGGGATCGAGGACCTGCCTAAGGGCATCACGGGGTTCGATACGGTCTTTTCGATGGGGGTCTTCTATCACCGTCGCTCGCCGATGGATCATTTGCTCGAACTGGGTCGACTGTTGCGCCCCGGCGGCGAGCTGGTCCTGGAGACGCTGGTTCTGGAAGGGGACGGCGAGCGTGTGCTGGTGCCGCCTGGGCGCTATGCGAGCATGCGCAATGTCTGGTTCATTCCTACACTTGAAGCATTGGAGGTTTGGCTCGCTCGCTGTGGGTTCGTTGGGGTGAGAGTGGCGGATGTCACTCGGACCAGCCGGGAAGAGCAGCGCTCGACCGACTGGATGCGGTTCCAGTCGCTCCCGGACCATCTTGACTCCGAGGACCCAGACCGAACCATCGAGGGGCTTCCGGCCCCGACCCGTGCCATCCTGATCGCACGACGAGGTTGATGTCATGACGGGATTCGTCGATAGACTCAAGCTGAAGGAGCAGGCCGAGGAGGATATCTATTTCGCGCGCCGCGACCGCGAGCTGCTGGGTGCGCTCCATCGTCACCAAGAGGTCGAAGGGGTGATCGAGGTGGTCTCCGGCGGTCAGACAGGGGTCGATCGCGCCGCCCTGGATGCCGCGCTGGAGCTGGGTTTGACCGTTCGAGGCTGGTGCCCGAGTGGGCGAAGGGCCGAGGACGGTCCGATCGCGGATACCTATCCGCTGACGGAGACGCCAAGCCGCGATTACGCCGAGCGCACCGAATGGAACGTCCGCGACTCGGATGCGACTCTGATTCTCTATCGTGGAGCGCTGACGGGTGGGACGCGATTGACCACCGATCTCGCCCGCCGACTCGGCCGACCGCTCTGCGCCTTCGATCTGGCCCTTCGTTCGGATTCGGAAGAGATCCTCTCCTGGCTGTTGACCAACAGGATTCGCGCACTCAACTGTGCCGGTCCGCGCGAGTCGGGTGCGCCTGGTATCCAGGGCGAGGCGTTCGTCCTGCTGCGCGGGCTTTTTGCTAGATGGGGCGAGCGACGCGCCGAGATGTCCCATTCCCACGCTGCTCGCCCTTGAGGGCGGAGGGCGCTTCAGAATTTGAGGCCGATCGCCAGCCCGGCGAAGAAGGATGCCGCGCTGGAGAGGTTTTCGGCGGCGAAGTCCAGGAAGGCGGATCCAGTGATCCTCAGGCCGTGCGCGAAGTTGTCGTAGTGGGGTTCGAGTCCCGACCAGTTGATGTCGATAAACCCGTAGAACTGGAGTGCGAAGAGGGAGATCGCCAGGAATCCCAGTGCCAGCAGGGCGATCTTGAAGGCCACCTTGAGGGCGAATCCCATCGCCAGGCCGATCATGAACGAGAACCCCAGCCTCAGGAAGAACGCCTCCGAGAAGAGTTCGCTGGCGACGCCGGTCAGCGGGTCGCCCGTTCCAGGCGATCCCTGTGGTGTATCGAGTGGGGCGGCCGCCAAGCGTGTCGAGAGCAATGGGGTTGCGGCGATCAGCGATTTGAGGCCGACGGAAGGCGCCGGGTCTCTTGGATACAACATGGGGGCAGGCTCAATTGATCTTTTCGATGAAAGAGGGTGCCAGGTTTCATTGGGATTGTCATTGGGCTCGCTTCGTCATCGCGCCTGGCAAGGCGCTGCTTCGGTGCTAGACTCGGATGGCACTGCTTGTCCAGTGCGTCGTCGCTGTGCGTCGTCGTCTCGGCGGGCTTAGGTCGGAAGAGTCGGTCGTAGCACTCGTCCCCCGCGCATGCGGGTCATCAAAACGGGGAATTTGGACGCCATGAAATGTGCAATGCTCATCACCGGAAGTGGGCCGGTCGTGATCTTGACGTCGTATGACTCGCTCGAACATCAGGATCTGCTTGAGCGGCTGGCCAACAAAGGCATCCCCAAATTCATGGCCTATGAGATTCCGCTCGCCCTCGCCGAGGAGCGTTATGGCGGCCATTTCAACAAGGTCTTGAACGGATTCACCGAATCGAACGACCTCCGTGTCCTGGACCACAACGGCCACCGCGCCTTCAACCTCTTCAGGTTTGATGAGCTCGCAGCGCCGCTCATGCACGAAGGACTGCCCGAGAGCTACCACCACTGATTCCTCCCCGAACCGGATAGCGCGGGGACGCGCTATCCGAGCTGCGCTCTCCGCGTTGAGTGCCGCGATCCCTCGCTGCCGGCTGTAGGCTGCGGCTATCCCGCCCATTTGGCTTGGCGATTTCATCTGCGTTGTTCGCGATCAGCGCCGGGTTGCGCGGATCTTTTTCGGGACGCCGCTCTCGACCCTGTCCCTTCTTATGACGCCGCTGCTTGTTCAGCGCCGTCATTAGGTGGCATCGGTTTTGCTAAACGTGGCTGTGCGCATGTGGCTCAGTCTGCCGATTCGTTGTCCACAAGCGCCTGATATTTACCCTGCCGACTTAAGACCCTATTGCTATTCGGGTCTTATTGATGGACAGGGGTGAATGGCCACGTCGGCGACGGTTTGTCCCTTTGTAGTGAAAGCAACAAACGGCGTGGTTTTACGACACGCGATCGACCGTGAGGGCTCGGCGGTTGACGTGATGTGCATACCCATACCTGGAGAATCTTCCGCGATGCTGCTCGATACCTATCAACAACAAGAACGCTTTTGGCTGACAACCCTGTTCGGAGGCACGACCAAGTCCGACCTGCAGGCGTTTCGTGGTGAGTTCACCATTCTCGAAGGCGAGCTGAAGGCCGTCGCCGGTAAGCGCACGCCTCCGCGCGCACTGCTCAAGCAGGCGATTCTGCTTGCGACCGCCGACAAGCTCCTGATGGTCGCCGGCAGCTTCGAGAGTGTCGACGAACTGTCCGAGTTCATCTCGCTCTTCAAGAGCGACCTGGATCCCTCGTGCGTTCCGGTCTTTTTCATCGAGAACCTGGCCGAGAGCTGTCAAATCGAGGTTGAAGGCAACCGCTACGTGTTGATCCAGTATCGCGAGGGTGTGGTCTGGAACGAGGTGTCCGAGTTCTATTACATCGACAAGCACGACCTGAAGGGTCTGTCGAGTGAGGATAAGGTGCTGAAGCTCTATGAGGCGGGTAAGGACTACAAGCCGAGCTTCCCGGTCAAGACGCTTGAAGAGGTGCTGGCCACCAAGACCGATGCCAAGCGTGAGGTTTGGGGGGCCGTCTGAGTTCGCCATGGCGGCGTAGAGAGGATGTCGCTCGCGGGAAGACGGGCGCAGGGATGGTCGAGGGTGCTTCTCCGACGCCGCAGACGCCCGGTTGGTGGGCGTCTGCGGTGCCTTCAGCCCGTTGAAGGCTGAATCGGCGCGATTATTGAGCCGGTGCTGCCTGCTGGGGAGCCGGCATCTGCTGAGGCGCGGCTCCATAAGGAGCGCCGTACCCATAGGGTGCGCCATAGCCATAAGGAGCGCCGTACCCGTAGGGGGCGCCATAACCATAAGGTGCGCCATAGCCATAGGGTGCGCCGTAGCCATTGCCATAGCCGTAGCCATTGCCGCGTCCGTAACCGCGGCCATATCCACGGCCGTTGCCGCTGGCATTCATGCCCATGTTGAAGTTGCCGGTGCCATCTCCAAACATGTCTCCCATGTTGTCCCACATGCCGTTACCGTTTCCATTGCCATAGCCGGGGCCGCCCCACCAGGCGCTCGCTGTGAAGGAGACGCCAGCCAAGCCGACGAGTGCCGCAAGGCCTGCATACTTAATCGATTGCTTCATGCTGATTACCTGTGTGTCGGGAACATTGCGGAGACGCTTTTCATGTAACGTCTTCCATGGGGCAGGATTGCCCCGGTGGCCACGGCGAACGAGGCGCCGAGGGTCGAGCGGTTCGAGAATACATGCTTGTTCTCGAACCTCAAGCAATTTCGAACTGGCCGAGGTACGAGCCAGAATGGATCTCCCGCTGAATGATGCGGGGATGGTGATCGTGGGGGCTGCATCCTGAACCCGGAGCGCGTGCATCGCTAAGCGGCACGGTCTTCGACGGGGCGTGAGGCAGAGCCTGGTTGGTCGGAAGAGCGGTTTTCAGGGACATCTCGCTCAGGGTGCGAGCGGATGTCGTTATTGAGAATTATCAGTCGAGTATAGGCGTTGGTATTCGGAATACGCAATCGATATTTGCTAATTTTCTAACATACCTTGTGTTTAACCCCTTCGGAGCATGGGCTCCGAGCCGCGTTTCGTGTGCGTTTTCCGTTCCAGCAGGGGAGGGTGAGCTGGAACGCCCGAGCGAGCGTTCCAGGCGAACCAACTCTCGCACGCGGAGTGCGCGTCGATGCCTCTGTCGCCGACTGAGCGGTTCGAGTCAACGCGAGCGAGACGTTTCATCAATGGCGAGCTGCCTGCCCGCCAGCCAGACCAGCCCGATCACGGGCACGCCGATCAGGCTGGTGAAGATGAAGAATCCCGTATAGCCGATCCCGTCGACGATGGAGCCGGAATACCCTCCCAGCAGCTTGGGCACGAGCGTCATCAGCGAGCTGAAGATGGCGTACTGAACGGCCGTGAAGGAGACGTTGGTCAGGCTCGAGAGAAAGGCGACGAAGGCTGCGCTGGCGAGCCCGCCGGCCAGGTTGTCGGCGCTGACAGCGGCGTAGAGCAGCGGCAGGTTGGCTCCCACTTGGGCGAGTGCCACGAAGACCAGGTTGGTCGCCGCCACGATGATGGCGCCCAGCATGAGAATGCGCATCACGCCGTGGCGGGTCGCCAGCAATCCCCCGAGTACTCCGCCAGCGATGCTGACGAAGACCCCGAAGGTCTTGACCGCGGTCGCGATCTGCGGCTTCGTGAAACCGAGATCCTGGTAGAAGACGTTGGAGATGACGCCCAGCGCGATGTCCGAGATTCGGTAGAGACCGATGAGGGCCAGCAGCAGGAAGGCGGTCTTGAGTCCGTAGCGTGCGAAGAAATCCCGTATCGGCTCAACCCAGGTTTCACGCGCCATCTGGCGGTTGATGGCGCCCAGGCTCACCAATAGCCAGACGGTACAGGCCGCCGCACCCACCGCCAGGGCGAAGTGCAGCATCTCGATCAGAAAATGCATCAAGGCTCCACCGCCAAGCGTGGCCTTGATCGAGGCAAAGAGACCGCTGCTGAGGAAGAAGGTGGCGGCGAAGGTGAGCGCGGTGACGAGAAAGACCGTGAGCAGCCGCAGGTAGTCAGTGGGCGAGTAGGCGTGCTCCGCTATGCGGTTGGTCTTGGGTTCCGAGATCGAAAGGGTCGTGATCAAACCGACCAGCATGGTCGCGGCCATGGCGATGTAGGTGTTGCGCCAGGCGAGGTAGCTGTAGTCGTCTGCGGTGGAGCCGAATAGCGCCGCCAGATAGAGCGCCCCGGCACCCGAGACCACCATTCCGATGCGATAGCCGGCGATATAGGTCGACGACATGAGAGCCTGTAGGCGCGGCGCCGCAGCCTCGATGCGGAAGGCATCGATCACGATGTCCTGTGTGGCGGCGGAGAAGCCCAGCAGGACGGCGCCGAGGGCCATGCGGGTCAGGCTGTCCGGTCCGGAGGCCGGATCCGTGATGCCCATCAGCAGGATGGCGGTGGCGATGCCGATTTGGGCGACCAGCATCCAGGCGCGGCGGCGTCCCAACCACCGGGTTAGAAGTGGAACGGGCAACCGGTCGATCAATGGGGCCCAGACGAACTTGAAGGAGTACCCCAGTGCGGCCCAGCTGAAGAAGGTGACCGCATTGCGTTCGATGCCTGCCTCACGCAGCCACAGCGAGAGCGAGGAAAAGATCAGGAGCAGCGGAATCCCGGCCGAGAAGCCTAGAAACAGCATGCTGATGACGTGGGGGTTAAGAAGTTCGCGGCTGGTCTGAGCCCAACCCTGGGGTTGGGTTTTCTCGGTGTGCGTCATGGGAACCCGGCTGCTGGTAGAACCCTTGGGCGAGAGTGCCGACGGCGAGTCCTCAAGGGGCGACCCGAGACGGGTCGAAAGGCGCCGAGAATACAGTGGGGTATTCGATCGCTCAATAAGAAGACGCCATCGTGAACCCTTGGGTCACACGATGGCGTTAATTCGGGGAGACGAGGAGGAGCCGAATCCCCGATGGCTGCTCTGACCATGCTGATCGAACTACACCGACTCATGGGTTACGTGTGGTTCACACGCGATTGCCATGTTAAGCGGCATCCTTGCAGGCCACGGACCGGTCGCGGCCTCTCAATGTCCTGAAGTCTCTATCGGCGTTCCTGGGTGAAACTTGATTCCCTGATGAATTAGGGCTGTGCCTAGAGGAACATCGCTGCCATGTCTTCAAGAACGCATGGTGCGTGCCAGTTTGTCGCATTCATTTGAATCAATGGCTTGCGTGGTTCTGGATTGGAACGTGACGCCGTGCGTTGTCAAGAGGTGACACCGTTGGTCCATTTTGGAACAGTGGGTGCCGCGAGATGCGTCAGGGTCCACGGTGTGTGACGCATCCGGGCGTCCGTGCCCGGCCTCGCGTCGGGGCGAGCGTCCTATTCGAGGGCGCTCGCCGCCGAACAGACATCGATCAGCCGGCTTGGACGGCGGCCAGTGCAATCATGTTGAGCAGGCCGCGAACCGAGGTGCTGGGCGTGACAATGTGGGCGGCGTGTGCCGTGCCGAGCAGGATGGGGCCGAAGGCTCCGCCCTCGTTCATCGTCTTCAGCAAATTGAAGGAGATGTTGGCTGCGTCCTGATTGGGCATGATCAGCAGATTGGCGCGCCCTTCGAGCCGCGAATCGGGGAATCGCTCCCGACGTCCGATCGCGTCGAATGCCAGGTTTGAGTGCATCTCTCCCTCGACCTCAAGCTCTGGATCCTGTTCGCGCAGCAGGCGCACGGCCTCCGTCATCTTGGTCGCGTTCGGGGCGTCGTGGCTGCCGAAGTTCGAGTGCGAGACGAAGGCGACCTTGGGCTCCAGGCCGAAGCGCTTGATCTCGGCGGCGCACAACCGGGCGATCTCGGCCAGATCCTCGGCGTCGGGATCCGCCTGCACATAGGGGTCGGCGATGAAGAGCGGACCCTTGGGGAGGACCACGGCGCTCATGGCGGTCAGGCGCCGCACGCCCGGAGCCGTTCCGATGGCCTCCTCCACATGCTTGAGATGACGGATGTAGCGACCGACGATGCCGCAGATCATGGCATCGGCATCGCCACAGCGGACCATGGTCGCGGCGAGCACCGTGGGGTCGTTGCGGATGTATTCGCGGGCCTCGTCCGGGGCGTAGCCACGGCGTTTGACCTGATCGTAGAAGGTCTGCCAGTGGTTCTCGAAGTTGGGATTCTCGCAGGGCACGATGAGATCGAAGTCCCGGTCGGGACGGATACTCAGACCCAGGTCCTTCAGTCGATTGCCGATCACCTCCGGGCGGCCGATCAGCATGGGACGCGCGATGCCCTCGGAGACCGCCTGCTGGGCGACCTGGAGCACGCGCTCGTGCTCGCCCTCGGCGAAGACCACCCGCTTGGGTGCGAGTCGCGCCTGATCGAAGACCGGCTTCATGGTGATGCCGGTGCGGTAGGCGCGGTGATGCAGGCGCTGGCGGTAGGCCTCCAGATCCTCGATCGGCCGGGTCGCGACGCCACTCTCCATCGCGGCTTGGGCGACCGCCGGGGCCAGATGCTCCATGAGGCGCGGGTCGAACGGCTTGGGGATCAGGTATTCGGGGCCGAACTGGAGCTGATGTCCGCCATAGGCCGCGCGCACGATGTCGGACGGCTCGGCCATGGCCAGGTCGGCGATGGCGTGCACGCAGGCGACCTTCATCGCCTCGTTGATCTCGCTGGCGCCGCAGTCGAGTGCGCCACGGAAGATGAAGGGGAAGCAGAGGACGTTGTTGACCTGATTGGGGAAGTCCGAGCGACCGGTGGCGATGATGGCGTCGGGACGCGCCTCGCGTGCCAGGTCGGGCATGATCTCTGGAACCGGGTTGGCGAGCGCCATGATGATGGGGTGTTCCGCCATGCTCGACAGCCATTCCGGCTTGAGCACGCCGGCCGCCGAGAGTCCGAGGAAGATGTCCGCGCCCTCGATGGCCTCGGCCAGGGTTCGCTTATCGGTGGCGATGGCGTAGCGGCCCTTGTAGGGATCCATCTCCTCGGGCCGACCCTCATAGACGACGCCGGCGATGTCGGTCAGGGTCACGTTTTCCTTCGGCAGACCCATCGCTACCAGCAGGTCGACGCAGGCGAGCGCCGCAGCGCCGGCTCCGGCCGTGACCAGCCGGACTTGGCCGATGTCCTTACCGACCACGCGTAGCCCGTTCAGGATCGCCGCGTTCACCACGATGGCCGTGCCGTGCTGGTCGTCGTGGAAGACCGGGATCCCCATGCGCTCCTTGAGCGCGCGCTCGATGATGAAGCAGTCCGGGGCCTTGATGTCTTCCAGGTTGATGCCGCCGAAGGTGGGCTCCAGGCGTGCGACCGTTTCGATGAAGGCCTCTGGATCGCGCTCCTCGATCTCGATATCGAAGACGTCGATGTCGGCGAATTGCTTGAAGAGGACCGCCTTGCCTTCCATCACCGGCTTGGAGGCCAAACCGCCGATCGCGCCCAGGCCGAGCACGGCCGTGCCGTTGCTGATGACGGCGACCAGATTCCCGCGAGAGGTGTAGTGCGTGGCGGTGAATGGATCCTCTTCGATCTCGCGGCAGGCCGCTGCGACCCCGGGCGAATAGGCCAATGCCAGGTCGCGCTGGTTGGCGAGCGGTTTGGTCGCCTTGATCTCCAGCTTTCCAGGTTTGGGGTAGCGGTGATAGTCCAGTGCGCTCTGGTTGAACTCTTCCGACATCTAGGTCTCCGGTGGTGATGCTTGCGCGTTGGGCCGAGACCGACCCTTGGCGGTTGGAATCGACCATTATGATGCGGCGCAACCACTTCCGGCAAAATATGCAAGTGAAATTTGGCTGGCGCGTGCGCGGACGACCAAAAAGAAGGTGCGAATCCGAGCGCGAGGACGGGAATGGACTGAAGACGGGAGGTGGAGACCATCGCGCGTTTGGGCCGTGATGCCGGTCGAACGGCGGGAACGCTCCCCGCCGCGACATGAATCGCCAACCCGGTCGTCAATGCTCGCCCTTGGTCCTCAGCAGCCCGGCCAGACGATTGCCCTGCTTTTGCGGTCCGCCGCGCGGAAAGATCTGATGGAGGTAGCGATTGCTGCCGCGCTCGCGCCCCCAGACGTTGCGGAAGTGAACGATCATGTCGCGCACCGTCGCCTGGGTGCCCTGTCGGGCGAAACGCGCCCGCAGATACCGGATCACGTCCCAATGCTCATCGGTCAGGACCAACCCCTCCTGGTCCGCCAGGGCGCGTGCGAAATCCTCCGACCAGTCCGAGGGGTCGACCAGATAACCCTCGCTGTCGGTCAAGACGGCACGCTCGCCGACCTGCACCGCGCAGGTCGTCATGCTCGGGTAGGCGTTGCTGCCCGCCGGAAATTCGCCGGGGAGTCCGCGCGAGTCACGTTCGGATTGTGTGATGGACCAGAGTTCGATCGGGATTTCGCCGTCGAGGCGGCCCTCGTAGCGCGCCACCCCGGAGACCAGGATCGTACCGCTGGTCGGCGGCAGGTCGAAGCGCGCCAGGCCGGCGCGGTCGGTCAGCACCGGCGGGGTCTCGCTTCCGTCCGCGTCCAGACGCAGCACCACCGGGGTGCGTTTCAGGGGCTCATGGGTGGCCTTCATGGAAATTCTGACAGCAATCATCGTCTCATCTCCGGCGTTTACGACATCCCGTGGCTCGGTGGGCGGCGATCCGCCTCGAATTCACACTGGCTCAGATGAGATCAAAATAATGACGAACATGACCAAAGAAAAACGAAATTGATCGCTAGTTGGTATCGGGATCTTCGATACAATCAGGCGCCCGACCTTGAGGGCAGCGCATGGACATCGACCAGATCAAGACCTTTCTCGCGGTCGTTGCTCACGGGAGCTTTCTGGAGGCCGCCGAGCGGGTGCATGTCACCCAGTCGACCGTCAGCGCACGCATCCAGAACCTGGAGCAGGGGCTCGGCGCCCGGCTGTTCGTGCGCAATCGCGCGGGCGCCAGCCTGACCCCAGCCGGCCAACGCTTTCTGCGCCACGCCAAGACCCTGCTGCTCACCTTCGAGCAGGCGCGTCACGATGTCGGCCTGCCGAACCGCTTTCGCGCCAGCCTGACGATCGGCGCGCGTATCGCGCTCTGGGACGACTTCCTCCCGCGCTGGACCGGGCGCATGCGCGCCTCGGCACCGGATATCTCGCTCAATACCGAGATCGGATTCGAAGAGGATCTGATGCGCCGTATCATCGCCGGGACCATAGACCTGGCCTTGATGTACAGCCCTCAGCAGGGGGCCGGCATCCAGGTCGAGCACCTGTTCGACGAGACCCTGATTCTGGTCGGTAGCGACCCGGACCAGCCTGCGCTGGACGACGGTTACGTCTATGTCGACTGGGGACCGACCTTCTACGCCCAGCACCGCAAGGTCTACCCGGACCTGGAGCGGCCTGCCCAGACCGCCAACATCGGCTGGCTGGGATTGCAGTTGATCCTCGCCAACGGCGGTAGCTGTTTCGTGCCCGAGCGGGTCGCCTCCAGCTACCTGCGTGGCGGTTGCCTGTATCGGGTCGACGGCAGCCCGACCCTGACCCTGCCGGCCTATGTCGTCTATCCCGGCGACAGCGATTCCATCGAGTTCACGACTGCGCTCGACACGCTGCGCGCGCTGGTGGCCGAGGGCGCAGCCCTCGGTGCTGCGTGAGGCTGGCGCAGACTCGGAAACCTGGGGTCGGCTGGAGGTCTTGTCGCTGTTGATCCGGTTCAGTCCGCAGTTTTGGCGCACGTAGCCTTTCCCCGCGTCTTCGAGGCAGGGGCCCAACGGCGCGCAAGCTGGGACCCTCTGGACTCGCCCTGCGATCTGTTACATCGTGCCGGCCTGTCCAATTCAACGACTCAGGTGTTCAGCATGTTCGGTTCAGGATTCCGGTTTCGGCAATGGATCGCGAGGGTACTCAGGCCCGGTCCCGGTGTTCGCTCAGCGTTCGCGCGGCGCTCTTTGGTGGCGGTCAGCCTATTGGTCGGCGGTTGCGCCCAAAGCGAGGATCCGCAGATCGTTTTCGATGGTCCCACCATGGGGACCTATTATTCGGTCAAGGTCGCGCGCCCTCCCCAAGGCATGAGCGCCGAGTCGCTCCAGCCCCAGGTGGCCAAGGTGCTGGATGCCGTCGTGGCCGAGATCTCGACCTACGACCCCACGTCCGAACTGTCGCGCCTCAACCGGAATCCGAGCACCGATTGGATCCCCATCTCGGCCGAGCTCTACCGCGTGGTCGCCGAAGGGCAGCGCATCTCTTCCCTGACCGATGGGGCCTTCGACATCACCATCGGTCCGCTGGTGAACCTTTGGGGCTTCGGTCCCGAGACGCGACCGGCCAGGCTGCCGAGCGAGCAGGAAATCGCCGCCGCCAAGGCCCGAGTCGGTTGGCGCAAGCTGGAGCTGAGGGCCGATCCGCCGGCCCTGCGCAAGGCGCGAGGCGACATCTATATCGATCTCTCGGCGCTCGGCGAGGGCTATGGTGCCGACCGGGTCGGCGTCTGGCTGGAATCGCAGGGAATCACCGACTACATGGTCGCCGTCGCCGGCGCCATCCGGACACGTGGCAATAATGCTAAGGGCGAGCCGTGGGCCATCGCGATCGAGGAGCCCTTGCCCGATCGGCGCAGCGTGCATCGCATCATCCCGGTCTCGAATCGTGCGCTCTCGACCTCGGGCGACTATCGCAACTTCTTCGAGGAGAACGGCAAGCGCTACTCCCACGAGATCGACCCTATGACAGGCGAGCCCGTGGATCGGAGGCTGGGATCGGTCACCGTCGTCGACGATTCGGCGATGGTCGCCGACGGCTGGGCGACGGCGCTCATGGTGCTAGGGGATCGGCGTGGTCCGGAAGCGGCCAAGGCACAGGGACTCGCGGCCTATTTCATCGTCCGCGACACGAACGACCAGCCGCGTGGATTCGGTTCTCCAGCCTTCGAGTCCATCATGCAGCGCTGACGGTCATCGGCTCGGCTCAGGGAATCTGCTCCGTGACCTGTCCCGGCATGACGACGCTGATGACGCCGCCCCAGGTGCACATGAGCTTGGAGCTGTCGTTGAGCGCCGGCATGCCTCCCAATAGCACGGTCGGCGAGCCCGGCGTCCATGGGGCGGCCGTGACCGGGACGCAGGGCATGGGCGTCAGCACCCCCATGGCCGCTGCCGTGGCTGCCGCGACGGTTGGATTGGCCGGGCAACTGCACATCCCGAAGGGCATGATATTGACCATGGGGACGTGATCCATGATGTTGGCCGCCGGCATCGAGCTGGTCAGCATTCGATTGAGCGGAAGCACCGTCAATGTGCTGGGAGCGACACCGAAGGAGCATTGCAGGACGGCACCTGAGCAGACGTGCATGGACATGGTCGTGTTCCTCGATTCGACTCCGAGCGCTCGGGGCGCCTGGGGTCATTGGTTTGCGATGCGGTGCGAGCGCTGGGCGATCACCACCCAGCCCATGACCTGGGTTCCGCCTTCGAGACGCAGCGTCTCTCGGTCCATCGCGCGCAGGTCGAAGCCCCGCTCCAGCAGTGTCCTCTCCAGGTAGGTCTTCGAATGGGCGTAACGGCCGTTGGGCTGGAGCCGGTAATCGTCGGATGTTCCCTCCAGTGCCTCGACGGAGAATCCCAGATGGCCGCCGGGCCGCAGGCTGGACGAGGCGGCCTCCAGGACCGGTCCGATCTCGCCGAAATACACCAGGGTATCGGCCGATACGATGAGGTCGAACTCGGCTGGACGCCGCCGGATGAAATCCGTCAATTCCGCATGGTGCAACGCATCGTAGAGCGTGCGCTCCCTGGCCTTCACCAGCATGCCTTGCGACAGATCGACGCCGGTCAGGCGTTTGGCATAGGGCGCGAGCAGGGGACCGCAGAGACCGGTTCCGCATCCTGCATCCAGGATGTCCAGTCGGGCGGCGGGTTCGAGTCCCAGGTACGCCACCGTCTTGTCCACGATCAGCTTGGGTGCCTGATATTCCAGCACCGCCAGCTTGGCGTCGAACGAATGGGAGAAGCTGTCGAAGACGCTCTGGATATAGGCGTCCGAGGCACGCTCCGGGACGTCCTGACCCGTGCAGGCGGCCAGATGGTGGAGCGCCTTGGGGTTGTCCGGTTCGTCCTCCAGCCAGTCGCGGTAGATCCCGATCGCATCATCCAGCTGCCCGGCCCTGGCGTAGGCGTAGGCCAGCACCTCTCGGGTTGAGGCGTTTCCCGGATCGCGCTTCATCGCCTCCATGGCCTGGGCGATGGAATCCTCCGTCCGTCCCATCCGCACATAGAGCCGGGATAGGTTGTTGCGGGCGTCGATGAAATCGGGTGACAGATCGATCGCCTGCAAGAAGTGTTGCTCGGCCTCATCCAGCCGATTCTGTCCCTTGCAGAGAACGCCCAGGTTGTTGAGTACCTCAGGGCGCTCCGGAGACAGGGACAGGGCCTCGCGATACTCACGCTCGGCCTCCTCGAACCGCGCCCCGTCGAAGAGCAGATTGCCGAGATTGGTGTGGAAGCCGGCATGCTGGGGAACCAGCTCGACCGAGCGTCTCATCAGCCGCAGCGCCGCCTCGTTTCGGCCTTGCTGATGTTCCAGGACACCCATGAAATGCAGGGCGTCCGGATGCTCGGGCTCCAGTTCGAGGACGCGCGAATAGAGCGTTCTGGCGTCCTTGAGGTGGCCGTTGCGATGCAGATTGGAGGCGAAGCTGACCGCATCCTGGATGGACAGCTGTTTGGGCGCGGATGCATCGGAAGAATCTGTTTCTGTGCTCATGGCTTCGGTGCCCCCAGTCTGATGAGCCGGATGCCGTCGATCGCATCTCGAGAAAGGATGAGGGGGTTTACGGCATTTTCCAGACCATCCCGGATCCCTGCCCCGCGACCCGACGGACGTGACCCATGTCGGCCGCGATCGGCCTTGGATCGGGATCGGATTGGTTCGAGGGTGGGCCTGAATGAGCCGCTTGGGTCATATTGAACCGGTTCGGCCTCGGTTCGCTGAGCTGCGATGACCTGAAGTCCCGGTTTTTCCACTATTTTGGTTTGGCATGCTTTCTGATTATTTTTCGGTCAGGGGTTCGCACGTACGCTCGGACCGAGGCGCTCGATCGACACCCCCCGGTCGATCCTGGGCACGAACCGATCCGGCTGGCGACTCCCTTTCTTCAGGTGGGACTGTGTCCAAAAGGTCGGATCGACCCTTGAGGACACACCCGGCTTTGGCTGCGGTGATGTGGATGGAGCCGATGGAGATGGGATTCCTTCAAGATTACTTTGGTTCAGTGCGGTTTTCCGCCAAACCGGAGCAACATGCGATGCACTTGATCTGGGATTGCCTTCTCTGCTTGGTTTGCGTCACCGCAGTCTTTTTCTTCTACGCGATCATCCATCCCCGCGCCCGGCGCTGTGTCGAGAGGCGTGCAGAGGTTGAAAGCGGCGATCGAGAGCAATGATCGTTCGCCTGATTGCAGACCGAAGGCCGATGCGTTTGCGGCGCACGTCCGGTGTGCTACTTGACCGAATCTCGCGGATGGAACGCGGGGCCGTTTGCAACCGGCGCGTCTCGATCGATGAGATGCCGGTTGCGCGAGACGGGTTCGGCTAGACGCAGACCTTCAAGTAGGGCGTGAGCTCTCTCAGGAAGAGTGCATTCCTGGTGATGTCCTGGCTGGCCGGCGGCTTCCTCTGACCTTCCCGTAGTTCGCCTTGCCCGGTCCGACCTTGGCGCCCACCGAATAGAAGAGCAGGCTGCGCGGGTTGTTCTCGATCAGATAGGCTCTGGCCATGGGCCATCTCTAGGATGGAAATGCCTTTTCCGATAGCGACCGGGCCGGCCGGCGAGGGCGTCCTGCGCCGGCAAACTCTGCGTGCGGCGGTCTCCCAGGCGCGTCAATCAGGTCGGCTGAGCCCCCAGATTGGTTCGGGTGGCGCCACCGTCGTTGGGCGAAAAACGATAGACCTGGCCCTCCCAGGCCCCCGGCTGATAATGATGACTGCCTCTTTGGCGATCGAATATCCGCATCGACCATGCCAGTTTGTCTGGTGGTCGGACTCCGTGAGATGTTGGTGAGATGGGGCCAGATGCGAGCCGAACGGCGGTCGATTGGGGCAAGCCTGTCTCCAAGGTTGCGGGTCGTTTTGGCCCGGCCGGTCCGGATCGAACCGCGTCATCTACGATTTCTTGTGGCCGTCCGTTCCTCTGTATTTGCAGGTTCGAACAGAACAAACCCCGCATATTGTTTCATCTCACGGAGACGCTCTGGCGAGGCGAAAAATCCGAGAATGCGCATAAAAAATCTTGTGACGAGAGGAAACGGGGCGGGACGACGCAACTGTTACGTCCCGTGTGATTATCTGCCTCGACGGAGCTATCCTTTGTTCCGAGCCCGCGAGGTGCTAGAGCACATGGTCCACAAAGCCATCGCTCGCGGAACAGCCCACAGCCTGGGAGCCTGATTGCCGATGGAAATCCGCCTGCACAAAAACGCCCGCACCACCCCAGCGATTCGTCGCGATTTGCAAGCATCCACGTTGCCGAACAAGGTCCTCGCCGCCCAGTACAACCTCTCGGTGCAGACGGTGAGAAAGTGGCGGCGACGCACGGTGGTCGAAGATGCCTCACACCGCCCACACCGGCTCTCAACGACGCTCTCGCCCGAGCAGGAAGTCCTCGTGGTGGCCCTGCGTGAAACGCTGTTGCTGCCGTTCGACGATCTGTTGGCGGTTACCCGCGAATTCATCCACCCCGAGGCCTCGCGTTCGGCACTCGATCGGTGCTTGCGGCGCCACGGGATCTCCAACCTCAAGTCCCTGATCCCGCAGGAGGCGGACACCGCGAAGCGTCCGGTGAAGACCTTCAAGGACTACGCCCTCGGCTTCGTCCATGTCGACGTCAAGTACCTGCCCCAGATGCCCGATGAAGACCGCCGAAAATACCTCTTCGCGGCGATCGACCGTGCCACCCGCTGGGTCTATGTCGAGATCCTCGACGACAAGTCGGCGGCCTCGGCCAGTGGGTTTCTCGAGCGCCTGATCGCCAAGGCGCCATTCACCCTCACCAAGATCCTCACCGATAACGGCAAAGAATTCACCGACCGTTTCTGCGCCACGGGCGAGCGCTCGCCAACCGGGCAGCATCGCTTCGATCAGGTCTGCGCCCAGCACGTCATCGAGCATCGCCTGACCAAACCCAGAACTCCACAGACCAATGGCATGGTCGAGCGCTTCAATGGGCGCATCGCCGAGGTGCTGACCACGACACGCTTCGACTCTTCACAGAGCCTGGAGCAAACCATCACCCGCTACGTCCAGGTCTACAACCAGCACATTCCGCAAAAAGCACTCGGGCATATCGCCCCGATTCAAGCCCTCAAGGACTGGGCTGAGAAACGCCCCGAACTATTCAAAAAACGCGTATATAATCTTCGGGGACTTGACAACTTCCTTAGTTCTGAATAACGACCAAGCTGTGCGGCGCTGTCAAGTCCCCGATCGGCGCATTGCGGGGGCAGCGGTGATGTGACCGGCGGACACGGTTTGATCTTATACCCGGGCATAGAGAGGGGCAATTAGAGGCTCACGGTTCAGAGATCTGGCGCCGCAGGCCGGGTCAGATTGCCAGTCCAGGGGTGGGCGAACCCTGTAGATTTGTGACGGAAGATTCTTGGAAACGACAGGATTACCCGTGGGATCAGGTTCCGGGATCCTCGGGGCTTTCATGGATAGATTGCACGCTGCGTTCGAGCTGCGCCGCCTCGTCCAGTGCTTCGACATAGAGGCTATCCAATATCCGAAGGACGGCATTGCCGGCTTGTCGGTTGGCGGATTCCAGCATTGGACACAGACGATCCGCATCGGATGTGGCCGAGACGGCCACCTTGAGTCTCTTGCCCCAGAAGAGCGGGTCTCTGGCGTCGCACCAGGCTCGTGCGGGCTGGCCGGGGATTCCCCAGATCACGCCATCGGCGGCCCGGCCGAGCAGAGTCAGCATTTCGGTGCTGCTCGCGGCGTCGACCGGGGGACGCCGCGAGAGAGCGGCCTTCGCCAGCCCCCAGTTCGCCCGGCTCATGCCGCTGTCCTCCGCCTTGAGCAGCTGGATGGCGTCCAGCGTGGTTTCGGCCAGGACGGCCGTCAGGCGATGGGGCATGGGGGGATGAGCTGTCTCGGTTCCTGCGGGCTGTGTCGGAGCGGGCGGATCGCCGATTGGAGGGGCGGGAATCCCGGGCGGTCTCGCACAATCCCGAAGCATCGCCGCTTGACGGTTCAGCAGTCTGCGGCACTCGCGTCTGACCTGCTCGAGCAGGTGCAGTCGCGCGTTAAGGGACCGTCCACTAACTATTTCCCGATTTATTCGGCCTGATGGTGTAGTTTAGATTGGGGCAGAGGCGTCGCCGTCGCATGTTCAGTGCCGCCATGTCTTGCAAGCTGATTTTGATCCCTTTGGCGTACACCGTCGTATCGAGGATGGCTTTGATCTGTAGTCGCGTCGTAGTGGTTGTGCCACGGATGAGTGCCAGCATGGTGTCGAGCGAACGCAGCGGATGGCCGGCCCAATTGCGGCTGATCTGACTGAACAGGCGATGTTCGATGGGGTTCCATTTGGAGGCGCCGCTGGGGTAATGGCAGACGGTGACGCTCAGGCCATCTCATTACACACATCTTCATAAGTCATGAGATTCTTTGGCGTATTTGATCCCGGCTGCCACGTCTCTGATGCGCTGCAGTCCGAGCCAAATGCTCTTCACACCAGGCTCGCCATCGCCCTTGCGTCCGAGAAATCCGCCCTGGCGGGCGATCAAGCGCAACACATCGTTGA
>NZ_AFWT01000018.1 GCF_000224065.1 Thiorhodococcus drewsii AZ1
AAAGATAGTGCTCTATAACCGCTATTTTTGAGTCGTTCGCCGACTTCAAAGCGGCTTGCGAGAATTTCTTTCGTCACCCGAACCAATATCGTGGTGACCTACGATCGTTGCTGACGGAAAACTTCGCCATTGTCGGCGAGTAAAAACCGAAAAATTGGTATTAGCTCGGTATACATGTATTGTTTACTCGGCCGCGCTGCTGGGTGAGCCTGGCTGACGACGCGATCCAGGGGCAATGAGGCGGATGCTAATTCTCGGCGCGGATCAAGTCGACGCGGCCGCCAAGTCGCGGTTTTTGGCCCATCAAGCTGACGTACGCTGCTACCATGCTCCAGCTTGGCTGGCGGCGTTATGCGAGGGCTTCGGGTTTCGCGATTGCACCCGCTATGCCGTCGAAAACGGCGATCTGGTCGGACTATTACCCATGATGCGTCGCAGCAGTCTTCGCGGACAGAGAGAGTGCGTCGCGTTGCCGTTTTCGCATCAGGTACCCTTGCTCGCGAGCGACGCCTCGGTGATTCCTCGGTTGGTAGAGGCTGCGCTTGAGTTGGCGCCTCGGCTTGTGGTACGCGATGCGGTCGCGTTGGCCGCTTCCGGCCGACGCATCGACAGTGGCTCTGTCACCGCTTGGGTGGATCTGCGCGATGGATACGAACAGGTGTCGCAGCGTTTCAGCAGTATGGCGCGGCGCGGCGTGCGGAAGGCTTTGCAGGAGGGGATTGATGTAACCCTCGCCACCGATGCCGCCGCCGTGGATCAGTTCTACGAGCTGATGATTGAAACCCGCAGACGACAGGGGGTGCCGATTTACCCTCGGCGCTTCCTGCACGCCATCAGGCGACACTTCGGGCTTGAGGCGTCACGACTGTGGCTTGCCCGCGATCAGGGGCGCGTGATCGCTGGGCTTTGGCTGCTGCTTTTCCAAGGGCATGTGCTATATGCCTTCGGTGCGTCTCGCTCGGAACCGGAGGCATTGCGCAAGCGACCCAACAATCTGCTCTTTGATCGCGTGATCGCCAGTCTTTGCAACGAAGGTTATCCGACTTTGGACCTCGGCAGCGCGCACCGCGACAATGCCGGTTTGATCGCGTTTAAGCAGGGATGGGGTGCGCAGATGGCTCCGATCACATGGCGCGTCTGGCCGGAGCAGTGTGGATTTCAACCCATCGCGCGAACCGGTGCGCTGGTCGGCGCGGTCTCCATGGCACTGCGCAAGATGCCCGTGCCGCTCTACCTGCAGCTGTCCGCGCTATTGATCGGGCGACTTGGATGATTCATCGGCGACTGACAACTACCGTTTGCTTGGCGGATGCCCCGGCTCCGCTTGAGGTGGCCGTCCTGGCGGAGCCGTCATGAGCGGGGTCTTGCGGCAGACGGCACTTGCATTGCAAAAATGCTTGAGCGGATTCGACGCCAGCGCCGATGCCGACGCAGCGAGCGACCTGGACGAGTTGTTAGCGCCAATCTTTGTCATCGGCGCTCCTCGCACCGGCTCCACGCTACTGTTTCAGGCGGTCTTGCAGCACTATCATGTGGCCTATATTTCAAACCTGATGGCCCTGATGCCGCGCTGGATGCTGCGCGTGTGCAGCGCTCGTCGTCGCTGTTGCAGTGGTTATCGTTCGTCACCGCGTCAGAGCCGATTCGGGTATGTATCTGGGCTGTGTGCACCGAACGAGGCAGGAGCGGTACTTCGCCACTGGTTCGGCTTCCCCGCCGACGCCCCTCACGTGGACCGAGTCCGAGCAACGGTCGCGACCATCGCACGACTGGCCCGTGCGCCACTATTCGTGAAGAACCAGGTCAACACCACCCGTGTCGATGCACTGCTCAGCATTTTTCCCGCAGCGCGCTTGCTGTTCCTGACTCGCGACCCAGTGTTTACGGCACAATCGCTGATCATGAGCCGACGGGTGCTGTCCACGGATGATCGTCAGTGGTGGAGCGTGGCGCCCTCGGGATATGAGACAGTGCTGGAGCGAGAACCGTTGTATCAAGTGTTGTGGCAGGTGGATCGCTTGGAAGAGCTGGCGCTAGCGGCCTGTCTGGCGCACCCGCAGCAGGCTCTGGTGGTGACCTATGAGGCACTATGCGAGCAAACGGCATCCACATTGACCGGTATCGGACAGGCATTTCAGCTCCAAGCAACCGGAATCGATGCCCCACCGCTAGACTCCGCAAACCGGGTACGCTTGCCCGCCGACGAATGGGAGCGACTGAATGCCCTGCACGCGCATCATTTCGCCTCGAACGCTCGGGAACGGGCATATCGGCGCTATGCGATTCGTGTAATCGGCTGACGAGCCGCTCCGGCGACGCAACCTACACTTTCGATCGGACTTCATACCATGGCCAGAAGCCCCGTTGCCCGTCTGTTGAACGCGATTGCCGGGGAGGGGTTGCCGCCAGCCATCCGCGATGGTGGTCTATTCGGTGCGCTACTGCAACGACTCTTCGGGCGGCGCATCACGGCTTTCGCGCGGCTGCGAGAGGCGTCGCCAAACTTGTCTGTACAAGCGCTGAAGACATTCTACGAGGACGAACTCTCGGGTCGAAGGCATCGCGTGTCCGACAATACGAGAGATGTGATCAGACGTATCGATACGGATGCACTGCCCGGTCGTTTCTGCGATGTCGGTTGCGGGACCGGGCATCTGCTGCGCGAACTCGTCAAGAACGGCGCGCGCTTTGGCGTCGGCGTGGATATCAACATCAGTCACGACGACGGGTCAGCCCGTGCGCTGTTCGTCGAGGCATTGATTGATCGGTTGCCTTTCGCCGATGCGACCTTCGAAACGGTGGTTTCGACCCATGCCCTGGAACACACGCTCGACCTGTGCGCGGCTGTCGGCGAGTTGCGCCGAATTGCAGGTCGCCGGTTGATCGTGGTCGTACCGCGGGAGCGCCCCTCGCGCTGGGCGCTCAACGCGCATTTGCACTTTTTCGTCTATCCGTGGCAACTGGCGTTGGCGATGCGTCCGACCGGAACCTACTGCTGCGAGCGCATCGGCTCAGCCCTGTATTACATTGAGGATTTGGCTTGATGTCCACCTACACGAAAACCCTTGCAGCAGCGGCGGAACGGGGCGCGATGGCCGCGTGAAGCGCTGGACGCAGTTGTTGGTGTATGCCTCTGTGGCCTTCGTGCTGCTGTGGCTCGCTCGCCAGGACATGCTGGCGATGCCGAATATACGGGACTGGCCGGCTTTGGCGGGAGCGGTCGCATTCCTGGGTGCGGGCTTCGCCGGTTCGGCATCGGCGTGGCGTCGCTTGCTTCAACTGCATGGCCTTGATGCGTCCCCAGCCCAGTCCTTGGCCTCGGTAGGGCTGACCATCTTCGGCAAGTACATCCCCGGTAAGTTGTGGGTGGTGATGGGGCGGGCGAGCTATCTGGCGGACCTAACCCGACAGCCGCTGTCGGTCCTGTCGATGGTGTCGCTACATGCACAGGTGATCACGTTGTGGGTTGGGCTACCGCTGGGGTCGCTGGTCTTTATCTTTGCCAATGACGGGACTTGGCGCAATTTGGCACTGCCGACGCTGGGGTTGTGGGCACTGATGTCGGCCTTCCTGTTTTCCGACGTGCTCGGGCGCAGCCTGAACTGGTCGCTGCAACGCTTGGGTCGACCTCGGATGTCATTGCCGTCATTGTCCCCTCGGCTGGTACTGCGCGCGGCGCCTTGGTTCTTGGTCGTCTGGCTCGCCTGGTGCATCGGATTCGCCTTGCTGGTGGCCGCCTTGAGCGGGGAGCCGCCGCGGCTTGCCGACGGACTCGCCTTCGTTTTGGCCGCGACCCTCGCTGTGCTAGCAATTATCGCGCCTGGCGGGCTTGGCGTGCGTGAGGGGTTGCTGGTGCTGCTGCTGGTGATGCTGGGCCATCCGACGCCGTTCGCGACCACGGTGTCGGTCATTGCACGCCTTTGGTTCCTTGGGGGCGAAATTCTGCTGTTCGCGGCGGGGCTTGCCGCGCAGCACGGCTTGGGCCGGCCGCCGCCACGGCATGACCGATGAAGAAGCGGCGGGGTTGCCTTTTATGCAGGCGATCAATGTCTTGCTGGTTGAGGCTCATTAAGCCTGCTGCCTGCAATGCCGGTGGGGATTTTAAGGGTCTTGGCAAGGTCCGGTTACTCGGCTCATCGCGCTCGAGTTCTGAAATCGGACGCGCGCAGGTGCTGGAGCAGTCGTTTCGCGAGATTGGTGGCGCTGTCGCGCGCGCGCGCTTCGGTCAGCGCCAGCATCCCGGAGGGCCAGCGCTCGGGATGGCAGCTCAAGACCAGGCGCGTCTCCTGTTGCCCAATCACATGGGCCGCGAGCCGCACTGGGTGGATCGGCCCCGGTAGCTCGCGCCCAGCGACTCGGTCGCGCAGATTGTACGGGCTGCCAAAAGTACCGCCCGTATCGGTGAGATAGAGGATGTCCGTGAAGTCGATACCGGTGGCATCGCCCAGGAGCGCAAATCGCTCTGGACCAATGCCTGTGGAAAAATCCATATTCGAGGCGGCGGACAGCGGTGCACCGTGAGGTGCAACCGTGTCAACCGGCACAAGAGAACGGCAGGCGGCCAATTCGCGTTCGAAAAGGGCCAGCGCGGCATCGCTATCCCCCTTGCAACGCGACAAGCTCTCATAGTGAAAACCGGTCTCGTGCCCAAGATCCGCAATACGCCGCATGGCTGCCTCGGGGAACCGCATGTGCTTGTCGCAGCGAAAATAGTAGGTCGCACGGATACTGCCCTTTGCTTCAGCCTCGGCCATGGTTACGGCGCGTTCGGGCAGACGGTCTACGTCATGGCGCAGGTAGACGAAGGGTTGCTTGGCGGGTGCCGCGAAATAATCGCGAATTGGATGAAATCGATAGCCAGCGGCGGCTAGCTCGTCGAGCAGAGACGCATACTTGGTCAGGGAGTGGGCCATGCGCGTTCTTTTGGTTTTCCTCGTGTGACTCAATGCTTGAGCGTCACGTCTCTCACTCGGCTGGCGCGTGAGTCATCCGCCGACATGGCCGCGTTCCAAGGGCCCGCATCAATGCCACACCTCATCGAGACCCTGGGCATCAAGGATCCGCTCGGACCAATGGAGCAAGGTGTCCGGATCGGCCTGCGCGATTCGCTCGCGGATGGCTTCACTGGGTGGGCCAAAACGGCGTTCGATCAAGCGCAGGAGAATCACCGCCGAGCCGAGTTGCTTACCTTGTTCGATCCCCTTTTCGATTCCGATCTGTTCCACAGAGGTGATGTAGGGCATGCGTCGCATCCTCTCCAGTTGTTCAAGCTCGCGCCACAGCGTGCGTTGCAGATCCGCCGGTAGCTGCATCATCCAGTCGATTACGCTAAATAGGTCGATGATGCGCTGCCTGTCCCAGCCGCGATCGTACAACAGCTTTGCTAGTCGCCACTTGGCGGCGTAGCGACCGGCATCGTCGCCTCAAGTCTGCTGCGTCAGCAGATGCGCCGCCGTGACCAGCGCGAAGGGGTTCGGGTCACTCAGCAGCTCCTCCAGTCGCGGCAGATAGTCCCGCAATTTCACGACCGGAAAACGTATCCCGACGTGGCAGCCGAACAGGCTGTAGCCAAACCGATGGGGCTTCCAGGAGGCGCTGGCATCGGCCAGGAGCGCCAGGGTGGCGACCGGACGGCGGTATTTGTCGTAGAGACGGTAATTATAGGTGAAGAGGCGCTCGGCAAAGTCCGTGTCGTGATCACTCTGGATTTCGAGGTGGATGAAGACCCAGTGTTCCGCGCCGTCGTGGGTGCCCACCCGCACCAGTTTATCAAGCAGACGCCGTCCGAGTTCGGCATCGCGCACGACCTGCGCCAGTTCCTGATCCAGGAAATCGTGGCCGCGCGACCAGTCAATCTTAGAGGCCGCTGCCGGAAAGTAGAAGGCCATGAATTCGGGAAAGGCCCGTGTCACGGCGTCTTTCCAGGGGGTGTCATAATCGTCGCGCGCGTCGTTCGTCATCCGTCTTGCCGTTCAATTCGACCGTGCTGGAGTCGATAATGGTGCCCGTCGCCGGGGCAGGTGGCTTGTCCCTTTCCGGTCAGTGGCAGTTCCAGCCGCTCGCCATGCGCACTCATCCAGCCGATGTGCCGCGCCGGAACGCCGACCATCAGGGCATAGGGCTTGACGTCCTTGGTGATGACTGATCCGGCACCGATGAAGGCATACTCGCCGATAGTCACTCCGCAGACGATGGTGCAGTTGGCGCCTAGGGTGGCGCCCCGTCGGACCAGTGTCGGGCGGTATTCGTCCTTGCGGGGAACGGCCGAGCGCGGGTTGTAGACGTTGGTGAAGACCATGCTCGGGCCGCAGAAGACGTCGTCTTCCAGGGTAACGCCGTCGTAGACGGAGACGTTGTTCTGGATCTTGACGTTGTCGCCAATGACGACCTGGTTGCCGATGAAGACGTTTTGCCCGAGCGAGCAGCCGTACCCGATTCGGGCACCGCCACAAATGTGGGCCCAGTGCCAGATGCGTGTGCCATTGGCGATTCGTGCGCCTTCGTCAATGATGGCGGTGGGGTGTGCGGAGTAGTCCATGAAGGGGAGACCGATCTAGCGTGCGCGTTTGCAGAAGGGGTGGTAGTCGCCCTGAAGGCCCTGGGGCGTGGTGTTGCGGATCTGGTAAACGGTCTCCACGGCGGTGCGGGCATCATCCAATCCGTAGCCCTCGCCATCAAGGATATGCTGGTAGCTCGCGGTGTGCAGATCGGTAAATCCTTCTGAGAACTCGACCTCCTGACCGCCTACGGTGATCGATCGATAGGTGCGCTGACCCTGTTCGCGCTGTGCCTCGGGCAGATGATCGGCGTTCACGGAAAGGAACCAGCGCACTCGCGCCTTTTCCAACTCCAGCCGGCCGGCGGCGCAATCGGCGCGGTTGATGTGCACGGTGCTGTAACGCACCTTGCCGAAGACCCAGGTCAGCATGTCGAAGAAATGCACGCCGATATTGGTCGCAATGCCCCCGGATTTTTCGGCGTCCCCCTTCCAACTGCGTTGATACCAGTTGCCGCGCGAGGTGATGTAGCTGATGTCGACCTCGTGGACGCTGTCGTCGGCGGATCGGATGGCATCCCTGAGGGCGATGATGGTGGGGTGCAGGCGCAGTTGTAGGATGTTGTAGATCCGGGAGCCAGTCTCTGACTCGATCTCATGCAGGCCGTCGAGGTTCCAGGGGTTCAGAACCAAGGGCTTTTCGCAGATGGCGTGGGCGCGGTTACGCAGGGCCAATCGGATGTGGGCATCGTGCAGATAGTTCGGTGAGCAGATGCTGACATAGTCCACAGCTGAGCCCTTGCGACGCAGCTTGTCGATATGGCGGTCGAAGCGCTCGGGTTCGGTGAAGAAGTCGGCTGACGGGAAATAGCTGTCGATGATGCCGACGCTATCGTTGGGGTCGAGCGCGGAGATGAGCTCATTGCCGGTGTCCTTGATGGCGCGCATGTGACGCGGGGCGACGAAGCCTGCGGCGCCGATGAGGGCAAAGGTCTTGGAGTCCATCAATGATCCCCGTGCGGTGGGTCTAGTTAATGCCGTTTCTTGTTCTTGGGAAGCCTGAATCCTCAGGCAAACTGCATGATGCACTTTTTTGCTGTCAGACGGGAGAGCTTACGGCGTGTAATGTGAACTTGGTCGCGGGGCTGAGTGCCGTATCAAGTCCCCGGAGCGAGCGAACTTGCTTCTTGGCAACGACCGTCGAACTTCTCAAAGTTCAACTCCATAGCCAAGGCTATGTCGAGTAACCGACCGCGCTGGCCGCTCAGTCAGCAACGATGCAGGCGCGCCGTCGCTCGCGGAACTGGGTGGCGGAGATCCAGAAGATATCCGGCTCGACTGTCTCGACGCGACGCTGGCGCTGGATGTGGTCTATGACGAGGTCGAGGGACTGGGCTAGCCTCGGCATCTCAACGATTCTCTACAACGCAGTAGATCGATCTTCCAACAGCCAATCGGCCCAGTCGGGTAGGGCGCCGCCGTCTGTCAGGATCTCCACGCGGCCGGCACGGATCACCGCGATTTGGCGGAAGGGATCGTCGGCGCTGGAGTTATCCAGAAGGCGGACGTGATCGCAGAGCGGGAGAGCGGTCTTCACGTGGCCGAGTAGTCGTGGGATTCGGGCCAAGACCTTGTCGGCCGGCATCGAATGGCCGCCTTCGCTGATGCGCTGGGCGACGCGGGCCTGGTTGAGCTCGGCGGTTTCGAGATGGATGAAGACCAGTACGATCTGGTAGCCGAGTGTCTTGGCTTGGGCGATGAAATCGATCTTCGAGGGGTGCGAGAAGACGGTTTCGAAGCAGAAGCTCCGTCCTTCTTTCAGGAGTCGTTGGCGCAGTTCGGTTGCGACCCAGGCGGCGTCGTAACTGCGGGCCTCGGGGGCGTTGGGATAGAGGTCCCGGGCGATCAGGTCGGCGTTGATGAAGGGCAGCCCGAGCGGGGCCAAGCGTAGGCGGTAAAAGGTGCTCTTTCCGGCGCCGTCGCCTCCGGTGAGGAGCCACAGCTGCCTGCCGTCGCTCACGATTCGGGCTCAGTCGTCACGACGAATCGCCCTCCCTCGAACTGGCCGACGTCGATTTGTCCGCCTGCACCGATGCGTTCCAGATAACCCGGATGCGCTCGCGAGGTTTGGTAGCGGATCGGGCTGGACGTCACGGCCGTGCCGAGGGTGCCTTGTGTGCGCTCTTGCTCCTGTGAGTTGAACACCTCATTTGGGTCCAATGGTGCCGTGGTGACCGGCTCAACGCGGACGCGCGCCAATCCGGCCGTGATCGACAGCAGCGCGTCCGGATGCAGCAGTTGCGAGACTTGGCGCCCGATGCTGGCCCAATATTCGATCTGCTCTGCCGTGCTGCGGTGAAAGCGTTCGCCCGTCACGGCGGCGGCCTGCATGAGTTCGTGTTGTAGACGAATCGGTGAAGCTGATTTGGGCATGGTCGAGGCACCAAATGAATAGAATTGAAGAAAACGTAGCAGAATGCTACGCCTGCTTCAATGTGGTGACTGTGAAGAAATCGACAGGTTTTCGACCGTCGCGGAAATCGCGTCCCGCTATCTTGGGCGCCTCAGGCATGTCAGGCATATGGCGGATTGATGTTGGTGCGCATGCATGTGCATCGACGAAAATCGGGAATCTATTCGATGCCTTTGGGCTTCGATGCAATCCAGTATGAGGTCGACCGATTGGTATTTCGTTTCTTGAAAGCAGGCGCGCAGCGCTTGACTGTTTCTCGTCCGGCGAACTCGATGTTGGCTGGGCTCATACTTTGGGTGTTGCCGATCCTGGCGCTCGCCGACGCACCCGCCTTTCCTCGACCGGAGCTCATGCTGCCGACCCAGTCTCTCGGTCCGGCTGAGTTGGCGGTCGTCGTGAACGACCGGGATCCCTTGAGTCGGCGAATCGCGGATTACTACATGGGGCGTCGCGCTATCCCCGTAGCGAATCTGGTTCATGTGGCGTTCGATCCGGGTCGGAGTGTTATGCCGGTGGATGAGTTCGCGGCCCTCCGGGCCGAGGTGGAGCAGGCGACTCCGGCGACGGTTCAGGCCTATGCACTGACCTGGGCGGCGCCCTATCGGGTTGGCTGCATGTCCATCACGACGGCCTTCGCGGCCGGTTATGACGCGGCGTTTTGCGCCAAGGGCTGTCGCATGACCAAGCCGAGTCCCTACTATGGATCTGACAGTTCGCGTCCGTTCGATGATCTGGGATGGCGGCCGACGATGGCGCTCGCAGGCACCAATTTCGCCGAGGTCAAGGCGCTGATCGACCGTGGTGTCGCCTCCGATGGCACCCGTCCGGCTGGCACGGGCTATCTGGTGAAGACCAGCGATGCGGCGCGTAGCGTGCGGGCGGCGAGCTTCGATCGAGCGCGATCGCTTTTCGGCTCGGCGGTGAGGCTGCGGCGGATCGACGCGGACAGCATTTCGGGTCGCCAGGATGTCCTCTTCTATCTCACCGGCGCGAGGCAGGTCCGCGAGATTCGCGCCAATCACTTTCTGCCGGGGGCGATCGCCGATCATCTGACCTCGACCGGAGGGAAATTGACCGACAGCCATCAGATGAGCGCGCTTGAGTGGCTGCGCGCCGGGGCGACCGGGAGCTATGGAACTGTCGTCGAGCCGTGCAATTTCACCAGCAAATTCCCGGATCCGGTCGAGCTGATCGGACGCTATCTGAATGGTGCGACCCTGATCGAGGCCTATTGGAAGAGCGTGCGCATGCCGGGGCAGGGGATCTTCATCGGTGAGCCGCTGGCACGCCCCTTCGGCGGCTATGGTGTGGCTTTCGATGGAACGCGCTGGGTCATGACCCTCTATGCGCTCACGCCTGGGCGCTACCGGTTGGAGGGCGCCGAGCAGCCCATGGGGCCGTATCGTCCGATCGCGGGGTTCGAGAAGTCGGGCGCGGAGCCGGTGCGGATTCGGACGGATCCGGGCGATCCGACCTATTTTCGGGTCGTGCCCGAGGCGGTGTCTGGTTCGGCATCGGGTTGAGCGGTCGGGGTGTCGGCGCTCAGGTCTTGCAGACAGGCGGCGCAGAGGCAATCGCCGTATCGATCTCGGATGCTGGCGGTTGTGGCTGGCGTGAGCGGGATCTTCATGCAGTCGCAGCGCTCGATCCGCGCTGCGTGACAGAGAAAGGTCTGACCGCAGCGCGGGCAGACCTTGCGGATCCCTGGATCCGACGGGATGCTCAATGCGCCAGCATGAAGGCGGTGAGGTCGGCGATCTCCTGCTCGGTCAGCTCGGTCTTGGGCATCGTTGCGCCGGGCAGGGTGCCTGTCGGATCCTTCAGATAGGCCCGGATCCAGGCGGCGTCGCGTTTGCTGCCGAGGTTGTCGAGCGATCCGCCCATCTCGGCCATGGGACCGGATTCACCGGCCAGGGTATGGCAGAGGTTGCAGGTTTTGGAGACGTAGAGCCCGGCGCCCCTCTGGACGTTTCCGTCCTGGGCGAATGCGCCTGCGCTGATGAGGGCCGAACCAATCAGCGCGGCAGTAAGGCGTGGATGGATCATGCAACTACTCCGAGGGGGTGTCCGCTGTGCCGGTTTTGGCCTCCGAGGATGTCTCCGAGGTCGGACTCAGATGTTTGAGAAGGTCCGTGTGGCCGACGTGCATGTGGCAGGTGACGCACTGCATGCGACCCTCACTGGCGAAATAGGTCTGGTGGCCGAAGGCGGCGGCGGGTTGCTGGTCGGGTGCCTCGGCTAGATGGGTGTGGCAGGTCAGGCAGCCGGAGTCGTAGACGAAGGTGCCGCGATGCTCCAGATTTGCGGTCCAGTCCGGTTCTCTGAATAGAGAGAGAAATTCGCCCCAGACGTCGACGACGCCTGTCTTCGCCTTGGCGACGATATAGTCGGTCTGCCCGGTATGGGGCAGATGGCAATCGGCGCAGGCCGCCGTCAGGCCCTTGGGGTTGGCTCCACCGTGGATGTCGGCGGCATAGGCGGCGGCGAATGGCTTCATGGTGTGACAGGTGGAGCAGAATTCCACTCCGGCGGTCGATTCGAGCGTGCTCTGGGTCAGGATCCACGAGCCGATCATGAGCATCGGCGTCAGCAGGCAGAGTCCCAGGATGAGAAAGATCCAGTTGCGGGTTTTCATTGGTCTTCGATTCGGTTGTTCGATGCCTGCGATGTTACGCTTCCAAAATCCGTGTCGCCAGGGTCGCGGCCGTGCTTTAGAAGTCGCTAATTTAAGCGTTTTCATGTGCTTGGCTACGCGATTGATATCCTTGTCCGTGAGGTGGGTTTGTGCGGTGTTTCCTGGGTTTCGTAGCGCTGTACCCAGGCTACGGGGTTCCGGGGTGTCGATTGCGACTCGCCGGCCTGTTGCCTTAACCTGAGGCGACACCCTTGGAATCCGTCCGCTCGTCGATGGCGGCCACTTTCGGATCCGTCCGCCTTCACGATCGAGGCCAGTTATGTTGCTCGAAGACACCGACCGCTATGCCCTGCGTCGGCAGGGACGCTATCTCTACGCTGATTTCAAGCGTCCGCATCGTGTGCTCAGCACCTGTCGCGTCAACGGCGGTGTGCGCGAGGATCTGACCCACGTCGCCAATCATCAGAGTTGCGAGGGTGTCGGCCATCTAGTGCCGACCGGAACCGATCTGAGTTGCGAGGCGGTTCATGTCCGCGCCTGTGCCGAAGTCGCGCTTCCGTCTGCGACCACGGCGCTGATGGCGACCGCCGCCAATATGCAGTGCGCAGTGCTTGGGCACGCCGAATATGCCGATCTGAGCGTGACGGTAGCAGCGACGGCCGGGGTGCTGAGCAACGCGACGCGTGCCGGCGACCCCGCCGGCTGGCACGAGTACCCAGAGGGCAGTCGACCGTTGGAGCCTGCGCCTGACTCGGACGTCTCTCCGGGCGAGCGCGGTTCTGGCACCATCGTGACCCTGGTCTTTATCAGCCAGCCCTGTACCCCGGCCTGTCTGGTGCGAGCTGCGACGCTGGTCACCGAGGGTAAGAGCACGGCCGTGCTGGACCTGCGCATGCCGAGCATCCAGTCGCCCGGGCTCGCGACCGGGACCGGAACCGACCAGATCGCCATCGCTGCCCCTTTGGCACGCGACGACGACTGGGAGCGCCATTGGGCCGGCGGTCACAATACGCTGGGCGAATTGCTCGGGCGCGCCACCCACGATGCCGTGACGCGTTGTTTGCTGCTCCAGAACGGTGTCTGTGCCGAGTTGCGCCGTTCGCTCTGTAGCGCGCTGGGTCGGCACGGGTGTCACGAAATGGCCCTGTGCGAACGCGCCCGCGCCGAGTTGGGTCCAGAGACGGCGCTTCTGTTCGAGCGCAACCTGCTCGCCATCATCCACGATCCGCAGAGCGCGGCGGCGGCCTATGGTTTGGCCGAGATCATGGATCTCACGCGCGCTGGGGTGCTGCATCGCGAGGTCGCGCGCGAGTCCATTCTCAACCAGGCCGCGCTGCTGGCGGCGGCGGTCGCGGTGGCGCCCGAGCGGTTCGCCGAGTTTCGCGACCTGCTGCGCCATCGGTATGCCCTGGAGCCCGCCGATCTGGCGGCGCTGGCCGTGGTGATCGGGTTTGCCCATAAATGGATCTGAGCGCGCATCTGGCCCTGGTTCTGGCGGCCTTCGTTTTAGATCTGATCTTCGGGGATCCCGTCTATCGATTTCACCCGATTCGGCTCTTGGGTGCCTGGAGCCTGGTCTGCGAGCGCGGGCTGTTCGGGCTGGGTTTGAACGGCCGGTTTGGCGGTGTGCTGCATTGGCTGATGGTGGTCGGCGGTGCGCTGGGTGTCTGGTGGGCCGTGCGCGAAGGGCTTGGCTGGATGCATCCCTGGCTGGCTTGGTGCTGGGATCTGTTCCTGGCCTACAGTCTGCTGTGCCTGCACGATCTGCTGGTTCATGGTTGGCGGGTGCTGAAGGCGCTGCCGGATCTGGAGCGCGCGCGGCATGCGGTCTCGATGCTGGTGGGGCGGGATACGGATCGGCTTGGGCGCGACGGGGTCGTTCGCGCCACCATCGAGAGCCTGTCCGAGAATCTGACCGATGCGGTCCTGACGCCGTTGTGGGCGCTCTGTCTGTTCGGCCTGCCTGGACTCATCCTGGTCAAGGCGGTCTCGAATCTGGACTCGATGGTCGGCTTCAAGGACGCGCGCTATGGCCGCTTCGGGTGGGCCGGGGCGCGCTCGGACGACCTGGCGCACTGGCTGCCGGCCCGACTGTCGGTCCCCTTGATCGCGCTCGCGTCGGCATTGATGCGTTTGCACCCCGGTCTCGTCTTCAGCGCCGCGTTGCGTTACCACGCACTGCTGCCCAGCCCTAACTCCGGCTGGAGCGAGGCCGCCTTCGCAGGCGCATTGCGAGTGCGGCTCATCGGTCCCATTCATGTTGGTGGTCGCTTGGTCGTCGATCTCTATATCGGTGACCCGGACTGGCCTGCCGACCTCGACGCTGGCCATCTGCGCCAAGCGCTGTGGCTCATTCTGATCAGCTCGCTGTTGGCGCTGGCGTTTGGGTTCGGGCTGGCAACCCTGCATTCGATCATCGGGTGAAAACCGGTACCCTTCAGAACAGTGTGCGCGCAACCTGGTCTGGGGATTTTGCAGTCATCCCGCTTGTCTCGGAGGGCTGCGGAAATGACCCGACGGTACACTCGACGTTCCGAGTCGGGCTGGTTATAACGTCTAGGCACGCGGCTGAATGATCTTTGAGCTGCTTCACGGTTTGTCGACGCCGAAGACGTCAGGATTAGGCAGGATAGGGAACGCGGCGATCGACTGAACCACCTCCGTAAATCACACTCTAGGCAACGGATCAATCGCGATTCGATTGCATGACGGGGCCACAGGGATTGGACGATCCGAGAGATACAGCAGCAGCGGTTCGCGCGGCCTTGCGGGACGATGTCGAGGACCTTCCTCCGGCCCCTGCCGCTGCCGTCAAGCTGTTGCGTCTGACGCGGGACGAGGGTGGCGACGTTTCGATTATCGCGCACCTGATCGAGACCGAGCCGGCACTGGCCGCAAAGGTGCTGAAGATCGTCAACTCGGCCTATTACGGTTTTCCGCGCAATATCCAATCGATCCATCGCGCCGTCACGCTCTTGGGGCTCTCCGCCGTGCGTCGGGCGGCCGTCCAGGTGCTCTTCTTCGACAGTATGGTGAGGCGTGGCGGCAAGGGCGCGTTCGATCGGCTCTTCTTCTGGCAGCATAGCCTGCTGGTCGCCATTCTCAGCCGGGGTCTGGGCGAGTGGCTCGGTCATCCGGATCCGGATTCGCTCTATGCGGCCGGTCTGCTGCACGATCTTGGCAAGGCGATCCTCGAATCCCAGGGGCGCATCCGATATAGCGATTTCCTGACCGCGTCCGTCAATAGCGGCAATCCGACGATCGAGGACGAGCGCACCTTCTTCGGCGTCTCGCACGATCTGGTCGGAGCCCTGGTGTGCGAGCGCTGGGGGCTGCCGGAGATGGTCTGTCGCGTTCAGGCCATGCATCACGCGCCCGACCTTTCCGAAGCCCCGACCCAGGAGGCGGCCCGGGAGGTGGCGATCGTGGCCATGGCCGATTTCATCGCCTGGACTCAGGGTATTGGCTCGGTCGATACCTTGAGCGGTCCACCACTGGCCTCGGACGTATTGGATCTGGTGCCTCTGGATCAGATCGATCTCGCGACCTTGCTGGAGGCGGCCGACGCCGAGATCACCGAGATCGGCGGCTTCTACGGTCTGGAATTCCCGACTTCGATGCAGTTGCGCGCAAGGATGGTCGGCACGGCCATCAGTCTGCGTCGGACCGCGCCGCTAGAGATCGGCCAAGCGCGATCCGAGCTGCGGGCGAGTTACACCCTGCCGCATCACAGTTTGGATCCGGACGAGTTCATTCCCAGCACCCTGGAGGCGTTGCGGGAGGAGTTCGGGATCGGATCTCTGCTGATGATGCAGATCGAGCCCAAACGACGCAGTCTGGTGGCGACCCATACCTGGCCCGAAATCGCGCCCGGTGCCTACTCTCGGTTGCGTCTTGAGCTTCCGATCGACACATTGTCCGGCGACCTGGTGCGCTGTCTTCGTGAGCGTCGACCGACGCTCGTCGGTCCGTCGGCCGAGAACGACGTCGTGTTGGCTGCACTCGGGGTGACTGTGGCCGCCGCCGTCCCCGTCCTGAATAACGGTCGTCTGCTGGGGGTTCTCTGGTTGGTCAATGGCCCTGGAGCCTCGTCTTTCGACGTTGGATTGTTACTGGAGGTTCAGCGCGTTGCCAGCGAGTTGGGGATTGCCCTGGATCGCAGTCGCGTTTTCGCCCTGGAGCGGGCCAGGGCCGAGATCGACGCGCTGACCCGTCTTTCCAACCGCGCGGCCATCGATCGGTTCCTGGATCAGGTGTTTCGCCAGTCGACCGAGTCCGGTCTTCGTTTTGCTGTGGGGCTGGTGGATGTGGATCGTTTCAAGGGCTTCAACGACACCTTCGGGCACCTGGCTGGGGACGATGTCCTGCGTATCGTGGCCGACAGTCTGCGTGGCATGACGCGTCCGAGGGATTTCATCGGTCGCTATGGCGGCGAGGAGTTTCTTTTCGTCCTGGTCGATTGCGATGCTCCTGGTGCCTTGAGCTATGCCGAGCGCATCCGGGCGGGGGTCGAGCAGCGCGGCCAGCTGCTTCTCGAACGTTTCCCTGGACATCCTCTGACCGTGAGCGTTGGCGTCGCGCTCTGTGACGGCAGGGGCGCAGATCCGGCTCAGGTCGTGGGCACCGCCGACCGCGCACTCTATCGCGCCAAGTCAGATGGACGTAATCGGGTCGTGCCGGCTTGGATACTGGGCGATTCTTCTGCTGTTTCCCCTGCCTGAGCCGGAGCCTCTGTCCTAAAACGGGCCGTTGAACTGCACCGTCAGGCGTTCGAACCCGAATCGGGCTTCAGATGTGCCGGACGAATTCCGAGCGCCAGTAGGGCGATCGCGTAGAGCATGCCGCCGGCGAGAATCCAGACGAAGAGATGTGCGATCCGCGTCCAGTTGTCCATCGCGATCCAGTCGGCGGTCGTGCCCGTGCCGAGGATGAGCGTGAGTCCCATGACGAGACTCGCGAGCGCTCCCTTGAACAGCAGGGCCGGCCATTCGGGGCGCGGCCATAGGATTCGCGATCTCATGAGCCCCTGGAGTAGCAAGCCGGCGTTGACCGTGGCCGCGACCGTGGTGCCGATGGCGAGGCCGGCATGCCCAAGCGGATACATGAGGGCCAGGCTGACGCCGATGTCCACCGCCAGCGCGATGGCGGCGATTCGCACCGGCGCGCGGGTGTCGTGGCGGGCATAGTAGCCGGGTGCCAGGACCTTGATCGCCATGAAACCGACGATTCCGGGCGCGTAGGCCATGAGGCTGTGGCTGGCCATGACGACATCATGGGCATCGAACTCGGACGAATGGAAGAGCGTGGCCATGAGCGGGCCCGAGAGCACCAGTAGACCGATGGCAGCCGGCAATCCCAGCAGCAGGACCCAGCGCAGCGCCCAGTCGAGCGTCGCCGAGAAATCGGCAGGATCCTTGTCGGCATGGCGTTGCGACAGTCGCGGCAGGATGACGGTCCCGAGGGCGACGGCGAGGATGCCGAGCGGAAACTCCATCAGGCGGTCGGAATAGTAGAGCCAGGAGATGCTGCCGGTGGCCAGCAGCGAGGCCAGCAGGGTATCGAGCAGCAGGCTGATCTGGGCGACCGAGACCCCGAAAATGGCCGGTCCCATGGTGCGGATGACGCGCCTGACGCCTGGGTCGCGGGCGTTGAAGCGCGGTCGTGGCAGCAGTCCGAGCTGACGCAGGAAGGGTAGCTGAACGGCGAGCTGGGCGATGCCGGCGATCAGTACGCCCAGCGCCAGCGCGACGATCGGCTGCTCCAGATGCGGGGCGAGCCAGATGGCGCAGCCGATGAGGCTGATGTTGAGGATGACCGGGGTGAGGGCGGGAACGCCGAAGCGCTCGTAGGTGTTGAGGATGCCGCCCGCGAGCGCCGTCAGCGAAATGAACAGCAGATAGGGGAAGGTGATCCGCAGCATCTCGACGGTCAGTTCGCGCTGGCCGGCGTCCGGGGCGAATCCCGGGGCGAACACCAGCACCAGCACGGGTGCGCCCAGGACGCCGAGCAGGGTGATGAACGCCAGTCCGGCGCCGAGTGTGCCGGCCATGTCGTCGACGAATCCCTTGAGCGCGGTGAATCCGCGCTGTTGGCGGTATTCGTTGAGCACGGGGACGAAGGCCATGGAGAAGGCGCCCTCGGCGAAGAGACGGCGCATGAAGTTGGGGATTCTGAAGGCGACGAAGAAGGCGTCGGTTGCGGCATCGGCCCCGAAGAGCCGGGCCAAGATCAGGTCGCGGGTGAATCCCAGGATGCGCGAAATCAGTGTGCTGCTGCCAACCTTGGCGAGCGATGCGGCGAGTGAGGCCACGCGGCGGCTCCGAAAAAGGCGCGATTATAGGGCCTCGGGTACCCCAGTGCGGCGGTTGGCAAGCGTCTCGCGCAGGGCGTGTCTAGGGCGGCACCCTATCGTCGATGCACCGAAGCTGTCGACGTCTGCCATGCGGTGCGTCGGAGGTGGACGCTTGGGTTCGGCAAGTCCGCGCGGATATCCGCTTCCGTTGGCGCGCGACCGATGATGTGGCCGATGTTAGGTCTCGATCCGTGTCGCGGAGCGAGTGGTCCGACGGACGGTGGTGCGGGCTGTGTTATGAGGGGGCTTTGGGTGCGATAAGGGGTTGACAGCTATGGGGGGATCATGAAAAATGGGCGGTCTCGAATTTACCACGCAGATTCAAGCAGCCGGATTCTCAGGAGACCCACTTGGCCAATTCACCACAAGCCCGTAAGCGCGCGCGTCAGGCAGAAGTTCGTCGTCAGCGTAACATGGCGCAGCGTAGCGCGTTGCGCACCTTCATCAAGAAGGTGGTCAAGGCGATCCGGGCGCAAGACAAGGATGCCGCTATCCAAGCCTTCAAGGAGGCTGTGCCTCAGATTGATCGCGCCGCCCGCAAGGGTGTGATTCACGCAAATAAGGCCGCTCGTCACAAGAGCCGTCTGAACGCGCACATCAAGACGATGGCCTGATACGGCGGTTTTCGGGAAGAATTTTGCAGTGACCCAATAGGGACCGTAGAGCTTCCTGAAAAACAAAAAAACCGGCTTAAAGCCGGTTTTTTTGTGCCTGTAAGATCGATGGAATCCGAGGTGTCGGTTCAGGGCGGCGAGCGGAAATCGGATCATTCACCGATTCCGCCTCATGATCATATGGGTTGCGTCTTGTGGCTGGAGCGCGGGCGGTAAGCGAGCCCCAACAGCAGCAGTCCGCAGAGGATCATGGGGGTCGAGAGAATCTGTCCCATGGTGAGCCAGTCGAAGGCGAGATAGCCGATGTGGGCGTCCGGCGTGCGCACGAATTCCAACAGAAAGCGGAAGCTGCCGTAGCAGGTCAGAAAGAGGCCCGAGACCGCCATCATGGGGCGGGGCTTGTGCGAGAAACCCCACAGGATCGCGAACAGTACCAGCCCTTCCAGCGTCGCCTCATAGAGCTGTGAGGCGTGCACGGCCGGGCTCAAGAGGGTGCCGGGAGGCTGGTCCAGGCATTGTCCGGGGAAGTGCTCGCAGGGCAGTCGCATTCCCCAGGGCATCTCGGTGCGGTGTCCCCAGAGTTCTCCGTTGATGAAGTTGCCGATGCGTCCGGCGAACAGACCGGGCGGGACCAGTGGCGCCAGGAAGTCCGCGACCTGGAAGAAGCGCATCCCCTGGCGTCGGGCGAAGAGGAACATGGCCACCAGGACGCCGATCAGCCCGCCGTGGAATGACATGCCGCCTTCCCAGACCTTGAGGATGTTGAGCGGGTTGGCGAGGATCTGATCGAAGCCGTAGAAGAGCATGTAGCCCAGGCGTCCGCCAGCGATGGTGCCCAGAATGCAATAGAAGATGAGGTCGTCAAGTTTGTCCGCGTTCCAGGGGGCGCCCATGCGGCCGATGCGCCAGCGCCCGAGCCCCCAGGCCGTGGCGAAGCCGATGAGATACATAAGGCCGTACCAATGGACCTTGAGTGGGCCAATGGCGAGCGCAATGGGGTCGATGTCGGGATAGGTCAGCATGGTTGCGGATGGTATCAGTGGGAGATGATAGGTTTGAACGCGGCGGCCGTTTCTGCAAAGTCGAACTCGGGGAGCTTGGAATAGAGGCGTCCTGAGAATTGCCCCGCCCACTGCTGCCCCTTCCCAAGGGGCGCGCGCAGGGTGGAGCCGGGGAGAATCGTGGTCCGAGTCGTCTGGGTCTGGAAACTGGCGACGCCTGTGTAGCCAAAGAGTCCGTAGAAGCCCTCGGCACCCTGATTGCCTTGGGAGCTGAGCAGCGACTCGGTGTCGCTCAGGCCGGGGAGCGGAATATTCTGGCCGAATTTGTAGGGTTCGTCGAAGGCCTCGAAGATATGGATCTGGACGCCATTCTTCCGCGACCAGGCGAACGCATCCGTGAGGAAGGCCGTCGTCAATTCGGGGTTGCAGTAGCGGCGCATGATGGCGAAACCCTCTGGTGTCAGGCGTCGCGCGTCCCGGTCGATATGAGCCGAGAGTTGGGCGGTGGCCGATCCGGCTGCTGGCGTCCTCAGGTTTTTCTGTCCCGAGAGGTTGAATGGGATGCCATCGGTGGGCTGGCCGATCTCTCCGATCATGAGTTCGATGGAACGGCCGTCGGCGAGCTCCGAGAGGGTGTGTGTCAGGCGCGTCCACTGGATGTCGAGTTCACCCGTCTTGGGGGCGAAGAAGGCGTCCCAATTGCCGGTTCGCGCGGCGATGTCCAGTGCCTCGGGGCTGGGGTAGATGTTTTCCATCAGAAAGTCCACTTCCGCGAGGAGATTCTTGACGTCGCGCGTGAATTGCTGAATCGCCGGATCGGTTGACCTTGGATCCAGCGCGCGAAACTGGTTGCCGCGGACCCCGACTCTGAGCCCGAGGCCGGCGAACTCGCCGCCGGGTGCCATCCGAGCCTTGGCGAAGCGCACCATCTCGGTGATCTGCTCGGTCGGGGTCGGCTGACCGGGCGTCTTCGCGGCGATGGTGGCGTATTCGTTGCTGACGATGAGGTGGGTGACCGTGCCGGGGAAGCGGTCGTTGGCAACCTTGGCCTGGGCGAGCGCAGAGAGGATGGCGAAACGCATGCGGTCGTTGATCAGCGTGCCGTAGACGGCGGCGTTCTCGACGCCTTGCTCGATGGTCAGGAGGCGTTTGCCGGCACGGGCGTTGATCTCGGCCGCCGCCAGGGCGATCTGGCCGTTGGCATCTCCGGCGAAGAAGCCTGGGTTGAGTCTAGCGCCCGGGTCTTGTTTGCGAGCTGGCGCGAACAGTCGGAGATGAACCGTATCGAGTTTCAGATCGCGCCCCGGTTCGCCCTGGGTTTGGATCAGGATTCGGCTCGGGTCCGGTTTCACATAGACGGCGGTCGGCGGGAAATGGAAATGGAGTGCGTCGATCGAGCGATTGGTTGTCGTTGGGCCGCCGTCGCCAGGGTGGAAGCGCACCCGGTTATCGGTCCAGACCGGAAGCGTGGCATAGCCTTCGCCGTCGAGTTCGCGCCAGTAGCCGGGTTGAAAGCCAGCTCCGTAGGTTGCCAGCTTGAGCGGTGAGTCTTGGGCGGCTTCGACCAGATAGCTGAGCTGGCGAAAGACCGATGCCTGATTGTCGATCTCTTGTGCCGGTCCGGGTTTCTGCCCGTCGAAAAAGCGGAAGAGGGTGCGGCTCCATTGGGCGTCGGTGGCATCCTCCAATGCCGTCGGGTCGAAGTCGAGCCGACCGCTGGCCTCGACGGATCTGAGTCGACCGTTTTGGGCGAAATAGAGGTCGATCTGCTGCTCGGCGCGCAGGAAGGCGTGCGCTGGATCGGCGATCGAGAGGCCCCCGACATAGGTGTTGAAGGAGGGCGTATAGAAGCGATTGCTGGCGTAGGGATTATCCGGGGTCTGACTCCATTGGCCGACATAGGGCTGATAGGCGAGACCCATTCGCGGCGTTTCCGCCCAGGCTGGGGTGATGCATCCGATCCAGGCGAGCAGAACGGCGATGCCGCGATGCCTGGCGGCTGCGACCCTCGGTTGCGCGAAGACTGCTGTCATCGGCGGCCTGCTCCCTTGTTGCCTTTGTCGGGGTTGCGTAACAACACATAGACGGCACCGGTGCCGCCGTCGCGCTGGGGCGTCGAGCAGAAGGCCAGCACCTGGTCGTAGAGCCGCAGCCAGTAGTTGATTTTGCCCTTGAGCACGGGTTGACGACCCGAAGACCGATGTCCCTTGCCGTGGATGATCCGTGCGCAGCGCACGCGGCGGTGCCGGCATTCGGCCAGAAATTCGCCGAGCAGCTGTCGGGCGTGCTCGGACTGGAGGCCGTGCATGTCGACTTCCAGACCGACCTCGATCGCGCCGCGTTGAAGGTCGGCGAGCAGGCGTCGCTGAATTCCGGGCCGCGCGAACAGCAGATACTCGGGCGTCTCGATCTCCGATTCCGACAGGCCGGCGACGCCATCCTCGTCGGGAAGCGCGGGCTCGCGCGGACGTGGCCGGGGTGGCGGCTTCTGGCGGTAAGGCTCGGCGGTTTCCAGCGTCAGGCGCGAGACATCCTGCATCTCACCGAGAAACAATTCCAGCTCGGATTCTTGGATCTGTTTCTTCATGTCCTGGTGCGAGATGGAGGCTCGGGTGATGGCGGGGGCAGGGCGCGCGTGGCGGCCAGTATATCAGCCTGTATCGGGTCTTGAGTCCTGTGCCGCTCGTCGAGTCGTGGGCGTTTTCGCATAAGACGCCCTCGGGTGATCGAGGTTCAATCGGGGGGCGATGCCGCGTTTCAGGGCGCGCGGGCGTCTGGGTTTGATGGGCGGCTCGCGGGCTGGGCTCCGAGTGTCGCGGCGAGGGTGTCGGTCGCCATGCTTTTGGGTATGATCTCAGTGCTTCACCGTCGCGGTGATCGGGGTGGCCGGTTCCCGGCATCCCTGTCATCGGATCAGGATGTGCTCGGCTCCCCGGGTCACCCGTATGTCTTCAGCGATCCAAGCGCTAGCCACAAGGGGCAACCGTAACTTCATGAAGATCCTCGTCAGCAACGACGATGGCTATCAGTCGCCAGGATTGATTGCCCTCGCCGACGCGCTCGGTCAATTGGGTGAGGTGCTGGTCGTGGCGCCCGAACGCGACCGAAGCGGCGCCAGCAATTCGCTCACCCTGGAGTTTCCGCTGCGGGCCAAGCGCATGGCCAATGGCTATATCCGTGTCGATGGGACCCCGACCGACTGTGTGCATCTGGCGCTCACCGGTTTGGCCGAGTCCGACCCGGATATCGTGGTTTCGGGCATCAATCATGGTCCCAATCTGGGCGACGATGTGCTTTATTCGGGTACGGTTGCGGCGGCGACCGAGGGTCGCTTTCTGGGTTTGCCCTCGATAGCCGTGTCGATCGCGGCCTACGAGCCGCTCTATTTGGAAACGGCAGCGCGCGTGGCCGTCGAATTGGTGTCGCGACTGCGCGAGTCGCCGCTCGAATCGAGCATCATCCTGAATGTGAACGTGCCGGATTGCCCCTATGCCGAACTCGCGGGATTCAAGGCGACTCGACTCGGCCATCGGCACAAGGCTGAGCCGGTGATCGCTGCTCAGGATCCTAGGGGCCGGGCCATCTATTGGGTCGGACCCGCCGGCCCCGAGCAAGACGCGGGACCGGATACCGATTTCCATGCCATTCGCAACGGATACGTCTCCATCACGCCCCTGCAGGTGGATCTGACGCGACACTCCGCGCTCGAATCGCTTGGATGCTGGCTGGCAACATGCAATTGATGGCGGATCCGGTCGACTCGGGAATCGGCATGACCTCGCGTCGTACGCGTGAGCGTCTGATTCAACGTCTATCGGATGCCGGAATCCAGTCGCAAGAGGTCCTGCAGGTGATGCGCCATCTGCCGCGTCATCTGTTCGTCGACGAGGCATTGGCCAGTCGCGCCTACGAAGATTCGGCCCTGCCGATCGGTCGCGGCCAGACCATCTCGCAGCCCTATACGGTTGCGCTCATGACGCAGGCGCTGTTCGAGCACTGTCGACCGGATACGGTGCTGGAGGTTGGAACCGGGTCCGGTTTTCAGACGGCGGTGCTTGCGTCTCTGGTGCGGCGGGTCTACAGCGTCGAACGGGTGTGCGAGCTGCTCGAACGCGCCCAGCAGCGGCTCGGAAGTCTCAAGATGCGCAACATCCGTTTTCGCCATGGCGACGGGGCCGAGGGTTGGCGCGAGTACGCACCCTTTCAGGGAATCATGGTGACGGCCGCGCCGCGCGGCGTTCCCCGGATGCTCGCCGAACAGCTCGCGCCCGGAGGGGCGATGGTGATGCCGGTCGGTGAGGGGGGGCAGCAGATGCTGGTGCGGGTGGTTCGTGGCGCCGATGGGTTCGAGCAAGAGATATTGGATTCGGTCAGTTTCGTTCCCTTGTTGACCGGGGTCGCTTGATGGTGTGATGCGGGCGAATTGCGCGCCGCCCGGTGAGCGCCTGTCATGCGGGAGAAGGCATGCTGGAGAAAGACCTGGATTCGACGCTCGATTCGATCTTGTTCCGACCGTTTCGGCCCCCATCTTGGTGGACAAGCCGTGGTTGGATTGCTGTATTGGCCGTTGTATCAATGCTGGTGGCCGTGCTCGTCGTCGAGGGCTGCGCCTCCAACAGGCCGGCTCCGGTCTACGGCTGGAACTGGGAGGGGCCGGCGCCGGATGGTTTCTATCTCGTGCGGCGAGGCGACAGTTTGAGCGTGGTCGCGGAGCGGCTTGGGATCAGCTCGCGCAGGCTTGCGAAGTGGAATCGTCTAAAGCCTCCGTACACCATTTATGCGGACACCCTGCTGAGAACTGCGCCTCCTGGAAAGACGCCCGCGCGTCGTCCGGCGTCCACTGTTGCGTCGAGGGCGACGCCAACACCGTCGACATCTCGTCGATCGGTGTCTTCTCAAGGGCTGAGTCGGACCAAGAAACGCGCCGGCCGCGAAGGTGCCGGAAGTCGTCGCGCCCCTTCGGGAGTGGACTGGTTCTGGCCGCTGAATGGCCCCTTGGTTCAGACCTTCAGGGAGGGTGATCGCACGCATTCGGGAATCCGTATCGGCGGCTCTCCTGGGGATGTCGTACGGGCTTCGGCGGACGGCCAAGTGGCCTATAGCGGTGGTGGACTCAAGGGTTATGGCAACCTTATCATCATCAAACATAACGATAAGTATTTGAGCGCCTATGGCTTCAATCGCCGGCTGCTGGTGGTGGAGGGGGATCGCGTCAAACGTGGGCAGGCGGTGGCAGAGGTTGGACAGGGGGCCGAGGGTCAATACCTGTTGCACTTTGAGGTTCGCCGCAATGGAACGGCTGTCGACCCCGTACTCTACCTGCCGCAGCGCGACTGAGCTGACCGGCATAATGGAGAGAGAGGGATTATGCCCATCGCTAAAGATCGCGAGGTCAACGAACGTTCGGCAGAGATCGACAGCGAGTCTTTGCTCTTGCTTCGCGAGGACTCGGATCCGATCGAGACGGAGGATGCCGAGGAGGTCGATTCGGCGAGCAGCGAGCCGGTCGATGACAAGGATGAGAGCGAGATTCCGACCGAGCGGTATGCCTCTGGCGAGAGCGATTTCGACGCGACACGTCTCTATCTCAATGAGATCGGTGAATCCAAGCTTCTGAGCGCCGAGGAGGAGGTCTACTTCTCTCGTCTGGCACAGTCGGGCGACAATGCCGCCCGTCAGCGCATGATCGTCAGCAATCTGCGGCTGGTCGTGAAGATTGCGCGGCGCTATCTCAACCGCGGGTTGCCGCTGCTCGATCTGATCGAGGAGGGCAACCTGGGCCTGATTCGGGCGGTGGAGAAGTTCGATCCGGAGCGCGGTTTCCGTTTCTCGACCTACGCTACCTGGTGGATCCGCCAGACCATCGAGCGGGCCATCATGAATCAGACGCGCACGGTTCGTCTGCCCATCCATGTCGTCAAGGAAATCAACGTCTATCTCAAGGCCGCGCGCAAGCTTGCCCAGCAACTCGATCACGAGCCCACGACCGAGGATATCGCGGGTCTGCTCGATAAGCCGATCAGTGACGTCAAGCGAATGCTCGGACTGAACGAGCGCATTGCCTCGGTCGATACGCCTTACAGCAAGGACGCCGACAAACCTCTCGTCGATATGCTGCAGGACGAGGCGGCCAACGATCCCTCGGACCGCATTCAGGACAACGACATTCAAACCAACCTCGAGCATTGGTTGGGTAAGCTGAATGGCAAGCAGCGCGAGGTCGTCGAGCGGCGTTTCGGCCTGCACGGCTACGAATACTCGACGCTCGAAAGCGTGGCTCAGGAACTCGGCGTCACCCGCGAGCGTGTGCGTCAGATCCAAATGGATGCGTTGAGACGCTTGCGCGATATCCTGGAAAAAGAGGGGTTTTCGGTCGATTCGTTCTTCAAGTGAGCGATCGGCTCTGTCTTTGACGATGCCTGACTTGATCTCGCTCAAGTAGTCTGCACATATCCGATATTTCCCGCTGATGTGGTGTTCGTCCTCGGTTAGGGACGGCTGTGTCAATAGTCCGCATCGAAAGAGTGCCTGTAACGCGCTTGGTGTTGACGCTGTGTCAGGGTTCCCGTGATATGGGCTCCTCGGAGCCCAAGGACCGAGGCATGCAGTCTTGCGGCTGGATGGCCTCGAAAACGTCGTCGTTTCCCCGTGTTTCCTTGGGAGGGGTCTATGCAAGCCAGTCTGGAGCAGAAGTACAATTTCGAGATTGTACGCTGGTTCACTGTGATGGCCGTGGTCTACCTGGTGGTGGGCGCGGCGGTCGGGGTCTACATCGCGTCGGAGCTGGCCTGGCCGTTCCTGAATTTCGATAGCCCTTACATCTCCTTCGGGCGTCTGCGCCCAGTCCATACCAATGCCGTCATCTTCGCCTTCGGCGGCTGTACCCTCATGGCGACTGCCTTCTACACCGTGCAGCGGACCTGTGGGGTACGGCTGTGGAGCGACAAATGGGCGCGCTTCACCTTCTGGGGCTGGAACGCGGTCATCGTTCTCGCGGTGCTGACGCTTCCGTTCGGACTCACCCAGTCCAAGGAATACGCCGAGTTGGAGTGGCCGATCGACATCCTGATCGCGGTCGTCTGGCTTTCCTTCACCATCAATTTCATCATGACCATCGCCATCCGTAAGACCTCGCACATCTATGTGTCGAATTGGTTCTTCCTCGGGATGATGGTGATGATCGTCTATCTGCACGTCGTCAATAGCCTTGCGATTCCGGTCGGACTCTTTAAGTCCTATTCGATCTTCTCCGGTGTGCAGGACGCCATGATCCAGTGGTGGTGGGGACACAACGCGGTTGGCTTCTACCTGACCGCCGGCTTCCTGGGAATCATGTATTACTTCGTGCCCAAGCAGGCGGGGCGCCCCATCTATTCCTATCGTCTGTCGGTCATCCATTTCTGGGCGCTCATGTTCGGTTATGTCTGGCTCGGTGCGCACCATCTTCAGTACACCGCGCTTCCTGACTGGACCGGTTCGCTCGGGGCGGCCGTCTCCATTGCCATGATCATCCCCTCCTGGGGCGGTGCGGTGAACGGTATGATGACGCTGTCCGGGGCCTGGGACCGCCTGCGCACCGACTATGTGCTGCGCTTCCTCATCATCGCCTTGGCCTTCTACGCCATGTCGACCTTCGAGGGACCGGTCATGGCGCTCAAGACCGTCAACGCGCTGTCGCATTACACGGACTGGACAATCGGTCACGTCCATTCGGGTGCCTTGGGCTGGGTAGCCGGCATTTCGATCGGTGCCATCTATCATCTGATGACGCGTCTCTATCACACAGAGATGTTCTCGGTGCGACTCATCAATTTCCATTTTTGGACCGCGACCATCGGTACCGTTATCTACATCGTGGCCATGTGGGTGTCGGGGATCATGCAGGGTCTCATGTGGCGGGCCTATGACGAATACGGCACCCTGGCTTACACCTTCGTCGAATCGGTTGACGCCATGCATCCCTACTATGCGATGCGCGCGATCGGCGGAATGATCTTCTTGCTGGGCGCCGTCGTGATGCTCTTCAACGTGCTCATGACCATCCGTAAATCCGTCGTTTCGGGCAGCCTGGACAAGGCCCGAGCCGTTCCTGTCGCCGCCTGATCCGCAAGGAGTCGTAGCCATGTCTGACGCAAAGGTGAAGCCAAAGTCTTTCCAGGAATGGATGGAAGTCAACATCTGGGCCCTTTTGATCGTTCTCGGGTTCGTGCTCTCCATCGGTGGGCTGGTCGAGATCGTGCCGCTCTTCTTCATGAAGAACACCTTGGAGCACACCAAGTTCCCCGAGATCGTCTGGGGCAAGTCCGGCAAGGAGCCGATCGTTGCAATCGATGAGGCGGGAAAGACCCAATGGAACTGGCAAACGGGGGATGGTGTGCGCCCCTATACGGCGGTGGAACTGGCCGGGCGCGACATCTTTCAGCGCGAGGGCTGCTATCTCTGTCACTCGCAGATGATTCGCCCCTTCCGCGACGAGAAGGAGCGCTATGGCCATTATTCGCTCGCCTCCGAATCGCTATTCGACCATCCGTTCCAATGGGGCTCCAAGCGCACGGGGCCTGATCTGGCGCGGGTCGGTGGCAAATATTCGGACGAATGGCACCGCCAACATCTCCGTGACCCACGTGCGCTGGTTCCGGAATCCGTGATGCCGGGCTATCCGTGGCTCGATCACTCTTACGTCAATGGAAAGAGTATCAGGCGCCATATGAAGGGGCTGCGTCTGGTTGGTGTGCCTTACGCCGATGCCGACATCGAGGCCGCTCCGGCCTTGCTCGACGGCAAGACCGAGATGGACGCGCTCGTCGCCTATCTCCAAGTCTTGGGCACCATGGTCAAGCTCGATGATTCGAAGGCCTACCGTGAATAGTCTGGTTAGCTACTTCGAAACCGACTGGCAGGCGATGACGCTCAACGACTGGGTCGGCACCATTCTGACGGTTGTTATCTTCCTGCTCATGCTCGTGGCCTATTTTCAGGTCTTTCGTCCGAAGAATCGGGAGCGGCTCGAATCCAAGAAGCACATCCTGTTCGACGAGGACCGCGAGAACAACGGAGACAACGATGGCGGACCATAATCCCTTTCCGGGCGAAAACAACACGGGGCACGTCTGGGACGACAATCTGCGCGAGCTCAAGAACTTGCCTCCGCGCTGGTGGATGATCGGGCTCTGGGCCTCGATTCTCTGGGTCGTCGGTTACACCGTCCTCTACCCTTCCTGGCCGGTCGGGCAGGAGCCGACGCAGGGCATTCTGGGCTGGACTCAGATGAAGGAGTACAAGCGGGGCCTGGAGCAGGTCGCGGCCAAGCGTGCCGAGTTCGAGGACAAGATCCAGGGCATGACCGCCGACGAGATCATCGCCGATCCCGGTCTGACCCAATATACCCTGGCCTCGGCCAAGGTGCTCTTCGGCGACAACTGTTCTGCCTGCCATGGCAGCGGTGGGCAGGGCAATCCGGGCTATCCGGTGCTTGCCGACGACGATTGGCTCTATGGCGGTACCACAACCAAGATCGCCCAGACCATCAGCGGAGGTCGTCAGGGTGCGATGACGGCGCATCAGAACATCCTTAAACCGGAGGAGGTGGATACGCTTGCCCACTGGGTGGTGCAGATGAACGAGACTGCCGGGAAGGGCGGTAGCGAAGCGGGATGGGCCTTGTTCAAGACCAAGGGCTGTACCGCCTGTCATGGCCAGACGGCGAACGGCGTCTTGGCCGAGTTGCCCAATGGCGATGTGGTCACCGTGGGCGCCGCCAATCTCACCGATGGTATCTGGCGCTTCGAGCCGGGCGGCTTCGAGAGTGCCAAGCACACCATCCTATATGGTGTGAATCAGCATGGGGTACCCGAGACCCGCAATGCGGTGATGCCTGCGTTCGCCGACGCCGGCAAGCTCACCGATGAGGAAATCAAAAAGCTCGTCGTTTATGTCCATGAACTCGGTGGGGGACAATGATTTCCGGCGGTTGAGCTGTATTGATCTCGTTTCGTCGTGGGGCGGCTCATCGCTCGCCCCAGCTCGACAGGGTTCGGCATGACAGCATGCGCGAGGAGGGGAGATGATGGGCGGATTCTTGACTTGGGACCTGGTGACCCTAATGTCCATTGCGGGTGTCTTGGTGGCCATCGGGATCGTTGTCTTCCTCGGCTTCAAGGTCGTCGAGTTGATGAATCGCGACGCGGATTCTCATCGCGACCAAGACGGATGATTCGAGGCGAGATCCGAAACGACTCATGGTGTCGCTGGGGGGATGCTCGAATCCCCCTTTTTTTGTCCCCGTACGGTTTGAGAGTCAGGTCTGTCTGAACCCGTTGATCCAGCAGTGGAGCAGTTCAAGTCGATGCGTAACCAAGATGCCTCCCCCCCGTCCGTTGTCGACGCGCTCTATCGCGAGGCGGACGATTGGCATGTCAACGCCGGCGGAGAGACGATCCATGCCAAGCGTCTTTCGGGACCCTGGCGTCGCTTCAAATGGCTCATGGCCTCGGTGTGGTTGATCTACTTCCTTGGTCCCTATCTGCGCTGGAACGGCCAACAGGCCGTGCTGTTCGACATCCCGAATCGGCAATACCACCTCTTTTCCACGACGGTCCTGCCTCAGGACTTCTGGATGCTGTCGCTGTTGTTGCTCTTCTTTGCGATCCTGCTCGCGGTCGTCACCGCCTTGGTTGGGCGGGCTTGGTGCGGCTTTTTCTGCTTCCAGACGGTGTGGACGGATGTGTTTACCTGGATCGAGGAGCGCCTTGAAGGGTCTCCTGTGGCTCGGCGCACGCTCGACAAGGCGCCGATGACCCTCGGCAAGCTGCGGATCAAGGCGATCAAGCATGGCCTTTGGATCCTCATCGGCTTTCTGACCGGCTTCAGTTTCGTCGCCTGGTTCACCGACGCCTTCGTGCTCTGGCGAACCTTTTTCGTCGGCGAGGCGAATGGCGCGGCCTATGCCACGGTGGCGCTTTTCACCGCTGGAACCTACGTGTTGGCGGGCTTTCTGCGCGAGCAGACCTGTTTTTGGCTCTGTCCCTATGCGCGCATCCAGGGGGTGATGCTCGATAGGACGACCATTGTTCCCGCCTACGACGAGCAGCGCGGGGAGCCGAGGGGACGGGTCCGGCGCGCCGAAGAGGCAAAGGCCATTGGGGATTGCGTCGATTGCAACCAGTGCGTTGCGGTCTGTCCGACGGGGATCGACATTCGACAGGGGCAGCAGGAGGGGTGCATCACCTGTGCGCTCTGTATCGATGCCTGCAATCACGTCATGGACAAGGTCGGGCGTCCGCGCGGCCTGATCCGTTATACCTCGCTCGACGAGTTGGAGGGGCATTCGACCAAACCCCTGCTGCTTCGGGCGCGGGTCTGGGTCTATTCCGGCATTCTGGCGCTGGCGCTTGGCGGGATTCTTTATGGTTTGACCTCGCTCGCACCCATCGAGCTCAAGGTGCTGCATGAGCGCGCGCCGCTTTTTGTGCTGCAGAGCGACGGTTCGATCCAGAATGCCTACACGCTCAAGGTGCTCAACAAGACTCCTGAGCCGATTGCGGTCACCATCAGCGTATCGGGTCATGATCAGATGACACTCGTGGGCGCAGACACGCCGGTCATGGCCGATCCCGGAAACGTCACGCCGGCCAGGCTGTTCGTCAAAATTCCGCGCCGGGACTTGGCGGAGGTGCAGCAGCCCATCGTTTTCCATGCCGAGACGCGACTTCCTTCCGGACAGACGATCGAGACCGAACGCGAGAGCGTCTTCATCGGTCCGAATCGCTGATTCTCGTCCATCGATTCCCACCCATTCAGGGGGCTCCCATGACCACCCATACGCCGTCGACCGACACGACTCCCTTCCGCAACCCCTGGGTCATTGGCTGGATCGGCCTTTTGGTGACGGTGCTCGGCGTTAATCTGCTGATGGTCTATCTGGCCTTTGCGACGAACCCGGGACTGGTCAACGCCGATTATTACGAGCGCGGACAGGACTACGAAAAGACGCTCCTGTCACGCAGGGAGCGCAATCCCAACTGGACCATGCAGTCCGATATCCCGGCCGATTTGCGTGTCGACGAGCCGCAAGCCATCCGTTTCTTCCTGGTCGACAAGGCGGGGCAGCCGCTGGACCCGGAATCCGTGACCTTCTATGCCTATCGTCCATCCGATGCGGCGCGTGACTTCATGCTGCCCATGAGCCGTGAGGGTCGGGGGCGTTATGTGGCGCTGGCCGATTTCCCGCTCATCGGGGTCTGGGACACGCTGATCGCGGTGCGATCCGGTGAGGACGAGTACAGCCTGAGCGAGCGCGTGAACGTCGGCGGACATTGATTCGTGTCGGACCAGGCCGTCGTCTTGGTCGAATCGGAGCTTCAGCCGAGCCCGTCATCGGTCGAGGCCGGTCGCTGTTACCATTGCGGTCTGCCGCTCGATCCGAAGACCCGAGCAAGGGCGCGTATCGCCGGGGATGAGCGCCATTTCTGCTGCTCCGGCTGCAAATCCGTGTGCGAGGCGATTCATGCGGCCGGGCTCGAAGGCTTCTATCGCCGCACGCCGGATGGCGAGATGCTGGGGCCGCCACCCGATCCGCCCAAGGACCTCTCGCTCTTCGACCTGGACGTCGTTCAAGAGGAATTCACCGACGTCTCTTGCGAGGGGCGCGAGATCAATCTGCTGGTCGAAGGCATCCACTGCGCTGCCTGCGTTTGGCTGATCGAGCGGGGTGTGCAGGGATTGCCCGGCGTCGAGGAGGCTCGGGTCAACCTGACCGGTCGGCGTCTGCGCGTGCGCTGGGACAATGCGCGTCTGCCATTGTCACGGATTCTGCGTCGTCTGGGCGACATCGGTTATCGCGCTACCCCCTTCGATCCGGACTCGGCCGAGGATGCCATCGGTCGCGAGAACCGTGCGCTCTTGTACCGTCTCGCCTGGGCCGGTTTCGCCATGATGAACCTGCTGTGGATCTCGATCGCACTCTATAGCGGAGCGGATCGCGGCGAGTTCCGGGATCTCTTCCACTGGATCGGCTTCATCCTGGCGACACCGACACTGCTCTACTCTGGATCGCCCTTTTTCAAGGGGGCCTGGTCGGGGTTGAAGAACGGACGGCTCGGTATGGATCTGCCGATCGCCATCGGGGTCAGTACGACCTATGGCTATTCGCTCTACGTGACGCTCGGCGGTTCCGAAATCGGTGCCGTCTACTGGGACACGGTCGTGAATTTCCTGTTCGTGATTCTGGTTGGGCGTTATCTGGAGGCCATTTCGCGACGGCGCGCGGTCGCATCCACCCAGCGTTTGCTCGATCTGCAGCCCAAGGTCGCGACTCGCCTCGATGATGAACAGGAGGAGGTGGTTCCGATCCGCTCGCTTGGACTCGGAGAGCGGGTTTTGGTGCGGCCCGGAGAGCGGATCCCGGTCGATGGGGAAGTGGTTTCCGGCCACAGTGGCATAGATGAATCCATGCTGACCGGTGAATCGCGCTCGGTGTCCAAATCGGTTGGCGACCGGGTTGCCGCCGGGACAATCAATGGGGCAGGGGTGCTGGAGGTCCGTATTTCCGCCCTGCTGCGCGAGACGGCGCTCGGACGCATCATCCAGCTGGTCGAGGAGGCGCAGTCCAGTCGCGCTCCTATTCAGCGTCTGGCCGATCGGGTGGTGCCCTGGTTCGTCGCCGTCACATTGGCGCTTGCGGCTGTCACCTTCGTTTTCTGGTTCGGCAAGGACGTCGAGCAGGCCCTGATGGCCGCGACCTCGGTGCTCATCATCAGCTGTCCTTGCGCCTTTGGTATGGCGACGCCCATGGCTGTCGCCGTGGCCTCGGGTCGAGGCGCCGCGCGCGGCATTCTCATCAAGAATGGCGCCGTGCTCGAACGGCTCTCGGGGATCCGTCACTTCGTCTTCGACAAGACGGGCACCCTCACCGAGGGACGCCCGGTACTGGTCGGTTGGTCGCGGCCCGATGGCGACTGGTGCGCGGACGCCTCGGTCGTCGCCCGCTTGAGCGCGTCCGAGCGAGTCGTTCTGGCTCGTTGCGGCGCACTGGAGTACCTTTCGGAGCATCCGGTCGCACGGGCCATTCGCGATTTCTGCGACTGCGCCGAGATCGATTGCTCCGGCGTTCGCGTGGAGGATGTGGAGGTTGCGCCAGGTCTGGGGATTCGGGGGCGTGTCGAGGACGAGAGGCTGGTGATCGGGAACCGGGAATGGCTCGCGCGCAATGGTGTCGGTCTTGCGTCAGCATCCGAAGCGGATTCGGATGTCGATGGTCTGGTCCATTGCGCGCTGGGCGGGCGGGAGGTCTTGCGCTTGCGGATCAGGGACAGGCTTCGCGCCGACGCGCGTGCACTCATCGAGCGGATGCGCGACAAGGGTCTGAAGACGATCCTGCTGACTGGCGATCGGCGCGAGGTCGCCGAGCGCGTTGCGGCGCAGCTCGGCGGCATGATCGCGGTCTCCCAGGTGTTGCCGGAGGACAAGGATGCGGTCGTCGCAGACCTGCAGCGCCAGGGGCACGCGGTTACCATGATCGGAGATGGGGTCAACGATGCGCCGGCCTTGGTGCGCGCCGACGTTGGTATCGCCATGGGCAGCGGGACCGATGTCTCGATCGCCAGTGCGGACATCGTGCTCATGTCGAGCGAGCTCGATCGAGTGATCGAGACCGTCGAGCTCGCGCGACGCACCTTGCGCACCATTCGTCAGAACATCGGTATTTCTATTCTTTATAACGTCATCATGGTGCCATTGGCGATGGCCGGCATCGTGACCCCTCTGATCGCAGCGGTGTCCATGCCCTTGAGCTCGCTCGCCGTGATCGGAAACTCGGCGCGCATTCGTGCTGACTCGAGCTGATCGTTGGAGGCATGATGGATGTCATCTATGGGTTGATTCCCGGTATGCTGCTCCTGGGGCTGGCGGCGGTGGCGGTGCTGTTCTGGGCGGCGCGCAGCGGTCAGTTCGACGATCTTGAGGGCGACGCGCGGCGTATTTTGCTCGACGAGGACGAGGACGAGGTCGATCCGCGTCGCGTGCCGGATGCCGAGCCCGATCAGGATTCGACGCCCGATCGGGACGCTTCGTCGTGGCGATGAGCGTTCTCGGTTGGGCCTGCGCCGAGGCGTGGGCGGAGGTCGAATTGAACACCCTTGCATGGCGTATGTTCGAGGTTATGCTGTCGATCTGGATCCAATAGCGCGGCTTATAATCCAACCCACTGGGAGATGAAGATGCTACTAGATGATGAACGTCGGGATTTCATGCGTTTAGTCACCGAGACCGAGGTCTCGATCACGCGACTGACCTCGGGGCAGGTGCTCGCCGCCAAGTTGATCAATCTGAGCGCCTCGGGTTGCGCCTTCTATACGGACAAGATCCTCGATCCCGGTGAAGAGCTGGAAATTCTGGTCCGCAGTCCGAGCGAGCGCATCGATCCTCTACGGCGACCGGCACGAGTCGCTCGGGTCAGTCAAGGAGAATCCCAGCATATGGTGGGTGTCGAGTTTCTCAACGATCTCAACTGAACCGCCTTATGATCCTGTTCGGCGAGCCACCCCGTCGTGCCGATCGTGGGATGGGAGGCTCGTCTTGTCCCTCCGGTGCGAATTCGCGCAATCCTGTCGTCCTGGCCCGGTTGTGCTGGGATTGATCCAAGCTCCATGGCGCGATCCTGTTCATCCTATATGCCCGGAGAGTCGGCGGGTTCGATTCATGCAGCCTTTCCCGATCCATGCAGCGCTTCTACTTCAGACTTCAAATCTCTCCCACAGAATATCTGCGTCACTACCAGGGTAGTGCTGGTCGGGTGGTGGTGCGGTCCCACGATGGGCGAAACCTCTCGTTCCCTGCATCGAATTTGCGCCAATTCGTTTCGATCAACGGTATTCATGGCGAATTCTGTCTAACCGTCGACGACAATCATCGATTGGTTTCGATCGAACGGCGCTCGCCCTGAGTGTGTTCGGCTACCAGTTTTTCAAGCGTGGCACTCAAGCTCGGCAAGGTTCGGCCGATATCTTCAGGTGTGCCTACAGCTCAGGGAGTCCGCCGTGATCAATATCAGTTCTCAAGCCTCGTCGGTGTCGACCGCTTACACCCTCAAAAGCTATTCCAGCACCGCTACTTCGGATGCCCAGGGCGGATCCGCCAATTCAGCTCTGTCTACACTTCAGGACAAGGCGCTGTCCGGTATCGCGCGCGAGATTCCCGGGATGGATGTCAGCGACATCAAGAAGCTTGATGCCAACGACTACAGTCCGGACAAAATCGCTAGCCGCATTAGTAAATTCGTCGCCGTTGGGCTGGAGAACGCGCGTGCGCGCGGAAAATCCGAGGAGGAGGTCCAGGCCCTCTACGACAGTGCGATGAAGGGCGTGGAACAGGGGTTCAAGGAGGCCAAGGACATCTTGTCGAATCTCAAGATGCTCAATGGCGATATCGCCGCTCAGGTTGGCGAGACCGAGAAGCAGACCTTCGCGGCGCTTGCCGATCTGGATCCCTCGAAGGTCTCGCAGCAGTCGCCAACTCTGACCGAGTCCGTCACTGGAGCCTCAATGGCGGAACGCTATCAGCGTGCTGAGGATTTTTCGCTCGAACTCAAGACTCGGGAGGGTGATACCGTCAAGGTGAGCTTTAGCCGCAACCTCGACATTCAGAACACGGTCGCCGCAGCCGCCGACAGTGAGGGCAATCAGGCGATGACCCTGGATCTGAGTCGGAGCGAGAGCAGCGGTTATCAATTCAGCGTCGAGGGCGATCTGAATGCGGATGAGTTGGGTGCCATTCAGAATCTGGTGCGGGATGTCGGTCAGGTCGCGTCGAACTTCTACGGTGGAGACGTGCAGAAGGCCTTTGAACAGGTTTCGGACGTTTCCTTCGACAGTTCTCAGCTGTCCTCGATGAACCTGCGGATGAGCCGCTCGGAACAGTATTCAGCCGCTCAACGCTATCAGCAGACCCAGCAGATGGACAGTCCGGAGCAAACTCAGGGCGCAAGGCGACTGGCTAATCTGGGACGGGATATGAGCGATAGCTTTAGCAACCCGGCGCTCGACTTCCTCGATCAGGCCCGAGAGTCCGCCGCCCAGATCATGCGGAATCTCGCCCAGCAGGACAGCACCTTCAAGGATGCGTCGAGCGACCAGCAGTCCCTGTTCCAAGAACGCCTCGATCGCTTCCTGGGTGCGTTCGCACAGACGGAGTGAGTCGTCTCGTGGGTGCGGCATCGGTCTGAAGATGCCTCAATACGTCACCCCGATGTTCAACGCTCGGCGAGGATGATCGAATATCGCGGCCTTGTAGACGCCTTTGGCGCAGGTTAGCATCAAGGAGCAGAGTTCGGCGCCGCTGTGTGGATCTTTGGGGCGTCGAATCGACGGATGAGGGTGAATCGCGTGAATTGATAAGGAGAGGTGGCACGTGTCGATCGGCCAGCGAATCCAAGTCGAGCGGGCAACTCCTGTCTTGTCAGTGCTTCTGTTGGGCGTTGCCGCCGCCTCCGCGCCACTTTTGGTCGATAGTTCGTCGGTTTTTACCTGGGCGCTCGCGTGTGTCCTGTTCGTTGCGGCGGTCTTCGTCGCATGTCGACTGGGCCGGCGGATGACCGCTCTCGCTGCCGCCTCTCGGGCTGAGATTCAAGGTGAATCGGACGAGCGATCGGATCAGCTTGAGGTTCGTAACCAGACCTTCGAGCGGCTCGGTGTCGAACTCTTTCCCATTTTTGTCCGGCATATCGAACACTTCCGCACGCTCGCCGAGCACGGCGTGACCCACCTCTCCGGTATCTTCAGCCAACTATCGGCGATTCAGATCGGGCCTCGGCACCTCTCAAATCTGCAGTTCCAGGGTCCTATGAGCCAGGTTCTTGGCTCTGTCCGCGAGGGACTGGAGGATTTGAGCGGAGGTTTGTTGGCCTGCTCGAAGCACGATTTCATGCAACGCAAACGGGATATCCTTGAGATCGATAGTTTGCAGACCAAAATGGTCGATTCCTACAGTACCGTCGAGTAGCTCGACCTGTATCGAGCGGCAGACGTCTCAGCCGCACCCAATGCCGGATCCGAGCTGACATTGTTTACTAGCCTTCCAGGAATGGATTCCCTGTTTTCGCTGTGCTGAATGGAATGTATTCGCATCACGAATGTCTCACATGTGAATAAATGCTCATCTACGCCAATAATCCTGTTTTGAGTCGTCCGCGACCTGGCTGAGGTGCGCTGACGAACGCTCACTGCGTCTAATGGAGAGTTTTATGGCGAAGACCATCCTGATGGTTGATGACTCGGCGTCGCTGCGAAGTGTCGTTGCGATCGCTCTGAGAGGGGCGGGATACGATGTGATCGAGGCGAGCGACGGCCGGGATGCGCTGGCCAAACTCGCCGGTCAGAAGGTGCATCTGGTCATCAGCGACGTCAACATGCCCAACATGGATGGGATCACCCTGGTCCAAGAGCTGAAGAAACAGCCGAGTTACCGTTTCACCCCGATCATGATGCTGACGACCGAGACCCAGCCCGAGAAGAAGGAGGCCGCGCGGGCGGCCGGCGCCAAGGCATGGCTGGTCAAACCCTTCCAGCCACCGATGTTGCTTGAGGCCGTATCCAAACTGGTTCTGCCCTGAGGCTTGGAGGTTCGATCGATGAATCCGCCCCAAGAGCCTTTGGAAGACGCACCTGGGTTTGTCTTCAAGGGTGAGCTGACCATCTATACGGCGGCGGAGTCATACGCCAGGCTGCAGGACTTTATGGTGGCGCATCATCGGTGCGCGCTCGATCTCTCCGCCGTCTCCGAAATCGATTGTGCCGGTTTGCAATGTCTGCTCAGGAGCGTGCAACTGGCAGAGCGCGAAGGCAAGCGCCTGATGTTGGCCGCTCGCAGCCAGGTCGTGGATGAGGCCATCGCACTGCTGCATCTGGGGTCGGCCTTCGGTATCGATGCGTCTCACTCGGAGCAGGATGCCTCATGAATCTCGATAACGCCCGCCAAGCCTTCATCGAAGAGGTCGCCGAGCTACTGCAGTCGATGGAGGATGCACTGCTCGCCTTGGAAGACAACCTGCAGGACGCGGAGTCGCTCAATGAGGTCTTCAGGGCGATGCATACCATCAAGGGAACGGCCGGCGTTTTTGGCTACAACGCGGTGGTGGAGTTCACGCATACGGTCGAGACGCTCATGGATCAGGTGCGCTCGGGGCAGCGGCCCTTGACGAATCCGCTCATCGCCACCCTCGTCGAGTGTCGCGATCATACGGAGCGCCTGGTGGAGTTCTTCTCCGAGGCGAGTTTGGAGGGTGATGCAGCGGGGGGGGGTGCGCTTGACGAGGGGCTGAGGGAGGCGGGCGACGCGCTTCTGCGTCGATTGGGGCAGCCTATCGCGCCAACGGAGTCTGTTGAGTCGAGGTCTACTGACCGGGCGAGTGGTAAGTTTCTACCGGTTTCGAGCGATACCTGGATGATCACGCTTGAATTCGGTTCGGACGCCTTCCGTAATGGCATGGATCCGCTGTCCTTTCTGCGTTATCTCGGGTCCTTGGGGGACCTGGTTCACGTCTCGACCCTGTTGCGAATGGATCCCGAGCGACCAGAGGCGTTCGATCCCGAGAGCTGTTACCTGTGTTTCGGAATTGCGTTCCGCAGCGATACGGACAAGGCGACCATCGCTGGAGTCTTTGAATTTGCCGAGCAGGATTGCGAGATCCGCATTCTGGAGCCCGAATCGGAACAGGCCAAATATCTCGATCTGCTTGGGGCGGTGCATGAGGATCAGGTGGGGACCATCGGCGAGCTGCTCGTTCATGTCGGTGCCTTGACTCGCCGCGAACTCGAACGCGCGCTCATGACGCAGGAGGCGGAGGCTGGATTGCAGTCGCCTGGCTCCGAGATACGGCGTCGTCTCGGCGAGATCCTGGTGGCGCAGGGCTCGATCAAGCCCAGCGTGGTCGAGCAGGCCGCCAAGACCCAGGAGGCGGTGCGTGTTCGACGCCAGGAAGAGAGTCATTTCATCCGAGTGGATGCACGGCGTCTCGGTCATCTGATCGATCTGGTGGGCGAATTGGTCACCAGCAGCGCAGCCATTCGTGTCATCGTCAATCGGGCAGGGATCGACGACGCGAGCGAGGTGGTCGATGGCGTCGATTATCTGGTGTCCGAAATTCGCGATAACGCGCTTCAGCTGCGGATGGTTCCGATCGAGGACTGTTTGTCGCGTTTTCGTCGGGTAGTACGGGATGCCTGCCAGGAACTCGGCAAGCAGATCGATCTCGTCATCACGGGTGGTGAAACCGAGCTGGATAAGACCGTGATCGAACGTATGATCGATCCGCTGACCCATCTTATCCGCAATGCCATTGACCACGGCATTGAGACACCCGATGTCCGCCAGGCTGCGGGTAAGTCTCCTGGCGGGACCCTCAATATCAACGCCTTCCATGACTCCGGGCACATCGTCATCGAGATCGCCGACGATGGTGCGGGGTTGGACTCCGCGCGCATTCGCGCCAAGGCGGAGGCGCGGGGTCTGGTCAAGCCGGAAGACAGCCTGAGCGAGGAGGAAGTCTTGCGCCTCATCTTTGCGCCCGGACTATCCACCAAGGAACAGGCGACCAATCTCTCGGGGCGCGGTGTCGGGATGGATGTGGTGCGGCGAAACATCGAGGAATTGCGCGGCTCGGTCGAGTTGGAGAGCGAACTCGGGGTCGGCACCAAGATCACCATTATCCTGCCGCTGACGCTTGCGATCATTGAGGGTTTTCTCGTGGCCTCTGGTGAGGACAAATTCATCATCCCGCTTTCACAAGTGGTCGAATGCGTGGAAATGAACATCGAGAGCACGCCCGGGCGCCATGGCAATGGTCAGCATTACATCAATCTGCGAGGTGAGGTGTTGCCCTTCATCCGCCTGACTGAGCTGTTCGAGAGCCGTGAAAACAGGAGCATCGAGCAACGGGAGAGCCTGGTCGTGGTGCGCTTCGGCCGTCACCGGATGGGGTTGGTCGTCGACGGCCTGCTCGGTGAGCTGCAGACCGTGATCAAACCGCTCGGCAAGCTGTTCGAGCGTCTTCACGGGGTCGCTGGCGCGACCATTCTGGGGACGGGCGAAATTGCCTTGATTCTGGATGTGACCGAGCTGGCGGCCGTTGATCAGGTCGGGCATCCGAGCACGAATGCGATGTTGACGACACATTAGGTGGTGGCGCTGTCCGGCAACCCTGGGTTCAGGGGGCGTCGCGCTTGATTTCTCTGGATACCTGAATCGATAAGGAGCGTTCCATGTTGCGTTCGATGACCATGGCCAAGAGACTCGTTCTTGGTTTCGGCACCGTGCTCGTGCTGTTAGTGATGGTGGGAGGGCTTTCTTTCTTGACGATCGATCGTGCCTCGTCCGGATTCTCCGAGTATCGCCAAAAGGCGATCCGCTCCAACCGAATGGGTGCGATGCAGGCGTCTATGCTGCTGGCGCGGTTTCAGGTGAAGGACTTTATTCATACACATAGCACCGAAAGCGTCACCGCCTTTAGGCGTTATGTCGAATCGACCAAGGCGACGCTCAATGAGATGTTAGGGCTGGTTCAGAATCCCGAGCGCAAGGCGCTGTTGGCGCAGTCTTCGACGGATATCGAGACCTACTCGCAGTCTTTCGACACCATGGTCTCTAAAGCGCAGGAAAGCGATCGGATCGAACACGAGGTGTTGGCCGTCGTGGGGGCTCAGATCGAGCAACGCCTGAACCGCATTCTTGAAAACGCGAACGAATCCGGTGATACGGATGCCGTTTTGTCTGCCGCTCGTGCCCTCCGTTATCTACTTATCGCGCGGATCAACGTCCGTGGCTTTATCTCGACTGGTGCTCAGGACGATGTCGATAAGGTGAATCGGGAATGGGATGCGTTCGTCAAGCAGATGGACGCATTGGACGCCAGTCTCCAGGATCCTTCGCGTCGCGCCCTGCTGGGGGAGATCGTGCGTTTCAAGGACGACTACTATACGGCCTTCGGCCAACTGGTGAGCATCGTCCATGAAGGCAATCAGATCGTTTCGGAGACGCTCAATACGCTTGGGCCGAAATTTGCCGAGGATATCGAAAAAGTCAAATCGTCTTATCACGATGAGCAAGACGCCCTCGGGCCGAAGATTCAGGCTGCCAATGATCGCGCGGTGGTGATGATCGCAATCTTGTCCCTGATAGCCCTGTCGGTGGGTGTTCTGATTGCCTGGTGGATCGTTCGTGTCGTGATGGGGCAGTTGGGCAAGGACCCTGCGGTGATTGCGGAGGTTACCCGTCAGATCGCGGGAGGGAACCTGGCCGTCGACTTCGATCAGACCGGGATTCGGGGTGTCTATCGGGACATGAACCTGATGGTCGAGCGCTTGCGTCAGGTCGTCGGAGAGGTGCGAAGCGGGTCGGATAATCTGTCTTCGGCCTCGACCGAGGTCAGTGCGACGGCGCAGTCGTTGAGCCAGGGGGCGACCGAACAGGCCGCCAGCGTCGAGGAGACAACGGCAAGCATCGAGCAGCTGAACGCCTCGGTCCAGCAGAACACCGAGAATGCCCGTGTCACCAATGGGATCGCCAAACATTCGGCCGAGGAGGCTCGGCGTGGTGGCGAGGCGGTTCAGCGTACCGTCGCGGCGATGCGCGAGATCGCAAGCAAGATCGGTCTGATTGAGGACATTGCCTACAAGACCAATCTGCTTGCGCTCAATGCGGCGATCGAGGCGGCACGGGCCGGTGAGCATGGCAAGGGCTTCACGGTGGTGGCGGCCGAGGTTCGCAAGCTGGCCGAGAACAGTGGCGTGACGGCGCAGGAGATCAAAAAACTGGCGACCGGCAGCGTGACCATCGCCGAGGAGGCCGGCACCTTGCTGGAGGAGATGGTACCCAATATCGCCAAGACTGCAGATCTGATCGAGGAGATTACCGCCGCGTCCGGAGAGCAGGCGACTGGTATCGGCCAGATCAATGAGGCCATGACGCAACTCGACAAGGCAACCCAGCAAAACGCCTCCTCATCGGAGGAGTTGGCGGCAACTGCGGAGGAGTTGAGCGGCCAGGCGAATCAGCTCCAAGAGATCATGTCTTTCTTCCGCATGGAAGGTGCCGACTCCCGATCGGTCGCGCGTCCAATAGTGCGTGCCGCCGACACGCCAAAATACAGGGCCAACGACTTCACCAACAGCTCGGCCGATCTCGCCGATTTCACAAACAAAGATTTCGAGCGCTTCTGAGCGGAGGATGGCGATGGGCGAACTCGTCGTGAGCGACAAGCGGGTCGAGGCAGCGCGGGATGGGACGGAGGAGATGTGTCAGTATCTGACCTTTTCCGTATCCGACGAGTGTTTTGCGATGTCGATCGGTGCGGTCAAGGAGATCATCGAGACCCCTCAGGTGACGCGTGTACCCATGACCCCGGACTACATTCGGGGCGTTATCAACCTGCGCGGCAGCGTGGTCCCCGTCGTCGATCTGGGTGCCCGTCTTGGTCGCAGTCCGCTGATTCTGACCAAGCGCAGCTGTATCGTTCTGGTCGAGGTGCGGGCTGGGGTGGGTGACGGCCATGTGCTCGGTATGCTGGTCGACGAGGTCAAGAGCATCCTGGATATCGCGCGCGACGATATCAGGCCTCCGCCCGAGTTCGGCTCCGAGATCCGGACCGATTTCATTGAGGCCATGGGGCGGGTGGACGATATTTTCCTTATCATCCTGAGCATGGACCACGTCCTCTCCATCCAGGAATTGGCGGCGCTTCGCCGTCTCGGCGAGGAGGCGGCTCAAACGAGCCAGGATGTCGATCCTTGATTTCCCCGCCGTGTTTGGCTCGCCGATCTCCGTTCCTCTCGGAGGCCGAGCCATGTGCATTGAAGGGCGAGGATGTCGATCGATTCCGTCGTTGTATCTCCGAATCGGCGGATCTCTCACCATGCGTTATATCGAGTCCCCGCAGTGTTTGACCACCGGGGCGCCCCTGCTTCAGCGATCCATTCCGCGTTTACGTTCGAGGTGAGCGAGAGCGCTCATTTGGAAATGCAAGATTCGTTCGCGGGCGGAACGCGTGTCGAAAGGCGTTTCCTCCATCCGGGCGAATACCATGTGACGCGCGAGCCCATGCTGATCTCGACGTTGCTCGGATCCTGTGTGTCCGTCTGTCTGTTCGACCCGGAGGCGCATGTGATGGGTATGAATCATTTTCTGCTGCCGACGGCGCGTTCTTGGTCGGTCGATCAGCCGCTTTTGAATTCGGAGGCCGGACGCTATGGACTGTGGGCCATGGAATTGCTGGTGAACGGCATGCTGGCCCTGGGGGCTCGGCGGGAGCGGTTGCGGGCCAAGGCTTTCGGTGGCGCGAACGTCTTGGACTCACTGATTCCGCCGTCGCCGGGGCGTGAGGCGATCGGAACCGCAAATGTACATTTCGTCCAACGCTTTTTGGAGCAGGATGGGATTTCGCTGGTCGCGCAGGACCTAGGCGGCAATCATGGGCGCCAGATTCATTTCTATGGCGGCGACTATGCGGTCTATCTGCGCCGTATTCCACGGGCGCAGTCGACCTCGGTCGAGGACCAGGAGCGCCGCTATCTGCAGCGTACGCTGCAGCTCAAGAGCCAGCCTGGCTCGGCTGACTTTTTCTGATGCATCCTCGATGATTCGGGGATGACATCGTGGCGAGCAGTTGGCTTCCGGCCGGTTTCAAAGGGGGGAAGGCGATGAGTCCGGTCAAGGTTCTGATCGTGGACGATTCCGCCGTCGTGCGCCAGGTGCTCACCGAGCAACTGAGTGGTATTGCGGGCATTCAGGTGATGGGCGCGGCGCGCGACCCCATTTTCGCTCAGCGGTTTCTGGAGCAGCGGTTGCTGGAGAATCAGTGGCCGGATGTGATCCTGCTCGATATCGAGATGCCGCGCATGGACGGCATCACCTTTTTGCGTCAGCTGATGAAGGAACACCCAACTCCGGTCGTCATCTGTTCGACGCTGACCGAAAAGGGCGCTGAGGTGACCATGCAGGCAATGAGTGCCGGTGCGGTCGACATCATCGCCAAACCCAAGCTCGCATTGCGCCAGTTTCTCGAAGAATCCCGAACGCTGCTGGGGGACGCGATCAAGGCCGCGAGTCATGCGCGCATGGACAAGATCTCGTCGCAGGCGCGCCACTCCCCGGTGCCGGTTCCCTTGCCAGCTAAGCTGACGGCCGATGTGGTGCTCGCCGAGCGCGGCTTCAGGCCGCTCGCCGAGACTACGGATCGGGTTGTCGCCATCGGGACCTCGACCGGAGGGACTCAGGCATTGGAATATGTGCTGACGCGGTTGCCTCGGACGACGCCAGGCATGGTCATCGTTCAGCACATGCCGGGACAGTTCACTGCGGCCTTTGCCAAGCGTCTCAACCAGTTGTGTGACATTGAGGTGCGCGAGGCCCGCGACGGAGACCGCGTCATTGCCGGTCTGGCCCTGATTGCGCCGGGAACCGATCATCTTCTGCTGCGTCGCAGCGGCGCCCAGTATCGCGTCGAGGTCAAGAACGGGCCTTTGGTCAGTCGGCATCGGCCGTCAGTGGATGTCCTCTTCCGTTCCACAGCCCAGTCCGCTGGGCCGAACGCCGTTGGGGTCATCATGACCGGCATGGGTGACGATGGGGCGCGCGGTCTGCTGGAGATGCATGAAGCGGGCGCCTTCACTGTCGCCCAGGACGAGGCGAGCTGCGTCGTGTATGGCATGCCCAAAGAGGCGGTCAAGCTCGGTGGCGTGGATGCCGTGCTGGGGTTGGCTCAGATTCCGAACGTCGTCGCGCAGGCACCGACGCGCTCTGTCTATATCAAGGCGACGGCGCACTGACTGTCCGTTGTTCGGTGCGTCGAGCGCCCGCGCGTTTCTTTCTGCAGGCGCTCGACTATGCCTGTCACACCTTGAAGTGTCCAACCAGGTTCTGAAGATCCGCCGCGAGTCGCGCCAATTGCTCCGATGCCTCTGTCGTCAGTCGCGCCGACTGGGCATTGCCTTCCGCAGCATCCATGATGCTGGAGACGTTGCGGTTCATCTCTTCCGCCACGGCGCTCTGTTCTTCGGCCGCGCTTGCGACCTGGGTATTGACATCGTTGATGGTGGTCACGGCGACGGTGATGGAGTCGAGCGAAGTTTCCGCTTCGATCGCGCTCTCGCGGCTTTCGGTCGCGCGCTGCTGGCTGTCCTCCATGACGGAGACCGCGCGGCGGCTTGCTTGCTGCAGTCGCTCGATCATCGCATGGATCTCCTGGGTCGAGGTTTGGGTCCGGTTGGCTAAGGAGCGGACCTCGTCCGCAACCACAGCGAATCCACGTCCAGCTTCGCCTGCGCGGGCGGCCTCGATGGCTGCATTCAGTGCCAGCAGATTGGTCTGTTCCGCGACGCCTCTGATGACATCGAGAATCTTGCCGATTTCTTCGCTATCGTGTCCGAGCTCGCGGATGACCTCCGCCGCGTTCTGAACCTCGTTGGCCAACTGTTCGATGCGGTTCATCGTGCCGCTGACCACGTCCTTGCCGGCCGTGGCGGCATCTTGAGCGGCATGAGTGGCCTCTGCGCCGTGTTGGGCGCTTTTGGCCACATCTTGGGCTGTCGCGCTCATCTCGTTCATCGCCGAGGCAAGCTGGTCGACCTCACTGCGTTGTTGGCTCACACCGGCATTCGTGCGTTCGGTGACGTTCGCGAGGTCCTCGGCCGCAGTTGAAAGCTGGGCGGTGGATTCGAGGATCCGTCGGATCAGATCCCGGAAGTTGTCCATCATGTCATTGAACGCGTGACAAGCACGTCCGATCTCGTCATTTCCCTTTGCCGAAAGTCGGCGAGCCAGGTCGCCGTCGCCCGAGGCGATGCCTTCGAGTCCGCGGGTCATCTCGTCGAGAGGACGGGTGACGAATTGCCGTGTGAAATAGTAGAGAACGATCAGTACCGGGAGACTCAGCAGGGCGGCCATGCTGAAGATCTTGATCGCGAACATGCGCACGTCCGCGTTCACCTCGTCGAGTTCGATCTCCATGCTCACGGCTCCGAGCACCGAATCCGGCGGGGGCATGGAATGACACATGGTGCAGTCTTTGCCTAGGTAGTTCTTACGCGCGAAGGCGGGTGCTACGGCGCGCAGTAGACTACCGTCATCGGAGAGCTGGAGATAGGTCTCTCCGGTTTCCAAGACCTGGCGCTCGATATCGTCACGAGGCTTCTCGTGGTTGGTGCCCTCGCCGTACTGCATGGAGACGTTCTTGCCTCGCAGCACACGCAGATCCTTGACGTTTCTGAGCTCGATGATCTGGTCCAGGAAGGCGGCTCGCTGCGAGATGGTTCCGGTGATCATCATGGTGGTGAGACCGGCCAGGGTCATTTCGTGCAGAGTACTGGTGAAGGCCTTGGCTTGATCGATCGCCGTTTGGCGCTGCTGATCGGCGGCCCACAGGATTAGAGCGGTCCACGCGGGTATCAGAATGAGCCACATGGCACCCAGCAGGCGCATCCAGATGGGCAGGTCGTTGATACGTCTCATATCTTTTCTCTGATTGTCTCGCCGCGCACGTTTCGCTTAGCTCAGTCTCGGATCCTGCCGTCTGCTTCGGGCGTCATCGGCTGCGGTCTATGTCTCAGTCATGGGTCCGGTCATTTCGTGAATGGCCGCATTCCTAGCAGGGTAGTGTGGACCTATTCGATAGGTCGGCCAAGCTCGATAACGTGCGTATCATCCGGTGGGTTGCGCTCGTTCAAATAGAAGCCGATTATCTGCGCCGCTTTCTCCACGCATCTGTGAATAGAGTTCCATTACTGGCGACCAATCCAGGTGTGAAAAGGTTTTTTGGGCCTCTTCGGTCTTTTGCCTCAGGGCCGCCTCCGATTTCTGCGCGACCAAGGCGGCATGACGTCCGATACCTTCCTCGTGGATGAAGAGACAACCGTCCATCAGGTCGGCGAGTTTGATGATGAGCGCCAGGGCGGAACCCTCCAGTGCGGATTTACGCGCGGCGATTTCAGGGGCGATCTCGCGCTCGATGCGGACGAGGGGGTCGTTGGCTCCAGTGATTTCGGCGATTCTATGCTTGAGTGGCGACGGCAGGTCGCCTGTCAGTAGCTCGGGCGCGTCATGGGTGAGTGCGTATTCCAACGCTTGGAGACGTGTCTCTGCGGGGAGTTCGTCACCTAAGATCCGAATCATGAGTTCACGTGCGATCATGGTGACCAAATAGTGGTGTTCGGCGAGGGTTTGGCTACGCGCGCAACGGACCGAGTGCCAGCGGGTCACGTGCCCGGATCGGGCAATGTCCTGCATATTGAGCTTCATGTCGTTCATAGTGACTCGCTGATGGATGTAGGAGCGGCTGCGCGCGGTTGCGACTGACTTGATGGTCGTGTGGGCGGCGTGTAGCATTTTGCCGACACTGAATTTCAGTACGCCTAAATTGTGAATTAAATCATGTCTTTGGATCCAGATTGTCTGGCCCGGCTTAAGCTGCGTCAACCGCCGTTCGATCCGTCTCCGAGCGAGGAGTTTCTCTACAGCGATCCGCTTCTCGAAAGTCTGATTGAGACGGCGAGCCGTGCCATGACCGCTCCGAGCGCGATTGTAATCCTGGCTGGCGCGAGTGGTTCCGGGCGCAGTATCCAACTGATGCGGCTGCTCGGCACATTGGCCGACCGGTTCGATCTCATCGCCTTCCGGGGGCGTCCGGAGATCCCGTTCGACGCGGTGGATCTCACCATCCGCAATCATCTGCGTGCTGGTGGTTTCGACGATCCTAGCCGCTCTCTGACGGATCTGCTGCGCGACCGAGGTCGTGCCGGGGATTCCATTGTACTGGCGATCGACGATGCGCATTTTCTCGGCATGGAAAGCATTCGGCAGCTTTTGCGGATGCGCTCCGAAATGCTCGAGGCCAAGGGGCAGGGGTTGAGGCTTGTTTTGGTAGGCGATCTCTCGCTGAGTCGTGGTCGGCTGCCTTTAACCGATCCGGCGGACGAGAATCAGGTGGTCCGTCTCAATCTGCGGCCTTTCAACCTTGAGCAGGCAGGCGCCTACCTGCGTCATCGGCTACGCGTGGCCGGAATCGACGATCCCGAGTCATTTCTCACCTCGGGTGATATCGCGGTGCTGCAAACCAACAGCAAGGGCATGCCCGCCGCGCTCAATGAGAACGCCAATGCCTGGCTGACGCGTCGCTGTCGTAGCGCCGGGGCGGGCAAGCAATCGGTTGTCGGTAAGCTGGGTGGTCTGGTGACTCAGTCTGCCGCCGCCTCGTCTCCTCAGCGTGAAACTCCGAAGGCTGTTGAGCCGTCCAATACCGAGCCCGAATCCTTGCTGCTGCCTCCGGAAGATCTCTTGGACTTGGATGAGGATGTGTTCGAGCCGAGCGACCCTCAGTTGTCGGACTTTCTGCGGCAGGAGGATCGTCGCGCCGACAGTTCCGACTTCGAACAGGTCTTGCGACACGTGCGCAATCATGAATTGACCCAGAAGCGTCTTGCGGTCGAGTCCGAGTCTACTGTGTCGCCCGCTCCTCAACCTGAGCCTTCCGCGCGATCGGAGCCGTATTGGAACCGACGCTGGTTCATTCCCGCCGTCGTTACCACCGTACTCTTGGCGATCGTCGGTCCTGTCGCCTTCCAGCTCTTCGGCGATCGAAGTAGCGATCCGCTATTGCGGGGTTCGGAACCGTCTCCGGACAAGGCTTCGACCGTGATGAGTCCGCCGCCTCAATCGGAGACGGCCAACGAAGTTCAGTCCGATGGCTCGGAAGGCGAGGGTGCGGCGACGACATCGTCTCAAGGGGCCGGCGCTGGTTCAGCGTCGCCAGCCCAAGACGTTGCATCCGAGATCTCCGTGCCCGAAGTGGACCGTCCGGAGAGGGCCGAGGTGTCGGATGGCGCAGTCGACGTCGCCGAGCGGCCCTTGGAGGTTGCGGAGCCCGCAGTTCCCTTGACCCCGTTTGATGAGGATCTGGCATGGCTGCGGCGTCAGGATACCGGTCGTCTCACGATTCAACTGGTTGCTGCGCGGGATCTTAAAACGGCGCGTGAATTCGTTCGTCGTCATGAATTGAATGGAGCCCACTATGTGCAGACGCGCTCTTTCGTGATTGCCGTGGTGGGCAGCTTTCCGAACCGTTCGGCCGCCAAGCAGATGTTGTCGGAATTGCCTGAGGGCGCGCGTTCGTCCGGTCCATGGATTCGCAGTATCGGCTCGGTGCTCGACTCCCAGAAATAGGCGTTCAACTGGGTCTTTTCTGAGTGTGATGCGTTTTGCAAGCCACTGTAATAGTAGGTTAATTTGCAAAACTGATCGCCGTGTTCGGCTATACTGACAGGCGGGAACAACGAGGAACGCACTCGTGGAAATTCGCTCCGCCGTCATTGCGCCAGTTCATGCCGCTTTTCATCCAGTCTCTTTGGGGCTGGATACGGTGCGGGCGGATGCTTTGCGCTCGGAGCCGACTGGGTCAGCAGAGACGACCTTCGCCCCCGTCGGGGCCGAGTCTGGCGCGGGTGCACCGTCCGAGGGGCAGGCATCGGAGAACTCGGGATCAGGGGATACCGGTTCGGAGAATTCCGGTTCGACTCCTGCGGTGCAAGATCTGTCCGAGGAGGAACTGCAGGAGGTTCAGCTTCTGCAGGCACGCGATTCCGAGGTGCGGGCCCATGAGCAGGCCCATATTGCGGCGGGCGGTGCCTATGTCACGGGGGCTGCGAGCTACAGCTTTCAAACCGGGCCGGATGGACGGCAGTATGCGATTGGCGGTGAGGTCAGCATTGATACATCCATGTCGTCGGATGCTGCCGCGAATCTCCAGAAGGCACGGACGCTGATTCGCGCGGCACTTGCGCCAGCCGAGCCTTCCGGGCAGGATCTAAGTGTCGCTGCATCCGCTCGGGCCATGGAGGCCGATGCATTGAGCGACCTTCAGCAGGAGCGTTTGGAAGAGCAGGATCAATTGGTGGAGGGTCGGGTGTCCGATGCCGAGTCCCGCATCCAAAACGGTGAATGGGGTAGCGGCGATCAGGCGGATTCCGCCGATGATAAGCCTTCCGATCCAGATGCCTTGCGCAAGGGGCTTGAGTCGCGTATATCCGCGCTCTTCGCTGGTCCTCAAGAGGACGGGGTAAGCCAATTCGCCTGATCGGTCGCCTTCTGTGATGGGCGCGCGGTTACGGGCTCAAGTTCTCAGCATGCTGGTCGTTACCTTAAATGTCTTCCAATGAGGAACCGGCCATGATGCTCGCCTCCGCTAGATCCGACATGACTGCCGAATCGATCCCGAGTGTCCAAAGTCTCGCCTTTACCCCGAATCTGTCCGTCGGATTTATGCCTGCTTTCCGTCACCAAGGAAGTGGCGAGGTGCGGCTGTGTCAGTTTTCTGACGGCTCTATTTCCACAATCCATGTGCTTGATTTTCTGCCGGAGGATTGGGTGATGGAGCGGGACGCCGAGGGGCGGCCTTTGGCGCTGGTCGGTGCGATTGAAGCCGGCTTCCTTCGCGGTGCGGATTTCTGGAGCCTGGGTGATCTGTTGCATCCAAGGCTTGATAGTTGATGGCGATATGCCAGCAGCGACGTCCGTGATGAACGAGTGTGGGCGGCGAGCCGGTTGGCGGTTATGCGCCAGGGTGGTCGCGCGCTATATGCGTTAGCCCGCGTTCACATCACATTGGAGGGGTTTGTGTCGGACCGACGTATTTTTCCCCGGCTGCCGCTGGCGGTTGAGGTCGAGCTGTACACGTGTGGCGAGCTGCCGGCTGTCGTTCGAACCGAGGATCTCAGCAATGGAGGCGCCTTTCTCGTGCTTAAAGGGGTTGATTTGCCACCCATGGGGAGCCGCGTGCAGGTTAGGGTCGTTGGGCCACTCGGTGGTGGGGAGCCTGCGCCATTGGTTGATGCACTCGTCGTGCGTCACGCTCCAGATGGCGTCGCGGTGCAATTCATCGACAAACCGGCTGTCTGAAACGCCTGGCGTCCAGGCACGATTCGAGGTGCGATCATGTCCATTTCATCCGTTTCGCAGTTTTCCTTTGCGAGCCTGTCACGTTCAGTTTCCAGTCTGAATCTGCTCAATGGGCAATCCTCTTCGGCTTCTGCGCAGAATTCGGTCTCAAGCACAGGATCCTCCAAGGCTGGCGATCTGCGTGCCGAGATTGCGAGCCGACTGGAGCAGGATCCGGATTATCAGATTTTGCGCAAGGTCTTCGCGCTGGAAACCAAGCTCCATGGTTCGAGGGTGGCGGAATCTTCGCGTCACTTGCAGGTATCCGAGTCTTCCGTAGAGCAGCTTTCGGAAATCCAGCTTGTCAGGGACGCCTCGTTGCGCAAACGGGTGGAGCTGAGCTTTGAGCGCCAATTCGAATCTCAGAGTCGGTTGACGGTCTCGACCGATGCGGGGACGAGCGACTGGTCCGTCCAAACCCAGAGTTTCCAGCGGGCATCGGTTCGGCTGGATGCCAGTATTGGCCTCGCAGGGGTCCGGACGGGCGATCCCCTGGTTCTGGACCTTTCGGGAGAGGGCATCATGACCACGGGGGTCGAGTCCGGCGTTCGATTCGACCTTGATGGGGATGGCTCTGAGGATCAGACGAGCTTTGCCACAGGTGGCAGCTGGTTTCTGGCGCTCGATCGCAACGCGAACGGTCGTATCGACGACGGACACGAACTCTTCGGCGATCAGAACGGGGCCACGCATGGGTTCGCCGAGTTGGCGCGATACGATGACAATGCCGACGGCGTGATCGATGCGTCGGACAAGGTCTTCTCCGAATTGCGGCTCACGCAGGTCAACGAGAAGGGCGAGCAGGTCGTCAAGACGCTTGCGGAGGCGGATGTGACCGCCTTGGATCTCGAGTATCAGAATACCCGCAAGGCGCTGAACCTCTATGATTCGGTCGCGCAGGTGGGGCAATTTCACCGCTCGGATGGCTCGACGGGCGAGACTGCCGACGTGCTTCTCGGGTATAGCGACATCGCCTGATCCCGTTTGGGTTCCGTGTTTTCGCTGCCTCGAGAGGCGGCCCAGTGAGTCTTGATGTCTCTGGTTCCTGGGGGAAGGGCAGCGATTTGCTCCAGCGGTTTGGAAGTCGATCCTGCTAGACTAGGAGCGATGGTTGCCTTGCTTTTCCAGGAATCGATTCATGCAGCAAACACCCGAATTCGCGTCGCTCCTGGCTCAGATCGAGCTCACGAAGGACCTTGCCGAAGATGCCTTGAATGCGCTGAGCGCTCAGTGCTGGTTCGGTGAACTTGGGCCCAAGAAGCGCATCCGTTCCGTCGATGTCCGCGCGCATCGGTTGTTCCTGGTCGATGGGAATATGGTTCGGATGTATGACGGAGTCACCGAGCGTCTGCAGAGCTTTCACGGATTGAGCGACCCCATCGATTTGTTCCCCGAGGCACGGGACGAGGGCGACTGCGTCATCACGGAGACGGCTTGCAAACTGCTTCGAATTCCCGCAGCGGCCTTGGAGGCCGTGCTGTCTAAGAGCACGGAGGTCGACGATATCGATTTGGATCCGACCGAGGCGGCCTTTCTTGCCGAACTCTATCAGCTCATCACCGACAATCGTCTCGAATTGCCGGCGCGACCCGAGGTTGCGCTCAAGATCCAGGAGCTTACCTCCGATCCCGATGCTGGCATCGACGAACTCACCGAGATCATCCAGCGCGATGGCACCATTGCCGGGGCCTTGCTGCATGCGACCAACAGCCCGCTGTTTCGTGCGTCCAAGGAGATTCTTTCGGTACGTGACGCCGTCCTTAGGATGGGGTTCCGCAACACTCGGATGCTCACGACCAATCTGGCCTTGCGCCAAGCCTTCAAGGCCAAGCACACGGCAACCAGAGATGCCATGGCGCGGGTCTGGTCCGATGGCGTGCTCTGTTCGGCCTACAGTTATCTACTCTCCGATGTGCTGCAGGTCCTGCACCGCGAGCGTGCGCTTTTGGCTGGACTGGTTGCAGGAATCGGCGCGGTCCCCATCATTCAGTTCATAGAGATGCGCGATGCCGATCCGGATCCGGATCTCATCGAATCGCTGGTCTATAAGTTGTCGAGCATTACCGGGGTTCTGGTTATCAACTATTGGGGACTTGGCGAGGATCTGGTGAAGGTGGCGGAGGAGTCGTCAAACTGGGGTTACGAGGCGGAAGAGCCCGATTACGCGAGCATTGGCCTCGTCGCGAAGTGGGCCATGCTGCAGAGCGAGGGCAGACCGTATCCAGATGCGGCTCAGGTGCCTGCTTTCAGAACATTGGGGCTGCCACCACCGGAGCCGGGCGAGCCGATCGCCGCCTTGGCCGACAGTGGAGAAGCGCTAGAATCATTGAAGTCGATGTTCAATCTATAGACCTGGGGAGGCGCAGATCAATAGCGTGTCCCGCATCCGATCAGCTCGCGACTCGAAAACCCCGCTTTCCGAGTCGCGCAAGGGAACAGAATTCTTCAGCGTTCCTCTAGAGTCCGTAGATTCATGCTCAACTATGGTTTAGGGTTTAATTCTTGAGGCGCGTCTTTAGATTCATGCCGGTCCTGCCGCATGTCCCGAGACGGACCTCGAATCTTTCTGGTCGTGGGAGTCTGCGCGCGTGTCATCACTGACCCTCGATAGCCTCGTTCGGAAAACCGGTCGTCTGCTGGCCATTCCTCGTGTGGTGGGCGAAATACTGCGACTCCTGAACGATACGAACAGCCGGCAGGCGGATATTGCTGCGCTTCTGGCGCAGGATCCCGCGCTCGTCGCCATCGTGCTTCGTTTGGCTAACAGTCCCGCCTTCGCGCCCGCCCGGACAGTGGATTCGGTCGACCGGGCCATCATGCTATTGGGACGCGATCATCTTCGGCGGTTGGTCGTCGCGGGCGCGGTGACACAGGCGTCCGAGCGTCTGCCGATGCAAAACCTGCTGCCACTGGAGGTTTTCTGGCGACACTCGTCATACTGCGCCGTCATTGCGCGGTTGCTGGCGGAGCGTCAGTCGCCCGATCTCGTGGGGACGGTCTTTCTCGGCGGTTTGCTGCATGATCTGGGGCAGCTCGTGCTCTTCTCGCAGGTCCCGGAAGAGGCTCATGCGGCCTTTCTGAGGAGTTTGGAGCATCCCGATGCGTTGAGTCCGGAGGCGGCCGAGCGGGAGGAGTTGGGTTTCGATCACGCTCAGTTGGGTGCCGCGCTCGCCGAGCGGTGGGGACTTCCAGACGTGTTATGCGCCTGTCTTGGGTACCACCATGCCCCGTTGCGGGCACCGGAGGCCTTTCGGGTTCCGGTCGGCCTCGTGCACCTCGCGAATTCGGCCTCGCACCTGGCCGAACTCGATTCTCGGAATTGGCGGGACGCGCCACCGACCGAGCCGGCTGTGCTGAAGTCGCTTGCGATCGATTCGGACCTCATCTTGGAGCTGATCGATGAGGCCCAGTATCAGGTTCTGGCCGTCGAGGCGCTACGCAATCCCAGGCTCGCTGACGACGGCTGACGACCGTTGGTATTCCATTCCAGAATACCTTTCTATTGAAGCTTCTTTGCTCGCTGGTCGACCGTCGGTGTCGGCGAGTAGGTTGAGGTTTCGCTCAGGCTGACAGGTTCGAGAAGTTTCGCCTCGAAATTCGTCAGTACGCTGAACTCGACCCGCCTTGATGCCCTCAGATCCTCCCGTCCTTCGCTGTCTTGGACAGGGCGGGAGGATGACATGCCGACCGCTGCCACGCGCGTGCGGAACCAGTCCTGATCTCTCACGCCATTGAGTCCATAGGCGAAGCGCAAGACCGACTGAGTGCGTTGCTGGCTCAATTCCATGTTGAAAAAATAGGCGTCCAGGGGGCTGCTGTCGGCGCTCCATTCGCTGGATGTGTGGCCCTCAATGCGAATCTCACGGATGACGCCCTTGAAGGGGGTCAATTCGGCGACATAGCGTGGGAGGAAGTCGCGTAGGATTGCCTCGAATTCCGGCTTGATCCTTGACGAGCTGCGATCGAAGAGCACGTCGGGCTCGCGGAATCTGAGCGTGAGCGTGGGTTCCACCAGTTCTGCGTTCCAGCGCTGCAGGTCGTCTCTGAATTCATCGTCCAAGGCTTGGAAGATGGCATGCCTGGATTCGGCGGCGGTCGTGCGGACCTCGGTCTCCACTGAATGGATGCGTTCGACCTTGGCCATATGGAGCACGGCCAGAAAGAGAAAGATCATCATCAGGGTCGCCATCAGATCCGACACCACCAGCCAGTGGCTGTCGTCGTCGATCGTCGAGGGTTGCTGCGCCGCAGGGCGCGGGATAGCGATTTTCATGCCCGAGCCCTCCCGACCAGATCCAGATGCGGTTCAGTGTGATGGCGTGCCTCCCCAGACAACTGGTTGAGTCGTTGCTGGGCGTTCAGCGCGGTGAGTACGGCACCCTCAATGCTTTCGAGCATCGTTTTGAGCCGCGTATCGATGGCGGGGAATGCCTCCTGGGCGCGCTCGCGCAGGTCGGCGATGCTGCCGAGCACGCTTTCCAGTTCCAGTGTTTCGCGTCTCAGCCCCTGCATGGCGGTTTCCTGATCGGCCATGTGGCTGGAGATTTGGCGAGCCTGCTGGGTCAATGCCTGGAGGCTGGATTCTGACTGGGCGACGCCTTCGGTGGCACGATCCAGCTGGCGTCCGAGTGCGTCCATATGGTCCTTGTATTGATCCTGCCAGACCAGGAGTTTCTCGACCGCGCCGTCGAGCCTACGGAAATTCTCACCGAACTGCTCGCCGAGGTTGGTGTTGAAGTCGTGGATCACGGATTCGAGGGCGGCGATGAGCTGTCGTGATCCGAGTTCGCTCAATTGGGTCGCGAAATCTGAGAATGCGGCGAGCTGTTCGCGATGATGGCGCTCCAGGGTTTCGACGAGTCGTTCGTCGAGCAGTCCCATACGCTCGACGAGTTGCTGGCTGGAGATGAGCTGGGCCTCGGCCAGTCGGCTCTGCTGCTGGAGGAGTCCCAGCAGCTGGTCTGGCGCCTCCGCCTCCGTTTCCGAATCCGCAGGCGCGCTCTGTTGACTCGCGGTGCGATCATCGCGACGTAGCGAGAGGATGAGGCGTAGAGAGGCCGAAAGCAGGATGCCGATGATGCTGGTGGTGAAGGCCAGCTTGAGCCCGTTGAGCAGGAGCGGAATGCTGTATTCGATGCGCGAGGAATCGAAATCCAGCAGTCCGATGGCGATCCCCAGGAAGGTGCCGAGTATGCCAATGGTGGTAAGCAGGGTCGGCGTGCTCTGGTAGAAGGCGACGGCACGCCGTCGCGCGATGGCGGCAAGTGCAATGACGAAGAGGCCGGCCATGACCAGCGTGAACAGGCCAGTGACGGTCGTCGAGTCCATGCGCTCGAGTGTGTTGACTATGCCGAAGGCGATCGATTCGAACATGCTGTACCTTCCATCCGTCTGAGTCGGGTGCTGATGGCGCGCGGGACAGCGACTATCCACGCGATCCGGGGCGTTTGAGCGAGTAGATGCAGGATCGAGGCCAAGCGGCGAAAGGGCAGGTTAGGTGGGGGCGGTACGTCGTGCTTCGACTCAGGATGTCAAAATGTCGACTTCTGGTGCGGAGGCTGGTTCAGGCTCGGTCGGGGATCGGGGCAGGCGATCAATGTTCGATCAGCTTTTGGATCGGTGCGCTCGGCTCCGACTGAATGGCTTCGTCGGCCTTCTTGTTCATAACGATGATGCTGATGCGGCGATTGATGGGATTGTTGGGGTCGTTCTTGTCGAATGGGACGGTCGAGGCGAAGCCGACGATCCGGGCGACCCGATCCTCGCGCATGCCGCCCTCGATCAGGGCCCGGCGGGCGGCGTTTGCCCGCTCGGTGGAGAGCTCCCAATTGCTGTAGTTGCCGCTGAGCGGGCGCGCGTCCGTATGACCGGTGATGCTGATGCGATTGGGCACCTCGTTGATGATGGAGCCGAGTTCCTTGAGAATTTCCTTCGTGTAGTCTTTCAGCTGGGCGCTGCCGAGGTCGAACATGGTCCGGTTTTCCTTGTCGACGATCTGAATGCGCAACCCTTCGGGCATGATGTCGATCAACAGTTGGTCCTTGTAAGGGGCCAGCGTCTGGCTATTGTCCAGCGCTTTCTCCAACACCTTGCGCAGCGACTCCAGACGCTCTCGGTCCAGTTCCTCGGCCATCGCATCGATCTGATCCGCTGTCTGGATGGGCGGGGTCTCCGGCCCCATGTCGATCGCGCCCTCGAAATCGATGATGGAGGGTTTCGAGCCCGTTCCCTCTCCGACTGCCTGAGAGGGCGCGGTCGCGATGCCATCGAAGGCCGAGGGGTTGTTGAAGTATTTCGAGATGGCGGCCTTTTGTTCCTTGGTGGTGGAACCCAGAATCCAGAGCAGCATGAAGAAGGCCATCATGGCAGTGGCGAAATCGGCAAAGGCGATCTTCCAGGCGCCGCCGTGATGGCCGGCGTGTTTGACGACCTTTTTGACGATGATGGGCTGCTTGTTGGTATCGATGGCCACGCGGGAGTGCTCCCATGACGGCGCTTGCCGGAAAAGCTCATGCTAAATTGACAGAAATCGCCTAGGGAAATGCTGATTGACCGCGTTTCCCGTCCGGGCCACGGATGGCCCGGCATTTTCAAGCGCCTGAGCGATTGAGAATGGAGCGAGTCGGAAACCGCGTTTTCGACTCGCGAGCTGATCTAATGCCCGGAAGGCATCTGATCCGCATCTCTCTAAGTGCCGCGCAGCTGATGCTCCAGTTCGTTGAAGCTCGGTCTGAGCTCGGGTGGCATGGTCTTGCGGCCGAATTCGACTGCCACCTGCGGGCTGTAGCCCTGAACATTGGCGAGAATGCAGGCCTTGATGCATGCGAGGAAGCTCGTTTCCTGAGCGGCGAATTCCTCCATCATGCTGGCGATCGGGCTGACGAATCCATAGGCAACGAGGATGCCGGTAAGGGTTCCGACCAGGGCGGCGGCGACCAGGTTTCCAAGTTCCGACATGGGGCCGCCGAGCGCGGCCATGGTGTGGACGATGCCCAGCACGGCCGCCACGATACCGAAGGCGGGCAGGCCGTCGCCGACGCGCTGGATGGCTTGCGCCGGCTTCTCGGCATCGTGATGATGGGTCGCGAGTTCGACCTCCATGAGATTGTCGAGTTCGAAGGGATTCATGTTGCCGCTGACGACCAGTCGCATGTAGTCCGAGATGAATTCGCAGGCATGATGATTGCTGAGTAGCCTCGGATACTTCTGGAACAGGGGGCTGCTGGACGGCTCCTCAATATCGGATTCGATGCCCATCAGCCCTTCCTTGCGCGCCTTCGAGAACAGGGCATACATGAAGCCCATGGCGTCCATATAGTCGGCCTGCTTGTACTTCGACCCGATGAACAGCATGGGGATGGATTTGAGCGACTTGATGACGACGCTCATCGGGTTGGCGATGATGAATCCACCGAAGGCCGCGCCCAGGATGATGACGAGTTCGAATGGTTGCCAGAGGGCGGCGATATGGCCGCCGGCCAGGCTGAATCCACCGAGGACTGAGGCGAAGACGATGATGGCGCCAAGTATCAGCTTCACGCGACGGAATCCTCTTGGACGATGTTTGGCGTTGGCACGGTCCGCTTGAGAGGCGGCCTGCCAGCGGAAGATAATAATGAATTCGTGCCGCTCGTGCTTGGCCATCCATCGTGCGGGGCGGATCTATAGGCCGGCGATCAAAATGAGAGGAGGCCCCGAGCGTGCTTTCGAGCTGGTTGAGCAGGGTGACGGCGGAAGCCATGCCCGAAGAACTTCCCGTTTTGGCGCGGACGCGACGTCTTCTCCCTCTGGCGTTGGAGGACGAACTGGCCCCGAGACGCAAGGTTGCCATGGCGCTTATGGTGGATCCGGGTCTGGCCCTGCGGGTGCTGCAGTGCGCGAACGCCATCCCTCATCGCCATTTCGATGCCGAGGTCTCCATGCTGGAGGACGCCACGCACATGCTGGGAAGCCAGCGGCTGCTCGGCATCGCGACCGAGGCGAGCGTGGCGGAACAGGTGCTCGACGCCAATCGTTTGGAGCGCTACCGGCGTAGTGCCGGGCGCGCCGTGCTGGCGGCCCTTCTGGCCCAGGATTGGGCGCAGATCGATCGCGATCGGTTTCCCTCCGAGGTGAGTTTGGCCGCCCTACTGAACAATCTGGGCGAACTCTATCTGCTCGCGCATGGCGACGCTCGAATGGGGCGCTATCTGGAGATGGTCGAGGTGCTGCATATCTTTCCGCACGAGGCCGAGTACATGTCTCTTGGGGAGAGTCTCGAAGAGCTAGGTCATGTGCTGGCGGTGCGCTGGGGGTTGCCTGAGATGGTTCGGGAGGCGATGCGGGCTCGCAACGCCCAACACTTGAGAACGCTCTGCGTGATGTTGGCGACCCAGACGGCGCGTTATGCCTTTGCCGGATGGCGACATCCCGCGCAGTTCACCGACCTCCGCCTGGCCTCCGAGATGCTGGGTATGGACATCGCGTCCCTGATCCAGCGGGTGAATCATGTGGTGGAGGGCTTCAACCGAATCGGAGCGAACTACGGCATTACCACAGTTTTGCGTTTGCCCCTCAATACAGAGGGCGTTTTGATTTCCGGTGCCAGGCTCGCCGAGTCGACCAATGTCTGTCTGGCCCCGAGACGCGACGACTATCAGACCGCCGAGCGTTTGCTGCGGGCGGCGGAATCGGAGGAGCGAGAATCGCTTTTGAAGGTGTTGTTGCGCGGATTGCACCGGGGGCTCGGGTTGAACCGGGTCGTGTTCGCGAGCTATTCGGCCCGTGCCAATACCTTTCGGCCTGAGTCTCTGGTTGGGACGGATTTCGAGCCGGCCTTCAACCGTTTCAGTCTGTCGCTCGCCGAGGCCGGCTGTCTGGAGTTTCTGATGGAGCGCCCCGGGTCATTGTGGTTGAGCGACGAAAATGCTCCGGAGTTGCTGCCGCGCCTGCCGGCGCAGCTGTTGGAGTTGATCGGAGTCGAGCGCTTCTTTGTCATGTCGCTTTGGGTCGAAGGGCGTCCGATCGGCATGGTTTACGCCGATCGCCGCACTGCCGATTGTCGGCTCGATGCGGCGACCTTCGATGCTTTCCAACGCCTGGTGGGGCTGGCTGGGTTGGCCTTGGAACGGCGGCCGGCATGACTCGCCGGGGGCTTGCGAGTGTCAGTCGAGGTTCTGATCGCGGTCTTCGCTGCGGCGCTGGATGGTCATGCGCGCCTTCTCGACTGCCTCGTTGACCTGTCGCTGCATCCGATCCTGTTCCTCGTCGCTGAGGTGGGAGGCCAGGTCGATCGAGTGTCTGATGTAACGGGGTGGTAAATTGTTGAGTGCAACGCAGGCGAGATCCTCGATATAGGCTGCCTCGTCGGGTGCCTTATCCGTTTCGATGGCCTCTCGAATGCACTCCATGACGAGTCGCTCATAATAGTTGCCGATGTTGGATGGCATCTGCGTACCTGTTCGGGTAGATGGTGTCGTGGTATTGAATCGGGCGATGCCCTTGCGATCCGGGCCGTAAGATTCGATCTTAGCAAGTGTGGCCCTCTCGGTGTGAATCCCTTTCCCCTTGACCCTGAAGCGGTTAGGATCCTCCGGGCATAGTCTGGTTGGGCGTGGTGGCTGCATGAGGAAAGAGATCTGGCGCGATGTGCTTGGTGACGACCTCTCGGTGACCCTGGAGCTTGCGGTCGGTCCGAGCGAGCGCCCGATCACCGCAGGCGATGCCGCCGTGCGTCTGTTCGACGCGATTGCCATGCTTGAAGAGGGAGTGCAGGTCCGCTCCAAGGATGATCCTCCGGCGCCGGAGCTGCAACGGCTGGAAGTCAAGATCGATCTTTTGACCGATCTGGTTTCATCGTTGCTCGCCGATCGAATCCCGCAAGGCTCTGCCGTGACCGTGAGTGCCGATGGGTTGGTCCTTTCCGCCTGTGTGCTGTCACCGAGCTGCGATCGTATCGAGGTCTATCCCTGTCACTGGCTCGCTCAGCCGGTGGTCTTGGAACTGGGGCCGATTGTGCTGCGGGATGGCGCGTGTGGCGCGAGCTGGCGTTGTCGGGATCCGGGTCTCCGCGATGCGATCGGTCGATGGGTCTTTCGCATGCATCGACGTGAGGTGGCTCGGCGGCGAATGCGCGACGATCCACGCCAGGATGTGTCGCGACGTGGCGCCTAATGCCGTGTTTGACGGCTCCTATCCATCGAATTCGTTCAGTCATTTTAAGGATTGCGTAGGGTCTTATGGACTCGGGGAATCAGCACAGGTGTTGAGAATTGGTCTGCACGGTCAAGCGTCGGCGCGCATCGCGACCGCTTGTATCCTGGAATTCCTCGGTTGCGAGGTCTGCGAGGTGAAGGCTCCGGATGCGATTCCGTCGGGTCTTTCGGCGCTATGGCTGTGCGATACGCCGTCCGTGTTGGCACGAACGCTGGACGCAGTGCAGGATTCTCTCGCCGCGCCGCTGGTCTGTCAGCCCACGGAGGACCCTGGGCAGGAGGCGGCGAATCTGCGGCGACGTGCCTTCGTCGTCACCTCGCCCCTGACGCCCGGACAGGTCATTCAGGTTTTGCAGCGGTTGCAATGTGGAGTCGGACTCGACGCTGTGGCGGATGTCGGATTGGTCGGCCGTCATGTGACCATGCTCAACGTCAAGCGTCTCATCGCGCAGGTCGCCAACACGGATGCCACGGTACTGATCCTTGGCGAAACCGGATCAGGCAAAGAGGTCGTCGCTCGCGCCATCCATGCGGCCTCGAACCGCTCGGGCAAACCCTTCGTTGCGGTCAATTGCGGGGCCATCCCTCCAGATTTGCTGGAGAGCGAGCTGTTCGGGCATGAGAAGGGGGCCTTTACCGGCGCGTTCACTGCCCGTGCCGGACGTTTCGAGCTGGCTGACGACGGTGTTCTCTTTCTGGATGAGATTGGGGACATGCCTTTGCCGATGCAGGTCAAGCTGCTGCGCGTGTTGCAGGAGCGAACCTTTGAGCGGGTTGGTTCGAATAAGCCGCTGCAGACCAACGCACGCATCATTTCAGCGACCCATCGCAATCTGGAAGAGGCGGTGGACGCTGGAAATTTTCGGCAAGATCTCTTTTTTCGCCTGAACGTCTTTCCGGTTGATCTTCCTTCGCTGCGGGAGCGTCGCAGCGATATTCCGCTGCTGATCGCGACGCTGGAGCAGCGTCTGAAAGAGCAGGGGGCAACTCCGGCCAATCTGACCCCGGCCGTGATCGCGCATCTCGAATCGCACGCTTGGCCGGGAAATATCCGCGAACTGGCCAATTTGCTCGAACAGTTGTCCATTATGTATCCGGATCAGTTGGTCGATCTCGCCCAGCTGCCGTCGAAATTTCGGCCCTCTCAGCTGGATCCCGTGTTGGAGCCTCTTGAGTCGTCGCCCGCTGTCGGTTCGCATGAAGAGACCGTGCACGCTGGCACGGTGACGGGCCTGCCTCCGGAGGGGACCGAGCTGCGCGAATATATGAATGAGCTGGAGCGTCAGATGATCGTCATTGCCCTCACCGAGAATGATTTCGTGGTTGCGCGCGCGGCGCGACGTTTGGGGATGCGGCGGACGACGCTGGTCGAGCGGATGAGAAAGTTCGGTCTTGAGCGCGACGCCCGTGATGCGACGCAAGATCTCTGAACGCGACGGCCCGTGCGGAGTCGAAGCGTCAATATATTGTCTCTCCGAATCGGTCGCTCGTAGCGTTTGTCTCTCACGCCGCTTCGCCGGCTGACTTTGTTCGCGATTTTCTCATCCCTTCGGATGGCGCTCCCCATCGCCTGCGTCCGCGCAAGCCCCGTGTTCTGATCCTCGCGTCCCGATTGGGCGTTTCGCTGTCCTTCCGATTCGATCCGCGCGTCTCCCGTTCGTTTGTACGATGGCTCTGAATTTGCATGGACAGGGCATCGTTCCCATCACGCCAGGTATTGACTGGCATTTGGGGCAGGGCCCTGGCGAATCACGGAGACGGCAGATATGAGCGAAATGCAGATTCAGAATGTGCTGCAGCAGATGCGCGCACTCTCTCAGTCTGGCCGCGTTGAGGGAGCCGAGCCCGTCTCTAAAGTTGAGCCAGCCCGCGAGCTCGACGGGGAGGATTTCGCAAGCACGATGCGTGATGCCATTCGTTCCGTGAACCAGATTCAGAAAGAAGCAACGACCATGCAGACTCAATTCGAACTCGGCGACGCCAATGTCTCCTTGCCTCAGGTGATGGTGGCGATGAACAAATCCTCGATCGCCTTCGAGGCAACCAATCAGGTACGCAACCGGTTGCTGTCGGCCTACCAAGAAGTGATGAGCATGCAGGTCTAAGGGCGTTACGGTTGCGATAGCGGAGACACTCGTCAATGGCGTCCTCTCTCACCGCCGCTTTGTCAACGGGCCTCGATACGTTCAAGGAAATGTCCGTCGGGCGTCAGGTTGCGCTCATCGGAATGGTGACGGGCGGTATCGTGGCGGCCGCCGCCATCCTCTTCTGGGCCTTGAAGCCCACCTATGCCCCGCTGTTCGGACAGCTGGAGGAGGAGGAAGCGGCCGAGATCATGAAGTCCCTGACGCAGATGGGCGTGCCCTACAAGGTCGACAATGCCTCGGGTCGGATCGAGATTCCCAAACAGCGGGTCGCCGAGACCCGTTTGCTGTTGGCTGGGCAAGGGTTGCCGAAGAGCGCCGATATCGGTTTCGAACTCCTGCAACAGGATTCCGGGTTCGGAACCAGCCGCCTGATCGAGGGTGCCCGCTATCAGCGCGCGCTTGAGGGCGAGTTGGGGCGTTCCGTGGCGACGCTGGAGCCGGTCGAGTCGGCACGCGTGCATCTTGCCCAGGCCGAGCGCTCGGTCTTCGTGCGCGAACGTACGCCGCCGAGCGCCTCTGTGGTCGTGCGTCTCGCGGGAAATCGGAGTCTGACCGACGCCCAGGTTGCAGCGATCGTGCATCTGGTGTCATCGAGCGTCCCGGAGCTTTTGCCGGAGCGTGTGACCGTCGTCGATCAGACCGGCCGCCTCATGACCGCCAAGGACGATAACGAGGGAAGCAAGCTGACGCTCGATAATTTGGACTACACGCGGCGTGTCGAAGCGGGTTTCGTCGAACGTGTTCAGAGCCTGCTGACGCCCATCGTGGGGCGTGATCGGGTGCGGGTGCAGGTTGCCGCTGACGTGGATTTTTCACGGGTAGAGCGTACTCAGGAAAGCTACGATCCGGATCGCACGGCGATCCGTTCGGAACAGACCAGCGAGGAGGAGAAGATTGGCGCAGATCCAGCGATCGGGGGTATTCCCGGCGCGCTGACCAATCAGCCGCCGCAGGGCGGTATCACCGGGCGGCAGCAGCAGGCGGCCGATGCCTCCTCCGTCGTTCCGAGCAGTCGCAGCCAGCAGGCGACCCGCAACTACGAGGTCGATCGCACCATCGCTCACGTCCAGGAAACCCCTGGAGGAGTGAAGCGTCTATCGACGGCCGTGGTCATCGACTACCAGGATCAGACCAACGATCAGGGCGAGCCCGTGCGTGTCCCTCGATCCGAGGATGAGATGGACAAGATCCGCGCACTGGTGCGCGGGGCTGTCGGTTTCAACGAGGCTCGGGGCGATTCTCTGAATGTGAGCTCGGTCTCTTTTGTGCCTGATACACTTGATGATGAAGCGTCCAAGTTTTGGACCGAACCCTGGTTTCTCGAACTGGTCAAAATCGTCGGCGGTTTCCTGACAGCCCTGCTCGTTCTCCTCATGGTGGTCAAGCCGGCGTTACAGCAGTTGGTTCCCAAGCCTATTGAGTCGCAGGAGGCGCTCGAAGGTGCCGCTGGCGAGGATGGAACCCGCGCCCTGACTGATGAGTCTGGTGCGGGTGAGGATGGCGACGAGGGCGAGGAGGGTGACGAGGAGCAGCTGGCCTTGACCCAAGGTTCTTCGGGGATTGCTGCGCTGCTCGGACCCCGGGGGAATGAGCAGCAGAATATGGATCTCGAAGCCGTGCGTGAGATGATCAAAGAGGATCCCAAACTGGTCGTTCAAGTAATCAAATCCTGGTTGGATGGCGATGGCAACTGATCCCTCGAAAATGACCGGTCCCGAGCGGACTGCGGTTTTTATGATGAGCCTCGGCGAGGCGTCTGCGGCCGAGATCCTGCGCCACATGGGACCGAAGGAGGTTCAGAAGATCGGTACGGCGATGGCGTCCCTGGATAAGGTGACGCGATCGGATATCGACTATGTGCTGCGCGAGTTCTCGGAGGCCGTACAGGACCAAACCTCGCTCGGTGTTGGCGCCGACGACTATGTGCGCAGCGTGCTGATGTCTGCTTTGGGAGAGGACAAGGCGTCCGGCCTCATCGACCGGATTCTCCTCGGGCGCAATTCAAAGGGTTTGGAGGCGCTCAAGTGGCTCGATCCGCGCGCCATTGCCGAACTGATCCGCAACGAGCATCCCCAGATCGTCGCGATCGTGCTGTCGCATCTGGATCCGGATCAGTCGGCGGAGACCATGTCCTATTTGCCGGAGCGGATGCAGTCCGATCTGATTCTGCGCATCGCGACACTGGATGGTGTACAGCCGGCCGCCTTGCAGGAACTCGACGAGATCCTGGAGCAACAGCTCTCCGGTAAGAATACGGCGAAGTCTTCCATGATCGGTGGCGTCAAGGCTGCGGCCGAAATTCTGAATTTCGTGGATACGGCGCTCGAGTCCGTGATCATGGAGAGCGTCAATCAGGTCGACGAGGATCTGGCCGAGCGTATCCAGGAGCTGATGTTTGTCTTTGGCAATTTGGTCGGTGTCGACGATCGCGGCATCCAGACCCTGCTGCGCGAGGTCTCGACCGAATCCCTGGTGCTCGCCCTCAAGGGTGCCGAGGAGGAGCTCCGAGACAAGATCTTCAAGAATATGTCCAAGCGCGCCGCAGAGATGCTGAGAGACGACCTCGAAACCAAGGGCCCGGTTCGGGTCAGCGATGTCGAGGTGGCTCAGAAGGAAATTCTGGCTGTTGCCAGACGGCTTGCCGATAGCGGCGAAATCGTTCTCGGTGCCAAGGGTGGTGAGGGCATGTTGTGAGTCGCCTACGGGAAGCCGTGGTGGAGGATTTTGGCCCGGAGGTGCGCCGCTGGCTGCCGCCGGATGTCGGCGCCCCGCCACCTCCGCCCCCCGAGCCTCCCGAGCCCGAGATCGAGCCGCCTACCGAGGAGGAGGTTGCTGCCATCAAGGAGGAGGCGCGTCTTTCCGGTGCCGAAACGGGTTTTCGCGAGGGGTATCAGGCGGGCTACAAAGAAGGGCGCGAAAAGGCCGAGACTGAGGCGGCGGCCGAGTGTCAGGAGCGTGAGGCGCGCGAGCAGGAGTTGCGCGAGCAGACCGAGCAGCAGTTGCGCGAGACGGTCGCTGCCTTGGAGGGCATCGCTCACGACCTGGTCGATCCGCTGGCCTCGCTCGGCGACGACCTGGAGCCGGAACTTCTAACCTTGACGGTGACCTTGGCCGAGCGCGTGATCATGGATACGCTCGATCGGCGGCCCGAGCTATTGCAGGGCGTTCTGCGGCGTGCCTTGGATCAGTTGCCATCACGCCAGCATAAGATCCGGGTCCATGTCCATCCGGACGAACAGCAAATCCTCGAAACCTATGTCCAGACGCGGGACGAGGCCATTTCCTGGGTTCCGGATTCCGAGATGCGGCGCGGTGGTTGCATAGTAGACAGTGGTCCGAGCCGTATCGACGCCCGCTTTGAAACGCGTTTGCGCCAGGCAGTCGAGGCCATCTGGGGCGAGCTGGCGCAGCCTCTGACAGCGGCTGCTCCGGCAGAGGCTTCCGACACAGAGGCTACCGAAGAGGATGGGGCTCGACTCGATACGCATGAGTCGATAACGGATGCGCCAGAGCGCCCGATACGTCAGAGCCCGATACGTCAGAGCCCGATACGTCAGAGCCCGATACGTCAGAGCCCGATGCGTCAGAGCCCGATGCGTCAGAGCCCGATGCGTCAGAGCCCGATACGCCAGAGCCCGATGTGCCCGACCCCGATGCGTCGGAACCCGAGCCCCTTTCCGAACCCAAGACGGATCCAGGATCCAGTTGATATCAGCCCATGACACAGACCATTCGCGACCTTCAGGATCGGGGTGCCGGACAATTGGCGCTCGGTTTGCGCGAGCGCCTGGCGCAGTCGCGTCAGCGCGTCGAGAAGGCGCCAGATCCTCAGCCGGAGGGACGTTTGTCGCGCATGGTGGGCATGACGCTGGAGGCCGAGGGTATCCGTTTGCCGGTCGGGGGGCGGGCGGCCATTCATACCGTGAGCGGTCAGCGTCTCGGCGCCGAAGTCGTGGGTTTCAATGGCGAGCGAACCTTCCTGATGCCGGAAGGGCGGCTGGAGGGACTGATTCCTGGCGCTCGTATCGAGCCGCTGGAGCAGAGTCGTCGGATTCCCGTCGGTCCCGAGTTGCTGGGGCGCGTGGTGGACGCGCTCGGCAAGCCCTTGGATGGCGGTGGTCCTATCCGGACGCAGGAGGAGGTTCCGATCGAGGGGCGACCGATCAACCCGCTGACCCGGGTGCCGGTCAAGACTCCCCTGGATGTCGGGATCCGGGCGCTTAACGGGTTGCTGTCGGTCGGTCGTGGTCAGCGTCTCGGGTTATTCGCTGGCAGTGGCGTCGGTAAGAGCGTGCTGTTGGGGATGATGACCAAGCATACCGAGGCCGATGTGATCGTCGTGGGTCTGATCGGCGAGCGTGGCCGCGAGGTCAACGAATTCATCAGTGAAATCCTGGATGTCGAGTCGCGTAAACGGACGGTGGTGGTGGCGGTTCCCGCCGATCAGTCGCCACTCCTGCGTCAGCATGGGGCATGGGTCTCGACCACGATGGCCGAGTATTTTCGCGATCGAGGACTTAATGTGCTGCTGCTGATGGATTCATTGACGCGTTTCGCTCAGGGGGCACGTGAGATCGCCATGGCGATCGGCGAACCTCCGGCCACCAAGGGCTATTCGGCCTCCGTGTTTGCCCGTTTGCCGCAATTGGTCGAGCGTGCAGGCAATGGCGACGAGGGGGGCGGCTCCATCACGGCCTTCTATACGGTGCTCGCCGAGGGGGATGATCAGAACGATCCCATTGTCGATTCGGCGCGGGCCATCTTGGATGGACACGTGGTGCTTTCGCGCGATATCGCTGCGACCGGCCGCTATCCGGCGATCGACGTCGGTGCCTCGGTCTCGCGCGTCATGAGCGCTGTGGTGACCCCAGAGCATCAGAAAGCGGCCTACCGGTTTCGCAATTTGCTCGCGACCTATGAGAGCAACCGCGATCTGATCGCCGTTGGAGCCTACCGCAAGGGGTCCGATCCGCAATTGGACGAGGCGGTGGCCATGCACCCGCGGTTGGAGGCCTATTTGGGGCAGGATCGGACCGATGCGGCCGGGTTCGAGGCGTCTCGCCAGGCGTTGTTCGATCTGATCTCGGCGCCGAGCGGATTCAACCGAGGGTAGCCCGCATGAGCGTGAAACGTTTCCAGCGACTTCTCAAGATTCGCGAGGCCCAGGAGAACGAGGCAGCCGTCGGTTTGGCGGGGCGTCTCGCCGAACTGAATCGCGCCGAGTTGCAGCATAGGCAGTTGTCCGAGTACCAGAATCACTATCTCAACGCCTTGGTCCCCAACGATGTGAACATGCTGAAACAGTTGGGCTTGATGCACCAGCAATTACGCGAGGCGCTACAGCAGCAGGATCTGCGTGTCGCTGCGGCTCAATCTCAGGTCGATCAGGCCAGAGAGATCTGGTTGGAGCGGCATCAGGCGAGCCTTTCGCTGGACAAGCTGATCGAGCATCGTCGTCGGGCCGATGCTGTTCGGGATAATCGCAATCAACAGCGCGAGCAGGACATGTGGGCGACGCGCAAGGCGTTCCAGCAGAATCCTGATAACGACATGTAACTGAGCGAGGAGATTCGAGATGATGCAATCGAGCGGCTTGCAAGCCAGCCTGTCCGGTTTACTCGCGCAGTTGTTCGGCGGCCTTTCGGGCTCTGGCGATTCCCTGGATGAGGCGGGCAATTCGGGTTTTCTTGACGCCCTCGGTGGGCAGTTGAAAGAACTGCTGGTCGATCAAGGCGTGGATCCTGCTGAAATCGCCGCCGTCGACGGTCAGGAGTTGCTCGCACAGTTCGTGGCCTTGATCCAGGGGGCGCAACCGGTTCAGGACGAGCCAGATTTGGCGGATGGACTGGCGTTGGGCGTTTCGGATACATCGGATGATTGGCGCGAAACTCCGACGGATTTGCTAGGGCGCATTCTGGAGTCGACGTCTGCCGGGGCGGCGGTTGCCTCGGATCTGCTGGAATCCGGCTCGGACATGCATGCTTTCTTGTCCGAATTGACGACCCTGTCTGTCTCCCAAACCTCAACAGACAAGCTGGCGCGCCTTCTCGAATCGGCGCCCTCTGGGGTGACATCCGACGCTGACGGCCAGTCTATTTCCGCTGAGGCTGAGGTTGCCTCCGAGGTCGTGGGGGCTGACTCGAATGGTCGTTCTCCCTCGGCCGCCTTGGCCGCGTCTTCGGATCCGCGAGTGCGGACGGATCGGGTCGATCGTGCTCTGAATTCTGTCTCCGCTGAGGCTGATGTTGCCTCCGAGGTTGAGGGGGCTGACTCGAATGGTCGTTCTCCCTTGGCCGCCTCGGCCGCGTCTTCGGATTCGCGAGCGCGGACGGATCGGGGCGATCGTTCTCTGGATTCAGTTTCCGCTGATGCTGATGTTGCCTCTGAGGTCGTGGGGGCTGACTCGAATGGTCGCTCAGCGACTACGTCTCCGGCTTCCCAAGCTGTGATCGATCGGCTGGGGCGTCTCTTGGAGTCTGTGTCGCCGGGGAGTAAGGTTGATTCCGGCGTCGCTAATATCAGCTCGGACGTTCGTTCGCTTCTGTCCGATTTGGCTAGATTATCCGATGCCAGACGTGTGACGTCCTCGGTTTCCCCGTCGGTAGAGACTGGCCTGGGCTTGGGCGAGGCTGACGAAGGTGGCGCTGCGATGACGACTGCCGCGGCGGGTGCGCTTCAGCGACTTGTCGATGCCTTTGCCGATTCCGGTTCGGAGCACTTTGTCGCTCAAGTTGCCGCGAATCCGGCTGACGATGCGGTCTCGGATTCGTTGCCGTCGGCGGTGCGGCCATGGGGTGCCGGTGGTGTGGAGGACCGATTGAATCTGTCCTTGGATCGTGGCTCACCTTCAGGCATTGAGGAGGTCGTCGATAGTGGAATGGATCTCGTCGACTCTCAAGCGGATTTACTTCGCGAGGATGCCGATGCGGCTGTCACCGAGGATGACGCGTCGTTGACGGCCGCGACGGCTACGACCACGACCTCGCGGTCGGTGACGGGTGCTGGTTTGCAGCGGCCCGGTGCTTTGGATCTGTACAGGCTCCTGCAGCCGGGCGGTGAGGCGCCTCTCGGCGATCAGGTGAAATGGGTGTTGCGCGAGGGGCTTTCGAGGGCCGAGATGAAGTTACGGCCACCGAGTCTAGGCGGGGTGGATGTCAAGATCACCCAAGAGGGTGATAAGACGAGTGTCATCTTCGTCTCTCCGCATCCCATCGTGAGGGAGGTTCTCGAAGCGGCGATGCCGCGTTTGCGTGATGCGCTTGCTCAGGATGGAGTATCGCTCGCGCATCTGTCGGTCAGCGATCAGGGGGCTCAGGGCGGCGACACATCGCCCGGTCGAGATGGGGCTTCATCGAATGGGCTGTCTCAGCAGGCCGATGGAGACGATGCAGAAACGATCGGAGAGCCTCTGTTGATCAATACGACGGTTTCGGCCTTGTCGAAACGTCACGACTACTACATCTAATTGGTAGTCGCCTCCGCTTCGCCCGAGCGAGCGGTCTACCGGTCTCGATGAGACTATCCAGATAGACAAGACACCCAGGGGTGTGAAGCATGGCCGAAAAGAAGAAGAAAGAGGAATCCGCAGCAGAGGGTAAGGGGGGCGGGGGTAAGCTCAAGCTCATCATTTTGATTGTGTTGGTGCTGCTGATTCTCGGCGCTGGCGGGGGTGCGGCCTACTATTTCTTCGTTCTCGACAAGGCGGCGGAGACGACGGAGGAGGGCGCGGAGGCGTCGGAGGCCGAGGCTCAGCCGACTGAGCCAGAGTCTTCTGAGGCGATCGCCCCAGCATCCCCGCAGGATCCGGTGATCTATTACGCCCTTGAGCCTATCACTGTGAATATCACGGCGCCGGGGTCGGTGCGTTTCCTTCGCGTCAGTATCACCATTGCGACTCGGAACGAGAGAGTGGTTGCCGCTATCGAAAAGCACCTTCCGATGATTCGGAACGACCTCTTGTCCTATCTGTCGAGTCAGGATTCGGCCGCGCTCAATACGACCGAGGGTAAGGATAAGTTGCGCGAGGAATTGCATTCCATGATCTCTGCGGACTTGACGCGATCCGCCCAACCGTCCGATATCGTCAACGTGCTCTTCACGGATTTTGTGATGCAGTAAGGTAGGATTATGTCACAGCAGACCGATATCCTCAGTCAAGACGAGATCGACGCACTCCTGCATGGCGTCGACAGCGGTGATGTCGATACCGACGGAGAGGCATTTCCGGTCGACGGTCAAGCGCGATCCTATGATTTCGCGACTCAGGATCGTATCGTGCGTGGTCGCATGCCCACGCTCGATATGATCAATGAACGCTTTGCGCGCTATCTGCGTGTCCATCTCTTCAATATGCTGCGCCGTGCTTCGGAGATCTCGGTGATTGGCACCAGGGTCACCAAGTTCTCTGAGTATCTGCATTCGCTCTTTGTGCCGACGAGTCTGAACCTGCTTCGGGTGACCCCGCTGCATGGTACGGCTTTGATGGTGTTCGATCCTAAGCTGGTCTTCAGTTTGGTCGATAATTTCTTTGGCGGCGATGGACGTTTCTATTCGCGAATCGAAGGTCGAGACTTTACGCCGATGGAACTGCGCGTGATTCGAAGCCTACTCGATGCGGCGTTCGAGGATATGCAGAAGGCGTGGGAGCCTGTCATGGAGCTGCGTTTCGAGTTCCTCAATTCCGAGGTCAATCCACAATTTGCCAATATCGTGAGCCCGAGCGAGGTCGTTGTGATCAACGATTTTCATATCGAGCTCGAAGGTGGTGGAGGGAATCTGCATTTCACGCTTCCCTATTCGATGATCGAACCGATTCGCGAGCAGTTGGATACCGGATTGCAATCCGACCGTGCGGGTGTCGATAAGCGTTGGTTGCATGCCTTGCAGGAAGAGGTGCAATTGGCGGAGGTTCACATCAGCTCGGTGCTCGTCGAAAAGGATATGTCGGTTCGACAACTGCTGGACGTGCGTCCGGGAGACATCCTGCCTATCGAGTTTCCTGAGCATGTTATCCTCAATGTGGAGGACATCCCGATGTTTCGTGGCAAATTTGGTGTGTCGAACGGAATCAATGCGATCAAAGTCGATGAGGTATTAATCAAAAATTGATCGTTTGGCAGTTAAATGAATGAGTGATCGAGTCCTAATGTTTGAAAGCACGGGATGTTAGGTGACCGGTAACCATCGAGTGACGTTAATTCATGACTAGCGAGAGCGATATGGGCGCTGATCAAGATCCGAACGAGGCCATCGCCGACGATTGGGCTGCAGCCCTTCAGGAGCAGCAAGATAATTCCGACGATGATGGAACGTCTTCGGATCTGTCCGCGCATGGTGTTGCGGCCGCCGAATCCTCCGCGCGTGGGGGTTTCGCCTCGGCCTCTGCCGAGGCCTTGCAGGCTCAGCCGATGAGTCCGGAGGATTTCTCTGGTTGGCAGCCGGGCGACCCGCAGTCCGAAGTCAATCTCAACATGATTCTCGATGTTCCGGTCACCATTGCCATGGAGATTGGACGAACCAAGATTTCCATTCGGAATCTGTTGCAATTGAACCAAGGTTCGGTCGTGGAATTGGATCGGCTTGCTGGCGAGCCGCTCGATGTTCTCGTGAATGGGACTCTGATCGCGCATGGTGAGGTTGTCGTCGTCAACGAAAAATTCGGTATTCGTCTCACCGATGTCATTAGCCCAAGCGAGCGGGTCAGGAAGTTGAGATGAGTCATTGGATCCGTGCCGGTTCGATTCCGTCCCGCATGGTTCTGGGATTCGAGGTGGTGCTCATGGTCTCGCCGGTGCGTGCGGATGCGCTAGATTCTGGAGGGCATGCGGCAGCGGGATATCTGTCCCAACTGATCGGCGGGCTGGCTCTGGTCATCGTCGCGATTCTGATCTTCGCATGGCTCCTGCGGCGACTTTCGGGCGGTGCGATGCAGGGGCGTCAGGTGATCGATGTGTTGGCGGTTAAGCCGCTCGGAATGCGCGAGCGTTTGGTGCTGGTGCAGGTGGGCGGGGATCAGATATTGCTCGCTATGACTCCAGCCGGTATTCGGCATGTCCATACCTTGACCCAGGCGGTCGATCCGAGTCTCTGCGCTGAGTCCGCGACCCTTGATTTTGCGGCTCTGTTGCGGCGTTTCGGTGGGAAGGAGTTGGGTGGATGAGGTTTCCCTGGAGGACGATTGCGGTCCTGCTCCTCGGTTTCCTTCCGGGAGCCGTTTGGGCCCAGATCGGGGGGCTCAATGCGGTGACCGTGACCACGGCCCCGGATGGAGGGCAGGTCTATTCGGTGACCCTACAGATCCTCATCATCATGACGTTGCTGACGCTCCTGCCGTCGGCGCTGATTATGATGACCTCCTTCACGCGCATCATCATCGTGTTATCGCTCTTGAGGCAGGGGCTTGGGACGGCCCAGGCGCCATCCAGTCAGATTCTGCTCGGGCTGGCCTTTTTTTTGACGCTGTTCGTGATGGCGCCGGTTTTTCAGGACATTTACGACACTGCGATTCTGCCCTACATGGACGAAAAGCTCGGTACGGAAGAGGCGTTGGTCAAGGCGGCCAAGCCGTTGCGAACCTTTATGCTGGAGCAGACGCGTGAAACGGATCTGCAGATGTTCGCTGAGATCAAGGGTCTCGACGGATTCGAGTCGCCTGACGATATCCCGCTGACTCTTTTGGTGCCGTCCTTCGTCATCAGCGAGTTGAAGACCGCCTTCCAGATGGGCTTTCTGATCCTCATTCCCTTTCTCATCATCGATATGGTGGTCGCCAGTGTTCTGATGTCGATGGGTATGATGATGCTGTCTCCCATGATCATCTCGTTGCCGTTCAAGATCATGCTCTTCGTGCTCGTCGACGGCTGGTCGCTTCTGATGGGTACCCTGGCCCAGAGTTTTTACTCCTGAGGAGGTGTCCGATGACTCCCGAAATGGTGATCGACGTTGGAAAGGAGGCGGGTGAGATCGTCGTCCTGATGGCGGCTCCGCCCCTGCTTGCGGGCCTGGTGGTCGGTCTCATCGTGAGCCTGTTTCAGACCGCGACCTCGATCCAGGAAATGACGCTCACTTTCATCCCCAAACTGCTCGCAGTGGGGGCGGCATTGGTGCTGGGTGGTCACTGGATGTTGTCGCTCATCACCGATTACATTATCCGGCTTTATCACAGCATTCCCAATATGATCGGCTGACGGGCGGCGTCCCTCAATCACTCGGATGACCTTTGCGGCCGACGACATCCTGCTGTGGGTCGGTGCGATCATGTGGCCTTTCGTGCGCATCAGCGCCATGCTTCTGGTCGCGCCCGTCTTCGGTGGGCGTAATGTGAATGCGCGGGTGCGTCTCGGACTCGGGTTGCTGCTCGCGCTGGTTGTGGCGCCCGATCTCAAGCCCGTTCCCGAGATCGATCCCTTGAGTCTTGAAGGACTGGTCGTGGCCGTCCACCAGGTGATCATCGGTGTCGCCATGGGATTCGTGGTGCAACTCGTCTTTGCGGCACTGGTTCTGGCGGGCGAGAGCATCGCGATGTCGATGGGGTTGGGGTTCGCCTCGGCCCTGGATCCGGTTAGCGGAATCCAGGTGCCCTTGGTGTCTCAGTTCTACACGGTTCTGGCGACACTCATTTTTCTTGCGCTCAACGGCCATCTGGTCCTGATCGATCTCCTGCTACGCAGTTTTCAGACGCTCCCGATCGCCTCGGCTGGGATCTCGACCGATGATCTCTGGGCCGTGGTTCGGTTTGCCAGTGCCATGTACTCCAGCGCCTTGTTGATCGCTATTCCATCGGTGGCATCATTGTTGCTTATAAATATCTCAATGGGGGTCGTTACGCGTGCCGCTCCCCAGCTCAATATCTTCGCGGTGGGGTTTCCCGTGACCCTGTTCGCGGGTTTCATCATTATCCTGCTGACTCTGCCTCAGCTGAGCGTTCGGGTCGGTGAGTTGTTGATGCTGGCCGTTCGGCTCGTTCGGCAGCTCGTGGGGGCTTGAGATGGCCGAGAACGAAAATGGCCAGGAAAAATCGGAGGCGCCGACCGGAAAGCGTGTGCGCGATGCGCGTGAAAAGGGTCAGATCGCTCGCTCGCGCGAACTCAATACCGTCGTCGTGCTCTTGGCTGGCGCGACGTCGCTCTTGTTGTTTGGTGGCTATTTCGGGACTCGAATCGCAAATTTGATGACGGACGCCCTCGATCTGGAGCGCGGATTGATCTTCGATCCCGCGCTCATGATCACGCATCTGGCGGCGCTGATTGAGCGTGCCCTTCTGATCCTGGCGCCTCTGTTCATGATCTTGGTTGTTGTTGCCTTGCTAGGCCCCTTGCTGATTGGCGGGATCAATTTCTCGAGCCAAGCGATCACCCCCAAGTTCTCCAAGCTGAATCCGATCACTGGTATCAAGAAGGTCTTTTCCGTGACGGGGCTGATGGAGTTGGTCAAGGGTATCGGAAAGTTCGTTCTTGTCGCCTTGGTTGCTGGTCTGGCGATCAAGGTGATCTGGGGTACCCTGTTGGCGCTGGGCGATCAGCCAGTTGAACAGGCCATCATTCAGACGGGCCGTATGGCTGCGTGGGTCTTTCTGATCGCTTCGATCGCCCTCATCGCGGTTGCGGCGATCGATGTGCCTTTTCAGATTTGGAATCACACCAAACAGTTGAAGATGACCCTGCAGGAGGTCAAGGACGAGTTCAAGGAAACAGAGGGTAAGCCGGAGGTCAAAGGGCGCATCCGTCAATTGCAGATGGAGGCGTCTCGGCGCCGCATGATGACCGAGGTGCCCAAGGCCGACGTGGTGATCACCAATCCGACGCATTACGCGGTTGCGCTTCAGTATCAGCCAGCGACCATGCGTGCGCCGCGTCTGCTGGCCAAGGGGACGGACGCGACAGCCAAGGTGATTCGCGAAATCGCCGAGGAGCATCAGATCACGCTGGTTGAAGCGCCGCGTGTCGCGCGCGCCATCTATTTTACCACCGATCTCGATCAGGATATTCCCGGTGGGCTGTTTGTGGCGGTGGCCCGCATTCTGGCCTACGTCTATCAGCTCAAGCGCGATGACCTGGATGTCGACTTGCCTGACGAACTGCCGGTTCCTGATGAGTATCTGGATCCGCAGAGTGCTCGGCGGGCGCGGAGATAATCTGGATGACAACCCTCGTTGAACGTCTCGGCGGGATCGGGCGTCTCGGTCTGGGGGCGCCCGTCCTGCTCATCGCGTTGCTCGCGATGCTGGTGCTGCCGCTACCGCCCTTTTTGCTCGACCTGCTGTTCACCTTCAATATCGCACTATCCCTGATTGTGGTGATGGTGGCCGTCTATACGCCGCGGCCGGTCGAGTTCGCCGCCTTTCCCACGGTGCTTTTGTTGGCGACTCTGTTGAGGTTGGCGCTCAATGTGGCCTCGACACGGGTCATTCTCCTGAATGGCGGCTCGGGAACCGAAGCGGCCGGGAAGGTCATCGAGGCCTTTGGCGAGTTCGTGTTGGGTGGAAATTTCGCCATCGGCGTGGTGGTGTTCACTATTCTGGTCATCATCAATTTCGTGGTTATCACCAAGGGTGCGGGGCGTGTTTCCGAGGTCACTGCCCGCTTCACCCTCGATGCCATGCCCGGCAAACAGATGGCGATCGACGCCGATCTGAACGCTGGTCTTATCTCTCAGGAAGATGCCCGCAAACGGCGCGAAGGTGTCGCTGAAGAGGCTGACTTCTACGGGTCCATGGATGGTGCCAGTAAGTTCGTTCGTGGCGATGCCATGGCGGGCATACTCATCCTTTTCATCAATGTGCTGGGTGGGATCTTCATCGGGACCACTCAGCAGGATATGACCTTCGCGGATGCGGCGAACAATTTCGTCCTCTTGAGTATCGGGGATGGGTTGGTCGCTCAGATTCCCTCATTGCTGCTCTCGTCTGCCACGGCCATCATCGTGACCCGTAGCACGACCTCCCAGGACATGGGGCAGCAGGTCTTCAGTCAGATGTTCGCGAATCCGCGCGCGCTCTATGTAGCGTCGGGGATTCTCGGTGTCCTGGGGTTGATCCCCGGTATGCCGAATCTCGTGTTTCTTGGTCTGGCTTCGATGCTGGGTGGTGTCGGGTATCTAAACGCGCGCAAACCCGCCGCCGATGATTCCGAGGTGGTCGAGCGTCTGCCAGAGGGGGTGGAACTGCCAGCGCCCGAGGACCGCGATCTGTCCTGGGATGATGTTCCTGCAGTCGATCTGGTTTCCCTGGAGGTGGGGTATCGTCTGATTCCCTTGGTCGACCGCAGTCAGGACGGGCAGCTCATGGGGAGGATCAAGGGGATTCGGCGCAAGCTGTCTCAGGAGTTCGGTTTCCTTATCCAGCCGGTGCATATTCGCGACAACTTGGAGTTGGGGCCCAATCAGTACCGAATTTCGTTGTTGGGGGTGACGGCGGCGGAGGCGGAGGTCTTTCCGGATCGCGAGCTGGCCATCAATCCCGGTCAGGTCTACGGGTCGGTGGCGGGGACTCCGACCAAGGACCCCACCTTCAATCTGGACGCGCTCTGGATCGATCCGGCCGATCGGGAATCGGCTCAAGCCGCCGGTTATACGGTCGTCGATACGGCGACGGTCATCGCGACCCATCTGTCTCAAGTGTTCCGTGAGAATGGACATCGTCTGATCGGTCACGAGGAGGTTCAGCACCTGCTCGATCAGTTGGCGCGGCGTTCGCCCAAACTCGTCGAGAACCTCTTCTCGTCCAAGGTGCTCTCCTTGGGTGTGGTGCTCAAGGTTCTTCAGAATCTCCTGGCTGAGCAGGTCTCCATCCGCGATCTGCGCACGATCGCCGAAACATTGGCGGAGCGTGCGGTGAAGAGTCAGGATCCCGCCGCTTTGACCGCTGCCGTGCGCGTCGCCTTGTCGCGCTCGATCGTTCAGGATCTCGTCGGTCCGGAGGAAGAGCTGCCTTTGATTGCATTGGACCCAGCCCTGGAACAGCTTTTGCATAAGTCGCTGCAGGGCAGCCAAGGCGAAACCGTCGGTATCGAGCCTGGGTTGGCCGAGCGGGTGCAACGGTCGGTGATGGATGCCGCTCGGCGCCAGGAGTCGGAGGGAGCGCCCGCGATATTGGTGGTGGCCCCCGAGATCCGGTCTTGGATCGCCGGTTGGTTGCGGGGGGCGGTGCGTAATCTGGCCGTGCTGGCATTCACCGAGATCCCCGACAACCGACGGATTCGGGTCGTGGCCACCGTTGGAAAGAGCGAGCCGGCTCAGGCGCGGGCGTGATTCAACGAACAGGAGCAGATAGATGAATGTACGGCGATACAGGGCACGTGACATGCGCGATGCGATGCGCCAGGTGCGCGAGCATCAGGGGTCGGACGCGGTCATTCTGTCGAGCCGTCGTGGCGATGACGGATTGCTTGAGGTGGTCGCCTCGCTCGATGCTGCGCCCGAGGCCGGTTCGTCGTCATTCGCTCAGGGTCTTGGGGAATCGATCCCTGTCGATCCCCAGTTGGCGGCCATGCGCCGGGAAATCTGCGATCTGCGGACCCTGTTGATGCAACAGCAGGCGTTGTCGGAGAGTGATCAATGGGCTGCGCGTCATCCGCTGGCGTCCCAGTGTATCGGGCGTTTGATGCGGAGCGGCTTCTCGGAGAAGCTCGCTCGCAGCCTGACCGGGGGCGTTCAAGAGGATAGTTCGGAGGAGATGGCGTGGTCCAGATTGCGCTCGCGCCTTTCGGCCTCCATCGCTACGACATCCCCCACCGTGCTCGATCAGGGTGGTATGCTCGCGCTCGTGGGTTCGACTGGGGTTGGCAAGACGACGACCCTGAATCGGCTCGCGCTGCGTCAGATTCGCCGGATGGGCCCCGATTCGGTAACCCTGGTGACGCTCGACAGACAACGCATCGGCGCCTATAAGCAGCTACAGGCATTCGGTCAGATGGCCGGGATCCCGGTGATGTTGTTGGAGAGCGAGCGGGATCTGACCGCCTTGACCAATCGGGCGACAGAGGGGAAGCTGGTCCTGATCGACACTCAAGGCCAGGCGGCGCGGGATGCGGCGGAACGGCGTCTCTTCGCCCAGGTACGCAACGAAGTCGACCTGGAAACTTGGCTGGTTGTCGCCGCGACCCATCAGTCGGCCGTTTTGAGGCAGGTGCTGCAGTCGTTCCAGGTATGCGATCCGGCTGCACTGGTCTTGACCAAGGTCGACGAAGCGGAACAATTGGGCGAAACCCTGTCGGTGCTCTTGGAGCAGCGTACCGGTCTGGTTTTCTATTCCGATGGCCAGCGACTCGACGAAGATTTTCACAAAGCGGACACCATGTATCTTACGCGCCTCGCATTGCAGGAACCCGCCTATTCGGTTCCCCCTCCGCAAGACCGGGATGCCATGCTAATCAACTCGGTTTCGGTCGGCAGAGTGCCAGCTACTTCGCAGACTCAGACCTTGCGAGATGGTATGGTATTGGAGTCGATAGTGCCTTTCAGGAAGGCCCTTCATGCAGCCTACTAGGACTCGGCCGCTCACGAGCATTGCGATCGCCAGCGGCAAGGGTGGAGTTGGAAAGACCAATGTCGCCGTCAATCTCGCCGTTGGTCTGGCGCGGATGGGGCGTCACGTGATGCTGTTCGATGCCGATCTTGGTTTGGCCAATGCCGATCTTCTTTTGGGATTACGGCCGACGAAAACGCTGCACGATCTGGTGGTCGGTCGGGCTGACTCGCTGGAAGAGATCCTCGTGGAAGGGCCTCACGGCTTGATGTTGGTGCCTTCGGCCTCCGGCATCGGCTCCATGGCCAATTTGACACCGGCCGAGCATGCCGGATTGATTCGTGCCTTCAGTAGCTATCAGAGTCCGCTCGATGTGCTGATCGTGGATACGGCCGCCGGTGTGCAGGATTCGGTGACCAGTTTCTGTCGGGCGGTTCAGCATGTCTTCGTTGTTGTCTGCGACGAGCCGGCCTCCTTGACGGATGCCTATGCGCTGATCAAGGTACTGCACCAAGAACAGGGGCTGAGACGATTTCGGGTGATTTGCAATATGCTGCGTTCGCCCGAATCTGGTCGTAGGTTGATGCATAAACTCACGGCAGTCTGTCATCAGTATCTGCCCGATGTGGTTTTAGAGGCTGCGATCAGTATCCCGATGGACGACAATCTGCGTCGTGCGGTTGTCAAGCGGGAGCCGGTCGTGAGCCTGTTTCCCGGTAGTCCATCGGGGCGAGCCTTCATTGAGCTCGCCCGACACATGGACCGTTGGACCGCGGCCGAGACCGACATAGGCGGAATCGGCTTTTTCGTTGAACGGATGTTGCAAAGTGCCTGATGGTCCCCAATCGCTCGCGATCAGGATATCCAGATGTCGCCAACCAGTCGGAGCGGCTGGTTGCGACTAATATCGATCTCGTGCGGCGTATCGCCCATCATCTTGCGGCGCGTTTGCCGGCCTCGGTTCAGGTCGAGGACCTGGTTCAATCGGGCATGGTGGGTTTGATCGAGGCTGCACGGCAGTTTCAGACCGGGCAGGGGGCGACCTTCGCGACCTATGCGGGAATCCGCATTCGCGGCGCCATGATTGACGAACTGCGTCGCGCCGACTGGACGCCACGCTCCGTGCACCGCAATACGCGGCGCATCTCGGAGGCGATCCAGCAGGTGGAGGGGCGAGAGGGTCGCGCGGCGAGCGATCGCGAAATCGCGCAGGCGTTGGGCGCCTCGCTCGACGAGTATCATATGATGCTCCAAGATTCTGCCAGCTCGCAGATCCTGGGGTTGGAGGGGCTATTCGGCGAGGATGCCGAGCCGGATCGGATGTTGCCTGGGGGCGATGCGGCTCCGCTTGAACACCTGGAACGTGAACAGTTTCGCGATGCCGTGGTCCAGGCCTTGGCGGGGTTGCCAGACAAGGAACGTCTGGTGCTTGCGCTCTATTATGATGAAGAATTGAACTTAAGAGAGATCGGTGGCGTCATGGGCATCACCGAATCGCGTGTGAGCCAGATTCGCAGCCAGGCACTGCACCGGCTGCGCGTCCGTTTGCAGGAATGGATCCACGAGGCTGGCTCGTGAATGTCAACCCGACCAATGCCATTGGGAGCTTTGTGTGGACAAAGGCATGAAAATCCTCGTCGTGGACGATTTCTCCACGATGAGACGCATCATCAAGAATCTGCTGCGTGAACTGGGGTTCAATAACACCACGGAGGCGGATGACGGGAGTACCGCGCTTCCGATGTTGAAGGGCGGCAACTTCGATTTCCTCGTAACTGACTGGAACATGCCCAATATGGAGGGTATCGAGCTGCTGCGCGCCGTACGTGCGGATCCCGAGCTCAAGTCGCTTCCAGTGCTTATGGTCACGGCCGAGGCCAAGCGCGATCAGATCGTTGAGGCCGCCCAAGCGGGCGTCAACGGGTATATCGTCAAGCCCTTCACGGCCGAGACCCTCAAGGAGAAGATCGACAAGATCTTCGAGCGTATTGAGGCGGGGTGATCCAACGGGTGTCCGCGCGGATTGTCTCCATGGCGCCCAGCCGGTTCATGGAGCGTGGATGTTCATCATCGGCGCGACGTTGCGGCATCCGAATTTCTGGTCAAGATTGACCAAGGGTCATTATGTACAGAGTTCGCCCGGGAACGATAGATGGACACTGACGACACGAGCACCAAGGCACAGTTGGATCTCGCGCGCCAACTGGTAGCGTATCTGGAGGCGGGTGAGGAGGATCAGGCGTCCGCAGTTATTCGGCAACTGCGGATTCCCCATGAGCGCGAGCTGTTCGACGAGCTCGGCAAATTGACACGGGACCTGCATGAGGCGTTGAACAGCTTTCGGGGTGACTCACGCCTCGTCGAACTCACTCGGGACGAAATCCCGGACGCCAAGGAGCGGCTGAACTACGTCGTCACCATGACTGAGCAGGCGACGCATCGCACGTTGAACGCCATCGACGAGGCGATGCCGGTGGCCGAGACGCTGCATTCCGGGTCGCTCGAATTGGCCGAGCGCTGGGCTCGCTTCCGCAACCGCGACCTGTCCGTCGACGAGTTCAGGGATCTGGCGCGCGATCTCGACGACCATTTCGCTCAGGCCGGTGCAGAGACCGAGCGTTTGCGCTCGCTCATCTCGGAAATCATGATGGCGCAGGATTTCCAGGATCTCACCGGGCAGATCATACGGCGCGTGATTCGGCTCGTGCACGAGGTTGAAGAGAATCTGGTCGGTTTGATTCGCCTATCAAGCGCCAAGATGGAGCCCGCGCAGCAACCGACGAAAGCGGTCAAGGAAAAAACGGCCGAGACAGTGGATCAGGAGGCCGTCGGTACCATGGGGCACGGCCCTGTCGTCCCCAACACCGTAGATGCGGCGGCGGATGTCGTCAGTGGGCAGGACGACGTTGACGCACTGCTTTCTAGTCTGGGCTTCTAGCCCGCGGACCTCTTTGGTGACCATGCATGGCAATCGATCCGAATGACGAGATTCTTCAAGACTTCCTGGTCGAGGCGGGAGAGTTGCTGGAGGCGCTCAACGAGCAGTTGATCGATCTGGAGCAGAATCCCGAGGATCGGGATCTGCTCAATGCGGTGTTCCGCAGTTTCCATACCATCAAGGGCGGGGCTGGATTCCTCAACCTCAATGCCCTGGTGGAGGTCTGTCATCACGCCGAGGACGTCTTCAATCTTTTGCGCAACAACCAGCGCAAGATCGATGCCTTTTTAATGGACACGGTCCTGCGGGTGTTGGACGTGCTCAACGTCATGTTCGGCGATCTCAAGATGGGTAAGGAGCCCGAGCATGCGCCACCGCAGCTGGTCGCCGCGCTTGCTGGGCTGGCCTCTCCCGATGCGGCACCGGCCGCGCCGCAGGCTCCGCCGCCGTCGCGTCCCGAGCCTGAACCTGAACCCGTGCCCGAGATGTCCGATGCGTCTGAATCCCCGGACGATATCACCGAGGACGAGTTCGAGGCGTTGCTCGATGCCTTGCCGCGAGATGGCAGTACCGCTGCTGGTGATTCAGCTGCCGAGCAGGCACCCGCATCGCCACCGCCGGAGGGTGGTGAGGGTGCGTCGTCCGATCTGATCACGGAGGATGAATTCGAGGCGCTCATCGACCAGTTACACGGAGGCGGCGCGCCGGTGGCTCCTGCGCCGAATTCGCCTGCTCCAGTGTCTGCGGCTCCTGTCGCTCGGCAAGTCACGTCGAAGGCGGCGGTATCCGCATCGTCCAATGCGCCACCTGTTGCCGACTCGGCGGCTCCCGTATCAGAGGTGGAGGCGGGCGGGAGGAATGCCCGTGTCTCGGTCGGTGAAACCTCGGTTCGCGTCGATACCCAACGACTAGACGAGATCATGAATCTGGTCGGCGAATTGGTGCTGGTGCGAAACCGCATGAGCATGTTGCGCACCCGAACAGCAGACGACGAGATTGGCAAGGCGATCGGCGCGCTGGCCCTGGTGACGGCCGACCTTCAGTCTGCGGTGATGAAGACGCGAATGCAGCCGATCAAGAAGGTGTTCAGCCGCTTTCCGCGTGTCGTGCGCGATTTGGCACGCAGCCTGGGGAAGGAGATCGAACTCGAAACCTTCGGGGAGGAGACGGACCTCGACAAGAATCTGGTCGAGGCGTTGGCCGATCCGCTCGTTCATCTCATCCGTAACGCGGTCGATCACGGTGTCGAGATGCCCGATGTGCGCGAGGCCAACGGCAAGCCGCGCAAGGGGACGGTGATTCTCGGTGCGGCCCAGGAGGGCGATCACATTTCGCTGCTCATCCAAGACGATGGGCGAGGCATGGATCCGGAGAAGCTTCGCGCCAAGGCGCTGGAAAAAGGGCTGCTGGACCCGGCCATGGTCGAACGGATGACGGATCGGGAGTCCTTCAATCTCATCTTCATGGCCGGATTCTCCACCAAGGAAGAAATTTCGGATGTCTCCGGTCGCGGCGTCGGCATGGATGTGGTCAAGACGCGCATTTCCCAGCTCAATGGCTCGGTCGAAATCGATTCGGTGCTGGGTGTGGGGACCAAGCTGCATGTCAAGTTGCCACTGACGCTGGCGATTCTTCCTGCGCTGATGGTGATCCTCGATGGCAGACGTTTTGCCATTCCATTAGCCTCTGTCTCCGAAATATTGGACCTGGATCTGACTCGGACCCATTTCGTCGACGACCAGGAGGCGATCATGGTTCGCAGCCATGCCTTGCCTCTCTACTACGTGTCGCGCTGGCTGCATCCCTACTCACTGATCGAGCCCCGATCGGATGCCCACGTTGTTGTGGTGCACGTCGGTCAGCGCAAGGTCGGTTTGGTGGTCGATGGGCTCGTGGGCCAGGAGGAGGTCGTGATCAAGCCGTTGGGGCGTGGTCTACAGGGCGTTCCAGGGCTTGCGGGGGCCACTATCACCGGTGATGGCGGCATTGCGTTGATCATTGATGTGCCCGAGCTTCTGACGCTGATGGGACGTCCAGGCTACGGCGGGCGCGCTGCGCGGGCGGAGCCGGCGATGCTGTCGGAGGCGGGGGGCTGATCGATGGCTTTGCGCGTCGTCGTGGTTGATGATTCGGGGTTTTTTCGACGGCGCATCGTCGAGATTCTCAACGCGGATATCGGTATCGAGGTGGTTGGCACCGCCGCGAACGGCATGGAGGCCATTGAAGTTGTCAAGCGGCTCGATCCAGATGTCGTGACGATGGACATCGAGATGCCGGTGATGGACGGTATTTCCGCCGTTCGTCGCATCATGGCCGAATCGCCAAGACCCATTCTCATGTTCTCGACGCTGACGACCGAGGGGGCTAAGGCGACCCTAGACGCTCTGGATGCGGGGGCGACCGATTTTCTGCCCAAACGTTTCAGCGAGATGGCCAAGGATGAGGATTCTGCCAAAATCCTGCTCCGCCGCCGTGTTCGGGCGCTGGGACGCAGTCGCGTAAGGACCGGCTCGCCGGTCCACGTGGAATCCCGTGATCGGGCAGCTCTTTCAGAGTCCGCTCCAGTGGTTACGCGATCGCCGGCTCCACCGCGTGCGCCGGTAGGAACCCTGCCGCTGCATTCGCTGCGCGCCGTCCTCATCGGGACCTCCACGGGGGGGCCGGTGGCCTTGCAGGAGGTCCTGAAAGGGCTGCCTAAGTCGTTTCCCTTGCCGATCGTTCTCGTGCAGCATATGCCGGCAAGTTTCACCCCGGCTTTCGCCGAGCGGTTGAATAGTCTGTGCCAGATCGAGGTCAAGGAGGCTGCGTCCGGTGACGTGCTCAAGCCTGGATGCGCCTTGCTCGCGCCTGGCGGACTTCAGATGGTCTTGGAGGGTGGCGGCCAGACTCGGATCCGAATTGAAGAAAGTCCGCTCGGTACCATCTACAAGCCAAGTGTCGATATCACCTTCAATTCGGCGGTTTCCGCGCTCAAGTCCCAGGTTTTGGCCGTCGTACTGACCGGAATGGGCGCGGATGGACGCGAGGGTTCGCGGGCGCTGAAGGGGCAAGGTGCGCATGTTTGGGCACAGGATGCGGCTTCATCCGTCGTGTTCGGGATGCCGGCCGCCGTTATCGATGCAGGACTGGCTGATCATATCTATTCGCTCAAGGATTTCGGACCGGCTCTGGTAAAGGGTTTCTGCTGACATGGATATCCTGAGCGTGGTGGGGATCCTTTTGGGTCTCGTCGCCATCTTGGGTGGGGCTATCGCCAAGGGAAGCAGTATCGGCGCACTCTGGAATTTGGCGGCGTTCCTCATCGTCGTCATCGGCACCCTCGGGGCCACCCTCGTCCAGGCGCGCGTTCCCGTGTTTCTACATGCCTTACGGATCTTCCCCTGGGTGTTCTTTCCAGCGAATCTAGATGCACGGGCGATGATCGAGCGGATCGTCGGCTGGTCGCTTCTGTCGAGAAAGGAAGGTCTGCTTGGGCTCGAAAACGCCTCCGATGTGGAGGAGGATCCCTTTATTCGTAAAGGTTTACAATTGCTTGTCGATGGTGTGGAACCCCAGTCGCTGCGACAGATACTTGAGTCCGACCTGGATAATCGAGAGGCGTTCGATCTGCAGGGTGCCAAGGTTTTCGAGAGCATGGGGATCTATTCGCCGACACTCGGCATCATCGGTGCGGTCATGGGGCTGATGGCCGTGATGCAGAATCTGGCGGATCCGAGCATGCTCGGCCATGGTATTGCCGCCGCCTTTGTCGCAACCATCTATGGGGTTGGCTTGGCCAATCTCTTTTTTTTGCCTGTGTCCAATAAGCTCAAGGGAATCGTTCAGGCGCGTGTGAATTATCAGGTCATGCTGCTCGAAGGATTGATCTCGATCGCAGAGGGTGAGAACCCGCGCAACATCGAGAACAAACTCAGCGGATTTATTCAGGGCTGAGGCACGGACTCATGGCGCGTCGGCGTAAGATCGAGGATCATGCGAATCACGAGGCTTGGGCAATTCCCTATGGCGATTTGGTCACCTTGCTCATGGCCTTTTTTGTGGTCATGTACGCGGTGTCCGTCGTGGACGTGGGCAAGTATCGGGTTCTGTCGAACTCCTTGGTCGAGGCGTTTGGTGCGCATGCGCCGATCGATCCGATCCAGATCGGAGACCCTAGCCTGGACTTGAATCTGCTGACGGATGACGTTCAGCGCTCGCTCGCGCCGCACGTGCTCGATAATTCCGGAGGTGATTCGCGCCAGGATGACGTAACCGTGATGGAGACGCGTTCGCCGACCGATGTTGCCATCGAGAGCGTGCTCGAAGGGGTCTCTGGTGGGAAGCGCGAGCGGATGCTGCGCGAGATCGCGGAGATGTCCGAAGAAATCGAGGGTGCGTTGGGGAAGCTCATTGCTCAGGGTGACATCCAGGTCAAGCGCAAGCCCTATTGGCTTGAGATTACCATCAATACGAACCTGTTGTTCAGCAGTGGATCCGCGACCCTTGAGTCCGACGCGCGTCCCGTGCTTCAGGATGTCGCCCGGATCCTTTCGAAGCGTGACGCACGCATCCATGTCGAGGGACATACCGACGATCGGCCGATCCGCAATTCGATCTATCCTTCGAACTGGGAACTCTCGTCCGGCCGAGCAGCCACGGTCGTCAATCTATTTGCCCAAAATGGGGTGGATCCCAAACGTATGGTGGCGATTGGGTATGCAGAATTTCAGCCCGTGGCCGATAACGATACGGAAGAAGGTCGATCGCAGAATCGCCGCGTTGCAGTGGTCGTATTGCCTGGACCTTCCCCGGATCGTGATGGGACGTCGGAGCCGGAGCGGCTCAGGCGTGATTACGAGGGGGAAGGGGGGGTCGGCGAGCTTCGCTGAGCGCCACAGTCCTAGACCTAGGCCTGGAGTATCGTCATCGTCCGACGGCACCCGATCATCAAGCGCTTTTGCTTAGACCCGAGAGGAAGCAATGACCACATCAGATTCTCAGAGCAAGAACCAGGGGCCGTCTTCGGCTTTCGTAACCTTTAGCTTGGCCGAGGAGACCTATGCCATCGACGTGCTTCAGGTGCAAGAAGTCCTGAAGCTCACCGATATCGCGCCCGTGCCGGGGGTTCCGGATTTCATCCTGGGCATCATCAATTTGCGTGGGGACGTGGTGACGGTGATTGACGCGCGGCGTCGTATGGCGCTGCCGGATCGAGAGCCAGATGACGCCTCTCGTATCGTCATCATCGACGTGGATAACCAGAATGTCGGTATTCTCGTCGATGCCGTCGCTGAGGTGGTACAGATCTCGCCCGATGCGGTCGATCCAGCGCCAGCCGTTGGCAACGACCAGACGAGCCGTTTTATTTTGGGTGTGACCAGCACGGAGGAGGGGCTCACGATCCTGATCGATCTGAACAAGCTGCTCTCCGATGAAGAATGGTCGATCGTCCGAGACGTCTAAACGCGTCCGGCGATGAGGGCGCTTCGGGCGTGTTTGGGTAGCATCTGCAGGCCTGGGGGATGGGCGTATCCCCTGGCCACTGGAGATTCGCATGAGTGATCCAATCAAGCCATTGCTGCCGGTCTCTCCTCAGAACCCATCGCGTTCCTCGGCCGATGAGCAAGACCGGAGTTTTGCCAAGTCGCCGTACTGGCCGCGCTCGTCGACTCAGCCTGTCGAGCGTCGCTCGGGCAATCGGCGCTTTGGAGAGCGAAGGCGTTCCGAGCGGCGTAAAAATGAACGTCGCTCCGACGATAGACGTACGGGTGAGCGCTTGTCCGATGATCGGCGAGACGTGGATCGGCGTGGTGTGGACCGGCGGGCCTCGGACCGTCGATCAAGTGATCGGCGCGGTTTATCAAAAAACAGCACGCGAAAATTCGCTCAGTCTGGTGTCTCCAAATCGGGCAACGGGCCGGACAAAAAGCGGCGACGCCGTCTGGGCATCATCGATGAGTACGTTTGAGCGGCGGACTTCGAAGGTTGCTAGGGCTGAAAGGCCCGTGGTGGACCCGGCATGATGTCCGGCATAGACATTCCCTCTTCGGTGGTGCTTGTTTTGGGGAGTGTGGCATTTGTGCTCGCGGCCTTCGGTTTGGTGATCATCGTTCGTCTTTCTCGGACCGTGAAGCGGCTGCGGGATCAGGTGCACGAACTCAAGCGAGATCAGCAGCGCCAGAGTACGACCCTCCTGTCCTTGCACGGCGCCATGAAAACCATCTCCGAAGACGTGATCAGCCATGGACAAATTCAATCCTCGGTGAGACGGACGCTTGAACGTTTGGTGGACCAGCAGAGCCAGATGCAGCTGCGCGAGGTGGATGAGGGGTTGTATCCGCAGGCGATCCAACTCATTCAGGACGGTCGAGGGCGTGATGAGGTCCAACGGCTTTGTTCCCTGACCGATTCGGAGGCGGATCTTCTGTTCAGTCTGCATGCCCCAGGGGCGGTCGTTACGAAAGGGTCGCGGACTGCTTCGTCACGAGATCGATGATACGAATTGCGTCGACTTCCGGGCGTCAACAAAGGGCGCTTGGCTGGCTGTTCTCCTCAATGCAGAGACTCACGCGTCTTGAGAGGGGGGGCGAAGATCCGGTTGGCGGGGGTCGATGCCTTCCAGCATGAAGATGAAGGCGAGCACCTCGGCGACCGCGATATAGAGTTCCTTGGGGATTTCGTCACCAATGGGAATCTGGGCCAGCGCCTCCACGAGGGCCGGGTCCGATTGCAGTGGAATGTCATGGGCCTCGGCGATCTGGAGGATTTGCTCGGCGGTGGTGCCGCTGCCCGTCGCCGTGATCTGTGGGGCGCCTTGCCCATCCCAGCGCAGTGCGACCGCCTTCGATGCAGCGAACAGGCTTGGTCTCTTTTCCTTCATGCGTGATCGTCTAGTAGGGACGATGCGGAGTCCCGGAGTGGATCGGTGGTCGCTTCTGGGCGATAGCCGGCGTGCAAGCTGCCAACATCGAGTTCTCTATCCCTCAGTTGAGTGCGGAGCTGCTCCAGGTTGCGCTGCAATATCTCCGCTCCCTGGCGATTCTCGCTGTTGAGAGAGGCGTTCAGGCGGCCGCCTCTCAGATGCAGATGGATATTGAGTGATCCAAGTTTCTGCAAGTCGAGCCGAAGTTTCATATCCCAACCAGGCTCCTGCTCCCTAGACCTTCCTTTTTTTCGTCGGATGTCCGCCTGGATTGGCATAACCCTGTCTTCCGTTCGTAACGGCAGTTCTAGTATCCAGCGTGGCTCTTGCGGATCTCGATCCAGGGATTGCAGCTGTTGCGTGACCAGCTGCTTGATCATTCCATCTACGTCACGGGCGAGCGTGCGCGTCAGGTTTTCATCGAATGGATGTCGAGCTTTGAGCGTCTGTGATTGCTCGTTGACCGGCAAGCGTTCGGCAGGGTCTTCCTGCCCTGCAGGCGGTATGCGTTGGCTCGTACGCTCAGTCGCATCGGTGGCTCCCAACGTAGCGGAGCGGTTTCCTGTCGCGGGGCGAGCTTGATCGCTTCCGTTGTCCAAAGATCCATTCTTGGCGCCTTTTGTTTCGAGTGGTATCTGACGCTCTGGGGCTAGCTTCTGTTCGATTTCTGGATCGACGGAGGTTCCGGTCGGGGTTGAAGGTGTCGGCTGGAGAGGCGTGTCTCCAGGGCGGCCTTGGGTGTTTAATTGCTGAGCGACCGCCTGTTTGATGATTTCGTGCGCTTTTCGTGTTAAAGCCCGGAACAGATTTTCCTCGAATGGGCGTTGAGTGTGTGTCGTTGCGGCTTCCTTGGTGGCCGTTGAGTCCCCGGTCGGGTCTCTTTGGTCTCTGGAACCGGTTTGGTTGCCTCGGTTCTCCGTCAGCACGTCCCCAGCACGTTTCGTATCGAGTTGCTTCGTTTCGAGCGATATCAGACGTTCTGGCGCTGATTGTCGTTCGACTGTCTGAGCCGGCAAGGCTTCCATTTGCTTCGAGGGTATCGACCGAGAGACTGAGGCAGGCGTTTGTCCAGTATCCTGTGTTTGCGGGTTTCGTCCAGATTTTGCTGTCGCAGTCTGATCTTCGCCCGGCGAGGGTTGCGGCTGCTGGTTGCTCGGGATTTTATTCAACCCTGCGTGCTGTTGAGTTTGGCCAGAGTTTGGGCGATCAGGGGAGGGCCGGAAGCCTTGAGAGTGGGCGTCGAGATTCGTGCGTCTCAGGTGATTGGCGAGCAGGAGCAAGCGCGCTTTGAGGTCTTGCTCGATGTTCCTGCGTTCGCCTGGCTCCAATGCGGCTCGCGCCAAGGTCGCTTCCAACCAGATCCCAGCCCCTGCGATTGCCTTGCTGAGACGGTCGGGATCGGTGAGATCCGCAGGGCGGGCGAGTCCTTCGAGAATAGACTCGAACAGTCGGGTTATCGATGGTGGGCTGGCTGCGACCGGTTGAGTGTGCGTCCGCGTTCGCACCTGGGTCTGGTTGGTCAGCCAGGTCTCAAGTGTCTTTGCAAGTGGTTGCGACTGAGGTAAATGGCGTCGGAGTTGTGCGTCCATCCATTGAGGTGTGCCGGCGCTGGGTTGGAGCGCTATGCCTTCCGTTCTGGTGCTTGGGTTGGTTTGTAGCTTCAGGACGAGCGCTGGAGTGACACTCACGACATCGGCGGTCAACCGATTGGCGATCGGCCGAGCGGCGCCTCCGGCTGCGCGATTTTCGGGTGGGTCGGTGACGAGGATCCGTGCCTGAATGGGTTTGGACCAGCCGCCATTGGTGTCCGCTAAACGGACTCGAATGTCTGTCATGCCGGAGGGCAGCTCCTGGGCGAGCTGGATTTCGAGTTTGGCGCCGACAGTGATGGTGTCTGGCAGCTCGGCGCGACTGAGCTGATTAACGCCGCTCGTCGAGTTGGGAGTGCCGATTGCGGTTGGAATGGAGGGCGGGATGGGCTGATTCATGGAGTGGCTTCGATATCGATCACAACATGCACGGCCTTCGCCGACTGTGCGAAATCTCAGCCTCCAGCGCGTCGCGCTTTCCTTTGAACATGGCTGCGGATCATCGGCACGATGCGGTCGTGCCGGCTAGGCTCGCGCACAGCTGGAGATGCGCCATATCGAGGTCGTCGAACTTCATGCCGATTCCCGCGCCTCAATGCCGAATCCTTTGGGCAACCTTGGGACGCGCGGTTCGCGGATGGTCAGGCACGGCTGATGGTGCGACTCTGGTGTGTCGGCGACGTCTTGCGCCCATAGGGATCATAGGTGGTCGATTGACCATCGTCTCCGCTGAGGAGTCGTAGCGACATGGCAACGCGCTTCCGGCCTCGTTCGATCAGGCGACCATTGGACTCGTTGAGGCGGTTGCAGCGATCGATCGTCGCTCTCAATGTCGACCAGCGATTCGATAGGTCATTGCTTGGATCAAGCGCGTGGAAGAACAGTTCGATGCCCGCCGGGGTGAAGGCATGATTGGCACTCTCCACCCAATGCTTCTGCTGGGTCGTCTCCTGCTCAAGACGTTCGATTAACAGCTGTTTTTCGGTCAGAATGGACTGCAGTCGATCGATATGCCGCGAGGCCAAGATCTCGGTCTCCTGAAGCAGCAGCTTCTCCAGTTCCTGCATGAATTGGAGCGACTGCTCGATCGATTGTGAGAACGCGGTGATCTGATCCATTCAGGTATGCTCTTCGAGTGATGCGTACGTTGTCGGCGCCGCTTCTAGCCCATGTGTCCGTCGGGCCGCAGAGTGATTCCGAGAGGTTGCGTGGGCCGACGCATCGCCTCATGCCGCTTCGATTTGTATTTCAGCTATCTTGATCAGGTTAGACTCTCTGAGTCGAGTATGCTTTCGGCAAGCCGTGTGTTATCGATAGGATAGTTGCCGTCGGCGAGCGCGGCCTTAATGCTCTCGACCTTTTCGCTGTCATAGGGCACCGTTTTGGCGCCCTCCATCGCTGCGTTCAATACCCGGGCCGTTTGGGTGATTGTTAGCGAGTCAGTGGAGGGGCTGGGGGCTGCATCGGATTGTTTGGAATCTCTGTCGCCGACACGCGTGTTTGCCCCTGTGCTCGTGGCTTCAGGCAATCGGGTGCTGCTAGGTAGAAGATTCTTGATGTCCATGGGTGGATCCGAGTCTTGATAAGGTGCTTGCCTGAGATATCGGCCGCAATTGGAAAAACTGTAGAGCAAATACCATCTCAGGTCGATAGAAACGCCAGACTCGGATCACATTGTGATATGCACTCCGCCCGTAGGGTCGACGATGCCTTCGACGATGCGTTTTGACGAACGGTTACGAACCCGGATGCGCTCTCCTTCTTGGCCGTCTTCCAGCGCGATACCCTTCATGCGCACGGTCAATCCTGGGCGTGTCGCGTAGAGTGTCACCAATTGTCCACGCTCAACCAGGCGAGGTTGGGTCAGGTGTCCGGGCAGGACGACTTGACCGGGCGTCAGTGCGCGGCGCGTTTGCAGTCCGACGACCGATTTAAAATCCGAGAAATATCCTCTGCTCAGCCTGGACATCTCGGTGCGCTCGATGCGCAGATCGCTGGGCTGGATCGTTTGTTTATTGGAAATCGGACGCGCTACGACGACGGCATCGGCATAGCGCTCGATCCTAACGGGGACGAAGATCGACCAGGAGACGGGCGCGCTGCAGCGGACATTCACCGTCGTGTTTCCGCTGGTTCGGCCACCCGGCGCCATCTGCGCCGTTGGCGGATGGGCGCAGCGCCGAAGCTGCAGACGGCTATCCAGACGTCCGATTTCGATGCGCGTATCGGCATTGCGATCTGCCGCTAGGGTTTCGGTGAGAAAGGCTCGCGCGGACTCAAGGATGCGTTCCAGAGGCTCTGATTCGTTGGCTGCGGTCGTGGCCAAGGGCAAGATCGTCAGGGCAAGGATGAACAGGAGCTGGTGCATCCGGCGTCCGAGCGGTATGGACGACTGATCGTTGATAATCCTCATCGGCTGTTGCCTGGCTAGTGGAGCGTTATGCTCGGCAATGCACGAATTACGCCGACCGATCCGCAAATCCGCATCATGCCTGTCTCTTGAAGTCGCTGGGGTAGGCTATCATGCTGCTAGACTAATTTAGATCCAATCAGATTTTAGATCTAATCCGAGCAGATCCAACCATGGCCGATTGCGACTAGGAGGCGGAGGGATGAGTCAGTTTATTGACGATGTCGATCAGCGAACCCGTTTGGTGGGGCAGAACCGCATGGAGCTCCTGCTGTTCCACCTGGGGGGCAAGCAGACATTTGGCATCAACGTCTTCAAGGTTCGAGAGGTCATCGCCAAGCCCAAGCTGATGCATCTCCCAGGCTCCAGTCCGGTCGTTACCGGCGTTGCCAATATTCGCGGACGGACGGTGTCGGTCATCGATCTCGCTCATGCGATCGGCTTTGCTGCTCAGCCCGTTGACGAGGCGCAGGATGCGAAGGTCATCGTGACCGAGTTCAACCGCTCGGTCCAGGGTTTCTGGGTTTCGGCGGTCGATCGGATCGTCAATGTGAGCTGGGAGACCGTGAAGCCGCCGCCTCATGGAACCGAGCGCGAGAGCTATCTGGTCGCCGTCACCGAGGTCGATCAGCGGTTGGTTGAGATCATCGATGTCGAGCGGGTGTTCGCCCAGGTCAATAAGCTCAAGGTCGATGTATCGGAGGAGATGCAGAAGCAGGCCGAGGAGGTGTCGCACGATCGGCGTATCCTCATCGTCGACGATTCGCTCGTGGCGCGCAAGCAGGTCGAGCGTGCCATCGTGGAACTCGGCTTCCGCACCGAGACACGTTCCGACGGTCGGGCTGCCTTGGAATTCCTTGAGGAGCTGGCAGCTGAGGACGCAGTGGATACCTCGATCGAGATGGTGATCACCGACATCGAGATGCCACGGATGGACGGCTATACCTTGACCCGTAAAATCCGGGAGAATAGCAAGCTCAAACACCTGCGTGTCATTCTGCATTCGTCGTTGAGCGGTCAGTTCAATGTCGATATGGTCAAACGGGCTGGGGCCGATGATTTCCTCGCCAAATTCGACCCTGACGAGCTGAGCGCGACGGTGCTTCGGTATGTCGAGAGAGCTGACTGATAATGCCTTTGGATCCGTTTCGGATGACAAGCCAGCCTGCGGGGCGTTTCACCCCGATGCCCTCGGGATTGATGCGGTGTTCGCGAGCGGGACATCGGCTCTTCTGCGCACACCCGGAGGTCGATGCTATGGGTCCAAGAGCTATCGCAAGGTTACACCGTGATTGATGCGCAGGATTATGCCGAGTTTGCCCGGTTCCTTTCGGAATGTTGCGGTTTGGTGTTGGGCGAGAATCGTCAGTATCTCGTCTCAAGTCGGCTGTCGCGTCTTTTGGACGAATTCGGATTCAAGGATGTCGGAGCGCTGCTGAAATCGTTGCGGCAGACCAAAAATCCGGCGCTCAAATCGCGGGTCATCGACGCCATGACGACCAACGAGACATCGTGGTTTCGGGACGTTTATCCCTTTGAAATCCTGCGCCAAGTGGTGCTTCCTGAGCTGGCGGCCAAGCAAAAGCCGATCAAGATCTGGTCCGCAGCCTGTTCCAGCGGGCAAGAACCCTACAGTATCTCCATGGTGGTTGCTGAGTTGGCGGCTGCCTCCCCGCTCAAGAACGTCTCCGTCAGCATTTTGGCGACCGATCTATCTGAGAGCGTTCTGAGCGAGGCGCGTACCGGTCTGTATGATGGTTTGAGTATCGTTCGCGGCTTGAGTCCAGAGCGCCGTCAGCGTTTCTTCGAAACGGTGAAGAATGGCCACCAGATCAAGCCGGACATCCAGCGACGGGTGCGGTTTCAAAAGCTGAATCTCATGGATTCTTACGCGATGCTCGGTAAATTCGACATCGTGTTCTGCCGAAACGTGCTCATCTATTTCTCCGCCGAGACGAAGCGCCGGATTTTTGACGGCATTGCGCGCCAGATGGATCCAGGCGGTTATCTCTTCGTTGGCGCCTCCGAGGCGGTCGGGTCCTATACCGACGCCTTCGAGATCATCCGCGCCCCACAGGGCACCATGTTGCGTCGTCGTTGAGGGTACGTGCGTTTCCCCTTTCCCAACTGATTCCTGCTGGATCCCTCCCTTGATCTCCTGAATTTCGGTTATGGCATGCGGGTTGCAGATAGCTAATAAAGCTATTTGCGGGACCTACATGCCATGAGCCTCTCAATCGACAAAGCCTTCGGTATTCTTCCAGCGGCCGTCAAGCTGCAGGCACGTCGCTCTGAACTGCTCGCCTCCAATCTGGCTAACGTCGACACGCCCGACTACAAATCGCGCGATTTCGATTTCAAGGCCACGTTGGCGGCGATCGAGGGCAAGGGCAACGCCTTGCCGCTGGAGCGGACACAGTCCTCTCATATCCCTTTGAGCTTTCCCGACGAGAACACGCACCCCGATCTGCTCTATCGTATTCCCGCCCAGCCGGCGCTTGATGGCAACACCGTGGATCCGCAGTTGGAGCGGGCGGCCTTTGCCGAGAATACCATGCTGTATCAGAGCTCACTCGAATTCTTGGATCGGCGTGTTTCCGGTATTCGTTCCGCCTTGAGGAAGGAGTGATCCATGAGCAATCTGTTTAGCGTCTTCAATACCTCCGCCTCGGCCTTGACTGCACAATCCGTGCGCCTGAATACCGTGGCCTCGAATTTGGCAAATGCGAATACTGTCGCGTCGAATCCGGAGGCCGCCTATAAATCGAAGCAGGTGTTGTTTCAAACGATGTTGGATCAAGAGGATCCCGATGGCGTCGCTATGCCTGTTCGCGTCTCCGGAATACTCGATTCGGACGCGAAGCCGTTTCCCTCTTACGAGCCGAATCATCCTCAGGCGAATCAGGATGGCTATGTCTTTCATGCGGCCGTCAATGTTGTCGAGGAAATGGCTAATATGATGTCGGCCTCCAGAAGTTATGAGGCGAATGTCGAGGTGATGACGACCACGCGTGAGTTGCTTCAGCGCACGCTTCAGATTGGCAAGGGCTAGAGGCGGATCTCATGACTGAAGTAAACAGTGATTATCTGCGTAGCTTGGGGTTGACTGGCAGTAACACGAAGGCCTCGAATACCTCAGCTACGGGTAGTTTTTATACTGCGACCGGTAGCGGGAAGAGTGATCTTGGACAGGAAGAATTTCTCAATTTAATGATTACTCAGATGACGAATCAGGATCCGATGGAGCCTATGGAGAATACGGATTTCATCGCCCAAATGGCGCAGTTTTCGAGTTTGACCGGCATCAATGAGTTGACGAAATCATTCGAAACTCTGTCGCAGAGCTTATTGCAGGGTCAGGCATTGCAGGCGGCAGCATTGGTTGGGGGGAACGTCTTGGTTCCCGCCGATTCCGCAGAGTTGGAAGAGGGTGAAGGGGTCGATGGGGCGATCAGTCTCGAATCCAGCGCGCAGGATGTCACCGTGAATATCTATGATGATGGTGGTCAGTTGGTTCGGACGCTCGATCTCGGGACGCTGAGTGCGGGACTGCAGGATTTCTCTTGGGACGGCTATGGGGAAGACGGCGAAGCAGCTCCTGCGGGAACCTATAGCTTTGAGGTGACGGGGCAGGCTGATGGGGAAACAGAGGCGTTTATACCGCTTCTTGAGGGAGAGGTTCAGAGTGTTTTCACCGATAGCGTAAATGGAGGCTTGATCTTGAAATTAAAAGAAATAGGGGATGTCCGTTTTAGCGATGTGTTTCGTATCGGCTAAATTAGTCTGTTGCGGATACTGCCGTCTCGTGGGAGGCGAGATCCCGTTCGATCTGGTGTCTTGATATCGGCTGGCATGATCTAATTAAGTGAGGGTGGAATTTCGTGAAATTCAGAGATGTCAATCGTATCGGCTGAGGCCGGAAAACTGCGTTGCGCTCCGGCGCTCATTGCAAATCAACCACTGAAAAACATGAAGGAGTAACCTCATGCCTTTTAATATCGGATTGAGCGGATTGAATGCGGCAGCGGCCGATCTCAAAACGACCGGTAACAATATCGCGAATGTTGCGACTACTGGATTTAAACAGTCACGCACCGAGTTTGGCGACATCTTTACCCGTTCTTATGGGACCATCAGTCGGACCAATAGCGGTGCCGGTGTGCGGGTCGTCGCAACGACGCAGCAATTCACACAGGGGACACTTGAGTTCTCTGGAAACAGTCTCGACTTGTCCATCACTGGGCGCGGATTTTTCGTTCTGAACAGCGCGGGGAATAACGATAATGTTTATACGCGTGCCGGAGCGATTCAGGTGGATAATGAGGGGTATCTCGTCAATAACGGGGCGCCCCCATTACGTATTCAAGGTTTTCCGCCTGTTGATCCGAGCGATCCGAATAGTGCTTTTCAGACCGGATTGCTTTCCGATATGCAGCTCAATCTGGCTGATTCGCCGCCGCGTTCCTCCTCTGAAGTCAACGCGCAGATCAATCTGCGCTCCGATGCTATGGAGCCACTCGATAATGAGGATCCGCCAGTGCGGATTCCTTTTGATACCACCGATCCGGATAGTTACAACTTTTCGACATCAACTACGATTTACGATTCTCTTGGTACTCCGCTGGCATTGACGACATTCTTTGTCAAAACAGATGTGGCTGGCGCGTGGGAGATGTACACCAACGTGGATGGCGTCACTGTTACCCCAGACGATCCGCCAGAAGATGCTCCTATTGGTCCAACAACGGTCTCATTCGATACAAATGGTAAGATGACTAGTCCGGCTCTTCTAACGCAGCCAGATTTGGATGATCCGTCTAATACACATGTACCGATTGAGTTGGACCTGACTGGTTATATGCCGCTATCGAATAACGCCAGACTGGGTTCTATCGACCCGGAGACGGGGGAGGGCGACGGAATCATTAAGCTGGATTTAAGCGGGACTACCCAGTATGGTCAAAAATATGCCGTTAGTAGTTTGGAGCAAGATGGCTACACCACGGGCCGCATCACGGGTGTCGATGCCGACGAGGAGGGGGTGCTGTTCGTCCGTTATTCAAACGGTCGGGCGCTGCCGCTCGGTCAAGTGGCGCTGGCCGATTTCGACAATACGCAGGGACTCCAGCAGATCGGCGACACCTCCTGGGCCGAGACCACCGCCTCTGGCAATCCGGTGATCTTCTCGCCTGGTACCGGCAGCTTGGGCAACATCCAAGGTGGTGCGCTAGAGACCTCGAACGTCGACCTGGCGACCGAGCTGGTTCATCTGATTACCGCTCAGCGCAACTATCAGGCGAATTCGAAGACCATCAGCGCGGCCGATACCATTACCCAGGCCATTCTGAATATCCAATAACCCTGTTCGTCCAGTCTCGTCACTGGATGCAGGACGTCGCGGGTGGGTTCGGTAGAACTGCCCGCGACGGCCTGACCGGACAGCCTACCAGGAGCCGACACCATGGATCGTTTTCTCTATCTCGCGATGTCAGGCGCCAAGGAGACGGCCTACGGGCAGGCCATCAACAACCACAACCTGGCGAATGCGACGACCCATGGTTTTCGTCAGGCGCTCGGGGATGCCTACACGGTTCCGGATCGTGGTCCCGTGTATGACTCCAGGGATTACGTGCAGGTCAGGGACGAGGTCATCGATTTCAGTCACGGCGCCTTGCAGAGCACCGGTCGTGATCTCGACCTCGCGATCGAGGGCGAGGGTTTCATTGCCGTTCAAGCCCCAGATGGTGGTGAGGCCTATACGCGTGCCGGCAATCTGCATATCGACACGACGGGCATTCTGCGCACGGATCGCGGCTTGCCGGTTCTGGGAGACGGAGGGGGGCCGATCGCCATACCGCCCAACGAGAGTCTGCTGATTGGGACCGACGGCACCATCACCATTCGCCCGTTGGGGTCCAATCCGAATGCCCTGGCCGCCGTCGATCGGATTCGTTTAGTGAACCCCGACCTCGCGACCTTGAAGCGAGCAGAAGATGGCCTGATTCGTGCTGGAAATGGTCAGGAACCGCCGGCGGATGCCAACGTTCGGGTCATCACCGGCATGCTAGAGACGAGCAACGTCAATACCGTGGCGGCTCTGACCCGAATGATCGAGCTGTCTCGTCATTTCGAGACCCAGATCAAGATGATGGAGGCCGCCGACAATGTTGAGAAGACCCACAATCGTTTGCTGGCCAACAGTTGAGCGCCGCCTGACATGCATGGAGATCGATCATGAATCAAGCCCTTTGGATCGCCAAGACAGGCCTCGATGCCCAGCAGACCCGCATGTCGGTGGTCTCGAACAATCTGGCGAACGTCAATACCAACGGCTTTAAGAAAGGGCGCGCCGTTTTCGAGGACCTCATCTATCAGACCATTCGGCAACCGGGCGCGCAGGCGACGCAGGAGGCCCAGTTGCCTTCGGGACTGATGCTCGGTGCAGGTGTGCGCACGGTCGCGACCGAGAAGCTGTTTGGGCAAGGGGGATTCGTTCAGACCGAGAACTCGCTCGACATGGCGATCGAGGGCCGCGGGTTTTTCCAAATCCTCATGCCCAACGGCGAGCTTGGCTACACACGCGATGGAACCTTCCAGCTCAACGCGAACGGGGAGGTCGTGATGTCCAACGGCTATGCCTTGCAGCCCGGTTTGGTGGTTCCAGAGAACACCCAGGCCATCACGGTTGGCAAGGATGGCACGGTGACGGCCCAATTGCCCGATCAGGCCGCTCCGGTTCAATTGGGCAACATTCAACTTGCGGATTTCATCAACCCGGCCGGTCTGCAGCCGGTGGGAGAGAATCTCTATCTGGAAACGGCCGCATCGGGTGCCGCACAGCAGGCCAATCCCGGTCAGAACGGTGTCGGAAGCGTCCTCCAGGGTGCTCTGGAGACCAGTAACGTCAACATGGCGGAAGAACTGGTCAACATGATCGAGACGCAGCGCGCCTATGAGGTGAATTCCAAGGCCATCGCCGCCGCAGATTCCATGCTGCAGTTCGTCAACAACAACCTGGCCCGCTAGTCGCGCGGGGGAAGGCGGTCATGATGCGTTTTACGGATCTCCTCTTGGTTGCGATGGTGTGTTTGCCGCTCGGCGCTTGCGGCACCCTCAATCCGCCGCGGCCAGGAGATTCGCCCGAGTATCGCCCCGTGGCGCCCATCGCGCCCGTTCCGGCCGGCGCCAACAATGGAGCTATTTTCCAGGCATCCCAGGCTCAAGGGCTGTTCGAGGATTACAAGGCGCGCCGGGTCGGCGATCTGGTTACGGTTGAACTGGTCGAGAAGACCGACGCCAAGAAATCGTCGGCGACTAGCACCTCGAAGGATTCCGGGCTCGACATGAGTCTTGGCGATATTTCCGTGGCTGGGCGCACCTTGGCCGGTACCGACCTGCTGGCCGCCTCTGGAAACGGCTCGCGGACCTTCGATGGCGCGGGCGACTCCAGTCAAAGCAATTCGCTGACCGGGGATATCACAGTGACCGTTGCCGAGGTACTGCCCAACGGGAATCTGGTCGTTCAAGGCGAGAAATGGCTGAGCATCAATCAAGGGTCGGAATACGTGCGACTGCGCGGCATCATCCGCCCGGTCGACATCTCCACTACCAACACGATCCAATCGACGCAAATCGCTAACGCCGAGGTCTCCTACGCCGGAACCGGGACTCTACGTGACAGCAATGCGCCCGGTTGGCTGACCCGTTTCTTCAACAGTCCAATCTGGCCGATCTGACGCTTCGGTCTACATACTGAGCCGAGAATGTCGATGAAAAGAATCCAGTCCCTTGCACTCATCGCTTGCGCGACCCTCGTGGGTCTGACTAGCGTGGCGTATGTATACGCGGGAAATGGCGAACCGCTCGACGAATACGGTCTGAGAACGGGGTCGGGAGGCAATGAGGATCTGCTGAGCCAGGAGCGCATCAAGGATCTCGCAACCATCGCGGGTGTGCGCAAGAACCAACTGGTGGGCTATGGACTGGTCGTGGGACTCAATGGAACTGGTGACCAGACGACACAGTCGCCCTTTACGGTACAGAGTCTCAAAAACATGCTGGGTCAGTTGGGCGTCACCGTGCCGCCCGGCACCAATCCCCAGACCAAGAACGTCGCCGCAGTCATGATCACGGCGGATCTTCCGGCCTTTTCCAAGCCTGGACAGCAGCTGGACGTGACGGTCTCGTCGCTTGGCAACGCCAAGAGTCTGCGCGGAGGCACCTTGCTGATGACCCCGCTCAAGGGGGCCGATGGACAGGTCTATGCGATGGCCCAGGGCAATCTGACGGTTGGTGGTTTTGGAGCCGACGGGGCCGATGGCAGCAGTATCACGGTTAATATCCCGAGTGTCGGGCGCATCATGGATGGAGCAACGGTCGAGCGGGAGGTTCCGAGTGGGTTCGCCAAGGGCAATTCGATGGTCCTGAACCTCAAGAAGGCCGATTTTACGACCGCCAGTCGCATGGCCGATATCATCAACCAGTATTTCGCCGACGACATCGCCCAGCCGATCGATGCCACCTCGGTTCAGGTGCGTGCACCGAGCGACCCAGGGCGGCGCGTCTCCTTCGTCTCGCAGGTCGAGAATCTCGAGGTTGCGGTCGCCGAGCCGCCGGCACGGGTCGTCATCAACGCGCGCACCGGAACCATCGTGATCGGCTCCGGGGTCAAGGTGCTCCCGGCGGCCGTCTCGCATGGCAACCTGACGGTTACCATCGCCGAGAATGCCGGGGTTTCGCAGCCTAATGCGTTCGGTCAGGGTCAGACCGCCGTGGTGCCGCAGACCAATGTCGACGTCAAGCAGGACAACAATCGCATGTTCCTTTTCGCGCCGGGCACCTCGCTGGGCGATATCGTCGAGGCGGTCAACGAGGTCGGCGCGGCCCCGGGCGACCTCGTGGCCATTCTTGAAGCCTTGCGCGAGGTCGGCGCGTTACGGGCCGACCTCGTCGTCATCTGATCCGTCATGATTCCGGCCTCCAACAGCTCCAGCGCGGCCCTTGGGGCGGGACTCCAAACCGGCCTCGTCAGCGACCCGTCCAGCTATCAGGCGTTGGAGAAAAGCGCCAAGCAGGGGGGGCAGGCCGGACTGGAGTCTGCGGCGAGGGCATTCGAGGCGTTGATGGTCGGGCAGATGCTGAAGCAGATGCGGTCCGCTTCGTTCGGCGATGGGATATTCGACTCGGAGCAGACCAAGCTCTACCAGGATCTCTATGACCAGCAGATCGCGAGCGTCATCAGTCAGGGGGACGGGATGGGGATCCGCAAGGCCCTGCTGCGCCAGCTCGCACCTCAATTCTCCGAGCATCCCGACGAGCGCGATCAGGGTTCCTCCTTGCGGGTGCCCGAGCGTAATACAGCGCTGAGATCTTTTTTGCGTCATCAAGTTGACGCAGGCTCCTCGGCGGATTCGGGCAGCGTCGAAAAGGTGGCGTCAGGGATACCCGAAGGCGTGCCGGCCTCGGCCATTGGCCAGTCAACGGGGCAGTGGCCGCCGGCTGGTCCGGAAGACTTCGTCGCCTATCTGAAACCCTATGCCGATCGGGCAGCAGAGGCTCTCGGCATGGATACCAGCATCCTGCTCGCCCAAAGCGCGCTGGAGACGGGGTGGGGTAAGCATGTCCCGCGTCATGCGGATGGAAGCAGTAGCTTCAACCTGTTCGGTATCAAGGCGGATCGGAGCTGGGAGGGTGACCGGGTCAGTGTGGGCACCCTGGAGTATCGCAACGGCGTTGCGCAGCGCGAACGAGCCAAATTTCGTGCCTATGAGGATCCGGCTGACTCGTTCGTCGATTACGTCGCCTTTCTCAGACGCAATCCGCGCTATCGTGAGGCATTGGGGAGTACCAATGCCGAGGACTTTATCCGTGGCCTACAGGCGGCAGGCTATGCGACCGATCCGAGCTATGCTTCTAAAGTACTTGGAATTCGTAACCGAGTGATGGCGCTCGGTGCCGCCGTCGAGACTCAAGTTTCGGCGAACATGGCCGATAGTCCGAATGAGGGGTGAGCGGGATGTCAGGCGTTTTTGGTGGATCCTGTCCCGACCGAATCCAGCGTTGCCATACCCTATCCTCCAAACGGTGATGTCATGAGCTTACTGGGAATCGCATTGTCCGGCCTCCGGGCCTCTCAAACGGGTCTGTCGACCACCGGGCATAACATATCCAATGCCTCCACCGAGGGCTACAGCCGGCAACGGGTCGAGTTTCAGGCCAATAAGCCAGAGTATTTTGGAGGGAATTATATTGGGCGAGGGGTTCAGGCCTCCAGCATTCAGCGGTTGCAGCGCGATTGGGTCGACACGGAGCTGCGGTCAAGTCGGACCGACAATGCCTATGCTCAGGTGATGGCTGCATATGCCGAGGAGTTGGATTCCTTGTTCGCCGATGAGAGTACCGGGCTTGAGCCTGTGCTCGAAAGTTATTTGAATTCCGCTCATGATGTCGCGAGCGATCCGACCTCTATGTCTTCACGGACTGTGATGTTGGGAGACGCTGTATCGCTGGTGGAGCGTTTCAACTCCATTGCCAATCAGCTTGAAGAGCAAAGGGCCCTGATCAACGACCAGATCGAAACCTCCGTGGATGAGATCAACGACTATGCGACGGCATTGGCCAAGCTCAACGGAAACATCGTTTCTGCTTCCGCAACGGGCGAAGCGCCGAACGACCTGCTCGATCAACGCAGCAATCTCCTGAATAAGCTCGCAGATAAGATCGATGTCAGTTTGACCACTCAAGAGAATGGAGAGGTCAATGTCTTCATCGGTAGCGGTCAGGCGCTGGTGATGGGCTCAAACGCTAGAGAGTTAGTCGTTGAGCATCTTTCTGGAGATTTGGTCAATCCTGATATTGGTATCAAATCTCCGACAGACGGGACCATTTCCAGGATAACACGCTTCGTTTCGGGCGGAGAGATTGGTGGCCTGCTGGACACCCGTAATGACCTTCTCGACCGATCACAGAACGAGCTTGGCTTGATCGGCCTGAACATTGCGTCGGCCTATAACGAACAGAATCGGCTCGGCTTGGACATGGATGGTGAGCTCGGTCAAGATATCTTTAATATGCCCGAAGTTTCCGTTAACTTCGGACAATTGAATACGGCCACTGGAATACCGGCGGTCACGATCGAAAAGGTCTCTGAATTGACGGCTAGTGATTATCGCTTGGTCTATGGTGGTACTGACTATCAGTTGCGAACGATTCCAGATGGAACTGTCGTGGCGCTGACTCCAGAGGTGGCGGGTGCGGCTGGGGGTGGAAATACGGAGACGGCTGTTCCAGAGATCGAAGTCACGGATACGTCGACCTTCGATACGGGTGGCTATCGCCTGGACTACGATGGTACAAATTATCAGCTGACACGTTTGTCAGATAGCGCGGTGGTTCCGCTAACAGCCGATCCGAGCAATCCGAATGTGCTGGTCGGTGATGGTATGAAGATCGATACCTCTGCTCTCACTGGAGCTGCAGCACTCGATACGTGGGATATCCAACCGACTGGTGCCGTGATGGCCGATGGGCTCAAGATCGATGTTTCATCGATCAGCGGCGCCGATGCCGGTGACAACTGGTTGATCCGTCCGACCCGAAATGCCGCAAGCCAGTTATCCGTCTCTATGAAGGATACCGCCGATCTTGCTGCGGCAGGTGCGGTTAAGGCCAAACCCAGTGAGCTCAATACTGGATCCGCTGTTATCGATAGTGTGCGTGCACTCGATACTACGGATTCTGCGACACTCTTCAAGGAAGCGCTCGTTACATATGACGATACGACAGGCTACTCGGTAAAGACGTTGGAGGATGTCGCGGGTGTGGATACCTGGGTCGATGTGGCTCCAGCACCATTGGTCAGCACAACCGACGGAATTACGACTATCAGCGCTAATGGATGGGAGTTGACGGTTTCAGGTACGCCAGCGGACCAGGATCGGTTTATCGTTAGCCGCAACGACACCTATGAAGGCGATAACCGCAACATGGTTGCGATGGCTGATATTCAGGATCAGCGTCTAATCGAAGAAAAAACGACTATTCAGGGAGGATATACCGATATTATAGCGGATGTGGGCACCCAAACGAAACGGGCTCAAGTTATACGTGATTCGAGTGAAAATTTGCTCGCTTCTGCGCAGGCTCGGCGAGATGCCCTATCGGGCGTCAATTTGGACGAGGAAGCGGCCGACCTGATCCGCTATCAACAGGCCTATCAGGCGTCATCTCAAGTAATTTCCGTTGCTAGAACCCTGTTCGATACAATCCTCAACGTCGTCCGTTGATGTTTGGAGAAAGTCATGCGTCTATCGACCAGTCAAATTTTTCAGTCTGGCCTCTCGGCGCTGCAGCGGGCGCAGTCGAATCTGAACCATACGAACCTTCAGATGGCGACTGGGCAGCGTATTCTGACGCCATCCGACGACCCGAGTGGAGCGACCGTTTCGGTTCAGCTATCGGCGGCAATCAATGCGACGGAGCAATACCAGCGTAATGTAGATCTGGCTCAGCCGCGCCTAGAGCAAGAGGAGGCGCAACTGAATAGCTATGAAAACTATCTGCAGCGTGCGCGAGAGTTGATCGTTCTCGGAAATAACGATAGCTATAATCAAGCTGATCGTATGACCTTTGCGAGCGAGATTCGTCAGCTGCGCGAAGGTATTTTAGGTCTTGCTAACTCAAAGGATTCGAACGGAGAGTACCTGTTTTCTGGGACGGAATCGTTCGTTCAGCCATTCGCCGTTGATGGCGATGGTCAGGTTTCCTATGTCGGGGCTGATGGCGAAGGTTCCGTGCGCAACGTAGCTATCAGCGGGACCCGGTCTATACAGGTCGGTGATACCGGAAAGTCGATTTTTATGAATATTCCGGAAGAGAGTGGAAAGCTGATCGAGGCGCTTCCCGCTGAAGACAATACTGGTTCGCTGGTTGTTACGGAAACTGCAGTCACCGATTACGATGAATATGTAAAGTCTGTGGATTATGGCCCTGGCTTTGATGGCCCGAATTCCGATAGAACTTTTAATATCGAGTTCAAACTGAATACAGTGACGAACGATATGGAATATACGGTCTTCGATGCTGCGAGTTCATCTGTTGTCCTGGATAAGAGCGATCAGCCGATCCAGGATGTGGTGTTCGATCCGGCTTTACCTTTTCCGATCCAATTCGCGGGTCGTAGCGTAACGCTTTCTGGTGTTCCCGAAGATGGAGATACAGTGACCTCTCGTCCAGCGCGTTACGTTAGCATATTCGAAACCCTTGACTCAATCGCAACGGCATTCGAGGCACCTCTGGCCACCGATAGTGCAGGTAGAGAGACTCTTTCCAGGGCGGTGGATATTGCGTTCAATAACATCGACTCCAGTCTCGAAAGGATGAATGAGGTGAGGACTTCTGCGGGTCTGCGGCTAAATGCAATAGATGTTCAGACGGATCTGAATAGTCAGCGAAAACTCGATCTGAACTCGACGCTGTCTGATGTTCGAGATCTTGATTATGCTGAGGCAATTAGTAGATTTAAAATGGAGCAGGTTGTCCTGGAAGCCGCTCAGCAAACCTATACTCAGGTCACTAAGATGAGCCTGTTTGACTATATGTGATATAGTGTTTTGGCCGTGGTTTGTGTTGTGCTGCTCAAAGAGATTGAAATTTATAATGGCCAGTCTTTCGCGTTTAATCGCTGATCTGAATGCCGCTACGCTGCAGATGCGAGATGCGGCGCTTGGTGATGATTGGGTGATGGTCAAAAGAATTCAGAAGCAGCGTGCCTTAATGGTCCAGGGGATTATTGATTGTGGATCTTTAGGTGAAACTGATCGGGTTCTGTTAGATCAGCTGAAATCTATTCGTGAAATTGAACATTGCGTTTCTATGAAGGCAATCCGTAGAAAGGGGGCGCTGGGGCGATCGTTAGAAGATCTGCGGGCCGGATCTAAGAAAGGGGGAGGGAAAAAACGCTCGCTGGATTCTGCTTACGGGGTTGTCGCTGTCAAGAAAATGTCTGGCTGAAACTGATTTCGATGTTGGATGTCCGGGATAGAGGCATCCCATTACACACAAGTCCCGCTGCCGAGGTCTTTGCGTTCAACCGACACCGTAACTTGTTGATCTTGTATGCCTCGACTTGGATTCCGGTGCTCTGTCACCGCTTCGCTAAAATATTATTTATAAAGGAATTTTAGACTTGTGTGTAATGGGATGGGATAGAGGTTAATGACGCTCCAAGAGATTCTAGCAAAGGCAAAATCCTATCAGGATTCTGGGTGTCAAGAGGCGGCTGAGCATCTGTATCGAGCGGTGATTGCGCTCGACGCTTATAACCCGGAGGCAAATCATAATCTTGGCGTTGCACTCGTTGCGAGCGGCAGCGCAGAGGCTGGGCTGACCCATCTGCAAACCGCAGTCGAAAATTCACCTCAGACGCTCATCTATCGAGTCTCTCTTGTGCGGGTTTTGATGAGTCTTGACAGGCAGCGAGATGCGTTGATTGCTATTGATCAGGCATCTTCGCATGGTGTTGCGTCGGAAGAAATATCCGCACTGAAGAATACAATAATTTACGATTCATCCAAGTTGGAAAATGGTGATTTTTCTCGTTTGGTTGAGAGTAAGCCATCAGTCGATGGCATGAAAGATCAGTTGCTAGATCTGTTGCGGAGGGGGAAGTTACTGCAAGCTAGAATTCTTGCCCGTAAGTTGACAGAGAAAAGTTCGGATGACGGCTTTGCTTGGAAAGTCCTCGGGACACTACTGGTGCGTGATGGCAGGTATCCGGCTGCCTTGGAGGTTTTGGAAACGGCAAGGCGTTTAACGCCAGCGGATGCGGAGGTGCTCAACAGCCTAGCCCGAGCCTATCGAGGGCTGGATCAGTTCGATAAGGCGCTGGAGATGTATCGCGATGCCTTGGATCTGGAGCCTGCCAGTGCAGAGATTTGGAATAATCAAGGGCTCGTTCAGCAGCATATGGGGTTCATGGAAGAGGCATTGCAAAGCTATGCTCGAGCAGTCAATCTTCAACCGAATTATGCCAAGGCTCACAGTAATCGTGGTTTGTTATTGAAAGAACTCGATCGGTCTGAGGAAGCGCTTGAAGCTTGCAGCAATGTTTTGAGGATACAGTCCGACGATCTTGATGCTCTGAACCTGAAGGGTCTTGTGTTGCAGGATCTGGGGCACCTCGATGCCGCTGCGGATTGCTTCGAATCCATTCTGGCTGTTCAGCCGAAAAACACCTTTGCCCTGACCAATCGCGGTAATGTTTTCAAGGATCAAGGTTTTATTGCAGAGGCGTTGGGCTATTATCGTCAAGCCTTAGACGTGCAACCGGAAATGCTTCAGGCAAGGCAAAATTTACTCTTCTGCCTGAATTATCAGTCGGATATCTCGCGCGAAAAGATATTTGCTGAGCATTGTCAGTTTGAGCGTTATCAGGGTTCTCGTATTCAGCAATTAGCCTCTATTGCTTCAGTCGCTGAGGATGCTGATCGTCAGTTGCGAATTGGGTTTGTGTCCGGTGATTTCCGTCAGCATTCTGTGGCCTCCTTTCTGCTTCCCGTTCTCGAACATATTGATCGGCGGAATTTTCAGATATTTTGTTATATCACTTCTCTGAAGCGTGACGAAATTACCAAAATATTTCGTAGGCTGGCGGATATTTGGGTTGAAGCATCTGGGTTGAGCGCAGCTGCTTTGGGTGACCGTGTTCGTTCAGATCAAATCGATCTGTTGTTTGATCTTAGTGGTCATTCGGAGGGGAATGCGATTCTTGCCTTTGCCGCCAAGCCCGCACCAGTACAGATTAGCTGGATCGGTTATCCAAACACGACCGGCTTGAACGCCATTGACTACCGGCTGGTCGATGAGATGACGGATCCTATCGGTGAAGCCGATGCGTTCCACTCAGAGTGTCTAATTCGTCTCCCTCAAGGTTTTCTCTGTTATCGCCCTTGGAATACGGGAGCGTCGCTGTCTGTTTCTGGGCTTCCCTGTCTTGATATAGGGCGCATCACCTTCGGGTCGTTTAATAATATCGCTAAGCTGACACCGGATACGCTGGATCTCTGGGGCAACGTGTTGCGGGCCCTGCCGGATTCTCGCCTGGTACTCAAGAGTCATAGTGTTAGGGATACTCGATTTTGGGATTATATGCTCGGTCGGCTTACCGAGCGCGGAGTCGATTCGCACCGTGTCAAGATTTTGCCCCGTGCGCCTTCTTATTTAGAGCACTTGAGCCAGTATCGAGAGATCGATATTGCGCTTGATACCTATCCTTATCAGGGTACCACGACAACCTGTGAGGCGCTGTTTATGGGGGTGCCGGTGGTCACGCTTGCGGGTGATCGTCATGCTGGACGTGTGGGTGTCAGTCTGATGAATCAGGTTGGTTTACCTAGTTTGATTGCAAATTCTGCAGATGACTATGTGCGTATTGCAGTGAGCTTAGCAACCGATAGGGAACGTCTGAGCGAACTGCGCATGACAATGCGAGCACGTTTCGAGTCCAGTTCGTTGTGTGATGAATTGGGTTTTACTCGTATGTTCGAGCAGGTTTTGCGCCAAATGTGGCGAATATGGTGCGCCGGAGATTCGCCGAGGGTATTTGAGGTTGAGGATGCTCATAATGTTCCGAATAACATTCCAAGCGTCCTTTCACCTCTAAAAACAAAGCCCCCAGAGAAATTGAAGAAGAAGCGCAAGAAGAAGCAGGTCAGGCGTAAGGGTGGCGGTTTGAGTGCGTTGCGGCGATTGAAAAATGAGCTGGTGCTGAGAGATGCTCCGAATGATGGCTTGACTACTAATGATTGCGCTAGCGTTCTGCGATTGTTCAAAGATGGACGTTACTCCGAAGCCGAACAGTCCGCGAGACGTCTTACTGAGCGTTATCCTTCGTCAATGTTCGGTTGGAAAGCGCTTGGAACTATTCTCGTGAAAATTGAGCGGAACGAGGCCGCGATTCCCTATTTGCTTGAAGCGATCAGGCTCTGCCCAGAGGAAGATGAGTCGATCCATAATTTGGGTTATGCCTTGCTAAACCTATCCCGTTTCGAGGAGGCCATAGGATGTTTCAAGCGGGCGATAGAGATTAATCCGGATTATGTTGAAGCACACATCAATCTTGGTACCTCATATAAGGATACGAATCGTTTTGACGAGGCGATGAAGTGCTATGACAAGGCGCTGGATCTCAACCCGGAAAACCCTGAAGTTCACTGTAACCGAGGGGTGGCATTGGATGAACTCGGGCGCCTTGGCGAGGCGGTGGATAGCCAAATTCGGGCCTTGGAACTACTTCCGATTTACCCCCAGGCGCATAACAATTTAGGTAATGTTTACAAAAATATAGGCTTGCTGGATGATGCTGTTTCCTGTTATCGCAAGGCGCTAGAAAGCCAACCCGATCTCAAAGCAGCTTACAGCAATCTTCTGCTTTGTCTAAATTATGATTCCAGTATTTCTCCCGCTCGGATTTTCGCTGAGCACCAAGCTTTTGAGCAACAACTAGCGTCTCAAGTCGTGCCGCTGCCACCGCTTTCGACGCGGAACAAGGATCCGGGCCGGGTGTTGCGGTTGGGACTTGTGTCTGGGGATTTACGTTTACACTCAGTAACCTTTTTCTTGTTACCAGTTTTGGAAAATCTGAGTCGTGATCAGTTTCAAGTCTTCTGTTATTCGAAAAGTCACCGGCGGGATGATGTCACTCAGGCGTTGCAGCAGGCATCCTATGCCTGGTTCGAATGTTCTGGTCTTTCCGACCAGGAACTCGCTGAGCGTATACGGGCGGATGAAATCGATCTGCTAATGGATCTGAATGGCCATACCAGCCCAAATGCGCTGTTGGCGTTTGCCGCCAGGCCGGCCCCAGTTCAAATTACCTGGATCGGCTATCCCAATACTACTGGTCTCAAAGCCATGGATTATCGCATCGTCGATGGAATCACCGATCCTGTCAGTGAGGCGGATGCGTTTCACTCCGAAAAGCTCATTCGTCTCCCTCGGGGTTTTCTTTGCTATCGGCCCTGGACGAGCGGAGAGGACTTGCCTGTCGGTTTGCCGCCCTGCCTGGAGCGGAATCGAGTCACTTTTGGATCTTTCAATAATCTCGCCAAGATCACAAATACCACACTCGATCTCTGGGGTGGCGTTATGAAGGCCGTGCCGGACGCACGGCTTCTGCTCAAGACGCATACGGCTTCTGATATCGATGTCTGGAATAGACTGGTCGCTTATTTGGCGGATCAGGGTATTGCAACAGATCGAGTCGAGATGTTGCCGCGCGCGCCTTCTTATATGGAGCATCTCGTGCAGTATCAGCGTCTCGATATCGCGCTCGATGCCTTTCCTTATCACGGTACCACAACGACCTGCGAGGCGCTGTTCATGGGAGTGCCCGTGGTTAGCCTGATGGGTGACCGCCATGCCTCGCGGGTTGGTGGAAGCCTATTGACCCACGCCGGTTTACCCGAATTGATCGCTGAGTCGACCGAGGACTATATCCGGATCGCTAGGGACCTGGCGCGTGACCCTGAGAGCCTGAAGAAGATGAGAGCCGGGTTGCGTGACCGTCTTGCCACACATCCTCTGCGTGACGAGATCGGCTTTACGCGTGAATTGGAGCAGGCATTGCGTCAGATGTGGCGTATCTGGTGCGAGGGCGACCCTCCACGCTTGTTCGAGGTTGGCGATGAAACGGTCACGTATCGTCATAATTCAGAGCAGCGGAACCTAGATGGCTCCTATCCTGAGAATCCAGCCTCGGGAGACGAATCCGTAGTCTCTGATTCGCCGTTAACCCGACATGACGAGAAAAGAGCACGAAAAAAAAAACACTCCAAGAAATTGACGAACGGGTCTCGGGAGTCGGCTGATATAGTGCTATCGGATGATGGTGCGAGGTTAAAAAAGCATAAGCCCTTGTCTCCCAGCCTCTCGGAAGAAGACGCCGTGATCCGGCTGTTCAATCAAGGGTGTTATGTCGAGGCGGAGATCGCCGCCCATCAACTGGTCAATCTGTATCCTCGGGCCATGTTTGGCTGGAAAATCCTGGGAACCACCCTGGTCAAACTCAATCGGCATGAGGATGCTCTTCCTCATTTGTTGGCAGCGAATCGGTTAGCTCCTGGAGATGCCGAATGTATCAATGCTCTAGGCTCCGCCCTGCAGCATCTTGGGCGTCTTAGTGAGGCATTGGGTTGCTTCCAGCGTGTCTTGGACATCGATCCTCGATTCGTTCTCGCCTACGCCAACATGGGGGCTGCCCTAAGCGATCTCGGCCGTTTCGATGAGGCTCTTAACTGCTACGATCAGGCGCTCCTCATCAATCAGGACTCGGCCGAGGTTCATGCCAATCGCAGCTTGACTCTATATCGGATGGGGCGTTTCGAGGACGCGCTTGCGAGTTTCGACCATCTTCTAAATATCAGGCCAGACGATGTCGATGCGTTGAACAAACGCGGTATTCTTCTACAGAATTGTGGACGGTTCAGGGAGGCATTGGCGAGTTTCGACGCGGCGCTGGTTGTCAAACCAGAATCAGCGGATGCTCTGACCAACCGCGGCAATGTCTTCAAGGATCAAGGTGATCTGGAGACCGCTTCCTCTTGTTATCGTCAGGCTATGGGCATTCAGCCCAACCTGATTGAGGCGTGGCACAACCGTTTGTTGTGTCTGAACTATCAGGATGCCGTCTCGCGCGATCAGGTTTACGCGGAACACCTCTCCTTCGATCGACATCAGGCCTCGTCGGTCTTTCGGTTGCCTCCTTCGTCGGCGATCGATCGCAATCCCGAAAGGTGTCTGCGTATTGGTCTGGTGTCGAGTGATTTTCGCCATCATTCCGTGGCCTTTTTTATCCTGCCCATACTCGAACGACTCGACCGTCGTGTCTGCCAGACGTATTGCTACATGACAAGCCTTCGGCAGGATGAGGTCACTGTAACATTTCGCAAATTGGCCGACGTCTGGGTTGAGTGCGCTGGCTTGGGCGCGCGTGCGCTCGCCAATCGCATCCGCGCCGATCGGATTGACATCTTGATCGATCTGAGCGGCCACACGGATGGAAATTTCTTGCTGACATTTGCCGCGAGACCGTCACCGGTGCAGATCACTTGGGTCGGCTATCCCAATACCACGGGCCTTCAGGCAATGGATTATCGACTGGTGGATGAAGTGACCGATCCGGTGGGTGATGCCGACGTCTATCATTCCGAGCGCCTGATTCGTTTGCCACAGGGGTTTCTTTGCTACCGCCCCCTAGACTCCGCTTTCACGCTCGATGTCGGTCCGCTCCCGTGTCGTGAGCGTGGCCAGATCACCTTCGGATCCTTCAACAATCTCGCTAAGGTGTCCTCTACAACCTTGCGGCTTTGGTGCGATTTGCTGCTTGCGGTGCCGAATGCGCGTCTTGTTCTCAAGACGCCGACAACGACTGAAGGCCATGTTTGGGGGCGCGTGGTTGCCTACTTCATCGAACACGGCATTGACAGGGAGCGTCTCGAAACTTTGCCCCGCGCGTCTGGTTATCTGAAGCATCTGGCATCGTATCGCGTTATCGATATCGCTCTCGACACCTATCCCTACAATGGCACCACCACGACCTGTGAGGCGCTTTTCATGGGGGTTCCAGTCATCACGCTGCTCGGTGATCGTCATGTCGCTCGGGTTGGCGCAAGCCTACTGACGCGGGTTGGCTTGACCGATCTCATCGCCGGTTCCGAGGAGGAATATATTCGAATTTCCAAGGACCTATCGGGGGACAAGGATCGATTGTGCGCGCTACGCGCGGATCTGCGTCGGCGTGTCGAGCAGAGTCCATTGCGTGACGAACTGACCTTTACTCGTACCCTAGAGGTTGCCTTCCGTCAGATGTGGCGTATCTTCTGCCAGGGAGATCAGCCGCGAGTGTTCGAGGTATCGGCCCGTGGACGCTAGGCGATGGATGGTTGCGGTTAATCACAGGATCAGCCTGGACATATTCCCATGACAAAGACTGAAGGATTGCTCGGTGACGCCATCGCCCATCATTCGGATGGGCGGCTTGATGCGGCTGAGCACATCTACCGTGCGCTGTTGGTAATCGACGCCGATAACGACGAGGCTAGTCACTATTTAGGTCTTCTAGCGCTCGAAAAGGGTTTGATCGACGAGGGCTTGGCGCATCTACAGCGGGCATTGGAGCTTGCGCCGGACACGAGCCGCTATTGGCTGGGGCTTGCTCAGGGTTTTCTGATCGCTCAGCGACCGGAGCAGGCGCAAGTCGTACTTGATCGGGCAGAGGCCATCGGGTTGGATCTAACCTTGACCCGCGAACTACGGGAGTTGATCGATACGGCCTTTCAGGATCGGCAGAGGCAGGGAATCGAGACCCGGGAGGATCCTGTTGCCAAGCCGTCTGAGTGTATAGCCCCTGCTGCCGTAACCGCTTCAGCCGCGCAACAAGAATCGCTGGTGGTTACCATCCAGGATGGGCTTCGCATCCACGTCCCCTCGGATATTCATTGCCTGACAACCTACGTCCTACTTGAGCAGGGTGACTGGCTTGATCCGGGGCTCGCTTTTCTACGCCGTTATATCCAGCCGGGAATGAGCATATTGGATGTCGGCGCAGGCTATGGTGTCTATGCCCTGAGCATAGCCAAGCAGATGCAAGGGCAGGGGAGGGTCGTTGCCTTGGAGCCGATCGCTGAGTCGCGTAGCTTTTTGAACCGTAGCATCAGGGACAATCGCCTTGAATCCCTGGTGACCTTGATTCCGCAAGGGCTCTCGGATAGTACGGGTGAAGTCGATATTCCTGTCGACACCTATGGCGCTGCCTCGCGTCGGGGAAACGGCACCTCTACCGAGAGGGTGCAGATGCTTTCACTTGATGATTGTCTCTCGGATCCTGAATGCCTTGCCGGTTCTAGGATCGATCTTCTGCGCTTGGATGTATCAGTCGATACAACCGCGATTCTCAGCGGGGGTATGGAGTTCTGTTCCGTGCAGGATCCCTTGGTCATGTTCGGTATCACCCCAGATGAAGAGCGAGCAGTGGAATTGATTGAAGCCTTTGCCAGGCTGGATATGAGCATCTATCGGCCAATACCAAGTCTTGGTTTGCTGGTTCCGCTTGAAGACGAACGCGCAGAGGATATCGATCGGCATCGGAGTTTGTTTGCCTGTCGAGACCAAATCGCAGCTAGGCTGAGGCAAGCGGACTTGATGATTTGACGCGCATAATAGGATCTTTCTAGATGCTTGCGCTTGTGAGGATCGCTTGGTACAGGATCGCCTGTGATTATCGTTGTTGGCGGTTTTGATGGGATCCTCGATCTTGACATTTCGTCATGATATTTTTTTGAATCGATCTTATCGAGAGTGCTTATGAACCCAATACCCTGGTCGGCAAAGCTTGCATCATTTCCTTATGCGCAGCCATTTCTTATCGGCTGGCAGATTGCCGATCACTCAAGAGATAAATATTGGGCTGCTTACGAGCAGGCGTTGAATGGATATCTAGAACTGCGCGAGCAGTCCGGCTCCTTGAGCGAACAGAAAAACGCGATACGTCAATCGCTTAAGCAGTTTCAGGAATTAGCTGCCAGCGGAGACGGGCATATTGGAACCGGTCTCGCGTTGATTCGACTCAATGCCGATTTGGGTGACCGCCAGGCGGCAATTGATGCGATCGATCAACTATTGCAGGTTATGCCCTGGCTGGCAGAGCAGCTTCCAAAGGAATTGCAGATCCAGATCAATCGTCCATTTCTAGCTCCGATCGAATCCTTCGATCATCGCATGGTTGAAGGAGGGCTTGCGGATTGGCTGCAGGCAAGCCTAAGAGAGGCATTGGACGTTTTGGAGAGACCGGATTTTAGCTTTTAAGAGCTGCTGCTCTCATTTATATGATTTTTAGGGCCTCTCATGCGAGAGTATGGTTGCCCTGTAAAACAGCCTAGGTTTCGTTAAGAGATGGACGGTCGCTATGTCTGATTCTGGTTTAGTTTGGCTCGACCAATTCGCTGACTTGCCATTTGCGCAACCATTTTTAGCGCAATGGCAAGAAAAAAAATCGGCGGAGCCAATCTGGCTGGCTTATGAGCAGGCATTGGATTCTTATCTGTCCTTGCAGAAAGACATGCAGTTCGTCGCGGATAATTATCGGCGCCTGCAAGTTTGTCGTGATGATTTAGAGAAGATTTATGCGCTTGGCGATGTTCCGGTTTCAACGCGCCTTCTGTTGGGGAGGGTATATTTCCAACTCGGATTATATCGATCGGTTGTGGGGTGTCTGGAACCTCTAACCCAAATTGAACTGCGTCCGGAAAATGCGCCATCTGTCTTGAACTGGCCTTTTCTGCCCCCGCTTGCGGACTATGACCATCGTTCCGTCGCTCAGGGTGATATTTCCCAATGGCTGAACGCAGCATTACTGGAAACCCTTGAGCTGTGCTCGGGCGGTACCAGCTACATCGATACAGAATCGCACCTGCCACGGTTATCTAGAATAAAGCAGAATCCGAATTGCTCGTTCTTTATGGAGACGCGGCTCGCGCTTTGCGCAATGCGTTTGGGGAAATCAATCAGTTTCGGCGCGGATAGCCAATTTCTTCACTCGGATAATCCGAACCATGAGGTATGGCGAGAATTGTCGAGCCGCGTTTCGGCTGCGAACCGTAAGAGCAATCTGCTATCACGGCCATTGCCAACGCCGCCACGTGTTACAACTCCCTTGGAATTTCCGATCGCCGACCTTCAGTATCTTCCATGTCGAAGCAATCGCTCCTTCGTAATCGATTGTGATGACGGAAAAATTCTGGAGGTTTTGCCGCTAGGCTATACCGATTATGCGCTGTTTGGGCGATCCTCAGATCAACGCTGGTTCGTCAAAATCGAATTGGAGCCACACCCACTCAAACGCAACAATTTACTTCAAGAGGCGGAGATCATTCGCGAACTCAACCGGCTTGGTTGCATTAGCTGCCCAACGTTGCATGGTGTGGGGAGTGTTCAATCTAGCACATTGGTAGACGTGTGCCGCTTGCCGAAAGGGGCTTCCGAGACCTTGCCAGCGCTCTTGCTGCCCTACCTGTCAAGTCAGCCTGCTGTGGGCCTCCAAGATTTGCTGTTTACGATGGAGGAGCAGCGAAAACTGGGCTGGTTTCATGCCGACCTGAAGCCTGACAACATTCGCCTATGTCCCGAAACCCAGGTCTGTTATTTGATCGATTACGATCAAGCCGAGCCGCTAGAGCAGCCGCAAATCGAGATGCCACTGCTCGATTTTCTGCGCTGGGCTGATGATCGGGTTCGTGCCAAGTATTCTCGATTCAAGTTCAATGGTTTGTTTAATTATTTCCCTGGGATTCGGCTGGAGCAGGATATTCTATCCAGGCTTGATCAGGGGCGAATTGACATCGGCCAGACAACGCTCTTCAGATCGGCCGAGACCACGCTTAACCCGTCCAAGATCTACCATACGATCGATTTGCCCAATATCGTCGCCCATGGTGAACGTACGCTTGAAGCTCGTATGCGTTTGATGGATCTCGTGCGCTTTTTTCCTGGTGAGCGGGTGCTTGATGTCGGTTGTAACTCAGGGCTTTTGTGCGCCTATCTTGCCAGTCGAGAATGTGAGGTCAAGGGCATCGATCTTGACCCTTGTGTCATTCGCGGCGCGAAGATGCTGTCCAATATCCGCGGTGACGGCATCACCTTCGACTGTGTCGACCTTGATCGGGCCGAGGAGTTGGGCAGCTTTGATACGGTGATGTTGTTTTCTGTGCTTCATCACACCCAACAGGTGTTACGGAATGCAGAACTAATCGCGAAGTCCTGTAAACGGGTCATTATTGAGTGCCGTTTGCATGAACAGGGTGCGAAACCGGTCGACGGTCGCTGGATTACGACTACAGCTTGGTCGTATGAGGATGTTGATCACCTAATCAAGGGTGTTAGTGAATTTTTCCCTGGATTTCAACTGCTCAATAACCATGGGCAAGCGGATCGCGACCGCTATGTTCTGGAACTCACGCGAGACGGAGAGGCTTGGTCAGGCTCGATATTCACCGAGAAAGAGCGCGCGAAATTCATCCAAGTGAAAGAGCAGCCCGCCACCATTTCTGATGAGGAGCGGCAGGCAAAGAATAAGGCCGAAAACGAAGCCCTGAGGTTGTTTCTGCTGCACAACACACAGCGTTGGGCAAAGATTCAGCCGACTCGTTCAGATCAGTGCGTCATAGTAGAATTGTTAGTCGGTCATCCGGGTTATTTTATTGCTAATGCGGTGCTTGCAAAATATCTGCAGCAGATTTATGGCTGCAATATAAAGGCTATTCTTCCTAATCGAAAAGATGTCTATATGCATGCGCTGGCAGAATCTTATGGCATTACAGATTATTATTATGAGGAAGATATTGGTAAGTTGATTACAAAGGCGCAGCAGTTATCCATGTACGAGGCGTTGCAGGGTTCTGGCTCTGAACTTCGTAACGCCTTGCTCGAACTCAAAGTTAATGATATTCGCGTGGGTGACTTGATCTATGATATGTACTTGCGAAATACTGGTAATGTCACAGTTGATCGGCTCGATGATCAGTTGTTGCAGTCCGCAATAAGCGCAATAGGGTATTATCAAATATATAATTCGATTTATCGTGCCAATAGCGTTGTGGCTACAGTCGTTGGTCATACTGTTTATACGCGATTTGGCATCCTTGCGCGTGTCTCTGTGTCTCATGAGGTTCCTGTTTACGCGAAGAAACCTAGTCCTCTATTGGTGAGAAAATATACGCGGCCAGATGAGTTGCAGGAGAATCAGCGGGCTGTGGATGCGCGCGAATTCGCTTATTTTTGGGATGTTCATCATGATCATGTAGTCGCTAAAGGAAAAGAGCATCTATCTAATCAGTTTAACTCAAATGCAAGCAGCGCCGGAAGGAGTGGGATGGCGCTCTGGTATTCGGAGGCGTATGAAGATAGTCGCAAGCTTTACACTAGGACTGAATTCTGTGAGGCGGTTGGAATCGATCCTAAAAAACCGATTGTCGTATTGTTCTCTCATACCTTTCCAGATGCTCCTCACAGTTTTCGTTCTTGGCTGTTTGACGATTATTATCAATGGCTTAAGCAAACGCTAACTCACGTCATTGGGATTGATCGAGTTAATTGGGTCGTCAAGCCGCATCCCGATGATAAATATTACAATTCGAAAGTCAGTGCTGAAATGGTGTACGAGGCGTTTGCGAGCTATTCGCATATTGCTCTCGCTCCTGCCGATATCAATAATCAGTCGCTTTTTGATTTCACGCATGCGATCGTTACTGTTACGGGAACTGCTGGTATAGAATTTGCGTCGCAAGGTATCCCTGTGATATTGGCTGGGCAAGCTCATTATTCGGGGCACGGCTTCACCCATGAGCCGAAGTCTTTGGCGGATTATTACCAGCTGCTTTCGGATGTCGCCGACCTGTCGCGGCTTTCGCCGTCAGTAGTAGATCGTGTTTACGCGTTAGTGGCAATTCAGTTCTACTGTATGAGAGTGCCATGCGTCTATATGCCTGAGATGCCTCTGACTCCTTGGGAGTCATATGATCGGACTGAGGTTTGGCTGCAGGCTTCAGATCGGGTGGCAAGATATGAATTTGGAGAAGATCCTTTCTTTCAATCAGTCTTGGTGCAGGTTGCAGTCGATGCAAAGCACGCTATTAGATACGAATATCACGTGTCCGGGGATTTTCGTCCTGATTTTATAGCCGTTTAATGTGATATTCCGACATTGTCAAGTCCCCGAACTATTCAAAAAGCGAGTATGTATACCGCTCTCATTTGAGTTTTTTGCGGACAGGCATTTTGTGACACTCAACCGAATCTGTAGAATCTTCGCCATGCCTGACTACCACCTCACTGATAAGCAACTCGCGGAACTGCGTGCGGCCCACCGAGGTACGCGCGATAAACGCGAGGCTGATCGGATCAAGGCGGTTGTTCTGCTCGCGACCGGCTGGACAGCGGAGTAAATCGCCGAGGTGCTACAGATCGACCCGAATACGGTGCGCAACCACTTCAAGCGCTATCGCCAGGATGGCCTGAAATCACTGGGGCACGTGGCGTTCCGTGGCAGCGCATGCGGTAATTGTCAAGGTAGTTGTCGCCTGCATCGTTGTCACACCGCGTGATCTAACGGGGGTNTGTTCCAGATCGCGCTCCGGGTTGAGGGAGACGACCGTAATCGGCGTCCAGTTGCGCGTTGGCCCACTCCAGCGTTCGGGGTGTTGGTCGCGTGCGACCTGGTTGAGGGCGTGGCGCTGAGCGAGGATCTGGGGATCC